>NZ_JCAFTB010000002.1:0-641410 GCF_059369855.1 Stenotrophomonas sp. YJH_SMC_138
AGGTACAGCCGATCAGGCATCCCCGCACGGCGGAAACCCATTGATGGATCTGGAGCAACAAGCCCCTCTGTTGAGGGGCTGCCCCGACAGGGGCGGGGAGAGGCCGGCAAGGGGAGGGGCCCGAACGTTGCGCAGCAACGTCTGGGGTGAAGCGCGCGCAGCGCACTTCGCATCTCCCGCCAGCGGCTTCTGCGAGGTACAACCGATCAGGCATCCCCCGCCAGATAACTGAAAAAGGCTGCCCGAAGGCAGCCTTTTTCAGTTATCTGGCGGAGAGAGGGGGATTGTCGGGTGCATCCATGCACCCGATCCCGGTGCGCGCTGCGCCCCGGGACCCGCCTTCGGCGGTCCGGTTCTGCTCCTGCAGAACCGTCGAACCCCGGCAGGGCTTCTCTCGCCCGATGCTCTCCGCCAGCCAAATAAAAAAGCCGCCCAGAGGGCGGCTTCTTCATTTGTCTGGCGGAGAGAGGGGGATTCGAACCCCCGAAGCGCGGTTTAGACGCTTACACACTTTCCAGGCGTGCTCCTTCAACCACTCGGACACCTCTCCGGATCCCTGCCATCGGCAAACGCCTCAGCAGGGGCGCAGATTCTAGCGGGCGGCGCGGCCGGACACAAGCACCCTGATCAGGGGCGCATCCAGCGGCATTGTTGGCGAGGGGGCTGGACAGGCATGGCACAATGGAACATCCGATGGAAAACGGTGGCCTGATGTCCTATCTCGTCCTTGCCCGCAAGTGGCGTCCGAAGCGTTTCGCCGAGCTGGTGGGCCAGGAACACGTGGTCCGTGCGCTCAGCAACGCGCTGGACAGCGGCCGGGTCCACCACGCGTTCCTGTTCACCGGCACCCGCGGCGTGGGCAAGACCACCATCGCGCGCATCTTCGCCAAGTCGCTGAACTGCGAGCAGGGCACCAGCGCCGACCCGTGCGGCCAGTGCGCGGCCTGCCTGGACATCGACGCCGGCCGCTACATCGACCTGCTGGAAATCGACGCCGCGTCCAACACCGGCGTGGACGATGTGCGCGAGGTGATCGAGAACGCGCAGTACATGCCCTCGCGCGGCAAGTACAAGGTCTACCTGATCGACGAAGTGCACATGCTGTCCAAGGCGGCGTTCAACGCGCTGCTGAAGACGCTGGAAGAACCGCCGGAGCACGTGAAGTTCCTGCTGGCCACCACCGATCCGCAGAAGCTGCCGGTCACCGTGCTCAGCCGCTGCCTGCAGTTCAACCTCAAGCGCCTGGATGAAGACCAGATCCAGGGCCAGATGACCCGCATCCTGGCGGCGGAAGCGATCGAGGCCGATGGAAGCGCCATCGTGCAGCTGGCCAAGGCCGCTGACGGCAGCCTGCGCGATGGCCTGTCACTGCTGGACCAGGCGATCGCCTATGCCGGCGGCGCGCTGCGTGAGGACGTGGTGCGCACCATGCTGGGTACCGTGGACCGCACCCAGGTGGCGGCGATGCTCGATGCGCTGGCCGACGGCGATGGCCCGCGCCTGCTGCAGGTGGTAGCCGCGCTGGCAGAGTTCTCGCCGGACTGGAGTGGTGTGCTGGAAGCGCTGGCCGAAGGGCTGCACCGCATCCAGGTGCAGCAGCTGGTGCCGGGCGCTGCCGCGGCGGAAGGCCTGGATGTCGCCGCATTCGCCGAGCGCCTGCGCCCGGAAGTGGTGCAGCTCTGGTACCAGATGGCCTTGAATGGCCGCCGCGACCTGCCGCTGGCACCCAGCCCGCGCGCGGGCTTTGAAATGGCCGTGCTGCGCATGCTGGCGTTCCGTCCGGCCGCAGCGGTACCGCCGGTGCCGAAGGCCGTCGACGGTGCGTTGGGCGGCACGCCGGGTGGCAACGCTGCCGGTGGTGGCGCCGGTACCGGTAGCCACGATGCGACGCCGGCCGCTGCTGCCGCTTCGGGCAGCCCGGCGGTAGCGGCGCAGGCCGCCGCGCCGGTGCAGGCCGCGCCGCGCGAACCTGAACCCGAGCCCGAACCCGAACCGGCCCCGCAACCGGAACCAGATCCGACGCCGGAGCCCGAGCCGGTTCCGGTGGAAGAGCCCGTGTCGCCGCCGCCGGTGAAGGCTGAGCCACAGGTGCCGGCGCCTGCCGTCACTGCAGAGGCAGGCGACGACCTGCCGCCGTGGGCCACTGACGAAGCCGAGGCGCGTGACGAGGCATTGGCGGCCGAGATGTCCGGCCCGGACGCCGCCATGGCTGCGCCCTGGCACGAACCGCCGGCTCCCGTCGCGGCTCCCAGCGAGCCTGCGCCGCCCGAGCGCCCGTTCCGCGCCGAAGGCATTGCCATTGCGCCGGCCGAACATGCCAAGCCGGCCCCGGCGCATGCCGCCGCGCCGCAGGAAGGTGTCAGCGAGCTGGCCACGGCCGAAGACTGGCTGGACCTGGTCGCCAACAGCGGCCTGAGCGGCCCCTCGCGGCAGCTGGCTGCCAACGCCGCCTTCATCAGCTGCCAGCACGGGACCTTGAAACTGGGCCTTTCGCCCGGATTTGAATACCTGCGCTCGGAGCGCGCGCTGGCTGCCCTGGGCGAGATGCTGCAGAAGGCCCTCGGCCAGGCGCCGAAGATCGTGGTCGAGACCGTGGAAACCGAACACGTTCCGGCCGAGACCCTGCATCAGCGGGCCGACCGCCAGCGTGGCGAGCGGCAGCAGGTGGCAGAGGCCGTTTTCATGGACGACCCGGAAGTGCAGGTGCTGATCCAGCAGCACGGTGCCCGGGTTGTTTCCGATTCCATCCGTTCTTTTGACGAGTAAGACACCATGCGCGGAAACATCGCCCAACTGATGCAGCAGGCCCAGAAGATGCAGGAAAACCTGCAGAAGGCCCAGGAAGAAATCGCCAAGATCGAAGTGACCGGCAGTGCCGGTGGCGGCATGGTCAGCGTGACCCTGACCGGCGCCAAGGAATGCCGCAAGGTGCGCATCGATCCGTCGCTGACCAGCGACCCGGAGATGCTGGAAGACCTGATCGCCGCCGCCTTCAACGACGCTTCGAACAAGATCGACGCCGAGTCGAAGTCGAAGATGGGTTCGGCCACCGCCGGCATGCAGCTGCCGCCGGGCATGAAGCTGCCGTTCTGATTGCCAGCGTGGCACCCGTGCAAGCGGGTGCCACAGAATCTGTAGCTGTCGAGCCTGCTCGACGCCATGAAAGCATGCCGCCGTGTCCGCACCCCTGCTTGAACAATTGATCGACGCACTGCGGGTGCTGCCTGGCGTGGGCCAGAAGACCGCACAGCGCATGGCGTACCACCTGCTCGAGCGCGAGCGCGAAGGTGGCCAGCGACTGGCCGAAGCCCTGGCGCTGGCGGTGGAGCGCATCGGCCACTGCGCGCAGTGCCGCGACTTCAGCGAAACCGAGCTGTGCCCGACCTGTGCCAACAGCAGCCGCGAGCGCAGCCAGCTGTGCGTGGTCGAATCGCCGGCCGACCGCCTGGCCATCGAAAACGCCACCGGCTTCCGCGGTGTCTACTTCGTGCTGCAGGGCCGGCTGTCGCCGCTCGATGGCATCGGCCCGCGCGAGCTGGGCCTGGAGCAGCTGGAGCAGCGTCTGGCCGAAGGTGAGGTGCAGGAGCTGATCATCGCCACCAGTGCCACCGTCGAAGGCGAAGCCACCGCGCACTACCTGGCGCAGCTGGCGCGCGCGCGCAAGGTGCAGCCCAGCCGGCTGGCACAGGGCCTGCCGCTCGGTGGCGAGCTTGAATACGTTGACCGTGGCACGCTGTCGCACGCGTTCGGAACGCGCAGCGAATTCCGCGATTGAGCGCCACCCGGGCATCGCCCGGCGCGGCCGGCCTACAATGCGGAAGACACTCCCGCCGAGGCCGACCATGAGCAACGAAACCCTCTTCAGCAAGATCATCCGTCGCGAGATCCCGGCCACCATCGTCTACGAGGACGACGAGGTGCTGGGCTTCAAGGACATCGCACCGCAGGCGCCGGTGCACGTACTGTTCATTCCGAAGAACGAGATCATCCCGACCCTGGACGACCTGCAGCCGTCGCAGGCGCACCTGATCGGGAAGCTTGCCCTGGCTGCCGCCGAATATGCGCGCCGCGAAGGGTTCGCGCAGGACGGCTACCGCATCGTGATGAACTGCCGCGAGGATGCCGGGCAGACCGTGTTCCACATCCACATGCACCTGCTGGCCGGTGCGCCGCTGGGGCATTTCGGTACGCCGGGGCGCTGAGCGCCCGGCATCCACCATTGCCCGCAGTGGATCCATGCGATGCGTGGATGAAAAAAGGCCGCCCGAAGGCGGCCTTTTTCGATCACGCATGGCCGGTGGCGATCACCACCAGCCCCAACGGCCGTAACCACCCCAGTACGGGCCATACGGGCCCGGGCCCCACGGGCCATAGGGGTAGGGCACCACATCGACCTGGCGCTGTTCCGGCCACAGGTAGATCACATCGGCCGACAGCTTCGGCAGGCGATAGTCGTACTCCCCGATGCGGGTGTTCTGGTAGCCGTCGATCTTGCCGATGAAGGTCACGTCGCGGCCGGCTTCAAACACGGCCGGGTCGTAGAAGCCGGCGCGGCAGGCAATGAAGCGGCCGTCGCTGGCGTCGGACGAGGTGGTGTTCGGGCGGCCACTGGCGTTGAGGGGGCGCGAGATCATCTGGAAGCAGGTCTCGCCCTGGCCGGGCTTGGTCTCGATGATGCGACCACCCCATCGGACCGGCGTGCCGACCTGCTGGGTGGCGACCGAGTCGCGCGGGGAGACCAGGCTGAACTGTCCCTGCAGCGGCTTGGGGGCCGTGGCGCAGGCCGACAGGGCCAGCGTGGCCACAGCGGTGAGGAGGAACTTGGTGTTCATGGGGAGGCTCCGGAAGTCGGGCGATGCCTGCGCAGGTCCCGCAATAATGAAGCGAGGTCAGTGCAAGTTCCAGCGTAACGCGCGTCGGCGAAACGCTGGCTGAGTGCCAGCAGGGCGGGGTCGGGGCGCACGGCGTGTACCCGTCGTGACCAGTCGCATGCCGTCTCGTGGGGTACGCGGGCCAGGCCAAGGCGCGCATAGCGCCGCCCCAGCCGGTGCCAGGCGCGCAGCAGCGGGTCGCGCTCGCGCTCGCCGCGGGCCAGCAGCCAGGCCATCCATGCCAATGCCAGCAGTGCGGCGACCACGAAGCCGGCCACCAGCTGCGCCGGCCCGAGATCATCCAGCCCGAACGGCCTGAGCAGCTGCTGCTGACGGCGTGCGTCGAAGGAAAGCACCAGGTCGTTCCAGCCACGGCGCAGCCAGTCACCCATCTGCCCCAGCTGCAGCCAGCGCTGCTGCAGCGGGGTGTCCGTGCCGGCCTGCAAGCGGTCGTCCAGCGTGTCCAGGATGCGTTCCGGTGCCACGGCCGCAGTCGGGTCCACCCGGACCCAGCCGCGCTGGGGCAGCCAGACTTCGGCCCAGGCGTGGGCGTCCATGCGCCGCACTACCCAGTAGTCCCCGATGCGGTTGCGGGTGCCACCTGCGAAGCCGGTCACCACCCGGGCCGGAATGCCGGCGTTGCGCATCAGCACCACGAAGGCCGAGCTGAAGTGCTGGCAGAAGCCGGCCTTGTAGTTGAACAGGAAATCGTCGACCGGATCGCGCCCGGCCACCGGGGTATCGAGCGTGTAGGAGAAGTCGCGGGTGATCCACTGCAGCGCTCGGCGGACGATGGCTTCGTCATCGTTGCCGGCCTCCTGCCGCCATTGCCGTGCCAGCTGGGCGGTGCGCGGATTGAAGCCGGGGGGAAGCTGCAGCGCGGCACGGCGCAGGTAGGGCGACAGATCGGTGTCGAACCGTTGCGGAGGCGCCGAATGCAACCGCCAGCGGCTGAGCGCGGACAGCGTGCGGTCGCTGCGCAGGCTCATGTCCGCATCGAAACTGCTGCCTTCCGGTGCGCGGCTGGGCAGGTCCAGGGCCACCAGCAGGCGACGGTCGGTGGGTTCGTAGTCGATCTGGTAGTCCCATCCCTGTGCGGCGGCTTTGACCACGGGGGCGGGGCGCCGGGCCGTCGCGCGATCGCGGCTCCAGCGGTGGCCATCGAAGGAAGTCAGCACCGGGCCGCGCCAATAGCGCTGCGCGGGCTCGGGCACCGCGCCGAAGAACTGCACGCGCAGCGCCGGGGTGTCGTCGGCCATCAGGTCCAGCCATTGGTCCGGCGCCATGCTGTCAGCCAGGCCGGGTGTACCCACCGCTCGTTCGGGTACGCCCCACAACGGCGTGGACAAGCGCGGGAACAGCCAGAAGCAGGCCAGTGCCAGCGGCAGGCCGATGCCAAGCAGGCGGCCGACGCCGCGCAGTTGACCGTGCAGTGGCAGGCGTGGGCTGCGGCCCTCGTCCTGGGCCAGGCGTTGCAGGGCCAGCAGTGCGGCAACCGCGGCCAGCGCAGCCAGTCCCGTGGTCAGCGGGCCCTGGTCGAGCAGGAAGGCCGCGAACGGCGAGAACAGCGCGAAACCGAGCAGGCTGCGCGCATCACGCAGGTTGCGCAGTTCGCTGGATTTGATGGCCAGCATCGCCGCCAGCAGCGCACAGCCGGTATCACGCCCCGGCCGCACCATGCCCATCTGCCAGACAATGGTGGCGAGCATGGCCAGCACCAGCAGCAGGCGCACCGGTATCGGCAGCACCCGCCGCCAGGAAAGCGCAGCGGTCAGCACGGCGGTGATCGCGATCACGACGGCCAGCACCGGCGGCAGCTGCAGCAGCAGTGGCAGCAGCGCCAGCGCTGCGCTGGCCAGGGTCCAGCTGCGGGCGTTGCGATCGAGCAGGACGGCAGGCTCAGTCATGGGGCATCAGCGCCAGTGCGCGCAGGCACAGGTGGTGGTGGCTGGCGCCCTGGCCGGGCCCGAACGGGGGATGGGCTGGAAGCAGCAGCGTGTAGCGCCGGCCTTCGCGCTCGGCCATGTCGACCCAGCGTGCCAACCGCGCGATGCGTGCTTCATGGCCCAGCGGCGCCAGCGTGCGCCAGTCCAGCACCACTTCGATGCCGATCGGCTTCTCGTATTCGCGTACCAGCAGGCTGTCGCGGCGTGCCGAGTGTTTCCAGGCAATGCTGCGCGGGGCGTCGCCGGCACGATAGGGGCGCAGCTGGTGCAGCTCTTCGCCACTGGCATGGGCGCGGGTGTGCAGTGGATCGCTGCCACTTTCCGGAAGGGGTGGTGCCAGTGCCTCGGCCAGTGGATAGACCAGCAGCGGCTGCTCCGGCCACACCCACGACCATGCCCGCACCAGCCCCAGCGGCTGCGTGCTGGACAGGCGGATGCGCGGCAGTTCCAGCCAGCCGCGGCGCTCGCTGGGGACATCCAGCTCCACTTCGCCGCGACCGTGTGCAGGCAGTGCGACCCACGCCTCGCTTGCGCCCAGCTGCAGGTGCAGCCCGTGGCGCGCGCGCGGGTCGCGCAACGACAGGTCCACGCGCAGGCGCAGGGGGTGCCCGGCCGGAACCGGCTCGGCGGAGATTGCATCGATCTGTATGCCGGACAGCTGCAGGTGCGCGGCAATGGCGCTGGCGATCGCTGCTGCGGCCAGCAATAGTGCCAGCAGCAGGGCCGGGTTGTTGTTGTAGTTCAATGCGCCCAGCAGCATCGCCGACAGCAGGGTGGCGACGAACAGGCCGAAGCGCGTCGGCAGTACATAGATGCGATGGCGATCCAGTCGCTGCGGCAGGGCTTCGGGCCTGCGTGGGCGTGCCAGCAGCTGCATGCGTGCCCAGCGTGTGGCCACCTTCAGTCCACCGCGACGGTCTGCAGGATCGCCCGCGCCAATGCCGGCCCGGAGCTGGATTCGGCCTCCGCCACCAGGCGATGGCCGGCCACTGCCACGAACAGGGTCTGCACGTCTTCGGGCACCACATGCCCGCGGCCGAGCAGTAGTGCATGCGCCCTGGCGGCACGCAGCAGGGCCAGCCCGGCGCGCGGTGACAGGCCCACGCGTACGCCGGCATGCTGGCGGCTGCGGGTCAACAGTGCCTGCACGTAGTCGATCAGCGCGTCGCTGGCGTGTACCTGGCCAACGGCTTCACGCAGCGCACGCACCTGGGTGTCATCCAGCTTCGGCACCGCGCGGGCGATTAGGTCGCGGCGATCGCTGCCACGCAGCAGCTCGCGCTCGGCCTGCACGCTCGGGTAGCCCATCGCCAGCCGCAGCAGGAAACGATCGAGCTGCGAATCCGGCAACGGGAAGGTGCCGGACAGGTCGACCGGGTTCTGCGTGGCGATCACGAAGAATGGATCGGGCAGTGGATGCGTCTGTCCATCCAGGGTGACCTGCTGCTCGGCCATCGCCTCCAGCAACGCACTCTGCGTGCGCGGCGGTGCGCGGTTGATCTCATCGGCCAGCAGCACGTGGGTGAACACCGGGCCGGGGTGGAACTGGAACTGGCGGCTGCCGGCCTCGTACACCGATACGCCCAGTACGTCCGCCGGCAACAGGTCGGAAGTGAACTGCACGCGCTGGAAGCTGAGGCCGAGGCTGCTGGCCAATGCATGCGCCAGCGTGGTCTTGCCCAGCCCGGGCAGATCTTCGATGAGCAGGTGGCCGCCGGAAAGCAGGGCGACAAAGGCCAGCCTGACTTCCGGCACCTTGCCCAGTACCAGTGCGTTCACCTGATCCTGTGCCTCCCGCAGGGCCTGGCGCAGTTGATCGGTTAGCATGCTGGGATTGGGGGACGAGGCTGGCATGATCGTCTCAGGTCTGGAATCCACTCGATTATCCATAGAGCAATGCAAGGCGAACAGCGCGCGCGGGCAATATTTCTCTGGTTATGGACGCTGATCACAGCGGCCAAGCTGGTGGTGGCTGCACGCCTGCCGCTGTTTGTCGATGAGGCGTTCTATTGGCAGGAAGGCCAGCACCTGGCCGCCGCCTATTCCGACCTGCCGGGGTTGACAGCATGGCTTGCACGCCTGGGCGTGGAAATCGGTGGCCATCACGTGCTCGCATTGCGCCTGCCGTTCCTGGCCATCGGTGCGTTGCTGCCGTTGCTGGTGGTGCGCATCGCCACGCGCTGGTTTGGCAACGTCGCAGGGTGGCAGGCGGGCAGCCTGACCCTGCTGATGCCGCTGTCGGCCACGCTGGGCCTGCTGGCCGTGCCGGATGTGCCGATGGCGCTTGCGGCGGTGATCTGCCTGCACGCCGGTGCGCGCCTGCTGCACAACGTGGATGCGTCGTCGGCGATGAAGCTGGCGCTGGGCCTGCTGATCGGTGCGCTCAGCCACTACCGTTTCATTGGCGTCATCGGTGTCGGCTTCATTGCGCTGCTGGCGCTGCCGCAGGGCCGCCGCATGCTGGCCGACCCGCGCGTATGGGTGGCGCTGGCGGTGGGTGTACTGGCCTGGCTGCCGTTGCTGGCGTGGAATGCGGACAACCATGATGCCGGCCTGAAGTTCCAGGTGGTCGAGCGCCACCCGTGGACGTTCGAGTGGGAAGGGCTGTGGTTCCTGGTGATCCAGCCGATGCTGGTGACGCCGATCCTGTGCATCGCGATGTGGAAGGTCGCCCTGGCGGGTACCCGCAGCGGTGGTGGTGTGCGGGTGCAATGGCGCTATTTCGGCCTGGTGGGCGGGGTGTCAACGCTGGGCATCTTCCTGCTGGGCTTCTTCACCGATGTCGAGCGGATCAGTTTCCATTGGCCGTTGCCGGGCTACCTGGCGCTGCTGGTGGCCGTGCCGGTGGTCCTCAACGGCTGGCCACGCTGGCTGCGCCGCACCGGCTGGTGGCTGGCAGCTGCAGGCACCGTACTGGCTTTCGGCTACTACCTGATGGCGTCCACGCCGGCGCTGCGCGAGCAGATGGCTGGCAGCAAGTACTACCCGCGCAACTTTGCCGGCTGGCAGCCGCTGGCCGTGGCGGTGCGCGACGAACTGCGGCAGATGCCGCCGGGCACGCGTGTGCTGGCGGGCAACTTCAAGGTCGGTGCCGAACTGGGCTTCCAGCTGGGCAACGGTGATATCGAGGTGTTGCCGCATCCGCTCAACGACAAGCATGGGCGGACCGCACAGCTGGCACAGTGGGGCCTGCTGCACGAAGGCCCGCGCAGTGCGCCGATGCTGCTGGTGCTGTCACCCAGCGACCAGCGCTACCGCGATCTGCTGGCGCGCTATCACGCCATCTGCGAGCAGGTGGGGCCGTTGCCGGCGCCGCGCGTGGTCAGCAGCGATCATGGTTTCCAGCGCTTCCTGCTGTTCCAGCTGCCGGTGCAGCGCGCGCAGGGGCCCTGCGTGACGCCGGCAATGGCCTGGCTGGATGCGCCGTCCAACGGTGAGAAGGTCTCCGGAACGCTCGCCATCAAGGGCTGGGCATTCAAGGATGGCGTGGGGTTGGCGCGCATCGAAGTGCTGGTCGATGGCCATTCGATTGGCGATGCGCGCTACGGGCGCATGTTCGACATCCGCCACACCTGGCCGGACAGCACCGATCCGCAACATCCGGCGGTGGGCTTCGACGCATCGCTGGATACCACCACGCTGGCGCCGGGGCGGCATTGGCTTGGCCTGCGCCTGCACGGCCGCGACGGCAGCGTGGAGGCGTGGCAGGAGCAGCCGTTCGAAGTTCGTTGAGGTCCCCTGGTCCTGTAGAGCCGAGCCGATGCTCGGCTGCTTCTGCTACAGATGGCGGGCAGCCTCGAAAAAACGGCCGAGCAAGGGCTCGGCTCCACCGTTCACGGCACCGCGAATCCAGCCCTGCGCAGCAGGCCGCACAGCGCGATCAGTGGCAGGCCGACCAGCGCGGTCGGGTCGCGGTTGTCGATTGCCTCGAACAGGCTGATGCCCAGGCCCTCGCACTTGAAGCTGCCGGCGCAGTCCAGCGGCTGCTCGGCGGCGACGTAGCGGATGATTTCCTGCGGGTCCAGCACGCGGAAGCGTACTTCGGTCAGATCCAGGGTGGCGAGGGATTCTCCATCCCGCCTGAGACTGATTGCCGTGTGAAAACGCACCGTCTGTCCGGACATTGCCGCCAGCTGCGCACAGGCCGCCTCGGCCGTGCCCGGCTTGCCCAGCGGCTGGCCGTTCAGGTCGGCCACCTGGTCCGAGCCGATCACCCAGGCGCCCGGATGGCGGGCGGCCACGTCGGCGGCCTTGGCGGCGGCCAGGCGCGTGGCCAGGGCCAGCGGGGTCTCGGCGCCCAGAGGGGTTTCATCCACGTCCGGGCGTGCGCAGTCGAAGGGCAGGCCCAGCCGTTCCAGCAGTTCGCGACGGTAGCGGGAGGTGGAGGCCAGGACCAGTGACATGTGACAATACCGGGGCAGGGCGCGGCAGTCTGGCCCCTCCACGGCGCCAGCGGCAAGTGCTGCAGGGCGGGCATTTGACAGCGGGCGGTGCGATCCTTAGTATTCAGCGGCTTATGTCCGCGAACGTGCCCGAAACGCTGGATGCCTGGCGGATGGTTGTAGCGCGAAGGCGCTTCGACGGTCAGGTCTCCCTGGCTGAATTGACCCGCCTGCAGGGGTTGGTCGCAGATACCGACGGCGAGTGTGTCTACTCGCTTGAATTCGGTCGCGACGACGTCTTGCGGGTATCCTATGTGGAACTGACCATCGACACCGCGCTGCCGCTGACCTGTCAGCGCAGCATGCAGCGATTCCTGTTGCCGGTGAAGGTGACCCAGAGGCTTGGCCTGATCCGCGACGAGGACGAGGAATCGTCCCTGCCGGAGGAATACGAGGCGTTGCTGGTGCCGGAAGACGGCCAGCTGCGTCCGCTGGATCTGGTCGAGGACGAATTGGTGCTGGCGGTGCCCGTGGTGCCGCTGTCGCCCGACGGTGAAGCAGTCGACAAGGACTGGGCACCGAGCGAAGAAGAAACGAAGAAGGCCAACCCGTTTGCGGCGTTGGCAGCACTGAAGAAACAATAGCAGCCGGATTGTCGTCGGCGGCTGCGGCGAAAGCGAAAGTGTGCTGGGCGCTGGCGTCCTGCGCGACGATACGACGAAGCAAATCGAACCGAGTTTGGAGCAATCCCATGGCTGTGCAGAAATCCCGTGTCACCCCGTCCCGCCGCGGCATGCGTCGTGCCCACGACGCCCTGAGCGCCAAGCAGCTGTCGACCGACCCGACCACCGGCGAAGTGCACCTGCGTCACCACATCACTGCCGACGGTTTCTACCGCGGCAAGAAGGTCATCCAGACCAAGACCTCGGCCGTCGAAGAAGATTGATGTGCCGGGAAGGCCGCTGCCTCCGGGCAGCGGCCTTTGCCTTCTTTCCCGGGCGTGCCGGTGATCGGCGGCCCGCGCAACAGGAAACATGATGAGCAAGCGGATCTATTCGAGGATCGCGGGCACCGGTAGCTATTTGCCGGAAAAAGTCCTGACCAACGCCGACCTGGAAAAAATGGTCGAAACCTCGGATGAGTGGATCCAGTCGCGCACCGGTATTCGTGAACGGCACATCGCGGCCGAAGGCGAAACCACCAGCGACCTTGGCTACAACGCCGCCCTGCGCGCGCTTGAAGCCGCAGGCATCGATGCCTCGCAGCTCGACATGATCGTGGTCGGCACGACCACCCCTGATCTCATTTTCCCGTCCACCGCGTGCCTGATCCAGGCCAAGCTCGGTGTGGCCGGGTGCCCCGCCTTCGACGTCAACGCAGCCTGTTCCGGCTTCGTATTCGCGCTGGGTGTGGCTGACAAGTTCATCCGCTCCGGCGACTGCAAGCACGTGCTGGTGATCGGCACCGAAACGCTGACCCGCATGGTCGACTGGAACGATCGCACCACCTGCGTGCTGTTCGGCGATGGCGCCGGCGCCGTCGTGCTCAAGGCCGACGAAGACACCGGCATCCTCAGCACCCACCTGCATGCCGATGGCAGCAAGAAGGAACTGCTGTGGAACCCGGTCGGCGTTTCGACCGGCTTCAAGGACGGCGCCAACGGTGGCGGCACCATCAACATGAAGGGCAACGACGTGTTCAAGTACGCCGTCAAGGCGCTGGACTCGGTCGTGGACGAGACCCTGGCCGCCAACGGCCTGGACAAGTCCGACCTGGACTGGCTGATCCCGCACCAGGCCAACCTGCGCATCATCGAAGCCACCGCCAAGCGGCTGGAGATGTCGATGGACCAGGTCGTGGTGACCGTCGACAAGCACGGCAACACCTCCTCCGGCTCGGTGCCGCTGGCGCTGGATGCCGCGGTGCGTTCGGGCAAGGTCGAGCGTGGCCAGTTGCTGCTGCTGGAGGCCTTCGGCGGCGGCTTCACCTGGGGTTCGGCCCTGCTGCGCTATTGATAGTGCAAGTTACGACAATGTGAAGTCTTGTCGTTACGGCCCCTCCGGGGCCGTAACGCGTTTAAGGAGGACCTGTCATGGTTGAGCCCATCGTCATCGAAGGGCAACGTGCCTGGCTGAAGCAGTACGGCAAGGGAAGCCGGGCAATGGCCCTGGGCCTGCTCAATTTTGTTGCGCGCCGTTTCCATCTGGATGCGCTGCGCCCGCCGCCGCACCGCGGTGGCGACGCCGCACGCGAAACCGAGGCCCGCCGCCTCGCGGAACTGCAGGCGCAGGGTGTGAACGTGCCGGACGTACTGGGCACCGGCCATGCCGCGCTGGTGATCGGCGACAACGGCAGCTCGTTCAATACCTGCCTGCGCGAAGCCGACGAAGCCGGTCGCGATCGGCTGGTGATGGCGGCGATGCTGGCCATTGCTGAAGCTCATGCCCGCGGCGCCTATTTCGGCCAGCCGTTGCCGCGCAACCTCACATGGGATGGCGAGAAGGTCGGCTTCATCGATTTCGAGGAAGATCCGCTGGAAGTGATGGATCTGTCCGAAGCGCAGGCCCGCGACTGGCTGATGTTCGGTTACGGCGTGGCCAAGTACTACGCCGACCGCCCCGGGCACCTGCAGGCGATGATGGCCGAGGCGATGGGTGACGTTCAGGCGCCGGTGCGCGAGCACGTGCATGCGGTCAGCGGCCGCCTGCGCAGCCTGGCCCGGGTCTGCATGAAGCTGGGCCGTTCGGCGCGCGCGCTGGCCCATTCCATCTTCATCGCCCACGGCGCCAGCACCGCCGGCGTGTTGATGCTGGTGGGCCTGTGCGTGGATTTCCTCGCCGACGGCGACCTGGACGTCCTGCAGCTGTTCTGCTGAGGCTGATAGGGGTCAGATCCCTTTTCCGCAGGAAAAGGGATCTGACCCCGTTGCGCTTGCCCGGCCATTCACCATACGCGTGCATACGCGCACGTACAGACGACACGGCATGTTCCCCCTTATCATGGCCCGCTTCGATTGCAACAAGCGGATGACCGCGTGACCGTATCCACCCTCGCTTTTGTCTTCCCCGGCCAGGGCTCGCAGTCTGTGGGCATGGTGGCCGAGCTGGCCGAACTGCACCCACAGGTGCGTGAAGCCTTCACCGAGGCATCCGATGGTGCCGGCGTCGACCTGTGGGCGCTGTCCCAGGGCGGCCCGGAGGAAATGCTCAACCGTACCGAATACACCCAGCCGGCCCTGCTGGCCGCGAGCATCGGCGTGTGGCGCGCCTGGAACGCCGTGGGCGGTCCGCGCCCGTCGGTATTGGCCGGCCACAGCCTGGGCGAGTACACCGCCCTGGTTGCCGCAGGCGCACTGAGCCTGCATGACGGTGCGCACCTGGTGCGCCTGCGCGGCCAGCTGATGCAGGAAGCCGCACCGGCCGGTGTCGGCGCCATGGCCGCCGTGCTCGGCGCTGAAGACCAGCTGGTGCTGGACGTCTGCGCCGAAGCGGCAGGCAGCCAGGTGGTGGTGCCGGCCAACTTCAATTCGCCGGGCCAGATCGTGATCGGTGGCGACGCCGACGCGGTCGACCGTGCGCTGGCGCTGCTGGCCGAGAAGGGCGTGCGCAAGGCGGTCAAGCTGGCCGTCAGCGTGCCCTCGCACACCCCGCTCATGCGCGAAGCCGCCAACCGCCTGGCCGAAGTGATGGCCGGCCTGTCCTGGCACGCGCCGCAGCTGCCGGTGGTGCAGAACGTCGACGCCCAGGTGCACAGCGGCATCGACGCGATCCGCACCGCGCTGGTCCAGCAGCTGTACCAGCCGGTACAGTGGACCGGGTGCGTGCAGGCGCTGGCTGCCCGTGGCGTCACCCGGATCGCCGAGTGCGGCCCGGGCAAGGTGCTGACCGGCCTGGTCAAGCGCATCGACAAGGCCATCGACGGCCGTTCGCTGGCCACGCCGGGCGACTTCGAAGCCGCCCGCGAGGCATGGTCGGCCTGATCCCCCCTGTTCCTGCCGACCGTACCGGTGGCCGCGGCAAGCGGCACGGGTGCGGCGGTCGCCCCAGCCTGAGGAAAACATCATGAGCAAGCCCCTGCAGGGTGAAATCGCACTGGTCACCGGCGCCAGCCGTGGCATCGGTGCCGCCATCGCCGATCTGCTGGCCGCCCAGGGCGCCACCGTCATCGGTACCGCCACCACTGAATCCGGCGCTGCCGCGATCGGCGAACGCCTGGCCGCCCACGGTGGTCACGGCCGCGCGCTGAACGTCACCGATGCCGCCGCGCTGGACAGCGTGCTCGATGGCATCGCCAAGGAATTCGGCCCGATCTCGATCCTGGTCAACAATGCCGGCATCACCCGCGACAACCTGCTCATGCGCATGAAGGACGAGGACTGGGCGTCGATCATCGACACCAACCTGACCAGCGTGTTCCGCACCAGCAAGGCGGTGATGCGCGGCATGATGAAGGCGCGCAAGGGCCGCATCATCAACATCGCATCGGTGGTGGGCGTGACCGGCAATGCCGGCCAAGCCAACTACGCCGCGGCCAAGGCGGGCATCATCGGCTTCAGCAAGTCGCTGGCCAAGGAAATCGGTTCGCGCGGCGTCACCGTCAATGTTGTCGCACCTGGCTTCATCGACACCGACATGACCAAGGCGTTGCCGGAAGAAGCGCGCACCGCGCTGATCAATGACATCGCCCTCGAACGCCTGGGGTCGCCGGAAGACATCGCCCATGCGGTGGCCTTCCTGGCCAGCCCGGCTGCCGGTTACATCACCGGCGAAACCCTCCATGTGAACGGCGGCATGTACATGCCGTAAGCAAGGGGCGCAGGGATTGCGCCGCAAGTGGTTGATCTGCGGAGGTTTTTGCTGCAATGCAAGGCCGCGCCGGTTTCCACTACACTATCCCACGGCCATCGCCTTTGATGGCGACCACTTTTGAACCACAACTCCATCTGGAGCGAGATCCCATGAGCACCATCGAAGAACGCGTCAAGAAAATCGTCGTCGAACAGCTTGGCGTCAAGGAAGAAGAAGTCACCAACAGCGCATCGTTCGTCGATGACCTGGGCGCTGACTCGCTGGACACCGTCGAGCTGGTGATGGCCCTGGAAGAAGAATTCGAGTGCGAGATCCCGGACGAAGAAGCCGAGAAGATCAGCACCGTGCAGGCCGCCATCGACTACATCAAGGCCCACGTCAAGGCCTGATGTCAGACGGCAGTGCGCGCGCGGGCCCACGCTCGCCGCGCACCGCACCCCATGGGGCCGCAGTTGCGGCCCCGTGTGTTTGAGCATCACACCGAAGCAAACCGAGTTGCCCGTTGAAATCAGCCGGGTCAGGAGAATCAGCAATGAAGCGTCGCGTCGTCGTAACCGGCCTGGGTATCGTCTCGCCGTTGGGCAATGATCTGGCCAGCAGCTGGGAAGGCATCACCCACGGTCGTTCGGGCATCGGTCCGCTGACCAACGTTGCGGATGCCTATCTGGATCGGTTCACCACCAAGATTGCCGGTGAGGTCAAGGGATTCGACATCACCGCCGACAATGAACTGTTCGGCAAGTTCCGGGTCAGCGGCAAGGATGCCAAGAAGATGGACCCGTTCATCCATTACGGCCTCGGTGCCTCGTTCATGGCCCTGCACGACTCGGGCCTGGAGATCACCGACGCCAATGCCGAGCGCATCGGCGCCATCGTCGGCGCCGGCATCGGCGGCCTGCTCGGTATCGAAGAGCAGACCATCGAGTTCCACGAGGGCAAGAAGATCTCGCCCTTCTACGTGCCCAAGACCATCATCAACATGCTGCCGGGCCAGCTGAGCATCATCACCGGCCTGAAGGGCCCGTCGTTCTCGGCGGTGTCGGCCTGCGCGACCTCGAACCATTCGATCGGTACCGCGATGCGCATGATCCAGTACGGCGACGCCGACGTGATGGTGGTTGGCGGTGCCGAACGTGGCTCGTCGCCGACCGCACTGGGTGGCTTCTGCGCGATGAAGGCCATGAGTACCCGCAACGACGCCCCGGAACAGGCCTCCCGCCCATGGGACAAGGACCGTGACGGCTTCGTGCTGGGCGACGGCGCCGGCATCCTGATCCTGGAAGAGTACGAGCACGCCAAGGCGCGTGGCGCGAAGATCTACTGTGAACTGGCCGGCTTCGGCGCAAGCTCCGACGCGTACCACATGACCGCACCGAGCGAGAACGGCGAAGGCGCCGCGCGCTGCATGGCCATGGCTATGAAGGACGCGGGCGTGAGCCCGGAACAGGTGGGCTACCTCAACGCGCACGGTACCTCCACGCCGCTGGGCGACCTGGGCGAGACCATGGCGATGAAGACCGCCTTCGGCGACCACGCCTACAAGATGATGGTCAGCTCCACCAAGTCGATGACCGGCCACCTGCTGGGTGCTGCCGGCGGCGTGGAAGCGATCTTCTCGGTGATGGCACTGCAGGACAACGTCATCCCGCCGACCATCAACCTGCAGCAGCCGGGCGAAGGCTGCGACCTGGACTACGTGCCCAACGAAGCGCGCCAGGCCAAGGTCGACGTGGTGATGTCCAATGGCTTCGGCTTCGGCGGCACCAACGGCACGCTGGTCTTCAAGCGCGTCTGACCGAGTTGTAGCGTCGGGCCATGCTCGACGCCGCGTTCTACGGAGCCGCCGCAAGGCGGCTTCCGTGCATCTGAACCCCCGAACTGGCCGCCATGACCCACGCACCGCTGATCCACCCGCTGCCGCACCCGATCGATCTGCTGGCCCTGCAGCAGCATGACCCGGCGCGCTTCCCGCTGCTGATGGAATCCACTGCCTCGGGCACCGCGCAGGGCCGCTGGAGCCTGCTGCTGGCCACGCAGGGCGACTGCCTGCGGCTGGATGCCGATGGCCAGGTGCGCGACCAGCACGACGCGGTGCACGCCGGCAGCTTCCTGCAGGTGCTGGACCGTGCCTGGCAGCGCGAACGCCTGCTGCATGACGGCAGCCGCAGCCTGCCGTTCCGCGGCGGCTGGGCGTTGATGCTCGATTACGAAGTGGCCAGCCAGATCGAACCGGTGCTGCCGGCGCGTGCGCGCGAGGACGGCCGCCCGACCGCGCTGGCGCTGCGCTGCCCGGCCGCGGTGCTGCATGACCATCACAACGGCGCCAGCTTCGTCATCGCCGAGGCCGGCGAGCAGGCGTTGCTGGATGCGCTGGTGGCACTGGCCTCGGCCGCGCTGCCCGAGGCCGGGCAGGGCTGGCAGCCGCCGCAGGCGGTGGGCGAGGATGCGCCGCAGCGCTTCACCGACGGCGTGCGCCGGGTGATCGAGTACCTGCGTGCCGGCGACGTGTTCCAGGTGAACCTGTCGCGGCGCTGGAGCGCGCAGTTTGCCGCGCCGGTCAGCCCGCAGGCGCTGTACGCGCAGCTGCGCCGCGCCAACCCGGCACCGTTCGCCGGCCTGTTCAGCGCGCACGGCCGCCATGTGGTCAGTTCCTCGCCGGAGCGGCTGGTGTCGGTGCATGCCGGCCACGCGCAGACCCGTCCGATTGCCGGCACGCGTCCGCGCTTCGAGGGGGACGATGATGCCGCGCGCATCCAGGAGCTGGTCGGCCACCCCAAGGAGCGCGCCGAGCACGTGATGCTGATCGACCTGGAGCGCAACGACCTGGGCCGCATCTGCATGCCCGGTACCGTGGTGGTCGACGAGCTGATGACCGTGGAGAGCTACGCGCATGTGCACCACATCGTCAGCAACGTCAGCGGCCACCTGCGCCCCGATGTGACCCCGGGCGAGGTGATCGCCGCGACCTTCCCGGGCGGCACCATCACCGGCTGCCCCAAGGTGCGCTGCATGCAGATCATCAGCGAGCTGGAGCAGGTGCCGCGTGGTGCCTACACCGGCGCGTTCGGCTGGCTTAACCGCGATGGCGACCTGGACCTGAACATCCTGATCCGCACCGCCGAAGTGGACGGCCACCAGGTCAGCTTCCGCACCGGCGCCGGCATCGTGGTCGATTCGGACCCGGACAAGGAACTGGACGAGACCCGCGCCAAGGCCCGCGGCCTGCTGCGCGCGCTCGGCCAGCAGGGCTGATCCGGTCGGGGTCGGATCCCTTGCGCACCGCGCGAGGGCTCTGACCCCCGCAGTCATGCCGCCGGGCGTTCATCCACGCATGGCGTGGATCTACTGATCGACCGTTGGCCGGCACGCAGGCGCCACCCCGGTCATGACCCCAATCCACCGGCACGGTATCCTGCACGACGGAATCGAGTTCAGAGGTAGTCCATGGCGGGAGCCAAGCGCGGGTGTCTGTTCGTGGTAACGCTGGTGGTGGTGCTGGCTGCCGTCGTGGCGGGCGCGGGCGCGTGGTTCTTCTACCAGCAGACCCGGTTCGCCGACGCCCCGATCACCCCGACCGCCGAGAGCGTGGTCATCGCCAGCGGCGATGGCATGAACAGCGTGCTGCGCAAGCTGCGCGACGCCGGCGTGGACGAGGGCCAGGACACCCAGTGGCAACTGCTGGCGCGCCAGCTCGATGCGGCCGGCAAGCTGAAGGTGGGCGAGTACGCCCTCAGTGGCGAGCTGACCCCGCGCGAGCTGTTGCTGCGCATGCGCGCCGGCAAGGTGCTGCAGCACCGCGTCACCATTGTCGAGGGCTGGAACATCCGCCAGCTGCGTGCCGCACTCAAGCGCGCCGAGCCGCTGCTGCACACCACCGACAACCTGGATGACGCCGCGTTGATGCAGCGCCTTGGCTTCGGTGGCCAGCACCCGGAAGGCCGCTTCCTGCCGGAGACCTACGTTTACCAGCGCGGCGACAGTGATCTGGACGTGCTCAAGCGCGCCCACGCCGCAATGGAAAAGGCGCTGGACGAAGCCTGGGAAAGCCGCGCGCCGGACCTGCCGATCAACACGCCCTACGAACTGCTGACGCTGGCGTCGATCATCGAGAAGGAAACCGCGCTGGCCAGCGAGCGCCCGCAGATCGCCGGCGTGTTTATGCGCCGCCTGAAGATCGGCATGCGCCTGCAGACCGACCCGACCGTGATCTACGGCATCGGTGCCGCGTATGACGGCAACATCCGCCGCCGCGACCTGACCACCGATACGCCGTACAACACCTATACCCGTGCCGGCCTGACCCCGACCCCGATCGCCATGCCCAGTCGCGACGCGCTGATGGCCGCGGCGCAGCCGGCCGCCGGTGATGCGCTGTACTTCGTTGCCGTGGGCGACGGCAGCGGCGCGCACGTGTTCTCGCCCAGCCTGGACCAGCACAACGCCGCCGTAGCCCGCTACCTGCAGCAGCTGCGCCAGCAACGTACCCAGGAGACCCCGGCGCAATGAGTCCCGCGCTGCTTCGCCACCCGCGTTTCGTCAGCCTGGAAGGCGGCGAGGGCGCAGGCAAGACCACCGCCATCAATGCCATCCGTGACTGCCTGCGCCGCCACGGCCACGAGGTGGTACTGACCCGCGAGCCGGGCGGTACGCCGCTGGCCGAGCGCATCCGCGGCCTGGTGCTGAAGCCCGATGCCGAGATCGCCGCCGAACCGCTCAGCGCCGAAGCCGAGCTGCTGCTGGTATTCGCCGCGCGCGCGCAGCATGTGCGCCAGGTGATCCGGCCGGCGCTGCAGCGCGGTGCCTACGTGCTGAGCGACCGCTTCACCGATTCCAGCTACGCCTACCAGGGCGGTGGCCGCGGGCTTGACCCGCAGTGGATTGCCGACCTGGAGCGCCGCGCGGTCGGCCTGCTGCCAGGGCTGACCCTACTGCTGGACGTGGACGTGGCCGTCGGCCGCGCGCGCGCCAACGGCCGTGACCTGTGGCCGGACCGCATCGAGAGCGAGCAGGACGATTTCTTCCAGCGCGTGCGCGCCGTGTTCCGCAGCCGCGCACAGCAGGACCCGCAGCGCTTCGCGCTGATCGACGCCGGCCAGGTGCAGGAACGCGTGGCCGCCGATGTGGTCGCACATGTCGAGCGTTGGCTGCAGGACGGGGAGGGCGCATGAGCACGTTTTCGCCGTGGCAGCAGCGCGCGTTCGACCAGACCGTGGCCGCGCTCGACGCCGGTCGCCTCGGTCATGGCCTGCTGATCTGCGGCCCGGCCGGGCTGGGCAAGCGCGAGGTGGCGCTGGCGCTGGCCGACCACGTGCTGGCGCAGGGTGATGCAACGCACGCCACGCGCACGCGCCAGCTGATCGCCGCAGGCACCCATCCGGACCTGCAGCTGGTCAGCTTCATTCCGAACAAGAGCGGCGACAAGCTGCGTACCGAGATCGTCATCGAGCAGGTGCGCGAGATCACCGACAAGCTGGCGCTGACCCCGCAGTACGGCGTGGCGCAGGTGGTGATCGTCGATCCGGCCGATGCGATCAACCGTTCGGCCGCCAACGCGCTGCTGAAGACGCTGGAGGAGCCGCAGCCCGGCCGCTACCTGTGGCTGATCAGCAGCGATCCGGCACGCCTGCCGCAGACCATCCGCAGCCGTTGCCAGCGCCTGGAATTCAAGCTGCCGCCGCAGCACGAAGCACTGGCCTGGCTGCAGCAGCTGGGCCACAGTGAAGCATCGGCGCGCGAAGCGCTGGAGGCCGCCCGCGGCCATCCCGGCCAGGCCGACAACTGGCTGCGCGAAGACGGCCTGAGCCTGCGCCGCGAAGTCGGTCGAGATCTGGAACAGCTGGCCGCCGGCAAGACCGGCGCGGTGGAGCTGGCGCAGAAGTGGTGTGGTGATGACAACGCGGCGCTGCGCCTGCGCTTCGCTGCCGACCTGGCGCTGGCCCAGGCCAGCACCGATGCCTTGACCACGCCGGAGCGATTGCACAAGCTTGCAGCCTGGTTCGATGCGGCCAACCGCACCCGCGACCTGCTGCGCACCACGGTGCGTGCAGACCTTGCGGTGGTCGAGTTGCTGCTGGCCTGGAACAAGGTGAACGAGCGGCCTGCCGCAAGGGGAAATCGATGAGTGCCAGCAACGCCCGCCAGGGCATCCTGTCCCTGGCTGTGAAGGACAAAGCCGCGCTGTACAGCGCGTACATGCCGTTCGTGAAGAATGGCGGCATCTTCGTGCCCACGCCCAAGCGCTACTTCCTGGGCGACGAGGTGTTCCTGCTGCTGACGCTGCCCGATTCCAGCGAGCGCCTGCCGGTGGCCGGCAAGGTGATCTGGGTGACCCCGGCCGGCGCGCAGGGCAACCGCACCGCCGGCATCGGGGTGCAGCTGGCCGACGGTGCCGAAGGCGAGGGCGTGCGCCACAAGATCGAGACCCTGCTGGCCGGGCTGACCGGTTCGGACAAACCGACCCATACGATGTGATTCCGGTAGCGCCGGGCCATGCTGGCTGCGTGCCCCGAAACGCCCGTGAACCCGCTGTTCTGTAGAGCCGAGCCATGCTCGGCTGCGCACCCCGAAAACACCCGTGAACACGACTGTGAAAAACTGTTGACGGCCTCTGAAAAGCCCCTATAATGAGCGGCTCAGCAACACACCGGGCGGTTAGCTCAGCGGTAGAGCATTGCCTTCACACGGCAAGGGTCACAGGTTCGATCCCTGTACCGCCCACCAAATAGTAGACCTGACTTTTCAGGTGTTATGAAGAAGCCGGCTTTCAGCCGGCTTTTTCGTATGCGCAGAGTAAGTGCATGGAGGTCGTGTCGGCTCCAAGTAACCGGTGACTCGCCGTCAGATGGATATGGGACTCTACTAGCTTACCCTGGCCCGCTTTGACTTTTTCCCTAGCGAAAAGGCTTGTGCGTACATAGTCAAGCAGGTCTCTGCGTTCGATTACCCGCTCCACTATCACCTGTACGCTTTCGTACTCGAAACCCTTCGTGAACTCCACTATCCGTGTCCTTGCAAGTCGATGGTCGAAGTTCGAGGACGTCTGGATGACCGATTTTAGGTTCAGCGCTTTTCGATTCTCATTCGATTGTTGAGCGCAGCCCGACTTCAGAGGCCGATCATCGCCGATTGCGATACCGTCGTCGCTTTACTAGCTCAAATGCAGATATGGCAGCAAAGAAAACTGCATACGCCGCCCACAATCTGAATGATGCGCGAAAGGGATGCGGATTTCCTGATTGAATCGCAATGAAGTAGAGGGCGCCAAGAACGAGAATGCCCCCGGCTTGGTATGCGAGAAAGCCACGTAGTACTGGATTCACTTCTTCTTCTCCATCGTCTTTTGTGCCGCATCTACGGCGGCTCCGGCGGTGCTCTGCCCTAGCTGTGATGCTCCCGCTTGTGTGATCGACTGACGAGGAATTGCGACTCCTGTTGATGCGGTGGTGGAGGCGATGTTCGGGGCGCCGGGAGATGCGGAGCTGCTCAGCCTATTCAGAGCGCCTTTGGCGGCTGGTCCCGCGAAGTCGCCTGCTGCAGCTGCAACACCGGAACCTGCCAGACCACCAACAGCGCCTCCGGTCGCTGCCGTGAGCACTCCACCAGCGGAAATCGGCTCTCCCTTGAGGGCGCTCTCTGCGGCGGCACCGGCGCCGCCAGTGACGAAATTCGCCGCTGCTTGAATGGCAACGGCTCGGCCGACAGAAATCACTCCAGACTCCACGGCTGCGACAGCGATACCGCCCACGCCGCCTGAGACCGAACCCACCCCTGCTGCTATCAATGCCTGCGTCTGATCGATTGGTTTATCCGGATTCATCAGCTTCTGGATGGCAATATTGGACAGGCCCCCCGCTATCGCGCCATAGATGAATGGCAGGGCTGGATTTCGCCCATCTGGATCAGTGAATTTGTACGGATTCCCGTTGGCATACCGATAGCGATTGAACTGGCCTACAGGCTGGTCATACGCTGAGACCGGGTCCACTGAGAGGAAGACTCCCAGCTCCGGATCCATGTATCGCTGTTGCATGTAGCTCAAGCCCGTAGTCGAGTCGCTCACATGCCCTGTGTATCCGGGTCCGTCGGTGACCTGTCC
The DNA here is from genome assembly GCF_059369855.1 of Stenotrophomonas sp. YJH_SMC_138. Classification (NCBI taxonomy): domain Bacteria; kingdom Pseudomonadati; phylum Pseudomonadota; class Gammaproteobacteria; order Lysobacterales; family Lysobacteraceae; genus Stenotrophomonas; species Stenotrophomonas sp. YJH_SMC_138. The sequence continues at coordinate 24,103 of NZ_JCAFTB010000002.1, forward strand.
TCCTACCAGGGTCCCATAGGGCTCGTAGTCATAACGCTTTATCACGTTGCCGTTGGCGTCGCTCTCAGCAACAAGGGAGCCAAGGGCGTCGGTATGAATGTAGGTAACCGTCTCCGGACCTTCAGCGTTCGCGGATGGAGGCAGGCCAAGCCCAATTGGCAGCGCAATGTGTAGCCAAGTACTTGCTGCAACCAGTGTTCGGAGACGAACTCCAACCCTTGATGCGCAGGCGGATTCATCGCCAGCGTTCCTTTTGAATGTATGCATCCTTTCTTTCCCCGAAAGCGCTGTCCAAGATGACTTGACTAGGCAGTATGACCGTGGCGTTCGTGCACCGATCCGAGTGGATCATATACCGCAATGGCCGCCTTCGCTGGGTAGAAGAGCCGCGTCCATCCCTGTGCCACCTACCATGTTGCAGAACAAAAAGGGCCTCCAGCAATGGGCCATCTTTGCTGCGCGTGCATCAGCCAGGTCTTCCTGCCGCGAATCCCATGGCATGGCCTAGCCCATCCTGTGCAGCGCGCGCGATCTGGCGTGCGGCAACGATCAATCCGTCCCGATGGAAGTCACCGAGTTGATCCTGCGGATCGCCATCCAGGCGCGCACGTTCGGCGGCATGCAGTAGATCCAGTACGGCATTCAAAGCGGCCAGCGAGCGGTCGAGCGAGCCGAAGCCTGTGGCGCTGAGTGTCTGCGGGGTACATGCGCGCCCGGCTTGGTCATCACCGGCGCGGATGGCATCGAGGCAGGAAAGGAACGTTGGGCGCGAAGGCGGCAGCAGTCGCTCCGCTAGAGCGCATTCGATCTCACGCGCAAGGTCTTCGGGCACGTCGGCTGCGACGTCGCCGATAAGCGCGTGCAGGCGGGGATGGATGGCGGTTCGGTTGGTCATGGCGAAACCCTCACTGGCGTAGGGCCACCTTCTGGAGTGAAGGTGGCGGACGGTGCGGGTTGGCGTGCCAAGGCAAACAAGCTTCAAGGGAGAAGAACGCCTGGCGGATCTTGCGATCCCCACGCACCGCCCGCCATTGAGGGCAGTCGGTGCATTCTCTCAACTGCGATTTCTCTCGCAGTCCTTGAAGCCTGTTCGTTTATTCGAGACGCCAATCCCGGCCAAGGCGTCTTGCCTCGGCGCGGCGATCTTCAAGCCGGGCCATCACATCAGTCTGTAAGGAAAGTTCTCAACTGGCCCTAGGCAGGCCAGACGTTTTCCGATGTGTGCCGTCGGACACCTGCGAGTAGTGCGGCCCATCACTGATGGCGCACATCGCCGCCCCTGCCGACCGTGCACGAGACGACTCCAGAGCGGCGCCGCCACGGCAATCGCGTCACCCTGCGCGGCGAGGCGGGACCATGCCACGCATGGAGCCAGAGGGTTCCATCCCTGCGCTGTCCCGCCGCCCCGGGCAGGCGTAGTCTCAGCCCGTTGCCGTGCCCATCCACTCTGGAGTGCCACCATGCCGCTCGCCCGCATCGATCTTCGCAAAGGTAAATCCGCCGACTACCTGCAACGCGTCGGCGAAACCATCTACCAGGCCATGCGCGCGGTGGGGGTGCCGGAAAATGATCGCTTCCAGATCTTCCAGGAACACGCGCCCGGCACGCTGATCCACGACCCCGGCTACCTGGGCGTGGATCGCACCGACGACTTCATCTGCATCCAGATCACCTGGAACGAAGGGCGCACGCTGGAGCAGAAGAAGGCGTTGTACCTGGGCATTGCCGATGGCCTGCATGCGGCGGTGGGTATCCGCCGCGAGGATGTGTTCATCAACCTGGTGGAGGTGAAGAAGGAGAACTGGTCGTTTGGCAATGGGCAGGCGCAGTACGTGAGTTGATGCGGGAACGGTGCCTGCGCCTCACGCGGTTTGGTCAGGCCATGCGCGGCGACGCCTGCTGTTGTGCCTGTTGCTCGTCCTGCGCCAGCCGGCTTGCGTCGCGGGATTGCTGCTGCACGTTGACCTGCTGATACAGCGTGTCCGCGTCGCCCTGCTGCGTATCGAGCAGGGACAGGCGCTGGCGATTGGCGGCAGGGTCCGGCGAGGCGGTGTCGCCGCTGCGATGCAGGAATACGTAGCCGGGTGCCTCGGCGGTGCTGTTTGAACTGAATGCCACCTGCAGCGTGTCCTTTTCGCTGAAGCCGGCCTGCACCGCCGCGTGGGTCAGATGGCCGGCCAGTCGTTCGTGCTCCTGTCCGGGGGGCAGTCCCTGCTGTTCGCTGGCCTGGGCGAGTGCGGTACGCACTTTCTGGTCCAAGGCATGAAGGCTGTGCCCCGGTGCGCGCGCGTCCGCAGCCAGACGCTCGCCCAAGGGGCCATCAATACCATCGGTTTCGCTGAGCAGACGCTGCTTCAAGCTGCGCTCGGGCAGGGGATGGGTGGTGGTGCGGTTGAGTTCGCTGTTGGGGAAGGGCGGTTCAATGCTGTCCACGCCATGGATGTTGCGCAGGGGGCGATAACCGTCCTTGCCCTGTGACTGGACGCCCAGCGGAATGCGGACGTCTGGCAGCAATTGGCCGACGGGGCCGCCGATGCTGTTCACGTCCAGGCTGTGCTTGCGCTGGATGCCGGCATGATTCAATGCGTCCCAGGTGAAGTCCACGCAGTTGTGACGCACGTCGGCGTAGTGCTTGCTGAAGCCGTGCGCCACTGGATCGTCGCCGAACGCCTTGAGCTTGTTGTACTGGGCTTCGGTGATTTCGATGGTACGGACATGGGCGGGGTCCTTATAGACTTTCACGTCGTCTCTGACGATGCGCCCGGGACCATTCATGCTGCCATGCTCGACGGGTGCGAAGCCGAAACTCTGCGCCGCTTTACCTGGAGCGTGCAGAACGTAGAACATGTGGCCAGGCCCGGAAGTATCAGGAGTGCCATCGGGCGTCAGCTGCTGCTTTCCCGAATCGGGATCGAGCAGTGGGGTGCCGGGTGCGGCAATGACAATGTCCAGGCTGTAGCGGGGCTTGTTCATGGAAACCCCTTCGTTCCTTCGAATGAATGGTGTCACTTCCCTGCAGGACGCGAGGCGTGCACGACTAGCCTTGCCGAATAGTCTTGCAGTCCTGATATGGCATGGACCGTTTGAATCTGCAGCCGGTATCTGCTGTCGAGCTCCAGCGGCAGCGCTGTCACGTTCAGGAGGTAGCTGCCGTCGCTGCCTGATGCGAGCGAGGCATAGCGCCAGCTCTCAGAGTGGTGCCACGAGGGGAGCGGCTCAACACCGTTGCGCGCGCGTGCCTGATAGCTGTCCTGTGTTGCAATCTCCTGCCAGGTAGTACCTTCCCGACGCTGCAGGGATACTTCGAATGGGATGTTGATACTTGCTATATCGGGCGTGCCCGTTGTAGCTGGACTTCGCCGCTGCAGTTCCAGTTCCACCGCATAAGTGCGGTAGCTGGCAAAATTGCGCGCCGTGGTTTCGAACTCGAACTGCACCTGCTGGCCCGGCGTGTCCACGGCGATGGGCTGTGAGAGTTCCAGCGGCTCTGGCGGTGGGGGCGGCCCCTTGTCGGCACAGGCGGCAAGCAACGCGGTCAGGCCGAGCAGGCTGATGCGCAGCCGGTGTGTGATGCGAGTGGTCATGCGGATCCCTCTGGCTCCTTGCCGTGGCCATCTGAACCCTAACGTTGGCGAGGCGGGGCCTGCAAGCGTAGGGACCGCGGTGCGGTGCATTCACATGTCGCCGCTGGAGGCGAGCCCCTGCGTCACCGTGTCGCAGGGGCCAAACCCTGAACGGGGTCCAAGGTTGGCTATGGCCCCGTAGAATGGCGGCGTGCGCCATTCTGTTCTCCACCGCCGGTTCCAGGCCCTGGCATGGCTTGCCATGCTGCTGGTGCTGCTCGCCCCGCTGGTGAGCCGCTGGCTGGCGCATGGTCACGTGGCTGCCGCTGCGCCGGTGGCGGCCATGGACCACGCAATGCACGCAGAGCACGCGCTGCACGCGATGGAAGGGCACCACGACCATCACGCAATGGCCATGCCGCACGGCGGGGCCACGAAGAAGCCGCCCGCCGATCCACATGCCGATCATGAGATGGGTGTGGACTGCGATTACTGCCTGATCGCTGCACGGCTGATCACCCTGCTGGTGGCGGCCGTGCTGCTGTTGGCGCCGATGGCACCGGTGTGCCGCGCACTGCGCGGCGCGGTGCGGGCGTTGCCGCGACAGATCAGCGGCACGTTGGGCGCGCGTGGGCCGCCGGCCTTGATGGCCGCCTGAGCCGCACGCGCGCTGTATTGAACGTTCTTCCATGAGGTTGCCGGCCACGGCCGGTGCCCGCACGCGCGTGTCTGTCCCTTTTTGATTGCTGCCCTGCCATTGCGGGGTGGCCTTGCATGCCGTGAAAAAATGAAAACGAACCCCAACCCCGCGCGTCTGCGCCGGGCGACGCTGCCTGTACTGTGCGCGTTGCTCCTGCACACCGCCCACGTACTTGCCGCTGACGCGGCCCCACCGACCACGCTGGATACGGTGCGGGTGGTCGATACCCGCAGCGGTGAACTGTCGTCCACCGCCAGCGCGGGCTCTGCGTTGGGCCTGAGCGTGTTGCAGACACCGGCCAGCCTGACGGTAATTTCGCGCGAGCAGCTGGAGCAGCGCGGCGACAGCAACCTCAACGATGCGATCAGCCGGGCGGGTGCGATCAGTGCCATGCCGCATCCGGGCAATGGCCTGAGTGCGCTGTCCAGCCGCGGCTTCACCGACGGTGCCTCGGTGATGCGGCTGTACGATGGGCTGCGCCAGTACGGCGGCGTGGGCATCACGTTCCCGTTCGATACCTGGTCGATCGAGCGCATCGAAGTGCTGCGCGGCCCGGCCTCGGTCATCCATGGCGACGGTGCGATCGGCGGTGTCATCAACATCGTGCCGAAGAAGCCCACGCGTGGGGCGATCGAGAACGAGATCAGCGTGACCGTGGGCAGCGAGGACACCGCGCGGCTGGGCTTCGGCAGTGGTGGCGCGCTGACGCCCGAGCTGGCCTACCGGCTGGATGTGAGCGGCAACTACAGCGGTGGCTGGGTTGATCGTGGACGCAACAGCGACGCGACATTCTCCGGTGCGTTGCTGTGGCAGCCACGTGCGGACCTGCAGCTGATGCTCACCCATGCGCAGGGCTACCAGAAACCCATGCGCTACTTCGGCACGCCGCTGGTCGAGGGCCGCCAGCTGGAGGCGCTGCGCCACCGCAACTACAACGTGGACGACAGCGAGATCCGCTTCCGCGACCGCTGGACCCAGCTCGACGCGCTGTGGACACCGAACGCGAACGTGGAATGGCGAACCCGCGTCTACCAGATCGACAGCCAGCGTGATTGGCGCAATGCCGAGGCCTATGTCTACAACCGCGCTACCGGCTTGATCGATCGCTCGGGCAATACCGAGATCACCCACAACCAGGACCAGACCGGACTGACCTCGACGCTGCGTGTGCAGGGAACGGCGGGTGGCCTGCAGAACAACTTCGCGGTGGGCCTGGACGCCAACCGCGCGCACTTCAAGCACACCAACAACACCTATGCCGGCAGCTCGGGCCCGGTCGATCCGTTCGATCCGGTGCCGGGGCAGTTCGCCAGCGACGCGCCGAACCTGCCGCGCTACCGCAACCGTGCCGAGCAGTACGCGCTGTTCGTGGAAGACCGGCTGGCGCTGAGCGAGCGCTGGTCGGTGCTGGGTGGCCTGCGCCACGACCGCGCGCGCATTGATCGCACCGATCTGATCAGCGGCCAGAACGCGTTCTCGAAGACCTACAGCAGCACAGGCTGGCGTGCGGGTACGGTACTCGCGCTGCAGCCGACGCTGAGCCTGTATGCGCAGTATTCGCAGGCGGCGGACCCGGTCAGTGGCCTGCTGATGATCAGCCCGGCCAACGGCGCCTTTGACCTGGCCAAGGGCCGGCAGATCGAGGTTGGCCTGAAGCAGGCCTTCGACGGTGGCGAGTGGACGCTGGCGGCGTATCGCATCCGCAAGACCGGGCTGCTCAGCCGCGATCCGCTGGTGCCGGATCGCCGGGTGCAGGTGGGCGCGCAGACCTCGCGCGGTATTGAAGCGTCGTTGAACTGGAACTTCGCGCCGCGCTGGTCGCTCGATGCCAACGCGACGGTGCTGAAGGCCGAATTCGAGGACTTCCTGGAAACCACGGGTTCGCCGCCGATGCTGGTGTCGCGCGACGGCAACGTGCCGCCGAACGTGGCCGAGCGCTTGGCCAGTATGTGGTTGAGCTGGCAGTTCGCACCGGATTGGAGTGCGGCGGGGGGCGTGCGTTATGTCGGCAAGCGCTACGCCGACAACGCCAATACGCTGGAACTGCCCGGCTACAGCACCACCGACCTGGCACTGACCTGGCAGGCGGCACCGCGCACTCAGCTGTCCGCGCGGTTGTTCAACGTGTTCGACAAGGCGTACTACGCCACCGCGTACTACACCAGTACGCAGTGGTTGCTGGGTGCGGACCGGCGCGTCGAATTCACCGTCGACCATCGCTTCTGAGGGCGCTGGCGATGACGATGCGTTCCACCGCCAAGCGCTGGACCTACCTGGTGCATCGCTGGCTGGGCATCGGCGGATGCCTGCTGATGCTGCTGTGGTTCGTCAGCGGCATGGTGATGCTGTTCATTGGTTACCCGAAGCTGACGCCCGGCGAGCGGCTGGCGGCGTTGCCGGTGCTGGGTGAGGCCCGCGACCTGCAGGGGCTGTCGGTACTGCCGGCTGCCGTGCAGGCCGAGCCGGAGGCTGTGGCGTTGACCACGCTGCGTGGCGAGGCGGCGTATGTGGTGCGCAGTGGCAGCAACGTGGGCGCCTGGTCTGCCGTGACCGGCCAGGCGCTGCTGCCGGTGTCGGCACAGCGCGCCGAAGCATCCGCTGCACAGTTCGCGGGCGGCCAGGCCTTCGTGGGTGCGATGCGCGTGAACGAGGACCGTTGGACGCATTCGCGTGCACTGGACGTGCATCGACCGCTGTATCGCGTCGAGGTGGGCGGCGCGCAGCCGGGTGACCTGTATGTGTCCTCGCGTACTGGCGAAGTGGTGCTGGACGCCCCGCATGTGCAGCAGCGCTGGAACTATGTGGGCGCCTGGCTGCACTGGCTGTACTTCCTGCGCATGCAGTCGGTCGACCCGGTGTGGACGTGGGTGGTGATCGTGCTGTCCGCACTGTGCACGGTGGCGGCGATCAGCGGCATCGTGGTGGGCGTATGGCGCTGGCGTTTCCGTGGGCACTATCGTTCCGGTGCGAAGACGCCGTACGTGGAGTCGTGGATGCGCTGGCACCATCTGATCGGATTGTGTGCTGCGGCCTTCGTGTTCACCTGGATTTTCAGCGGCCTGATGTCGATGAATCCATTGGGCGTCTTCAGCAGCACGCGCGAGGCGATCGACAGCGGACGCTATCGGGGCGGCGCGGTGGCGGTGGATGGCGTGTTGTGTGAGCCGGCAAAGCTCCTGGCGGTGGCCGATGCCGAGCGCTTCCGGCCGGTGGAGATCCAGTGGCGACGGATCGGTGGTGAACTGTTTGCGGTGCTGCTGGATGGGCAGGGTGATACTCGCATCGTGTCCGAAGGTGAAGGGCATCTTCGGGGGATGAAGCTGCTGCCCGCCGCGTGGTTGCAGCAGAAGGAACGCGCGTTGTCCGCTGCGCCCATGCAGGGTTTCATGGTGCAGCATGCAGCGGACGCCTACTTCTATCCGCGTGCGCCCGAGGCCATGAACGGCGCAGCAGTACGCCGCTTCCCGGTGGCGTTGGTCGACTTTGGCGATGCCGAGGCGACGCGCATCTATCTCGATCTGGCGACCGGCGATCCGTTGCTGACGATGGGGCATCGTGAGCGGGTGGGGCGCTGGCTGTTCTACTTCCTGCATAGCTGGGACCTGCCGGCGATGCTGCGCCAGGAAGGTGCCCGGTTGGCGGTGTTGCTGCTGCTGAGCGCTGCCGGCACCGCGTTGTGTGCCACGGCGACGGTGATCGGCTATCGGCGATTGCGGATGAAGCTGCGGCGCAGGCGGCGCTGATGCCCTGGGCTACACCCGCAGCCAACGCGTGGACATCGCCACCAGCAACAAGGCCGTGGCCACGCCGATGAATGCAGCGATCAGGCCGAAGTGGTTGGCGGCAAAACCGATCAGTGCCGGGCCAGCAAGGATGCCGGCAAAGCCCAGCGTGGAAACGGCGGTGATGGCCAGCGCGCCGGGCATGCGGGTCTGGTGGCCAGCCAGCGAGAACAGCGCCGGTGCGATGTTGGCGCAGCCGAGACCGACCAGCACATAGCCGAGCAGTGATGCCTGCCACGGCGTGACCAGGGTCAGCACCAGCACGCCCGCGGCGGCAAGCAACGCGCCGAACACGATCGCGCGCTGGCGGCCCACGCGTGCCACCAGCGCATCGCCGAACAGGCGTGCGACGGTCATGGTCAGGGTGAAGGTCACATAGCCGATGCCGGCAAGGCTGGCATCGACGCGACGCACATCGCTGAGAAACACTGCGCTCCAGTCGAGCATCGCGCCTTCGCCGAGGAAGGCGACGAACGCCAGCACGCCGATGAACAGCACGATGCCATGCGGCAGGGCCAGCATCGGTGTGTCATGCGGCATGCGTTCGCTGTGCCAGTACGACGCCGACAACAGCATCACCAGCAGCATGGCGCAGACGCCGATCAGCACGGATGCCAAGGGCGGCAGCTGTGCGGACAGCAGCACGGTCATGGTGGCCGCGCCGAGGAAGCCGCCGATGCTGAAGAAGGCATGGAAGCCAGACATCATCACGCGCCGTGCTTCGCGCTCGACGATGACGGCCTGTACGTTCATCGTGCAGTCCATCGCGCCCACGGCGGCGCCGAACACGAACAGGACCAGCCCGAGTGTCCAGGCCGAACCGGCCAGCGCCAGGCCGGGCACGGTCAGGCAGATCAGCAGGCTGCTGGCCACCATCACCCGCCGGCAACCGAGGCGCGCGGCCAGCACGCCGGACAACGGCATCGCCAGCAGCGAACCGGCACCGAGGCAGAGCAGCACCAGCCCCAGCGTGACGTCGTTGATCCCGGTGCGTGCCTTTGCGAACGGCACCAGGGTGGCCCACAGCGCGGTGGCGAAGCCGGGAATGAAGAACGCAGCGCGGGTCGCGTGCTGTTCGGCACGCGCGCGGTTGGCAACGGACATGAGCGGTACGGTCAGGGGGGAGTGGGGTGTACCGCGATGCCTGCGGCGCGGAAGCGTGCCGCCAATGCGGGCGGTGCGGTGGTGGTCAGCACCAGGTCGTCGATCTCGTCGAGGCTGGCAATCTGCCAGTTGCCGCGTGCACCCAGCTTTTCAGTCGTGGCGGCGACGATGACACGGCTGCTGCAGGCCACCATCGCGCGCTTCAGCGTGGCTTCTTCCGCATCCATTGCCCACACGCCGGTGTCGCCGTCCACCGCGCAGGGGCCGGGCAGGTACACATCGGCGCGCAGGCGCTGCACCTGGGCCAGTGCTTCGGCGCCGACCGCGCCGCCACCGCTGGCCAGGCGCCCGCCGATCAGCTGCACCGAGGTGCCTTCAAGCAGGCTGGCGGCCGTGGCGATCTGTGGCGCGTTGGTGATCACCGTCAAGCCGAGGGCGGCCGGCAACTGCTGGGCGATCACCAGGTTGGTTGAACCGGCGTCGAGCAGTACGACCTGGCCGGGTTGCAGCAACGCGCAGACGCGGGCGGCCAGCTCGGCCTTGTCGCCGCGGTCGCGGGTCAGCCGCTCGCGCAGCGGGCGTTCCTTGGGCGGTGGCAGCACGGCGCCACCGTAGACGCGCTGGCACAGGCCCTGCGCGGCCAGCTCGCGCAGGTCGCGGCGGATCGAATCTTCGGACACGGCATAGCGGCGCGCCAGCTCGGCGGCAACCACGCGGCCCTGCTGGCGCAGTTCCTCCAGAATCTGCCGGGTGCGCTGGGCGGGGAGGGGGCTGGGATCGGAGCTCATGCTGCAAGTCTGCACGTTCGTGCATTAACGTGCAACAACGTGCATGCTGCGTTTGGGCGGGGCACAGGGCGGCTGGACTGCCGGTGAATCCGCCCGCGCCCACGTCTATGGATCGCCCTCGCGGCCCGGCATGATGGCGGGGCACCTGGCATGGAATCCCTGATGTCCCCCACCGTTCACCGCAAGCTGCGCATCGGCGCGGACCAGTACACCGGCCAGAAAGTGGTCGACCAGCAGTTCCATGAGTGCGATTTTTCCGGTGCCGACCTGACCGCCACCGAGTTCATCAACTGCAGCTTCTACGATGCCGACAGCCGCAGCGGCTGCCGCTTCAATGGCGCCACATTGAAGGAGGCCATCTTCCGCAGCTGCGACATCAGCATGTGCCACTTCAACTTCATCAAGGCGCTGGGCCTGGAGATCAGCGAGTGCCGCGCGCAGGGTGCGGATTTCAGCAACGCCAGCTTCATGAACCAGATCACCACGCGCAGCTGGTTCTGCAGCGCCTTCATCAAGAAGTCGAACCTGCGCTATGCCAATTTCTCGCGGGTCACGCTGGAGAAATGCGAACTGTGGGAGAACCGCTGGGACGGTGCAAACGTCAGCGGCGCCAGCTTTGCCGGCTCGGACCTGTCCGGTGGCCAGTTCGAGGGAATCGACTGGAACAGCGCCAACTTCACCGACTGCGACCTGACCAATTCCGATCTGGGCGAGCTGGACCTGCGCAGCACCAACCTGCGTGGCGCCACGCTGGATGTCCAGCAGGTGGCGCTGTTGATGCAGCGCATCGGCATCACCGTGGTGCCGTAGGCATCAGCCGGCGTACGCCACCCAGCCCTTGAAGCTGAAGCCTGCATAGAACAGCTCCACATCGTCGAAGCCGGCCTCCTGCAGCAGCGTCACTTCCTGTTCGGGGGCCAGCAGCGGCAGCCGCTCGGCAATGGCGTCGATCGCGCGCTGTGCATCGGCGTGGGCAACGCCGGAGGCTTCGGCGAACGCGGCGTAGCGCTGCAACCAGCGCAGCTTGCCGGCCGGATCCTGCGGCACGCTGTGGTGGGCCACCACCAGCGGCGCGCCGGGCTGCAGGCGCCTGTGCAGCTCCCGCAGCGTGTGCAGGCGCTGCGCGGCGTCGAGGAAGTGCAGGGTCAGCAGGCAGCTGGCACCATCGAAGCGCACGTCGGGGGCATCGTCGATGTAGCCTTCCAGCAACTGCACGCGCGACATCAGCGGGCCCAGTGTCTGTTCGGCCAGGGCCAGCATCGGTGCAGCCGGGTCCACGCCCAGCAGCTGCCAGCCCGGCTGCGCCTCGGCAAATGCCTTCAGCTCCAGCCCGCCACCGGCGCCCAGCACCAGCACGCGGCCCTGCGCAGGAACGTGTTCGGCCAGCAGCAGGCGACTCATCTGCTGCAACGCGAGGAAGCCCGGCACCTGGCGCAGCGGGCCCTCGGCATAGCGGGCAACGGCCTGCGGATCGGAGAACGAAGACATGCGTGCATTCCTGCAACAGGGACATACCACTGTACCGTGGCATGCAAGTGCCTTTGCCGCGGGTCGCTCCTGCCTGCGCGGACCGGCTTGCATCCAGCTCAGCGCAACGCCCGCGCCAGCACCTGCCAGATCCTCGGGTCCTGGCACTGCGAGACGTTGAAGCGCAGATAGTCGGCCGCGCGCTGCGACTGGCTGAACGCGTTGCCCGGCGCCAGCACGATGCCCTCGCGCAGGCATTGCCGCGCCAGTGCGGCGGCGTCGCGGCCGTCGGGCAGCTGGCACCACAGGAACAGGCCGGCTTCCGGCTGCAGCCACGGCGTGATGCCCAGCGCCTGCAGTTTCCGCAGTGTGTGCCGGCGTGCATCGGCCAGGCGCGAACGTATCGACTGCATGTGGCGGCGGTAACCGCTATCGGTCAGCGCGATGTGCATCAACTGCGCGGCCAGATGGCCGCCGCCAAAGCTGGTCGCCAGCTTCAGGTCGGTCAGTGCTTCTATCCAGTCGTGGCGCGCAGCGATGTAGCCGCAGCGCGACGCTGCCGACAGCGTCTTGGAGAAACTGCCGACGTGGATCACCCGTGACAGTCCATCGAGCGCGGCCAGCCGCGGTGCCGGCTGCAGTTCGAAGTCGGCGAAGATGTCGTCCTCGACGATGATCAACTCGCTGCGTTCGGCCAGGCCCAGCAGGCGGTGCGCGGTGTTGGCCGAAAGCACCGCGCCGGTCGGGTTGTGCAGGCCGGAATTGGTGATGTACAGCCGCGGCGAATGCGCCTGCAGGGCTTGCGCGAACGCCTCCAGGTCCGGGCCGCTGTGCGTGTACGGCACGCCGATGGCCTGCACCTGGTGCGCCTTGAGCAGCGCGTGGTAATTGAAGTAGCTCGGGTCATCGACCAGCACGCAGTCGCCGGGCTTGAGCAGGAAACGGCAGAGCAGATCGACTGCGTGCGTACCGGATTCGGTCAGCAGGATCTGCTCCATCGGTGCATCGATGCCAAGCGTGGCGCTGCGCCTTTGCAGCAGCTGGCGCAACGCGGGCAGCCCGAGCGGACCGGCGTAGTCCACCAGTTGCATGGCATCGGCACGCGCCAGCCGGCGCAGGCCGCGGCGCACGCCATCGTGATACAGCCAGTCACTGGGCATCCAGCCGCACCCTGGCTTGAGATCGCCCGCGGGCGTTTCCAGCGATTGCCGTGATACCCACAGCGGATCCACCGCGCGATCCAGCCGCGGCTCCATTTCAGCCAGCGCCAGCGGTGCGGCCGGGCCACTGACGTAGAAGCCCGAGCCTGCGCGCGCACTGATCAGGCCTTCGGCCGCCAGGCGCTCGTAGGCCTCGACCACGGTGGAGACTGAAACCCCCATGGTCGCCGCCTGCGCACGTACCGAAGGCAGGCGGGAGCCGGGGCCATCCACCCGTGCACTGATGCGGGTGCGGACGGTCTGGATGACCGATTCGATGCGGGTGAGCGGGCGCGGCATGGTGGAACCGTAGTGGAAGTGTGGGCAGTACAGTTACTTGCGGCTGTACTGGATTGTAGCTGGGGTCGTTCCGCGCCGGATGCTTCCATACAGGTGCAGCCGGGCATCGTCCGGCACCTTCAGGAGTACAGGCGTGGAACGGTCGGCGAGTGGTTGGATCAATGGCTTCATCGGTGTGGTGATCTTCGCCGGCTCATTGCCGGCCACCCGCCTGGCGGTGCTGCAGCTGGATGCCGGGTTCGTCACCGCTGCACGCGCCACCATCGCCGCGGTGCTCGGTCTGGGGCTGCTGCTTCTGCTGCGCCAGCCATGGCCGCGGCGCGGCGACCTGCCGGGGCTGGTGGTGGTCAGCCTCGGCGTTGTGGTCGGCTTCCCGCTGCTGACCGCGCTCGCGCTGCGTCACGCGTCGTCGGCGCACACCATCGTGTTCCTTGGCCTGCTGCCGTTGAGTACAGCGGTGTTCGGCGTGCTGCGCGGTGGCGATCGGCCGCGCCCGGCGTTCTGGCTGTTCTCGTTGCTGGGCAGTGCCTGCGTGGTCGGCTATGCCGCGCGCAACGGAATCGAAGCCTCGTTGCAGGCCGACCTGCTGATGCTGGCGGCGATCGTGGTGTGCGGGCTGGGCTACGCGGAAGGTGGTCGGCTCGCCCGTCATCTGGGCGGCTGGCAGGTGATCAGCTGGGCACTGCTGCTGGCGTTGCCGGTGATGCTGCCGCTGACGGTGCTGATGCGCCCGGCCTCGTTCACTGCGGTCGGTGCCTCGGCGTGGTGGGCACTGGGCTACGTGGCAGTGTTCAGCATGCTGATCGGCTTCCTGTTCTGGTACCGCGGGCTGGCCCAGGGCGGCATTGCTGCCGTCGGCCAGCTGCAGCTGCTGCAGCCGTTCTTCGGCCTGGCCCTGGCCGCGCTGCTGCTGCACGAATCGGTCAGCCTCAGCATGGTGCTGGTGACTCTGGTCGCGGTGATCTGCGTCGCCGGCGCGCGCCGCTTCAGCCGCTAGGAAAAAGGGGACGGAGGGGATTAAGTCGTTTCAGGCACAGCAGGACCAATTACGACTTAATCCCCTCCGTCCCCTTTTCCGGGGTGCTGCGGAAAAGGTGCGCAACGGCGTAGTCGATGAACACCCGCAAGCGTGCACTGGGATGGCGCCCGCCGGGCCACAGCAGCGAGAACTGCCCCTGATGCGTGGGCAGTGTGGGCAGCACCTGTTGCAGGCGGCCATCGGCCAGCGCGTCAGCGGCGAGGAAGTCAGGCATCCAGGCCAGGCCCATGCATCCGATCGCAGCGGCCAGCACGGCTTCCATGTTGTTGCAGGTCATCGCCGTGGGAAGGCGCGCCCCGGCGTCACCTTCGATGCCGGGCAGCTGCCACGGATGCAGCTTTCCGGTGGTGGGGTAACGGAAGCGCAGCGCGGTATGCATGCGCAGGTCGCCCACATCGCCGGGCGTTCCATGCATCTGCAGATAGCCCGGCGCCGCACAGAGGATGAAACGAAAACCCCCCAGCCGCCGTGCGGTCAGGCTGGAATCGGCCAGTTCGCCACTGCGTATCACTGCATCCAGGCCTTCGCTGACCACATCGACGATGCGGTCGTTGAAGTCCAGTTCCAGCTGCACCTGCGGATAGCGTTGCTGGAAGCCGGGCAGCACCGGCAGCAGGAAGCGGTAGCCGATGGTAGGCAGGCCGATGCGCAGCAGTCCGCTGGGGGCGTGCTGTCGCTGCGCCAGGTCCGCCTGCGCTTCGGAAAGCTCATCCAGCGCACGCCGGCAGCGTTGCAGCAGCAGTTCGCCTTCGTCGGTGAGATGCACGCGGCGGGTGGTGCGCTGGAACAGGCGCGTGCCGAGTTCCTGTTCAAGCCGGGCGATGCGCTTGCCGACGGCCGAGGCTGACAGGCCGAGTACGCGGGCGGCACCGACAATGCTGCCGGCCTCCGCGGTGCGGACGAAGGCGAGCAGGGCGGAGATGGAGTCCATGCTTGGATGATTGCGGAACATCTGGCCGCAATCAACATCCACCAAGCCTGTTTTTCTGGAATAGCGGCCTGTCCATCATCAATGCCCCTGATGGATGGAGGCCCGCATGGCCCCGGATTCGATGCTCCCTGTACCTGTCCGCGCGCAGCAGCGCTGGGCGCTGCTTGCGGTCTGCCTGGCCGCGCTGGCGTTGCCGTTGTCCTTCTCTGCCGGTGCAGTCGCGGTGCCGGCGCTGGCCCGTTCCGCGGCGGCATCGCCCACCGCGCTGGCCTGGGTGACCAACGCCTTCATGCTCACCTTCGGCAGTCTGTTGCTCGCTGCGGGCGGCTTGGCCGATCGATATGGCCGTCGGCGGCTGTTCCTGCTGGGCACGGCGGGCTTCACCACCGCCACCGCCGCCGTCTGCCTTGCTCGCACGCTGCTATGGCTGGATCTGGCGCGCGGGTTGCAGGGCGTTGCCGCGGCGGCGGCGCTGGCATCCGGCACGGCGCTGCTGGCACAGGCCTGGCAGGGGCCGGCGCGTGCCCGTGTCTTCGCCCTGCTGGGCACCACGTTCGGCATGGGGCTGGCGCTGGGGCCCCTGCTCGCGGGCCTGCTGCTGCAGACATTGGGATGGCGCAGCGTGTTCGCCGCGGGCGGTGTGCTCACGTTGGTGGCCTTCGGCCTGGGGGCACGCGCGTTGCCTGAAAGTCATGGCGAGCGCCGACCGCTGGATATCGGCGGCATGCTGAGTTTCAGCCTGACGCTGGCGGCGTTGACCCTGGCGCTGCTGTGGCTGGGCGAGTTCGGCCTGCATGCCGCGCGCGTGCGGCTGGCGCTGCTGGTGACGCTGCTGTTGGGCGGGGTGTTCGTCTTCATCGAACGGCGGCACCCCTCACCGTTGCTGGACCTCTCACTGTTCTCGCAACCGGCGTTCCTCGGTGTCCAGCTGCTGCCGGTGGCGACCTGCTTCGGCTACGTGGTGCTGCTGGTCGCGTTACCTCTGCAACTGCTGGGCGTGCATGGCCAGAGCGCGACGCTGGTGGGATTGCAGATGCTGGCGCTGTCCGCGCCGATGCTGGTCCTGCCGATGCTGGCCGCGCGTTGGGCGGACCGCGTAGGAAGTGCGCGGTTGTGCACGCTGGGTCTGCTGGTGTGCGCCGCCGGCCTGTACCTGTTGTCGCGGCAGGCGTCGCACCCGTCGCCCGCGCAGTGGGTGCCGCTGCTGATGCTGGTCGGCGCAGGCACGGCTTTGCCGTGGGGGCTGATGGATGGACTGTCGGTGAGCGTGGTACCGGTGCAACGTGCCGGCATGGCCGCAGGCATATTCGGAACCGTGCGGGTGGCCGGCGAAGGCATCGCGTTGGCCGCAGTCACTGCCTTGCTTGCGCTGCTGATCGGCCATCAGCTGCAGGGCGCGTCGCCGGCATCGCTGGTGCGTGCCGGTGCCTATCTGACCACGGGGGCGCGGGAACAGGCGCAGGCACTGCTACCGACGATGAGCCGCATGCAGCTGCAGCACGCCAGTAGTGAGGCGCTGGCGACACTGCTGCGTGTACTGGCGCTGCTGACCGCCGCCTGTGCCGCCGTGTTGCGCCTGTTGCTGCGGAAACGCACAGGTGCCTTGGTCGGGGACATGGTGTAGCAGGCTCATCGCCGCCTCCGCCGTCATCCCGCTGTCGTGTCCCGCTCACGCCGCCTATGCCCACCCGGGCCTAGTGTTGATCGTCCCCGTCCCCCACGGAGACCCGCCATGTGGCTGCTCGACCATCTCTGGCCCAGCCGTCGACCCCTTCCTCCCCCGGTCGAGGACGCGCCACAGGCACCGTCACGCCGGCCCTGGCTGAAACGCCCGGCGCGGGCCGGGCGCAGCGGCATGGCGCCCTGGCAGAAGGTGGCCACGCCACCGCGGCGCACGCGCCACTAGCCGGTGCGGTCTGATGGGTGGTTGACCCCATCGCTGACCGGGATCACCCCCAGCGCGAACGGGTCGATGCCCTCCAGGCAGGCCACGTTGTAGCCGTACTGGTCGGGGTTGGAGCGGCGCCGGTGATGGGTGTAGATGCCGCACACCCCGCAGAAGTAGTGCTCGGCCACATGGGTGTTGAACTGGTACTTCTGCAGGTGATGCTGCCCGCGCACCACCTGCAGGCCCTGGCGGGGGACGCTGGCGGCGATGGCACCCCGGCGCCGGCACATCGAGCAGTCGCAGCGGCGCGGGTCGACGATGCCGTCCGGGAGGTCCAGCAACAGCTCGACCGTGCCGCAGTGGCAGGTGGCGCGGTGCTGGGGTTGGACCGGAACGCCGGCTACGGAAGTGATGCCCATCGTTGCTCCTGTGAGGTGAACCTGGCCGCATGGACCGCCGCAGACGGTGCGCCGCGGTCCCTGAACGGGCCGTAGATGCCACGGTGAACCCGCTTGTGGCTAACTATGCGGCTTCGGGACCGCGACAGGATGCCAGTGAGAGCCGCAGGACGTTGGATGACGGGAAGTGCCATGGCGCTGGCAGCGTTGTGGGTGACCGGGCTGCTGGCCTATCAGATGCCGGGGCCGGGCTGGCTGGCCAATGGCATTGCGGTGCTGTGGCTGCTGGTTGCGCTGTGGGCGTCGTGGCAGGTCGCGCGTGGCCGTGGCCATCGTCGCCTGGGCATGGCGTTCGGCGCGTCGCTGGCGCTGGCCGGCCTGTGGTGGCTGCTGCTCACCCCGCGCCAGGACCGCGTCTGGGCCGATGACGTGGCCCAGCGCCTGCACGTGGTGTCCTTCGACGGGCGCCACGTGGTGCTCGACAACGTGCGTGATTTCACCTGGCGCAGCGAGACCGACTACGACGCGCACTGGGTGCGCCGCGCGTACGACCTGGACCAACTCCGCTCGGCCGATCTGGTGCTGTCGTACTGGATGGGCCCGGCGATCGCCCACACCCTGATCTCGTTCGGTTTCGAGGATGGGCGCCACGTGGTGTTCTCGCTGGAGATCCGCAAGGAACGCGGCGAATCGTTCTCGGCGCTGGGCGGCTTCTTCCGCAAATTCGAGATGACCCTGGTGGCCGCGGAGGAGACCGACATCATCCGCACCCGCACCAACGCGCGTGGCGAGGATGTCTACCTGTACCGCCTGCACGGCATGGACCAGGCGCAACTGAAGCAACTGTTCGCCGCGTACATCGCGCAGGCGCGCGAACTGGATGCGAAGCCGGGCTTCTACAACACGCTCACCAGCAACTGCACCACCATCGTCTTCGATCTGGCCCGCCACATCGCGCCGCGCCTGCCGCTGGACTACCGCCTGCTGCTGTCCGGCTACCTGGCCGAATACGCACAGGAGGTCGGCGCGCTCACGCCGGGCGTGCCTTATGCCGAACTGCATGACAAGGGCCGCATCACCCAGCGTGCGCTGGACCTGGGCAGCGGCGACCACTTCTCCACCGTGATCCGCCAGGGCGTGCCTGGCACCGAGCAGGACCCGCAGTAATGACCCGACTCTTCCTGATCCGCTGGCAGCGCGCGCTGCCGGTGTTGTTCGCCGCCTTCCTGCTGCTGGGCAGCAGCGGCTGCGCGATGGTGACTGTCAAGCAGGTGAAGTCCAGCGATTCGCTGGTGAACAAGCGCGCCGATGTGCTCAACACCGGCAAGCTCAGCCCGGCCGCGCGCGAGACGCTCAGCGCGGCGGGCCTGGATGAGTCGCAGTGCGAGAAGGACTTCCTGGTCTGCCGCAGCACGTTGTTGATGACCGATGACCTCAACGTCGAGCAGCGGCTGTCGGCGTTGTCCGAACTGTGGGTGAAGGCCGCGCTGGCGCTGACGCCGAAGAAGACCGCCGCCGGCGATCCGCCGATGAGCGACGCGGCGCTGGATGCCTGGCTGGAAGCCGCGCGCTATGCCTATGCCTACCTGTTCTACAGCGGCCGCTCGCCGTCCGACCGCGCCTTCGAGGACCGGCAGACGCAGGTGCGCGACTACTACAACTACGCCGCCGAGAAGGCGGCGGTGGTGCTGTTCGTGCGCGCGCGTGCAGCGGCACTGGCCGGCGAGGACTATACGAAGCCGATCTCGGTCGGCAGCTGGTCGCTGGCCTCCAACTACCAGCAGTTGAACCTGAAGAGCATTCCGGCGCAGCTGGTGCCGGCCGGCACGGTCAGCTTCGTCGGCCTGCGCAGCACCTATCGCCGCGATGGCTTCGGTGCCGAGCTGGTGATGGTGATGGACCCGCCCAAGCTGGTCGCGCCGGTGATCGCGGGCGATGGGCCGAAGGCGGAAACAGCGGCGGATGATGCCGACGACGAGCGCCGTGGCCGCCGCCATCGGCATGACGATTCGGTGCCGGAATTCAGCGAGATGTCCTCGATCAACGTCACCGCGCTGCTGCGTTTCGAAGGCAGCAGCCTGGAAGACGTGATGCGCACGCGCCGGGTTGAACTGGACGCCTATTCGCCGGAGGCCACTGAACGCATCACCCTGCACGGCGAACAGGTGCCGCTGGCCGGCAATTTCACCGCTGCCTACGGCCTGTGGCTGGCGCAGAGTGGCTTCGCCCGGCAGTCACTGCGCACCCTGTTCGGCATGAGTGAGGGCATCGGCGAACCGCACATCTACCTGATGCAGCCCTGGGACCCGAACCGCCGCATCATCTTCATGCTGCACGGCCTGGCCAGCAGCCCGGAAGCCTGGGTGAACCTGGCCAACGAGATCATGGGCGACCCCGAGCTGCGCCAGCAGTTCCAGGTGTGGCAGGTCTACTACCCGACCAATGCACCGATCGCGCTGAACCGCTACGAGATCGCCAACGCGTTCAATGACACGCTCAAGCACTTCGACCCCAACGGCAGCACACGCGCATCGAAGGACATGGTCTATATCGGCCACAGCATGGGCGGCGTGCTCGCGCGGCTGTTGGTGAGCGACTCGGGTGATGTGCTGTGGGATGACCTGCTGGCCAACTATGACCTGAAGGGCGAGCGGCTGAAGCGCGTGCAGGCCAAGCTGGGGCCACTGCTGCATTTCAAGGCGCAGCCGAACGTGGAACGCGCGATCTTCATCGCCGCGCCGCACCAGGGCACGGATATCGCAGGCAACAAGGTCGGGCGGCTGATCGGGCGCCTGGTACGCCTGCCGCTGACCATTCTCGGCAAGTTCGAGGACGTGTTCATGGCGCTGGCACAGGCCGAGCAGCAGGTCGACGGCACCGCCAAGCCGAAGATTCCCAACAGCATCGACAACCTCAAGGCCAGCGATCCGTTCGTGAAGGCCGCCGCACAGCTGCCGATCGAAGCGGGCCTGAAGTACCACTCGATCATCGCCCAGCGCAAGCCGGAGCTGCCGGTGGAGAAGTCCGATGACGGGCTGGTGCCGTACTGGAGCGCGCATCTGCCGGGCGCGCTGTCGGAGAAGGTGATCATTTCCGGCCACAGCGTGCAGGAGACCCCGCAGGCCGTGCTGGAAGTGCGCCGCATCCTGCATCGGGATATCGATGATGTGGGAGCCGGTACACGGTAATGCCGGCCTCTGGCCGTCGCCATCATCGGATTCCCGCGTGCGCGGAGGTTGCCGGCCAGCGGCCGGCACTACCGGAATCCGGCGGCGCTACACCCGCCGCGCGATCACTGCGGCCAGCACCGCCAGACCGAAGGTGATGGCCAGGCACAGCAGGTAGCCGGTGTGCGGCGCGCTTTCCACGAACATGGCGAACAACGCGCCGGACACGGCCAGCGCGGTGGTCACCGACAACGCCTCGCTCAGCTGTAGCGCCGAGGTATTGGCACCCTGCTCATGCGGTGCTGACAGCGACAGGGTCAGCACCGACAGGCTGGCGTAGATCATGCCCATGCCGAAGCCGGTCACGGCCCAGCCGACCAGCGCGACCGGCAGCGGCATCGGGTTGAACAGCACCGACAGCGTTGCGGCGATGCCGAACGTCATCATCACCGTGCCAACGCGCAGCAGCTGCTGGCGTGACCAGCCACGCTGCTGGTGGCCCTGCAGCCATGAACCGGCGAACCAGCCCAGCGCACCGAGGCTGAGCACGGCGCCTGCCCAGCTGGGCGAGAGCCCGCGTTCGCGCTGCAGCAGCAGGGGCAGATAGGCCTCGCAGGCGAAGAACGCCGCTGCAGCAATGCCGCGCAACGCGATCACGCTGGGCAGGCCGCGGCGCAGGATCAGGGTTCCGGCCGGCAGCAGCCGATGCACGCAGAACAGCAGCGCCAGCATCGCCACGCCGATGCAGAGCAGGGCGGCCATGCCCTGTTGCTGGCCGCCGACGTAGAGCAGTAGTGCGGCCAGTGAGGCGCCAGAGGCCCAGCGCACCACGTTGCTGCGTTCGCCATCGTTGCAGACCGCAACGGGAGGTTGCATGCGCGCCAGTGCCGGGCGCAGCAGCAGTGCGGCCGGTATCGCCAGCAGTGGCACTGCCAGGAATACCCAGCGCCAGCCCAGGTGCTGCACCATCAGGCCACTCAACGCCGGGCCGACCATCGAGGGCACCACCCAGCCTGCGGAGAACGCCGCGAACACCTTCGGTCGCAGGTGCTCGGGGTAGCTGCGGCCGACCATCACGTAGAGCGAGACCGAAATCGCGCCCGCGCCCAGGCCCTGCATCAGGCGCCCGGCCACCAGCATGCCCATGCGCGTCGCAAAGCCGGCCAGCAGCAGGCCCAGCACGAAGCAGCCCAGGCCGTACCAGAGTGGCCGCGCGGGGCCGTGGCGATCGGCCCAGCGCCCGGCCAGGGTCATGCCGATCACACTGGTGGCCAGGGTGCCGCCAAAGGCCAGCGCGTACAGGCGCAGTCCATCGAGTGCTTCGGCCACGGTGGGCATCGCGGCCGCGACGGCCAGTGCTTCGAAGGCGTGCAGCGCGACCAGTGCGACCATGCCGATGGTCGTGGCGCGGTAGCGCGCGGACAGGATCGAGCTGTCAGCCGGCAGGTGGGTGTCGGCGGGAGAGAGGGTCGGGGTCATACGGGTCAGGTGCAGGCCGCGCTTGTCAACGGGCGGCGAAGATAGCAGCATGCCACCTCAACTGTAGTTGAGGTCAAGCAATGGCATCCCAGGAACTCAGCGTTGGCGAGGTCTCCCAGCGCAGTGGCGTGGCCGTTTCCGCACTGCATTTCTACGAGCGCAAGGGGCTGATCAGCAGCCTGCGCACCTCGGGCAACCAACGTCGTTACAGCCGGGACGTGCTGCGCCGGTTGGCGGTGATCCGCGTGGCGCAGCGGGTGGGCATGCCGCTGGAAGCAGTCGGCCGTGCCTTCGAAAGCCTGCCTGACGGACGCGCACCGACCAAAGCGGATTGGGCCAGGCTGTCCGCGCGCTGGCGCACCGAGCTGGAAGAGCGCATCCACATGCTGCAGCTGCTGCGCGACGAACTGACCGGCTGCATCGGTTGTGGCTGCCTGTCGCTGCAGCACTGCCGCCTGGCCAATCCCGGCGACGTCCTCGGCGAACGCGGCGACGGCCCGATGCGCTGGGAGTGAGCGACAAAAAGGGGACGGAGGGGATTATGTCGTTTGTGCACTTGCGACTTAATCCCCTCCGTCCCCTTTTTCTTACCAGACCGTGATCGTCTCGCCGCTCTGGATGCCTTCCACCGCGCGCTGGAAGGCCAGTGCCGCGCGCTGTGCGCTTACCGCCTCGAAGCCCGGGAAGTAGGGGCCGTAGGCGGCCATCGATTCGATCAGTACGTTCGGGCTGACCACGTTGATGCGCAGGCCGCGCGGCAGCAGCTCCAGTGCGGCTGCGCGCACGAAGCCTTCCAGTGCGGCATTCACCGAGGTGGCGTTGACGCCGTCGCGGATCGGTTGTGCGCTGACGATGCCGCTGGTCAGGGTGATCGAGCCGCCGCTGTTGAGATGATGCTGCGCGGCCAGTGCCAGCCTCACCTGGCCCAGCAGTTTGTCCTGCAGGCCGAGGTTGAACTGCGCCGGCGTCATCTGCTGCAGCGGGCCGAAGTGCAGCTTGCCGGCGGTGGAAATCACCGCATCGACCGGGCCGGTACGTGCGAACAGTTCGGCGACGCTGGCGTCATCGGTCAGGTCCACGCGCAGTTCGCCGCTGCTGCGGCCGGCGGCGAGAATCTGATGCTGTTGGCCGAGCTGGCGGGCGACTGCCTGGCCGAGGGTGCCGCTGGCACCAACGAGGAGGATCTTCATGGCCGTTCCTTGCGTAAGGGAGTGAGCGCAGTCTGCGCCCTCACAATGGGGTTAGGTAAGCGGCGTATGATTCGCAGATTCCTAACTAAGGATTAGTAATGGATACCCTTCGATGCATGCAGGCCTTCGTTGCCGTGGCCGAGCGTGGCAGCTTCGCCGGCGCCGCCGAACAGCTGCAGGTCTCGGCGGTGATGGTGGGCAAGTACATCCAGCAGCTGGAGGCGCATCTGGGTGCCGCGCTGCTGCAACGGAACACCCGCCGCCAGCGCCTGACCGAAGCCGGCAGCGCCTATCTGGCCGGCTGCCGGCAAGTGCTGGAGCAGGTGCAGCAGGCCGAGGCCGATGTGGCCGGTCTGCAGGTACAGCCGCGTGGCCTGCTGCGGGTCAGTGCGCCGACCACCTGGGGCAGCTGCGTGCTGGCGCCGCAGCTGGCCGGCCTGCTGCGCGCGCAGCCGCAGTTGAACATCGAACTGGATCTGAGCAACCGCCGTGTGGACCTGATCGAGGACGGCTTCGACGTGGCGATCCGGGTCGGGCCGTTGCCATCACAGGAGGTGGTGGCGCGGCCGCTGCCGCCGTATGCGATGAGCCTGTGCGCGGCGCCGTCTTACCTGCGCAGGCGCGGCACGCCACGCACGCCGGCGGACCTGCAGGGGCATGATTGCCTGAGCCATCTTGCCTGGCGTGGTGGCCATGGCTGGCAGTTGGCCAACGGTGAACAGGTGGATTGGGAGGCGCGGCTGACCTGCAACGACGGGTTCGCGCTGCGCGAAGCCGCCGTGGCCGGGGCCGGGTTGGTGTTGCAGCCCACCGCGCTGTTGGCGGGGGAGATCGCAGCAGGGCGCCTGAAGCCGCTGCTGCGCGACTACCTGCCCGAACCGCGACCGATGCATCTGATCTACCTGCCGGATCGACGGCCGCGCCCGCGGCTGCAGTGCTTCGTGGATTTCGTCATGGCCACATTTGGGCAATGAGCATCCACGCCATGCGTGGATGATGGTAGGTGCCGACCGTTGGTCGGCACACATCGGGATCAATCATTCGCCGCAGACAATTCCTGCCCGCGCACCTGCGCAGCACGCAGCGCGTTGTCCACCAGCACTTCGAAACCACCGGCCTGGAAGCTCTCGATCGCGGCCTGGGTGGTGCCGTTCGGCGAGGTCACACGGCGGCGAAGCTCGGCCGGGCTTTCGCCGGCTTCATCGAGCATGCGCGAAGCGCCCAGCAGGGTCTGCACCACCAGCGTGCGCGCGGCGTCGGCCGGCAGGCCCTGGGCAATGCCCGCCGCTTCCATCGCTTCGGCCAGCAGGAACACGTAGGCCGGCCCGCTGCCGGACACGGCAGTGACCGAATCCATCAGCGCCTCGCGCTCGATCCACACGGTACGGCCGGCACTGGCCAATACCTGTTCGGCCTGCGAGCGCTGCTGTGCATCCACCGACGGCGTGGCATACAGGCCGGTCACGCCGGCGCCGAGCAGGGCCGGCGTGTTGGGCATTGCACGCACCACCGGCAGATTGCTACCCAGCCAGCGTTCCAGCTGCGCGCTGGTGATGCCGGCGGCGATCGACACCACCAGTGGCCGGCTTGCCTGGGCCAGTGCCTGCAGCGACTGGCAGACCTCGCGCAGCACCTGTGGCTTCACCGCCAGCAGCCAGGTGCGGCCCTGTGCGGCGGCATCGGCGGCATTGTCGTGCACCTGCACGCCGAAATCGGTGGCCAGCGACTCGCGCAGTGCTGCAACCGGTTCGGCCACGTGGATGTGTGCGGCGGGCACGCCCTGGCGGATCAGGCCGGCGATCAGGCTGCGCGCCATGTTGCCGCCGCCGATGAAGGTAATGGAATCAGCTGTCATGAAACTCTCCTTGCAAGATCAGGCCGGGCGAGGACGCGCGCCGAACAGGGCGGTGCCGATGCGCACCAAAGTGGCGCCCTCGGCGATGGCGTCGGCGTAGTCGCTGCTCATGCCCATCGACAGCGTGTCGACCTGCGCGTGCTGGGCGGCCAGCGACTGGAAAAGTGTGCGCATGCGCACGAACGCATCCCGACGGCGTTCCGCCTCGGGCCATGGCGCGGGAATCGCCATCATGCCACGCAGGCGCAGGGTGGGCTCGGCGGCAATCGAAGCGGCCAGCACCTCGACATCCTCCGGCGCACAGCCGTGCTTGCTGGATTCATCGTCGATGTTGACCTGGATCAGCACATTCAGCGGACCACGCGCTGCCGGGCGATGGCGCGCCAGCGCCGTCACCAGCTTGGGCCGGTCCACGCTCTGCACCCAATCGAAGTGGGTGGCCACGGCCTCGGCCTTGTTCGACTGCAGGTGGCCGATCAGGTGCCACTCCAGCGCCAGGTGCTGCAGCGCCTGCATCTTGGCCAGCGCTTCCTGCACATAGTTCTCGCCGAAGGCCTGCTGGCCCTGCGCGGCCAGCGCGGCCACGGCCTCGGCCGGTTGGGTCTTGGAAACGGCCAGCAGGCGCGGATCGGGCCGGCCGGCCGCCTCGGCGGCGGCATGCAGGTTGCTCAGGATCTGGGGCAGGGGAGTGGCCACGTAACGCGTTCCGTTGAATCAGGAGGCTATACTGCCGCCCGGGGAAAGATCCTTCCAGTCGAAGCCGTTATTGGGGAGTAGCCGCTCATGGATATCGCCGAACTGCTGGCGTTTTCCGTAAAGAACAAAGCGTCCGACCTGCACCTGTCCGCAGGCCTGCCGCCGATGATCCGCGTGGACGGCGACGTTCGCCGGATCAACATCCCGGCCCTGGACCACAAGCAGGTCCATGCGCTGGTGTACGACATCATGTCCGACAAGCAGCGCCGCGATTACGAGGAATTCCTCGAAGTGGACTTCTCCTTCGAGATCCCGTCGCTGGCGCGCTTCCGTGTGAACGCGTTCAACCAGAACCGTGGCGCCGGTGCGGTGTTCCGTACCATTCCGTCCGAGGTGCTCACCCTCGAGGACCTGGCCTGCCCGCCGCTGTTCCGCGAGGTGATCCAGCAACCGCAGGGCCTGATCCTGGTGACCGGTCCCACCGGTTCGGGCAAGTCGACCACGCTGGCGGCGATGATCGACTACATCAACAAGAACGAATACGGCCACATCCTCACCGTCGAGGATCCGATCGAATTCGTGCACACCTCGCAGAAGTGCCTGATCAACCAGCGCGAAGTGCACCGCGATACGCATGGCTTCAACGAAGCGCTGCGCTCGGCACTGCGTGAGGACCCGGACATCATCCTGGTGGGCGAACTTCGCGACCTGGAAACCATCCGCCTGGCACTGACCGCCGCGGAAACCGGCCACCTGGTGTTCGGAACCCTGCACACCAGCTCGGCGGCCAAGACCATCGACCGCATCATCGACGTGTTCCCGGCCGGCGAAAAGCCGATGGTGCGTTCGATGCTGTCCGAGTCGCTGCGTGCGGTGATCTCGCAGGCGCTGCTGAAGAAGGTTGGCGGCGGTCGTACCGCAGCGTGGGAAATCATGGTCGGCACCCCGGCCATCCGCAACCTGATCCGCGAAGACAAGGTGGCGCAGATGTACTCGGCCATCCAGACCGGCCAGCAGTACGGCATGATGACCCTGGACCAGCACCTGCAGGACCTGGTCAAGCGCAGCCTGATCACCCGCAACCAGGCCCGCGAGTACGCCAAGGACAAGCGCCTGTTCGAGTAAGGCGGGACAACCACGGGCGGCGTGCACCAGTGCGGCGCCGTCCCCGTGCCGTTTCCTCCACCGACCGTTTCCTGGTAAATGCCCTCTTGGGAGCCCGCCGTGAACAGCACCGCGACCACCATCGATTTCACTTCGTTCCTCAAGCTGATGGCGCACCAGCGCGCCTCGGACCTGTTCATCACGGCCGGCATGCCGCCGGCGATGAAGGTCAACGGCAAGATCTCGCCGATCACCCAGACCCCGCTCACGCCGCAGCAGAGCCGCGACCTGGTCCTCAACGTGATGACCCCGGCGCAGCGCGAGGAATTCGAGAAGACGCACGAATGCAACTTCGCCATCGGCCTGTCCGGCGTCGGCCGCTTCCGCGTCAGCTGCTTCTACCAGCGCAACCAGGTCGGCATGGTGCTGCGTCGCATCGAGACGCGCATTCCGACCGTGGAAGAACTGAGCCTGCCGCCGATCATCAAGACGCTGGCGATGACCAAGCGCGGCATCATCCTGTTCGTCGGCGCCACCGGTACCGGTAAATCGACCTCGCTGGCAGCGATGATCGGTTACCGCAACCAGAACTCGACCGGCCACATCATCACCATCGAAGACCCGATCGAGTTCGTGCACAAGCACGAGGGCTGCATCATCACCCAGCGCGAGGTCGGCATCGATACCGACAGCTGGGAAGCCGCGCTGAAGAACACCCTGCGCCAGGCGCCGGACGTGATCATGATCGGCGAGGTGCGTACCCGCGAAGGCATGGATCACGCCATCGCGTTCGCCGAAACCGGCCACCTGGTGCTGTGCACCCTGCATGCGAACAACGCCAACCAGGCGATGGACCGCATCGTCAACTTCTTCCCGGAAGACCGCCGCAACCAGCTGCTGATGGACCTGTCGCTGAATCTCAAGGGCGTGGTCGCGCAACAGCTGGTGCCATCGCCCGATGGCCGCTCGCGCAAGGTGGCGATGGAGATCCTGCTGGGCACGCCGCTGGTGCAGGACTACATCCGCGACGGCGAGATCCACAAGCTGAAGGAAGTGATGAAGGACTCGGTCCAGCTTGGCATGAAGACCTTCGACCAGAGCCTGTTCGAGCTGTACCAGGCCGGCGAGATCAGCTACGAGGACGCGCTGCGCTACGCCGATTCGCAGAACGAGGTGCGCCTGCGCATCAAGCTCAGCCAGGGCGGCGACGCACGTACCCTGTCGCAGGGGCTGGACGGCGTGGAGATCTCGGAGATCCGTTGACCTGGCCGGTATCGGTCGTGGCTGGATTGATGAATTCCGGTCATGACCGACTGCGGCCGGGCTGGCTCAATCCAGCGCCACGACAGGCGTATCGTCATCACTCCCCCTCTGGAGCACGACGATGCAGACACGCGAACTGGGCCGCAGTGGCCTGAAGGTTTCCGCCCTCGGCCTGGGCTGCATGGGCCTGACCCATGCCTACGGTCAGCCGGTGGAGCAGGGCCAGGGCATCGCCCTGCTGCAGGCCGCCGTCGAGCGCGGCGTGACCTTCTTCGACACCGCCGAGGTGTATGGTCCGTACACCAACGAAGACCTGCTCGGCCGCGCGCTGGCGCCCTACCGCGACAGGCTGGTGATTGCCACCAAGTTCGGATTCAAGGGCGCGCGCACCGATGACGGCCTGGACAGCCGTCCCGAGAATATCCGTGCCGTTGCCGAAGCCAGCCTCAAGCGCCTGCGCACCGACCATATCGACCTGTTCTACCAGCACCGCGTCGACCCGAACGTGCCGATCGAGGATGTGGCTGGCACCGTGCGCGACCTGATCGCCGAAGGCAAGGTCGGCCACTTCGGGCTGTCCGAGGCGAGCGCTGCCACCGTGCGTCGCGCGCATGCGGTGCAGCCGGTTGCCGCCGTGCAGAGTGAGTACTCGCTGTGGTGGCGCGAACCGGAGCGCGAACTGCTGCCGACGCTGCAGGAACTGGGCATCGGCTTCGTGCCATTCAGCCCGCTTGGCCGCGGCTTCCTCACCGGCACGATCAACGCCGACACTACCTTCGATGCCAACGATTTCCGCAACAGCGTTCCGCGTTTCGAAGTGGAGGCGCGCCGCGCCAACCAGGCGCTGGTGGATCGCATCAGTACGATTGCCGCAGCACGGGGCGCGACGCCGGCGCAGGTGGCGCTGGCCTGGCTGCTGGCACAGGCGCCGTGGATCGTGCCGATCCCAGGCACCACCAAGATCCATCGCCTGGAAGAAAACCTGGGCGCGGCCGACCTGCAGCTGGCACCGGAGGAGCTGCAACGCATCGCACAGGCGCTGGACGAAGTGTCGATCGTCGGCGAGCGCTACAACGCGCAGCGCGCCGCCCAGGCCAAGGGCTGATCACCAGCTGGGTGCGGACCGTTGGTGGGTGCGCACCGTTGGTCCGCACGCCTTGCCCCTCACCCCAGCGGCCCGCGCAGCGCATCAAGCACCGTGCGCATCGCCACGGTGACGTGGCGGCGCGACGGGTAGTACGCGTAGTAGCCATCGAAGTGCGGGCACCAGTCGTCCAGCACCGACTGCAGGCGGCCATCGTCCAGCATCGGCTGCACCTGGTCTTCCGGCAGCCAGGCCAGTCCGCTGCCGGCCAGCGCAGCGGCGCGGGTCATGCCCATGGTGTTGAACGTCCATTGCCCGCCAACGCGCACACTCAGTTCGTTGCCATCCTGGCCGAAATCCCACGGCATCAGTCCCCCATGCGTAGGCAGGCGCAGGGTCACGCAGTTGTGCTTGGCCAGGTCGTCCGGATGCTGCGGCACCACGTGCTGGCGGAAGTAGCTGGGTGCACCGACCACGCGCATGCGCAGCGGCGGGCTGATCGGCACCGCGACCATGTCGCGCGCCAGGCGCTCGCCGAGGCGGATGCCGATGTCGTAGCGCTCGGCGACGATGTCGGCCAGGCCGTAGTCGGTGGTCAGTTCCACCTTCAGGTCCGGATAACGCTGCAACAACGGCGCCAGCCGCGGCCAGGCGATGTACTCGGCGGCATGGCCGGTGGCGTTGATGCGGATGGTGCCGGCCGGGCGTTCGCGGTACTCGGCCAGCGCGGCCAGCCCGTCCTCGATCTCGGCCAGGCGTGGGCCCAGGGTGTCGAGCAGGCGGGCACCGGCTTCGGTGGTCGATACGCTGCGGGTGGTACGGGTCAGCAGGCGCACGCCCAGGCGCTGTTCCAGGCCGCGCATGGCATGGCTGAGCGCGGACTGGGACACGCCCAGCTGGGCGGCGGCCCGGGTGAAGCTGCCCTCGCGGGCAACGTGGACGAAGGCCTGCAGGTCGTTGAGGTTTTCGCGGGGCATGCTGGAATGATACGGCCGGGCTGCGCCCGGCACCTGCCGAAGCAACGTCAACGGCCACGTCAACTTCAAAAACTGGCTATCCGTGAGATGGCGGGGTGGGCCCGGTTGAGGGGGACGCCGTAAACCCATCCATGGGGGCTTGGTCGCGGCATCCATGCCGCTCACACCCCCTCAACCGGACCCACCCCGCCTTCGACAGTTGGCTGCGGCCTGTCGGGCGAGGCGGGGTCGGACGTTTGGGTGTGTCGATTTCTGCGTCTGTGGTTCGTCGAATGAATGACTTCAACGGGAGCTGCACATGAGCACTGACACCAAGCCGAAAGGCCCGGCCTCGTATTTCCCCTCCATCGAGAAGACCTACGGGCAGCCGGTGGCGCACTGGTTCGGGTTGCTGGCCGGGAAGAAGGGCCTGAAACACATGGAACTGGTCAGCTTCCTGAAGAGTGAACATGGCTTGGGCCATGGCCATGCCAACGCACTGGTGGCTCACCATCTCGCCGGCAAGGGCTGAGCAGCGCCGAGCCCGGGGCAGTGCGAGGCGCATTCAGCTGAACGATTTCATCTGCAACTGTCATGCAGATCGTGTTTAATACCGCTCCCCACCTGCTGTTCCCCCACCGCATGTCCCTTCCTTCCCATGGCCCCGCGCCGTGCGACGACGCTGACGGCCACCTGGTCACCGCCGGTCCGCTGACCCCGCCGCCCGACAGTGCTGGCACCACCGCCGACGAAAAAGCGCTGCGTCACTCGATCGCCGAGGACGTGCAGGGCATGGTGCTGGCCACGATGGTGGCCTCGCTGGGCCTGGCCATCTTCGCCAAGGGCGGGCTGATGATCGGCGGCATGGCGGGCATGGCCTTCCTGCTGCACTACGCGATGGGCTGGAACTTCGGCCTGGTGTTCGTGCTGGTCAACCTGCCGTTCTATTGGGTGGCGCTGCGGCGCATGGGCTGGGAATTCACCCTGAAGACCTTCGCTGCGGTCACCGCCTGTGGCGTGCTGACCGACCTGCTGCCGCGCTGGATCGACTTCTCGCACATCAACCCGCTGTATTCGGCGATCGTCGGTGGTGCCTTGTCCGGCCTCGGCATCCTGTTCTTCATCCGACACCGCGCCAGCCTTGGCGGCATCGGCATCCTGGCGGTGTACCTGCAGCGCACCCGAGGCTGGAGCGCCGGCAAGGTGCAGATGTCCTACGACGCCTGCCTGATGGTGGCCGCGTTCTTCGTGCTGTCGCCATCGAAGGTGCTGTACTCGGCCATCGGCGCGGTGGTGCTCAGCCTGGTGCTGATGTTCAACCACCGCCCCGGCCGTTACATGGGCGTGTGACCGTTCAACGGGGTTGCCGGCCAGCGGCCGGCACTACCGGCATCCACGCGCGGAGATCCCTCAGCGGACGGCGGCCTGCAACCACGGCGGCGACAGCGTCAGCAGCCGCGCATGCACCGGGCAATCCTCGGCGTGCGCGCCGGGCAGGTAGCCCAGGCTCATCAGGAACTCGCCGGTGATCTCGCCACCGGTGAAGCGGAAGGTCTTCTTGAACAGCTTCACCCAGTCGGCCTTGCTGCGCGGGTGATGCGCATCCAGCCACGCCGCGAAGCTGCCATGACTGGCCCGCAGCTGCTGGATCACCTGCGCGTTGTGGATGGCGGCCAGTACCTTCAGCCGGTTGCGGATGATGCCCGCGTCCGATAGCAGGCGCTCGATGTCCTGCTCGGCATAGGCCGCCACGCGGTCGACATCGAAGCCGTCATAGGCCGCGCGGAAGCCCTCGCGCTTTTTCAGGATCGTTTCCCAGCTCAGCCCGGCCTGGTTGATTTCCAGCACCAGCCGCTCGAACAGCTCGCGCTCGTCACGCTGCGGGTAGCCGTATTCATTGGCGTGGTAGTAGTCGTGCACCGGATGGCCCGGGGCGATGAGGCAGTAGCCGCTCATGGGGAAGACTCGCTGGATTCGGGTTCGGGATCGATGGCCACTGCGGGGCGCCCACCAATGGACAGCATCGGCCAGCGCGGCGGTTCGAGAGTGAGTTTGCCATCACGCAGCGCCTGGTTGATCGCCTCGGCCTGGCCGCTGGCGGTGCCGAACAGCGAACCGGCCCGGCGCCAGTGGGTATCCCTGCCACGTGCGTACAGCACGCAGTCCGGCCCACGGATGGTGTACAGCTCGCACAGCAGCACTTCGCCGGTACCATCGCCGTCGAGGTCGCGATGCACGATCAGGCAGTCGCGCTCGCTCTGGGCGCAGGATTCGCCATCGATCGCGCGCGTGGCCAGTGCCTGCCACCAGTCGTCCGGTGGCGAGCTGGATCCCTTGGCCAGCTTCAACGCGCGCTGCAGGGCGACGACGTCCTGCGGCCCCTTGTCGAGGCGCTGGCCGTCATCCCAGCGCGAGGTACGTGCCAGCGCGGCAGCGATCACCTGTGGCGCGTTGGCATCGGCGGTGATGGCTGGATCACGCTGCAGCTCGCGCAGCGCCCGCACGCCGCGGTGGCCAAGATCGAAGCGCAGCACGTTGACGTCACTGCTGGTGATCGCGGGCGGGTCGGCACGCAGGCGCGCCAGCTGGCTGGACAGGGTCAGCCGCACCGGGTCCAGCAGCGGCGAGTTGCCCAGCAATGCCAGTGCCAGCACCGCCCAGCACATCCAGCGGTTGACCGGCTCCAGCATCTGCAACCAGCGGCGCTGCCGGCGCAGCACCGCCAGCGCGTAGCCCACGGCATAGCCGGCCACGGCCACTGCGACGAGTACCGCCCAGAACCGGTCCACGGTCCAGCCGTACTGCACCACGCGCAGCCCCAGTGCGTACAGCGCCAGTGCGGCGTAGACCGGCAGCGCCAGCAGGCTGGCTTCAACCAGACGGCGCAGCACGACGGGGTAGGGCGCGGTGTCGTCCCCCTGCTGGTAGACCGCATTGGTGAACGTCACCAGCAACAGCGACAGCACCAGCAGCAGGCTGGCGGCCGAGCGGGTCTTCCACAGCGGTTCCAGCCCGGTAAGCGGCAGGCTCAGCACGAACAATACGGCGATGAACGAGAGCAGCGGCAGCAGTCCGCGGCAGATCGCGAACAGCACCTGGCGGGTGATCTGGATCGCGCGGTGCTGGGTGCGCCCGATCAGCACGCCGAACCCGGCCAGGCTGCCGGTAGCCAGCGCAATGAAGGCATCCTGGCGGAACAGGTCGCGGAAGACGGTGACCTCCAGCAGCTGGAACAGCGCCGCCCACAGCCACAGCAGCAGCCAGGTGAGCCCGGTGAACAGTGCCGCCAGGGCGAGGGTCAAACCGTTCTGCCAGGCGCGCTCGAACAGCTCGGGGTAGCTGGCGCGCCAGTGCCCGTGCTGCAGCTGGAACTGCCACCAGGGCAGCACCACGAACACCGCCACGGCCATGCCCAGGGTCAGTGGAAACTGCAGCGCGCTCGACTCCAGCGCGGTCTCGCCAGTGAGGTTCCAGCCGATCCAGGCGGCCAGCGCCAGCACCACCGCCGAGCCGAGCACGGCCTGCAGCCACAGGCGGCGCTGGCCCAGCTCGACCAGGCTCAGCGCCACCGCGCTGGGAATGGCCAGCACCCAGGCGTACCAGCAGTAGCGCCAGCCGATATCGCGGAACGGCCACGCATCGGACAGTTCCTGCGCGGCATACAGCATCAGACCCTGCAGCAGGGCAATCAGGACGATGGCGCTGCGTGCCGGCAGGGTCAGGGGCGATGAAGACTGCATCGATGACCTTCCATGGCAAAGCACCATCCTAGCCCATCGCGGTTCGCCGCCATTGCGCGACCATCCCGCCCCCAGCAGGTAGAATGGGACCATGCCTGTAACGCCGACCTCCCTCGCCGATCACCTCCTCGTCGCGCTGCCGTCGCTGCTCGACGCGACCTTTGCCCGCAGCGTCGCGCTGATCTGCCAGCACGACGAGAACGGGGCGATGGGCGTGCTGGTCAACCAGCCTTCCGAGTACACGCTGGGTGAAGTGCTTGCCCAGATGGACATCACCACCGGTGACGGCGACCTGCAGGCGCGCATGGTGCTCAACGGCGGCCCGGTGCATCCCGAGCGCGGCTTCGTCATCCATGACGACGCGCGGGCGTGGGATTCCAGCCTGATCGTGGGTGACGGCCTGTACCTGACCACTTCGCGTGACATCCTTGAAGCGATGGCGCGTGGCGAAGGCCCGGCCAATGCCGTGGTCACCCTCGGCTGTGCCGGTTGGGGCGCAGGGCAGCTGGAAAGCGAGCTGTCCGAGAACAGCTGGCTGACCGTGCCGGCCGATGCCGAGCTGGTGTTCCAGCTGCCGCTGGAGCAGCGCTGGCAGGGTGCGGCCTCGCGCATCGGCGTGGACCTGTTCCGGCTGACCGACTACAGCGGCCATGTCTGAGCCGGCCACGCCCGTACCGGCTCCTGCTGTCCCGGCGATCCGCCGTGACGGCACCGTTCTGGGTTTCGACGTCGGCTCGCGGCGGATCGGCGTGGCCATCGGCAGTGCCTTCGCTGCGCATGCGCGCGCGGTGGCGGTGGTCGATGTGCACGGCAATGGCCCGGACTGGACCGCGATCGAACGCCTGCTCAAGGAATGGAAGCCCGACGGCCTGGTGGTCGGCGACCCGCTGACCCTGGACGGCCAGGACCAACCCAACCGCAAGCGCGCGCAGGGCTTCGCCCGCCAGCTGCGGGAACGTTTCAAGCTGCCGGTGGTGATGATCGACGAGCGTTCCAGCTCGGTCGAGGCCGCCCGCCGCTTCGCCGTCGAGCGCGCCGAAGGGCGCAAGCGCCGCCGTGATGCGGCCGCGCTCGATGCCGTGGCCGCGGCGGTGATCATCGACCGCTGGCTGTCGTCCCCCGACGACGCCACCCCCATTCCCTGACTGCCCGACACCGCCATGACCGCCCAGCAAATCGATGCCTCCGGACGCCTGCGCCACCTGCTGACCCTGGAGGGCCTGCCGCGCGGGACCCTGCTGCAGCTGCTTGACCGGGCAGGTCAGATCCGCGATGCCGCAGTCGGCCGCGTCGGCAACAAGCGCCACGTGCTGGCCGGTTCGGCGGTGTGCACGCTGTTCTTCGAGCCGTCCACGCGCACCCGCAGCTCATTCCAGCTGGCCGCGCAGCGCCTGGGCGCCGATGTGCTCAACTTCGATGCCTCGACCTCGTCCACCCGCAAGGGCGAAACCGCCTGCGATACGCTGCGCAACCTGGAAGCGATGGGCGTGCGCGGCTTCGTGGTGCGCCACCCGGAGGATGGCGCGGTAGCCGCACTGGCAGAAGCGGCGGGCGAGGGCACCGCACTGATCAACGCCGGTGACGGTCGCAGCGCGCACCCGACCCAGGGCCTGCTGGACATGCTGACCCTGCGCCAGGCCAAGGGCCCGGATTTCTCGAAGATGAAAGTGGTGATCGTCGGCGACGTGAAGCACTCGCGCGTGGCCCGCACCGACCTGCATGCGCTGCGCACGCTGGGCGTGGGTGAGATCCGCGTGTGCGGCCCGCAGTCGCTGCTGCCGGACGATGAGACCCTGAAGGGCTGCGTGGTCGGCGATGATTTCGACGCGATGCTGGAAGGCGTCGACGCGCTGATGATGCTGCGCCTGCAGCGCGAGCGCATGGAAGAAGGCCTGGTGCCGTCGCTGGAGCAGTACCACGCCCAGTACGGCCTGACCCGCGAGCGCCTGGCGCGCGCCGGCAAGGATGCCGCGGTGCTGCACCCGGGCCCGATCAACCGCGGCGTGGAAGTGACCGACGACGTGGCCGACGGCCCGCAGTCGTGGGTGCTGCGCCAGGTCGCCAACGGCGTCGCCGTGCGCATGGCCGTGCTGGAAACCCTGCTGGGCTGACCACGCGCTCTGGTAGGTGTCAATCTTGGTTGACACACTTGCCGCGCGGCTTGTCCGCGCACCGCTCTGGTAGATGCCAACCTTGGTTGGCACTATCCATCCGCGCCCAAGTTGTCGAGCGGATCACACGAAGCCCCAAGCTCCCATTCGCACCATGCATGGGGATATTGCCCAAGCCGCGTCGCCAGCCCGGCCCTGATCGGATTTCCCATCAGGTACATCGCATGCCGGTGCAACGATTCGTCAGAGCGGATCGCATGATCGTGATAGCAGGCCTGCCAGAAGCGCCCGACTCGCCCCAGCCACCGGTTTGCCTGCTGGGCTGTGCGCGACTTGAAACGCTTCATGACGGTTTCCAGCGTTCCCGCACGTAGTTCGACCAGCCAGTGGATGTGGTCGGGCATGACCACGTACGCAATCGAGCGGGTGAAGCCTTCCTGATCCAGTCGCTGGAATTCGCGGACTGCCAAGGCGGCCGCTGCGGCGTTGGTGAAGAGCGGCGCGCGGTCATGGACGACGGCGGTGAGGATATAGCTGAGGCCGATGCTGGAGCGACGACCGAGCAGGAGACGTGTGTTCTGCATGGAGCAAGCATGGACGGGCCTGCTTCCAGTGAACATCGGGGAATGGGCTGGTTTCAGGTAGGCGAGTGCCAACCAAGGTTGGCAACTACCAGAGCAGTCAGTGCCAACCAAGGTTGGCAACTACCAGGGCAGACAATGCCAACCAAGGTTGGCAACTACTGAAGCTGCGGTTCAGCGCTTCTGCGCGAACAGCCATGCCCACATCGCCGGGTCGGCATAGGTGGCGTCCCAGGCGTTGTGGTTGCCTTCCGGGTACTCGGTGTAGCGCACGTCGCGTGCAGCGGCGCTCCGGAATGCGGCGTGCAGTCTGCGATCGTCGTCCGGTGGCACTACATCATCCAGCGCACCGTGGAAGATCCAGATCGGCGTGCCTCTCAGGCGCTGGGCGATGGCCGCATACGGATCGGTTTCCTGGGCGACCTGCTCGACGAACAGGGTCGGGCGCACCGCGCGCGGCGCCAGCACCGCGCCGCACACGGGCACGATCGCGGCGAAGCGCCCGGGGTCATCCAGCGCGATGTTCCAGCTCCCATAGCCGCCCATCGACATCCCGGTCAGGTACTGCCGTGAGCGATCGGCACCGAACTCGGCGATGGTGGCGTCCAGGGCGGCCAGCGCAACGCGGTTGTTGCGCCCGCTCCATTCCTGGTGGCCCGGCACCTGGGGGAATACGGCCAATGCGGGGAAGTCGGCCGCGTGCCTGCGCAGGTGCGGCCCCAGCCCCGCATGGGTCTGCTTGACACCGTCGCCGCCACGCTCGCCGGAGCCGTGCAGGAACAGGATGACCGGGAGTCTGGTGGGAGCGGTGGCCTGAACGCCGGCCGGAATGAACACCTGGTAGTAGGCGGTCTCGCCGTCCACCTTCACTGCGCGGCCCTCGAAGCGGCCGCGCGCGCTGTCCGGCAGCGAAGTGCAACCGCTCATCATCAGAAAGGCCAGCAGTGGCAGCCAGCGCGACATCGATCGGACCATGGGATTTCCCGGGGCGGCAGGGTCAGCTGCATCCTAGCCCGCCGCAGGTCAACGCGGCATCGTGCGGCGCGTCACTCCGGTCGCGGGAAACTGGCAATGATGTCCAGCTGCTCCTGCGCTTCGGCATTGCCCTCGGCGGCGGCCGCCTGCACCTGCGCGATGTCCGGATGCAGCACCACCAGCAGCGGGTTCTCGCAGACCGGGCAGGCGTACTCGGTGGCGTCCTCGTCCAGCTCCATCTCCATGGCACGCGAGCTGCCCTTCCATTCGCAGGCCGGGCAGGTGTGCTGCTGGTCGCGCCAGCCGGGCTGGAAATAGTTTTCGATCGTGGTGGCCATGGGTGTCCAGTTGGAAACGGGTCAGAGCCCCGCGCAGCGGAGATCCGACCCTGGGTTTTGGCGTGGGTCGGAACTCCGCGCGGCGGGGATCGGACCCTGCAGGGTTCAGTGCAGCAGCACCAGCGTGGCCAGGCCGAGGAAGGTGAAGAAGCCCATCGAGTCGGTCACGGCGGTCAGGAAGATGCCGCTGGCCAGCGCCGGGTCGAAGCCGAAGCGTTTCAGGGTCAGTGGCACCAGCACGCCGGCCAGTGCGGCGAACAGCAGGTTGCAGGTCAGCGCGATGGCGATCACTGCCGACAGCCCGGGCGAGTGGAACCAGGCCAGCACGATCAGCCCCAGCACGGAACCCAGCATCACGCCGTTCAACAAGGCGACCCGCACCTCCTTCCACAGCAGCGTGCGCGCGTTGGACGCGCCTACCTGGCCCAGTGCCAGGCCGCGCACCATCAGCGCCAGCACCTGGGTACCGGCATTGCCGCCCAGGCCCGCCACGATCGGCATCAGCACGGCCAGCGCCACCAGCTTGTCGATGGTGCCTTCGAAGTGGCCGACTACGCTGGAGGCCAGGAAGGCGGTGCACAGGTTCACCGACAGCCACATCAAGCGCCGGCGCATGGCGCGCCAGACCGGGCTGAACAGGTCTTCGTCCTCGTCCAGGCCGGCGGCGCCCAGTGCCTGGTGCTCGGCCTGGCCACGGATGATGTCGACCACGTCATCGATGGTGATGCGGCCGATCAGGATGTTGTTGTCGTCCACCACCGGCGCGGAGATCCAGTCATGGTCGGAGAACTGGCGGGCGACCTCCTGGTCGCTCTCGCCGACGTCAATGGCCGGCTGCTCGTCGTCGATCAGGCGGTTGATCGGGGTGGTGTCCTCGTGGGTCACCAGTGCCGCCAGCGACACCCGGCCGAGGTACTGATGGCGCCGGCTGACCACGAACAGGTGATCGGTATGGTCCGGCAGTTCGCCGCGCAGGCGCAGGTAGCGCAGCACCACGTCGACATTGACGTCGGCGCGCACGGTCACCACGTCCGGGTTCATCAGGCGGCCGGCGCTGTCCTCGGGATAGGACAGCACCTGCTCCAGGCGCTCGCGGTTCTCGCGGTCCATCGACTTGAGGACCTCGTCGATGACCGTATCGGGCAGGTCTTCGACCAGGTCGGCCAGGTCGTCGATGTCCAGGTCTTCGACCGCGGCGATGATCTCGTCCGGGTCCATGTCCGCGAGCAGGCTCTCGCGCACGTCTTCGCCGACGTGGACCAGCACCTCGCCGTCATCTTCCGGATCAACCAGGCCCCACACCACCTCGCGCTTGCCCGGCGGCAGCGATTCAAGCAGGTTGCCGATCTCGGCCGGGGCCAGGGTGTTGACCAGCCGACGTACCGGGCCCAGCCGGCCGCTGTCCAGTGCATCGGACAACATCCGCAGTTGGCGCGCAGTCTTGTCGTGGCGTACAGCTTCAGCCATCGCAGCTCCCGCGGGATAAGAAAAGCCGCGATCCCGGCAAGGATGCGGCAACAGGGGTGTTCAGCGCGTCATTATCGCAAGGGGATGTTTCAGCGCATAGCCGCCGGGTGGCGGTAGTGCCGGCCGCTGGCCGGCAACCTCTTGGCCTTCAACGAGACGGGGTCAGATCCCTTTTCCCGCGGAAAAGGGATCTGACCCCAGGCGTGCATGCCCGGCGAGCGGGTGGTGTCAGGGCGTATCGGCCACCAGCGCCAGCCAGCGTTCGATGGCGCGGCGGTCGCGCGCGGCCAGCAGCTTCGGGGCACGGGCGCGCAGCGCACCCAGATCGGCTTCGCGGATGGCACGGCGCACCTCCAGCAACGTACCGGGATGCAGGCTGAACTCGCTCAGGCCCAGCGCCAGCAGCAACGGGGTCATCCGCGCATCACCGGCCATCTCGCCGCAGACCGCCACCGGGATGCGGTGGCGTGCGCCGGTCTCGATCACCATCTGCAACAGCCGCAGCACCGCCGGGTGCAACGGTGAATACAACTCACCCAGCGCCTCGTTGTTGCGGTCGGCGGCCAGCAGGTACTGCACCAGGTCGTTGGTGCCGATCGACAGGAAATCGACCAGATCGATGAAACTCTCCAGCGCCAATGCCGCCGCCGGGACTTCGATCATCGCGCCCAGCGGCACGTGCTCGGACACCATATGGCCTTCGCTGCGCAGCTGTTCGCTCAGCTTGAGCATGCGCCGGCGCACCGCCAGCAGTTCCTCGCGGGTGCTGACCATCGGCACCAGCACGCGCAGCTTGCCGTAGGCCGAGGCGCGCAGGATCGCGCGCAGCTGGGTGTCGGCCACCTTGGGCCGTGCCAGCGACAGGCGCACGCCGCGCAGGCCCAGTGCCGGGTTCTCTTCGTTGCTCAGGGTCAGGCCGGTACGATCAGCCTTGTCCGCACCCAGGTCGAGCGTGCGGATGGTCACCGGCCGGCCGCTCATGCCCAGTGCGGCATCACGGTAGGTCTGGAACTGTTCTTCTTCGTCCGGCAGCTCGTTGCGCTGCAGGAACAGGAATTCGGTGCGATATAGGCCCAGCCCCTGCGCGCCCAGCGCATGCGCCTGGGTGACGTCCTCCAGCGATTCGGCATTGGCCAGCAAGGCAATGTCGACCTGGTCGCGGGTACGGCTGGGCTTGCTGCGCAGGCGGCCAAGCTCGCGCTGCTCGCGCGCGTGTTCCTTCAGGCGTGCGCGGTAGTCACGCAGGTTGTCGGCCAGCGGGTTGACGGTGATGCTGCCGTCGGCACCGTCGATGATCAGCACGTCGCCGTCGGCGACGCGGCTGAGCAGTTGCGGCACATTGACGATCAGGGGCAGGTGCAGGCTGCGCGCCAGGATCGCGCTGTGCGACAGCGCGCTGCCGGCGGCGGTGACGATGCCGACCACCCCCTGCGCCTGCAGCTGCGCCAGTTCGGATGGGGCGATGTTGTCGCAGACCAGGATCTCGCCGGCCAGGCCCTTCATCACCGGCGGGCGTTCGGGTTGCAGGAAGGCGTGGATGCGGCCGATCACATGGTCGAGATCGTCCATGCGGCTCTTCAGGTAGGCATCGTCCATGCCATCGAAGACCTTGGCCAGGCGGTCACGCTGCAGGCGCAGCGCGTAGCCGGCACTGTACGGGCCGCTGCGGATCAGTTCGTCCAGGCCATACAGCAGCTCGGGGTCGTCCAGCAGCAACGCGTGCAGGTCGAGGAACTCGCCCACTTCCTGGTTCAGTGCGCCATGCAGGCGCTGACGCAGTTCGTGCATTTCCGTACGCGCGGCATCCAGCGCACGGTGCAGGCGGGCCAGTTCGGCCTCGACCTGGTGTGCGGCCACGCGTTGCTCGGCCACTTCCAGTGCATGCGGCAGCCGCACGCGCGCCCGGCCCATCGCCGTTCCGCGCGCCGCGCCATGGCCGGCCAACAGCTGTACCGGCCGTTGGCCGGAAGGGAGCTGGCCGGCGCGTGCGCGTGGCACGCTCAGCTGTCCTCGTCGAAGCGGCGTTCGAACAGGCCGACCACCGCCTCCATCGCGGCGGCTTCATCTTCGCCGTTGATGCGCACGGTGACCGGAGTGCCCTGGCCGGCGGCCAGCAGCATCACGCCCATGATGCTCTTGGCGTTGATCTCACGGCCCTTGGCGGCCATGGTCACGTTGCAGCGGAACGGCGCCAGGGTCTGCACCAGCTTGGCGGTGGCCCGGGCATGCAGGCCCAGGCGGTTGCTGACGGTGAGTTCTCGTTCAAGCATCGTCGACTATCGCTCCATTACGGGTACCCGCCGCGGCTGTGGCGGGCAGTTGATCCAGTCCCTGTTCCGGATAATTCATCACCCGCAGCAACATCGGCAGGCTCAGTGCCGACACCCGGCGAACCGGGGTCCCCAGCCGGGCCAGCTGCCCTGCAAGGTTGGCGGGGCTGGCGCCGTACAGGTCGGTCAGGATCAGCACGCCCTCACCACTGTCGACCCGCCGCAGGGCGGCCGAGGCGAGCGGGAGCAGGGCGTCCATGTCTGCGTCGAACGGTACTTCGAAAGCTTCGGTTTTCAGCGGCAATTGCCGCAGGAGCCGGGTCGCCACGTCAAGCAGGGCGGTCCCGACCCCGGGATGTGTTACGAGGAGAATGCCACAGGTCATTACTGCACGTTAACAGGTCAAGGTGAATCGGCGATAGCAGCAGATGAGGGGCACTGTGTCCCGTATTCAGCGTTATCGGGGTCAGAGCCCTTTTCCCCTGGAAAAGGGATCCGACCCCATGCGTTTTTCGATGCCTGGCAGCGATTCATCCACGCATGGTGTGGATCCATCGTGTCGACCAAGGTCGACACCTACCAACAGCGCACGGAATCTGTCAGAGGCGGGGCGGTGTGGGTAGGCAGGACCGTTGGCGCCATGGATGGCGCCATCGAGCCCCCATGGGTGAGGGCGCTTTGCTTGCGAAGCACTGCTTCGCAAGCGCCCGAACGCCCAGCCGCCAGCGGCTGGGCCGGACCCCGGAGGGGGGTTCACGGCGTGTCCTGCCTACCCACACCGCCCCGCCATCCCACGGAATGCCGCTTTTGCTGTTGCTGTTGCTGTTGCCGGCCAGCGGCCGGCACTACCGGCGGGTGCCGGGCGCAGCCCGGCCGGCCCCCCTCAATCCTGTTCGCGGTGGTACGTCGCCACGTCCTGCCAGCCCATCTCGCGGGCATGCCGGGCCATGCGCTCGGCCAGGAACACCGAGCGGTGCTTGCCGCCGGTGCAGCCGAACGCCACGGTCACGTAGCTGCGGGTGCCATCACCCAGTTTCGGCAGCCAGGTATCGAGGAAATCCATCAGCTGGGCCAGGTAGCGCTGCACGTCCGGTTGCGCTTCCAGATAGTCGCGTACACCCGGTTCGCGGCCGCTGAGCGCACGCAGGTCCGGATCCCAGTGTGGATTGGGCAGCACCCGCGCATCGAACACGAAGTCCGCTTCGGCGGGTACACCGCGCTTGTAGGCGAATGATTCGAACAGCAGCGACAGGCCGGTGGCATGGTCCATCGCGAACTCGGTGATGATCCGCCGCCGCAGTTGGTGCACGTTGAGGTTGCTGGTATCGATCACCGCATCGGCCTCGCGGCGCAATGGCGCGGTCAGCTCGCGCTCGCGGGCGATCGCCTCGGGCAATGACAGGCCCAGCTGGCTCAGCGGATGGCGGCGGCGGGTGTCGGCATAGCGCTTGAGCACCGTTTCGTCGCTGGCCTCGAAGAACAGTACCTTCACTTCCACGCCGGCGTCGGTGGCCAGCTGCCGCCAGTCGCCCAGCTGGCTCAGGTCGGCCTGGCCGCGCACGTCGATGCCCACCGCCAGCCGGCGCGGCGCGCTGCCATCGTGGTTGGCCAGCAGGCTGCGCACGAAGTCCGGCAGCAGGTGGATCGGCAGGTTGTCCGAGCAGTAGTAGTCCTGATCCTCGAAGGTCTTCAGGGCGACGGATTTACCCGAGCCGGACAGGCCGCTGACGATGATCAGGGTCGGGGCGGAGGGGGTGGCGGTGCTCATGGACAGGCTCTTCGAGGGGCAGGGGAATCAGGGTGTTCGCCGTTCCAGCAGATTGCTGTGGCGGGCGATGAACATCGCTGCCGGATCAATGCCCTTGGTGCGCAGGATGTGCAGGCGGGTGGCGGCTTCGGTCAGCACGGCCAGGTTGCGGCCGGGCATCACCGGCAGGGTGATCAGCGGAACGTCGAGGTCCAGCACATGGCGGGTGCCCGAGTCGCCGGTCAGGCGCTCGTAGCCATGCGGGGTGGGTTCGGTCATCGGCTTGGTCAGGTGGACGATCAGCCGAAGGTACTTGTTCTTCTTTACAGCCGTGTCGCCGAACATCTCGCGCACATTCAGCACGCCCAGGCCGCGCACTTCCAGCAGGTCCTGCAGCAGTTCGGGGCAGGTACCGTCGAGCACGTCCGGGGCGATCTGGGTGAATTCGGGCGCATCGTCGGCCACCAGGCGATGGCCGCGGCTTAGCAGCTCCAGCGCCAGCTCGCTCTTGCCCGACCCGGCCTCACCGGTGATCAGCACGCCGATGGAATAGATCTCCATGAACACGCCATGCAGGATCACCCGCGGCGCCAGCGTGCGCGCCAGGTGGTAGGACAGGTGGTTGAGCAGTTCGTGGCCGCGCTTGGGCGACAGCCACAGTGGTGTACCGGATTCATCGGCGGCCGCGCGCAGGTCTTCCGGGCACGCCTGGTTGCGGGTCAGCACCAGCG
Source organism: Stenotrophomonas sp. YJH_SMC_138 (assembly GCF_059369855.1). Taxonomy (NCBI): domain Bacteria; kingdom Pseudomonadati; phylum Pseudomonadota; class Gammaproteobacteria; order Lysobacterales; family Lysobacteraceae; genus Stenotrophomonas; species Stenotrophomonas sp. YJH_SMC_138. The sequence continues at coordinate 68,016 of NZ_JCAFTB010000002.1, forward strand.
CCAGCGGATGCGACTGCATGATCTTCTCGATGGTCTCCCAACGCTGGCGGGGTTCCAGCGCGTCCAGCCAGGACAGTTCCTCGGTGCCCAGGATCTGCACCTTGTTGGGATAGATCGCATTGAGGTAGCCGGCCAGCGACGGACGCCGCGAGACCGTGTTGCCGGCCTCCAGCTCGCGTTTCTCACCGGATTTGCCAGCGGCCCAGCGCAGCCCCAGCCGCTCGCGCTGCTGTTCGAACAGTTCACGGGCGGTGATGCTGGTATTCATGCGGCACTCGCAGGTGGGGTCATGTCCAGCGCCTCGCGCAGCGCCCGGGCATCGCCGGCTTCGCGCAGGGCCTGGCGGATGTCCGGTGCGGAAAACAGCTCGGCCAGCTCGGACAGCAGCATCAGGTGCTGGTGGGTGTAGTGGGCGGGGACGGCCATCGCGAACACCAGGTCCACCGGTTCGTCGCCGCCGAAATCGACCGGGGTCGCCAGTCGCAGCAGGGCGCCACGGGGGCGGTCCAGGGTCGGCGCGCGGCCGTGGGGGATGGCGATGCCGTGGCCGATCGCGGTGCTGCCCAGGGCTTCGCGCTGGCACAGGTTCAGATAGATCTGTTCGGCGTTGGCCTGGCGGCAGGCCAGCAACCCGGCGGCGGCCTGCAGGACGCTGTCACGGTCGGTGGCCGTGCAGAGCTGGGTCTGCACGGCCGCCAGGAGGTCAGTCAGGGGCATGTCTGCGGGGAACGGTGGCGATCAGCCACCATTGTCGCCCACCGGCAGCGGTGCGTGCTGCTGTTTTTTCTCCTTGTGCTTGATGACCAGGCGGTCAAGCTTGTCCGCGAGCAGGTCGATCGCGGCATACATGGTCTGGCCGCCGGCCTCGGCGTGCAGGGTCTGCCCCGGAATGTTGAGGCTGGCGTCGACGTGGTGTTCGGTCTTCTGCAGCTTGAGGGTCACCCGCGCTTCGCAGTGCTGGTCGAAGTGTTTTCCGATCCGGGCCAGCTTCTCCTCTACATAGGACTGCAGGGCCGGGGTGACTTCGACGTCTTTGCCAAACGTTTCGATGCGCATCGGGTTTCTCCTGTGTTCGGATGTGCCAATGAACCTCTCCGCCGGGCGCGGCGGCGCGTCAAGCGATTCTGACCCTTTCGTGCGAGGCGGAAATGTTCATGGCTTCACGATACTTCGCCACGGTGCGTCGCGCTACTGGAATTCCCGACGACTTGAGCAGGTCAGCCAGCTTGGCGTCAGAAAGCGGCTTGCGCGGGTTCTCGTCGTCGATCAGGCGGCGGATCATCGCCTGGATGGCCGTGCTGGACGCCTCGCCACCGCCTTCGGTATCGATGCCCGAGGCGAAGAAGGCGCGCAGCGGCAGGGTGCCGCGCGGCGTGCGCACGTGCTTGCGGGCGATCGCGCGCGACACCGTGGATTCGTGCAGGCCCAGCTCGGCGGCGATCTCGCGCAGGGTCAGCGGGCGCAGCGCCTGCTCGCCGAATTCGAGGAAGCCGGCCTGTTGCAGGATCAGGCTGCGCACCACCCGCAGCAGGGTTTCGCCGCGCTGCTGCAGGCCCTTCAGCAGCCAGCGCGCCTCCTGCAGCTGGCCGCGCAGGTAGCCGGCGTCGGCCTCGCCACAGCGGCGGATCAGCTGTTCGTAGCCACGGTGGATCACCACCTTCGGCCCGGCATGGGCCGCCAGCGCTGCGCGCCAGATGCCGTTCTGCCGCCACACCACCACGTCGGGCACCACATAGGTGTCCTGCGACAGCGGCGCGATCTGCGTGCCCGGACGCGGGTCCAGCGAGCGCAGCAGCGCGACTGCCGTCTCGACCTCGTCCAGTGGCTGTTTCAGTTCATGCGCCAGCCCGGAGACGCCACTGCGCGGCAGCCGTTCCAGCGGGCCTGCGGCAATCTGTCGCGCCAGCGCCAGCCCCGGCGTGTCGGCAGGCAACACGTCCAGCTGCAGCTGCAGGCACTCGCCGAGCGTGCGCGCGGCAACGCCGACCGGGTCGAAACGCTGGATGCGATGCAGCACCGCGAGGATTTCATCCTCACCGGCATGGACCGCCGGCAGCAGGGTTTCGGCGATGGTGGCCAGCGGTTCGCGCAGGTAACCATCGTCGTCCAGGGCATCGATCAGTGCAGCGCCGATGCTGCGGTCATGCGTGGAAAGATGCGACAGGTGCAGCTGCCACAGCAGGTGGTCGGCCAGCGTTTCGGTTTCCGCCACGCGCTCGGCGGCACTGCCGGTGTCATCGTCATCGTCGAAGCTGCCACCACTGCCGGCGGCACTCCAGTCGAGTTCGGCCGGCGCCCAGTCGTCGCCGTTGTCGGTGCGTTCGGCGGGCGCGTCGGCATCGGTGCTGTCGCTGGCCTCATTGGCGGCACTGCTGTCGTTGCTGTCGGCCCAGTCCAGCAGCGGATTGCTCTCCACGGCCTGGGCGATTTCAAGCTCCAGCTCGGTCGTGGACATCTGCAGCAGCTTGATCGCCTGCTGCAGCTGGGGCGTGAGCACCAGCTGTTGTCCCAACGATGTCTGCAGCCGAGTCTTCATGCCTGTGCCGAACGGAAGGAAAGGGACCCGGCGCCTGCGGTCACAGCTTGAAGGAATCCCCAAGGTAGACGCGACGTACGTCGGCGTTGTCCAGGATCGCCTCCGGCGAGCCCTGGGCCAGCACGGTGCCCTCGGCGAGGATATACGCGCGGTCGCAGATTCCCAAGGTCTCGCGCACGTTGTGGTCGGTGATCAGCACGCCGATGCCACGCTGCTTGAGATGGGTGACGATGCGCTGGATTTCACCCACCGAGATCGGGTCGACACCGGCAAACGGTTCGTCGAGCAGGATCAGGCGCGGCTGCGCGGCCAGTGCGCGGGCGATCTCGCAGCGACGACGTTCGCCACCGGACAGGCTGGCGCCGAGCTGGTCGGCCACATGGCCCAGCTGCAATTCGTCGAGCAGGCTGTTCAATTCGCGTTCGCGGCCGGCCGAATCCAGGTCTTCGCGAAGCTCCAGTACCAGGCGGAGGTTGTCGGCCACCGTCAGCTTGCGGAACACCGACGGCTCCTGCGGCAGGTAGCCCACGCCCTGCTTGGCACGGGTGTACATCGGATCGCTGGTGATGTCCTTGCCGTCGAGCACGATGCTGCCGGCATCGGCGGCGACCAGGCCGACGATCATGTAGAAGCAGGTGGTCTTGCCGGCACCGTTGGGGCCGAGCAGGCCCACCACTTCACCGGCGTCGAGGGTCAGCCCGAAGTCCTTCACGACTTCGCGCTGCTTGTAGCGCTTGCGCAGGCCCTTGGCGACGAGCATTACTTCTTGCTCCCGGCCGGCTTGGCCGACGTGCTGGCCGGCGCCGCCGCCTTGGGCGTGGCCGCCGGCTGTGCCGCCGCGTTCTTGTTCTTCGGCGGAATGACGGTGCGCACGCGGCTGCCATCGCCACCGGAATTCATTTCGCCGCTACGGGTGTTGTAGACCATGCGCTGGCCGGCATTGGTGCCGCGCGCGCTGGTGACCTTGTAGTTGCCGGTCAGGGTGATGATCTCGGTCTTGATGTCGTAGTCGATGCGATCAGCCACCGCGTCCATCCAGGTGCCATCGTCGAGCTGCTGCTTCATCGTGGCCTGCTTGCCGGTGAACACCGCACGCACGGCCTCGCCGTCCTTCAGGTAGATCTCGGCTTCGGACGAGCGGATGTCCAGCGAGCCCTGGGTGACGGTCACGCCCTGCGAGAGCACGGTCTTGCCATCGCCGGTGAGCACGCCCGACTGCGCGCCGGAGTCGATGTTCATGTTCTCGTTGCGGTCGGTGGACTTGGCAAAGGCAGCGCTGGGAACAAGGAGACCGAGCGCGAGTACGGCTGCAAAGGGAATCTTCATCGGGGTCCGTTCTACCGGTGGGGCCGCCCGGGAAACCGGGGGCGGATGGGTGGGCTGCCTGCCTTGCGCCTGTCCGGGGACGTCGCAGGAGGGCGGCGGAATCAGCGTCGGGGCGTGTAACGGCCCTTGGACTGGCTGAGGAAATGATACGTGTTGTTCTTCGAATCCACCTCGAAGCCAACGCCGGACTGTTCCATGCCGGGGCGGGTCATGGTGACCAGCGCATCGGTGCGGGCACGGTTCTCCTTCGGGAACACGTCCAGGTGGTCGGTGCGGAAGGTGGTCGGCACCACGCCCGGATCGGCCGGGCTGTCGCCGGCGACATTGCCGCGCAGCTTCATCTGGTCGCCCTTGGCGCTGAGCCAGCCCGTCTCGGCACGCAGGGTCCAGTGCTTGCCATCCTTGTCCGGCATCTCGAACAGCGGCGTGGCGATGTTGATGGTCTGGTCGCCACGCTGGCGCTCCAGCAACGGTGCGCGCAGGGTGGTCGATTCCTTGCCGTGCTCATCCAGGGCGACGACCTGGAAGTCGTGCAGGACGTAGTCCACGCCGACATCCTGGCCGGCAGTGGCCGGACCCTTGTCGCGGTTGCGCAGGGCCGCCCAGCTGCTGAGCAGGGCCGCCAGCAGCAGGCCGATGCCGAGCAGGGTGCGCCAGTTCAGGCTCGGCAGGTTCATGCACCGAACCTCGCCAGGACCGCGTCCACATGTCCCTGCGCGGCCAGCAGGATGTCACACAGCTCACGGGCTGCACCACGTCCGCCATCGGCGCGGGTCTGCCAATGCACGCGCTCGGCGATCCACGGGTGGGCGTTGGCCGGCGCCACCGCCAGGCCGACCGCGCCCAGCGGTGCCAGGTCCGGCAGGTCGTCGCCCATGAAGGCCACCTGCTCCAGGCCGATGCCGTGCTGCGCACACAGCGCCTGCACGCTGGCCAGCTTGTCGCCCACGGCGATCTGGGTATCGATGCCGAGGTCGGCGCCGCGCCTGAGCGCGGACTGGCTGTTGCGCGCGGTGATCAGCACGGGGTGGATGCCGTGCTGCTGCAGCAGTTTCAGGCCCAGGCCATCCTGCACGAAGTACGCCTTGCTCTCGTTGCCGTCCTTGTCGTAGTACAGCCGACCGTCGGTGAGGGTGCCGTCCACGTCGAAGCAGGCCAGGCGGACGCGGGCCGCGGCGGCATGCAGGTGGGCGGGGAAGGCGGGCAGGGGGGACCAGGGCATCAGGGTGGCAGGCTCGGTGGATTCGGGTTGGGACGGTACAGACTGAATGGGGTCTACGGACTGTCGGTTAAACCACCCGGGCCCGCAACAGGTCATGAATGTTCAGGGCACCGACCGCCCGGCCCTGGTCGTCAACCACGATCAGGCCCGTGATCTTGTGGGTCTCCATCAGCCGGGCAGCCTCCACCGCCAGCTGGTCGGCGCCGATGGTACGTGGGTTGCGGGTCATCACATCGGCGATCTTCGCGGTGCGCACGTCCAGCGCGCTGTCCAGCGCCCGGCGCAGGTCACCGTCGGTGAACAGGCCGATCAGCACACCGTCGGCATCGACCACGGCGGTCATGCCCAGCCGCTTGCGGCTCATTTCGACCAGCGCCTCGCTGAGGCTGGCGTCGGCCCCCACGCTGGGCAGGTCCTCCCCGGTGTGCATGACGTCGGTGATATGCAGCAGCAGGCGGCGGCCGAGGCTGCCGGCCGGGTGCGAGCGGGCGAAATCGTCGGCGGTGAAGCCGCGTGCGTCGAGCAGGGCCACGGCCAGCGCATCGCCCATCGCCAGCGAGGCGGTGGTGCTGGAGGTCGGCGCCAGCGCCAGCGGGCAGGCCTCGGCCGGCACGCTGACGTCCAGGTGGATATCGGCGGCGGTGGCCAGGCTGGACTGCGGGCGGCCGGTCATGGAAATCAGCACGTTGCCCTGGCGCTTGAGCACCGGCAGCAGCATCAGCACTTCGTCCGATTCGCCCGAATAGGACAGGGCCAGCACCACGTCGGCCTCGGTGATCATGCCCAGGTCACCATGGCCGGCTTCGCCCGGATGCACGTAGAACGCGGGAGTGCCGGTGGAGGCCAGCGTAGCGGCGATCTTGCGGGCGATGTGCCCGGACTTGCCCATGCCGGTGGCGACCACCCGGCCGCGGCTGGCCAGGATCGCCTGGCAAGCCTGCTGGAAGGCCTCGCCGAGGCGGTCGGCCACGGCATCCAGCGCCTGCCGCTCGATCTCGAAGACGCGGCGGCCGCTGGCGACCAGGCCGGCAGGGTCGACGGAACGGGGGGGCAACAGGGATTCGGCCATGCGGACGCCACGCAGCGGAAGTAGAATGGAGGCACATTTTATTAGGAAAGCCCGTTGGACGCCGACACCATCCGCAACCTGATCGAAACCGGCCTGCCCGGCGCCCGCGCCGACGTGCAGGGCGACGATGGCGTGCATTTCGAAGCGACCGTGGTCTGCGAGGCCTTTGCCGGCAAGATGCCGCTGGCCCGCCACCGGATGGTCTATGCCACCCTGGGCGACCTGATGGGCGGCGCGATCCACGCGCTGGCGCTGAAAACCGTGACCCCGGCCGAAGCCGGCTGAACCGCAGAAGATCCCGAATACATGGCCAAGATCGTTGTGACCGGCGGCGCTGCGCTGCACGGTGAAGTGAGCATCTCCGGCGCCAAGAACGCCGTCCTCCCCATTCTCTGCGCGACCCTGCTGGCCGATGCGCCGGTGGAGATCACCAACGTGCCGCACCTGCACGATGTGGTCACCACGGTGAAGCTGCTGGGTGAACTGGGTGCCAAGGTCACCATCGACCAGGGCACGCTGTCGCGCGGCAGTGCGATCGTGGTCGACCCGCGTCCGGTCAACCAGCATGTCGCCCCGTACGAGCTGGTCAAGACCATGCGCGCCTCGATCCTGGTGCTGGGCCCGCTGCTGGCCCGCTTCGGCGCGGCGGAAGTGTCGCTGCCCGGCGGCTGCGCGATCGGCTCGCGTCCGGTCGACCAGCACATCAAGGGCCTGCAGGCGCTGGGCGCCGAGATCGTGGTCGAGAACGGCTTCATCAAGGCCACGGCCAAGCGCCTGAAGGGCGGCCATTTCACCTTCGACATGGTCAGCGTTACCGGCACCGAGAACGTGCTGATGGGCGCGGTGCTGGCCGAAGGCACCACCATCCTCGACAACTGTGCGATGGAACCGGAAGTGACCGATCTGGCGCATTGCCTGATCGCGCTGGGCGCGAAGATCGAAGGCCTGGGCACTGCCCGCCTGGTCATCGAAGGCGTCGAGCGCCTGTCCGGCGGCCGCCATGAAGTGCTGCCCGACCGCATCGAGACCGGCACCTTCCTGGTGGCTGCGGCGATGACCGGCGGCAAGGTCACGGTCAACCGTGCGCGCCCGAACACCATGGACGCGGTGCTGTCCAAGCTGGTCGAAGCCGGTGCGAAGATCGAGACCACCGACGACACCATCACCCTGGACATGCAGGGCAAGCGGCCGAAGGCGGTCAACCTGACCACCGCACCGTACCCGGCGTTCCCGACCGACATGCAGGCGCAGTTCATGGCGCTCAACTGCGTGGCCGACGGCGTCGGCGTGATCAACGAAACGATCTTCGAAAACCGTTTCATGCACGTCAACGAGTTGCTGCGCCTGGGCGCGGACATCCAGGTCGAAGGCCACACCGCCATCGTGCGGGGCAGCGAGCACCTGAGTGGCGCACCGGTGATGGCCACCGACCTGCGTGCCTCGGCCTCGCTGATCCTGGCCGGCCTGATGGCCAGCGGCGAGACCACCATCGACCGCATCTACCACCTTGACCGTGGCTACGAGAACATCGAAGAGAAGCTGTCTTCGCTCGGTGCCACCATCCGGCGCGTGCCATGATCCTGCGCGGCAAGTTCAGCCCGCGTCGCAAGGCGCTGCTGGCGCTGGTGCTGATCGTGCTGGCGTGGCTGGGCTACGCCTGGTACGCCAACATCGCCATCACCCAGGGCATCGAGCAGAAGGACATGGACTGGAATGGCGATGGCACGGTCTCGCGCGACGAGATCATCGAGTCGTTCTATGCGGTTGCGGTGAATGACAGCCAGGACGGCAACCGCCATTGCCGCACCTTCGTCTGGCGCAGCACCGGCGAGCAGATCCGCGTGGACTGCCGTACCGAGTTCAAGCCGGCGGCGGCCGAAGAAAAGAAGTAAGAAAAACGCCCGCGAAAGCGGGCGTTTTCTTTTCGCGGGGCCCGGGGTCGGAGCCCTTTCCATCGGAAAGGGCTCCGACCCCAGCCACACAACCGGGGTCAGAGCCCATCCCCGAGGGGATGGGATCCGACCCCGGCACTCAGTTCATCGCCTTGATGGTCAGGTCCAGGGCATCGCGGTCGTTCTCCCGCTGCAGCATGCGTGCCGGCACCGGGAACTCCGGCACGATCCAGGCGATCAGCTCCTTGTTGCCGTCGGCACGCGAGACCTTGGTCGCTTCGTAGCTCTTGCCGCCCACGGTGATCGACTCCTTGCCGATGACGCGGTAGGTCATGTTCTTGATGCGGCCTTCGTCGACCATGCGATAGGTCAGCGGCTTGCCGGCGGCGAGGTCACGGGCGATCGCCAGGTTGATCAGCAGCGCGTCCATGTCACCGGATTTCAGTGCGATAGGTCCAGCGCGGTCCGGCTTGATGTCGCCGGTCCAGGTGGCCTGGTTGCTGGTCCAGTTGTAGTTGGCCTGCACGTTGCGCTTCTTCACCAGCAGCGCCGAACGGTCCTGGCTGCTGAGCGGGCGCAGCTGGCCGCGCACTTCTTCGAACACGGTGCTCTGGCTCAGGTCGGCCAGCTGGTTCTTCACCTGCAGCGTGTAGCGCCACTTGTTGGCACCCTCGCTGCTCAGCGTCATGCTGCCATTGGCCTGCATGCCCATGTAGCTGGCCAGGTAATCGGCCTTGAACGGCTGCAGGGCCATGGCCGGCAGGCTGGCCACCGACAGCGCGGCTGCAGCGATCCAGGTGAGGGGGCGGGTCAGGGTGCTCATGCTCAGACTCCTTGGTATTCGATCAGGCGCAGATCGACGCGGTCTTCGCCGTCTTCGCGTTGCAGGATGCGCACCGGGGTGGGGACACCGTTGGCGATCCAGAGGATGGTTTCGTTGTTGCCGCCGTTGGTCCGGTAGACCCGCAGCGCGTTGTAGGACAGGTCGCCGACCTCGACGTTCTCGGTCTGCGGCGCGGCCTGGTAGTCGTGCTGGCGGACCTTGCCCATGTCCACGTAGCGGTAGTGCATGGTGGCACCCGGACGGGCATCCCGCATGATCGCCAGGTTGATCAGCAGGGCGCTCTGGTCGCCCGGCTGCAGCGGAATCGGCTGCGCACGCTTCTTCTCGACGTCGCCGGTCCACTGCGCGGTACCGGCCTGCCAGTTGTACGTGCCGACCGCCTTCTTGCCCAGGAACAGGCCCTTGCGCACCGTGCTCTGGCTCAGCGGTGCATAGGCGCCGGCGCGCTCCTCGAACACCGTGCTCTGCTCGATGTTCAGGCCCAGCACGCTGGCAAAGCCGCGGCGGCCGACCACCTGCATGTCGACCCGCCACTGGTTGCCGCCGGTATGGGTGACCTGCATGCTGGCGTCGCCGGCCTCCTTGCCTTTGTAGAAGGCCTGGTAGGTGGCGCTGAACGGCTGCAGCGGCGGCGGTTCCCACGCCAAGGCCGGCAGGGCCGGGGCCGCCGCTTCGGCCGGCGGTTGCACCGCTGGCACCGGCGCCGGAGCCGGCGAGGCGGCAGGCGCCTGCGCCTGGCCCCAACCCACGCCGGGAAGCACGACAAGCGACAGCAGCAGTGAAGTGGACAGCAGGGTCGTGGTCTTCATGGAAGAGAGGAGCCGCAGGAGGTGGGCAGGATGCCAGCCCCGCAGTCAGCGGGGCGTGTGCGTGGGCGTTACCGGTTCAGGTTCCCGGCGGAATCTAGGGCCAGCGGGCTAAACAGGGGGTGACCGTCCAGTTGCGGCTGGCCCTCCCGTTCAGTCAGGCGGCCGGCGCACAGCAGCTGCAGCGTGGCGATCAGCAGGGGATGCTCCACCGCCAGCACACGCGCGGCCAGCGTGTCGGCGTCATCGCCGGGCAGCACCGGTACCCGCACCTGGGCCAGCACGGCGCCGGCGTCCAGCTCGGGTACGACCAGGTGCACGCTGGCACCGTGCTCGGCATCGCCTGCATCCAGTGCCCGCGCATGCGTGTCCAGCCCCTTGTGCAGCGGCAGCAGTGACGGGTGGATGTTGACCAGGCGGCCATTGAAGCGCTGCACGAAGGCGGCGCCGAGTATGCGCATGTAGCCGGCGCAGACGATCCAGTCCGGTGCGACCGCGGCCAGTGCGTCGCCCAGTGCCTGCTCGTAGGCGGCGCGGTCCTGGAATTCCTTCGGCGCATGCGCCCAGCGCAGGTTGGCGCTGACCCGCTGCAGCGCGGCGGCGGCCGGGCGGTCGGAAAATACGCCGACGACCTCGGCGCGCAGGCGTCCCGCAGCGATGGCATCGAGGATGGCCTGCAGGTTGCTGCCGCGGCCGGAGGCAAGCACGGCAATGCGGGTGGGCGCGGTCATTGCGGGGTACTCCGGCGGATCAGCGGCCAGGTCAGCAGGCTGCCCACGGTGGCCATCAGCATGTCGGCATGGGCGTCCCACATGTCGCCCTGCTGCCCGTTGTAGGCCTCGGCGGCGTCCGGCGACAGGGCGAGCGCGATGGCCCATTCGAACCACTCGTAGACCAGGCTGGCGCACATCACCGTCATCACCGCCAGGGCGAAGGCCTGGCCGCGGCGCAGCGCCGGCCAGGCGTGACGTGCCAGCTGCAGCAGTGCCGGCGTGAAACAGACGCCGAACAGGAAGTGGATGAGGCGGTCGAAATGATTGCGCTGCCAGCCGAACGCCGCATTCGGCGACCAGCCGATCAGCGCCTGCGTCCACGCGTCGTAGGGAACGTTCGAGTACAGCCAGCGGGCGGCCACACAGTGCAGCGCGATGAAGCCGCAGATCGCGATGAAGGCACCGTTGCCCAGCCAGCCACCCCGGCGGTCGACCCACAGCAGGGCGCCCAGGCCGATCACGGTCAGCGTGCTGTGCAGCGCCTGCTCGGTGGGCCACAGCGGCTGGATCCAGCTGACCGCGAATACCGCCAGCACGGCAGCGAAGGCCAGCTTCTTGGGGCGCGAGAAACGGAAGGCGCTGGGTGAAGCGGTCGTGGGGAGGGCAGGCGCGGACATGGGAAGTCGATCAGGAAAGGGCGGGGCGTCTGCCGGCAAGTTCAGACGCGGAGATGGTCGCCGCGGTCGAACAGGGCGGCCATGTCAGGCTTGGACAGGAACACCCAGGCATAGGCGGTCAGGGCCATGCCCAGCGGGCCGGCCAGCACCGCCAGCCAGGCCGCGCGCTGGCACCAGGCCAGCCCGGTGCGGCGCGACAGCAGGCGCGCGGTGTGCAGCTGCACGAAGCCCAGCGCGGCAGCCAGCGCTGAAACGACGCCGTACACGGTGGCCAGTACCGCGCCATCGTCCAGCCCGCGCGAGCTGGCAACCAGGCCGATGAAACCGAGGAAGGCCAGCGCGGCCATCCAGTGGAAAACCGCCAGCGCGTAGAACAGCACCTTCAGCGTCTGCAGGTGGCTGCCCAGCTGAAGGTGCGCCAGGGTCTGCTGCGGCAGCGGCGGCGGTGCGCCCGGGCTCGTCATGCCGCCGTGCCCGCTGTGTCGAACGCGGCCTTGACCTGCGGACGCAGCAGCGTGATCAGGCTGAGTACTCCCAGCACGGTACCGATCGGCGTGAACAGACAGGCCAGCCCGGCCACGATCAGGCACAGCAGGTAGCGGCGGCGGCGGGCCAGGCAACGGCCGGCGTAGGCCACGAACGCGCCCAGGGTGACGCCACCGAACACGATGACACAGCCGATCACGACGAACATCCAGCCGAACACGCGCTGTTCGGCCGGCGACGAGGGCTGGCCGCCGGAGTTCATCGGCAGGTTGCCGGTGAGCGCGGTGACGCCGAGCACGATGTGGACGATGAAGATCAGCGAGAACAGCGCGATCAGGCCGCCGACCACGTAGTGCGCGATTGACAGCATGCGCAGGTGGTCGGCGTCCTGGGGGCTGAACGCCGGTACCGCCGTCGTTGGCGGCGGCACGGGGGTAGGGGGCAGCGGGGGCATTGCGTCCATGCGGGCTCCTCGGGGCCGGGTTCAGCCGATGTGGACGCGCTCGGCGCCTTCAGCAGTGACCACCTGGCCGATGGTCCAGTGGTCCAGGCCCTGCGCCTTGACCGCCTCGGACACGGCGGCGACCTGGTCGGCTGCCACGATCAGCACGAAGCCGATGCCGCAGTTGAAGGTGCGCCACATCTCGCTGTCGGCCACGGCGCCTTCCTTCTGCAGCCACTGGAACACCGGCGGCAGGGTCCAGGACGATGCCTGGATGTCCAGGCCGAGGCCGTCGGGCACCACGCGGATGATGTTCTCGGTCAGGCCGCCACCGGTGATGTGGGCCATGCCGTGGATGGCCTCGCCGTGCGACTTCAGCAGTGCCAGGATCGGCTTCACGTACAGGCGGGTCGGTGCCATCAGCGCGTCGACCAGCTTCACGCCGCCCTCCAGCTCCAGGTCGGCCGGGCGGCCGGCGCGGTCGTAGATGCGGCGCACCAGCGAGTAGCCGTTGGAGTGCGGGCCGGACGAGGCGATGCCGATCAGCACGTCGCCGGCGGCCACGCTGGCGCCGTCCTTCAGCTCGCTCTTCTCGACTGCGGCGACCGTGAAGCCGGCCAGGTCGTACTCGCCCGGGGCATACATGTCGGGCATTTCAGCGGTTTCGCCGCCGATCAGCGCGCAGCCGGCCTCGGTGCAGCCGTTGGCGATGCCGCCCACGACCGCTGCGGCGGTGTCGATGTCCAGCTTGCCGGTGGCGAAGTAGTCCAGGAAGAACAGCGGCTCGGCACCCTGCACCAGCACGTCGTTCACGCACATGGCGACCAGGTCGATGCCGATCGTATCGTGGCGGTTCAGCTGGTGGGCCAGCTTCAGCTTGGTGCCCACGCCATCGGTACCCGACACCAGCACCGGCTCGCGGTACTTGTTGGACAGGTCGAACAGGGCGCCGAAGCCGCCCAGGCCGCCCATCACTTCCGGGCGGAAGCTGCGCTTGACCAGGGGCTTGATCCGCTCGACCAGCGCGTTGCCGGCGTCGATGTCGACCCCCGCGTCACGGTAGGTGAGGGGGGAAGGGGCGGAAGACGGGGTGTTGGTCACGGGCGTCGGCGCTGGCAGGGGTTGAATGAGCGATTTTAACAGGCCGCATTGGCGCAAAGGCCGTATTCGGGCAACAATTCCCCCGGATTCGTCGAGCCAATGGATGTCCTGATGCGCCGCAGCCTGATTCTGACCCTGCTCCTTGCACTGAGCCTGCCGGTGGCCACGATGGCCCAGAGCGGCCTGCGCACCGAGGGAGATGTCGCCACCGCTTCGGGGGCCTACGAGGCCGAAGTGCCCGTCAACAGCCAGGCCGAGGCCGATCGCAACGGTGCCTTGGCCCGTGCCCTGAGCGTGGTGCTGGGCAAGCTGTCCGGCGACCGCAACGTGATGTCACGCCCCGGCGTGGTGCAGGCGCTGCGCAATGCCAAGGACTACGTGGCCAGCTACGACTACAAGCAGGACCAGAGCGTGGGTGCCAGCGGCGCACCGAGCTTCCGGACCCTGCTGGTGGCCCGCTTCCGCGAGGACGATGTCGATTCGCTGGTCTCGGCGCTGGGCCTGCCGCTGTGGCCGCAGCCGCGACCGAAGCCGGTGCTGTGGCTGGCCGTCGACGACGGCAGTGGCCCGCGCCTGGTCAGCGTGCAGCAGGCCAATGCCGCCCGCCCGCTGCTGAACCGCGCCATCGAGCGGGGTTACAAGCTGGGCCTGCCCAGCGGCGGTGCTGCCGAACAGGCCCTGGCCGGTGCCATCTGGCGCCAGGACAGCGCCGCCGTGGCCCGTGCCTCCTCGCGCTACTCACCGCCGATGCAGCTGATCGGCAAGCTTTACCGCGCCAACGGTGGCTGGCAGGCGGACTGGGTGTTCGTCGACAACGGCCGCGAACTGAACAAGTGGACCAGCAAGGACGCCAACGCCATGCGCGCGATGGCCGCCGGTGCCGACGGTGCCGCCGATGCGCTGGTCAAGCGCTATGCCAAGGCCGGCGTTGCCGTCGGCCAGGCCGGCACCTACCGCCTGGTGGTGACCGGCATCAACAGCGCCGATGACTACCTGCGGCTGGCCGCTGGCCTGCGCGAGGTGCCGGTGGTGCGCAACGTCACCCCGCTGCACGCCTCGGCCGGCCAACTGGAGCTGAGCGTGGAGATGACCACCGGCCTAGCCGGCTTCAACCGCATGCTTGGCGACAACGGCGTGCTGGTACCAAGCGCGCCGCTGCCGGCCCTGCCGACCCCGATCGATGACACCACCGGTGCCCCGGTGGCCGCGCCGGTCAGCAACGAGTACCGCCTGCGATGATCCTGAGCCCGGAAGCTGAAATCGCGCAGTTCCTGCGCCGGCTGAAGTACATCCTGTTCGCCGGCCTGATCGGCTGGGTGGTGTGGCTGCTGGCGCCGATCCTGACCCCGTTCGTGCTGGCACTGGCGCTGGCCTGGCTGGGTGACCCCCTGGTGGACCGCATCGAGGCCACCGGCCGCTCGCGCATGACCGGCGTGGTGCTGGTGTTCGCAGCGATGGTGCTGGTGATCGTGGCACTGCTGCTGGTGCTGGTGCCGATGATCGAGCGCCAGATCACCACCCTGATCGCGGCCGCGCCGCAGGCGCAGGCGTGGCTGATGCAGACCGGCATCCCCTGGTTCGAGCACAAGACCGGCCTGGAAGTGATGCAGTGGCTGGATCCGGACCGCCTGATCGAATGGGTGCGCAGCCATTGGCAGCAGGCCGGCGGCTTCGCCACCACGTTCATGGGCTACGTGTCGCGTTCGGGCTTTGCGATGGTGACCTGGGTGGTCAACATCCTGCTGCTGCCGATCCTGGCGTTCTACTTCCTGCGCGACTGGGACAAGCTGGTGGAGCGGGTGGCCTCGGTGATCCCGCGCAACCACATCGGCACCATCAGCGCGCTGGCGCGTGAGTCCAACGAAGTGCTGGGGGCGTTCATCCGCGGCCAGTTCCTGGTGATGCTGGCATTGGGCGTGATCTACGCCGGTGGCCTGTCGCTGGTCGGCCTCAAGCTGGGCCTGCTGATCGGCCTGATTGCCGGCCTGATCAGCTTCATCCCGTACCTGGGCGCGACCACCGGCGTGCTGATGGCGGTGATCGCCGCGCTGGTGCAGGCGCAGGGCTTCGACCTGAAGCTGCTGATCCTGGTCGGCGTGGTGTTCACCGTGGGCCAGCTGCTGGAAAGCTACGTGCTGACCCCGCGCATCGTCGGCGACAAGATCGGCCTGCACCCGGTGGCGGTGATCTTCGCGGTGATGGCCGGCGGCCAGCTGTTCGGCTTCCTCGGCATGCTGCTGGCGCTGCCGGTAGCGGCGGTGACCAACGTGCTGCTGCGCTATGCCCACCAGCGCTATCGGCAGAGCGAACTGTACGTGGGCGAGAAGCCGGCGATCGTGCTTGATGGCGTGGTCGACGCGCCCCATATCATCGTTCCGGACGACAAGGGCCCCGACCTGAAGTGATGGGTGTGCCGCAACTGCCGCTGGCCCTGCATTACCCGCGGGACCAGCGCCTGGAGACCTTCATCGGCGCGCCGGATGGCGCGCTGGCGCAGCTGCGCGCGATCGCGGTTGGCGCCAGCCACGACTGGGTCTACCTGGAAGGTGCGGCGGGAACCGGCAAGACCCACCAGGCGCTGGCGATGTGCTCCAGCGCCGAGCAGGCCGGACGGTTGCCGACGTACGTGCCGCTGGCCAGCGCCGCCGGCCGTGTCCGTGCGGCGCTTGATGGGCTGGAAGCGCGCGAACTGGTGGCGCTGGACGGCCTGGACGAGGTTGCCGGCAACCGCGAGGATGAGATCGCGCTGTTCGATTTCCACAACCGTGCGCGCGCTGCGGGCGTGACCGTGCTGTACACGGCACAGAAGGCGCCGGGCGAACTGGGCCTGGTGCTGCCGGACCTGCGCTCGCGGCTGGGCCAGTGCGTGCGCGTGCTGCTGCAGCCGCTGGATGAGGAAGGACGGGCGGCCGTGCTGCGCGAGCGTGCACTGCGACGCGGCCTGGCCATCGACGAAGCGGCCATCGAGTGGCTGCTGTCGCACACCGGCCGTGAGCTGGGTGGATTGATCACCCTGCTGGACTGGCTGGACCGCGAATCGCTGGCGGCGAAGCGGCGGATCACCGTGCCGTTCCTGCGTCAGGTGCTGGAAGAAGGCCGGCCTCGTTACTGAGGGATGTTGTTCGGCAGGGCTGCGCCCTGCACCCGCAGAAGCAACGTCAACTTCAAAAGCTGGCTTCCTGAGGGGAGGCGGGGCGCTGTGGGCTTGCGGGGCCGCCGTAAACCCGTCCCTGGGGGCTTGGTCGCCGCATCCATGCGGCTCACACCCCGCAAGCCCACAGCGCCCCGCCTTCGACAGGTTCCCGCGATCTGCCTGGTCTCTGTACTGCACTGCTGTTGGTGGGTGTCGACCTTGGTCGATACGTGTCTTGCTTGTGGTGGGTGACGACCGTTGGTCGTCACCAGAGCGAAGCGACCCGCTTCTGCTTTTCTTTCTTTCTTCCGTGGCTGGACGCGCACGGAAACTGTCAGAGGCCGGGCGGGGTGGGTTCGCGGGGGTGTCCGCGGCATGGATGCCGCGGCCAAGCCCCCAGGGACGGGTTCACGGCGTCCCCCGCGAATCCACCCCGCCCGGCCAAGCAAGGCTACTGCTCTCAAAACGTCCAGCCACGAGGGGCTCAGCCGTTCGCCGCCAACTCCGCATCCAGCGCGCGCAGGCGATCCACGGTGCCGACGTCGGTCCAGCGCCCGCGATGGTGCTGCCCGGTCATCAACCCCTGCGCCATGAAGTGCTTCTGCAGCGGCACCACCGAGAACTTCGGTGGCAGCCGCTCGCTGCCCGGCGCATCGCCGATCACCGCGCGCCAGTCGGCCACGATCGAAGGACGGTACACGCCGATGCCGGCATAGGTCAGGCATGGTCCTTCGCGGTCATGGTGCAGGAACCCCTGTGCATCCAGGCGGTAGTCACCATTCGGGTGCTGAACCGGATTGTCGACCAGCACCAGGTGCGCCTGGCCCTGCGGCTCGCGCGGCAGCGTGGCGAAATCGAAATCGGTCCAGATGTCGCCGTTCACTACCAGGAACGGGGCATCGCCCAGCACCGACAGGGCGTTGAGGATGCCGCCGCCGGTTTCCAGCGGGGTCTGCCCTTCGTACAGGAAATGCAGGCGCAGGCCCCACTGGCTGCCATCGCCAAGCGTCGCCGGGAACTGTTCGGCCAACCATGCGGTGTTGACCACCACCTCGCGCACGCCGAGTGCGGCCAGGCGTTCCAGGTGCCAGACGATCAACGGCTTGCCAGCCACTTCCAGCAGCGGCTTGGGCGTGTGCAGGGTCAAAGGGCGCATGCGCTCGCCGAGGCCGGCGGCAAAGACCAGTGCCTTCATCGGGCTACGCGCATCGGTGCACCCAGCTCGGCCAGCGCCGGCTTGATGCGGTCGTCCAGCAGCTGCTGCAGCGGTGCCAGCTCGCGGTAGCGCGGCAGCACTTCATCCAGATAGGTGATGAAGCGCGGTGCGTCGTCGAGGTAATGGCCCTTGTTGTCGCGGTAACGCAGCCGGCAGAACAGGCCCAGGATCTTCACGTGGCGCTGGATGCCCATCCAGTCGGCATCGCGCAGGAAGGTGGCGCGGTCGGGCACCGGCAGGCCGGTGTCGCGGGCGCGCTCGTGATACTGCGCCAGCCATTCGTCCACGCGTTGCAGTGGCCAGCTCAGGAAGGCGTCCTTGAACAGGCTCACCGCATCGTAGGCGATCGGGCCGCGCACCAGGTCCTGGAAATCCAGCACTGCGGGGCCGTCGTCGACCGGCATCAGGTTGCGCGGCATGTAGTCGCGGTGGGTCATCAGCTGGGCCTGGCCCAGCGCGTTGTCCATCAGGCGGCGATGCACCAGCTGCAGGCCTTCGATCTCGCCGCAGTCCAGTTCAAGGTTCAGGTGGCGCTGCAGGAACCATTCGTCGAACAGGCCGGCATCGCGCTGCAGCAGTGCTTCGCCGAACTGGCCGAAGTCGGCCGGCACCGGGATCGCCTGCAGGCGCAGCAGCTGCTCGATCGAACGACCGAACCATTCGTCAGCGTTGCGCTCGTCGAGGATCCTGGCCAGGGTCGGGCCGCCGAGATCTTCCAGCAGCAGGAAGCCGGCATCCAGGTCCTGCGCGAGCAGCATGGGCACGCGCAGACCGTTGTCGTGCAGCAGGCCGCGCATGCGCAGCCACGGCCGCGGATCTTCCAGCCCCGGCGGGGCGTCCATCACGATGTGGCTGCCGCGCGTGCTGGTGGCGCGCCAGTAGCTGCGCATGCCGGCGTCAACCGAAGCGCGTTCGACCACCGCGTTGGCATCATCGAGCTGGGTACGGGCCCACTGCAGGCGCTGCGCGCTGCGCTGGGGATCGGAGGCGGGTTCGGTCATGCGGGCATATCCGGGCGCGCCGGGCGCGCCAACGTCGGCAACAGGAAGGGAAGGGGGAGCGGCGTCAGCGGCGACCGCTGAACAGGCGCAGGACGGCCAGCACGGCCACCGCGCCCACCACCGCGCCGAGGAAACCGGCCGGTTCGCCGGGGGCGTACCAGCCCATGTACTGGCCGAACCAACCGGCCAGCAGGGCACCAAGGATGCCCAGCACGATGGTCAGCAGGCAGCCCATGCGGTTGTTGCCGGGCATGAAGAAACGCCCGAGCAGGCCGACGAAGAAGCCGACCAGCAGGATGTACAGCCAGCTGCTGCTGCCGAACAGACCATTCATGCGCGCGGATTCCGCTTGAGTGTGGACGCAGCCTAGCAAGGCCAGGCTGCGTCCGTCACGAGTGCCGGATCAGCAGCAGCCGTGGTCGCCGTGGCGGGTGCCGCTGTCGGCAGCCACCGGCGAGCCGCTGGTCTCGCCGCGCAGGCTGGCGGCGTAGTGCTCGCTGATCACCTTGGACACGCAGGCGGTGACCTTCTTGCCCATCGGGATGTGCAGGAACTCGTTCGGGCCATGCGCATTGGAGTGCGGGCCGAGCACGCCGGTGATCATGAACTGCGCGCCCGGGAACTTCTCGCCCAGCATGCCCATGAACGGGATCGAGCCGCCCTCGCCCATGTACATCGCCGGCTTGCCGAAGAAGGCCTGGCTGGCGTCGTCGATGGCCTGGGTCAGCCACGGCGCCATCGCCGGGGCATTCCAGCCGGTGGAGGCCTTTTCCAGGTCCAGGGTGACCTGCGCGCCGTTCGGCGGGTCGCGCAGCAGTGCTTCCTTCAGCAGCTCGCCGCAGGTCTTGCCATCGGCGGTCGGCGGCAGGCGCAGCGACAGCTTCACCGAGGTCTGCGGACGCAGCACGTTGCCGGCCGATTCCAGCGGCGGCATGCCACCGACGCCGGTGACCGACAGCGCCGGGCGCCAGGTGCGGTTGAGCACCAGCTCGGTCAGGTCCTCGTTCATGGGGCGCAGGCCGTCGACCATCGGGAACTTCTCGAAGATCTCGGTATCCACCACTTCGGCGGCACGCTTGGCCTGTTCCAGGCGCTCGGCCGGGATCTCCACGTTCATGCCGTCGATCAGGATGCGGCCGGTATCCTGGTCCTCGATGCGCGAAAGGATCTGGCGCAGCAGGCGGAAGCTGGACGGGATCACGCCGGAGGCATCGCCGGAATGCACGCCTTCGTTGAGCACCTTCACGGTGAAATTGCCGCCGGTCAGGCCGCGCAGCGAGGTGGTGCACCACAGCTGTTCGTAGTTGGCGCAGCCCGAATCCAGGCAGACCACCAGCGACGGCTTGCCGATGCGGTCGGCCAGGTGGTCGACGTAGGCCGGCAGGTCGTAGCTGCCGGACTCTTCACACGCTTCGATCAGCACCACGCAGCGGGCGTGCGGCAGGCCCTGGGCCTGCAGTGCCAGTACCGCAGCCAGCGAGCCGAAGATCGCGTAGCCGTCGTCCGCACCGCCGCGGCCATACAGCTTGTCGCCGCGCAGGACCGGGGTCCACGGGCCGAGGTCGTCGTCCCAGCCGGTCATTTCCGGCTGCTTGTCCAGGTGGCCATAGAGCAGGATGGTGTCGTCGCCGGTTTCGGCGCCGGTAGCCGGAATTTCCAGGAAGATCAGCGGGGTACGGCCTTCCAGGCGCACCACCTCAACCTTCAGGCCGGGCAGCTGCTGGGCCTTGGCCCAGTTCTCCATCAGGGTGACCGCCTGTTCCATGTAGCCGTTCTGCACCCAATTGGCGTCGAACATCGGCGACTTGTTGGGAATGCGGATGTAGTCGACCAACTGCGGGACGATTTCGCTGTCCCACTTGTCATTGACGAATTGGCCGAGCTTGGCGCTGTCCATCTGAAACTCCGGTTGCATGGGCTGATCCGGCCATTCTACGCCTGTGCCGCGGGTAGGGTTTTTCCTACATCACGTCGGGTATTTGGCTGGCTTACGGAAATCCGGGAAACCGATAGGCTGTGCACATGTGGTGACGGACACTGTTCCTGCCGACGGGATTGCCGGTCGGGGCGGCCAGAATCACAGGGAGATACACGTCGTGCCTTGGTTTGTCGTGTTGAGGGCGCTGGTGCTGGTAGTGGGGATCGCTGGGGCGCATGCCGCCGAACCGATCGACATCAACCGCGCCGATGCCCAGGCGCTGCAGCAGGGATTGACGATGGTCGGAGCCGCCAAGGCCGAGGCGATCGTCGAGCACCGGCGCAGACACGGCCCGTTTCATCGCGTCGAGGACCTGACGCAGGTGAAGGGGATAGGGAAAGCGATCGTCGAACGGAATCGACAGCGGATCACCGTAGGCAACAGGTTGTTGCCGGCGGATCCGGTACCCGGATCGGTACCGGTGCGGACCGTACCCAGGCGCTGACAGCAGGAATCGTCGGAACCGGCAGGAGGCTGGTTCACCGGTCACGGACAGGAAGGCCGTGACCACCGACCGCCGCAGGACGCGGCACCAATCACCAGGATGGTGGCATCACAGACCTGTGGAAGGGGCTGAGATACAAACAGGACAGACGCGGCCGCGTGCAGGATGCAACGCTACCCCCACAGCGCAGGATGCGAGGGGGCGGCAGCAGGCCGACAAGGACGTAACGATTGCCCGGTACGACACATGGCTGTGTCGCCGGGCAATTTCATTTCCGGCGCCTGGTTTTGCCGCGGCCACCACGGGCCGATGGTGTACGGTGGCCGCTCCGCATGGAAAGGACCCCGCTGGATGCTTGTGCACCGCCCCACGACCCTGATGCTCGCCCTGGCACTGACCCTGCCACTGCTGGCCCATGCCGCTGCGCCGACGCCGACAGTCAAGCCTGCGGCCGAAGCCAGCACCGCCGACGTGCGCGGGCCGACCGACCTGAAACCGGGCGAGTACCTGTGGCATCCGGAAATCTCGCCGACCGGCCCGATCGTGCTGGTGGTCAGCCTCGATGAGCAGCGTGCCTACGTTTACCGCAACGGCATCGCCATCGGCCTGACCACGATCAGCTCGGGCAAGGCCGGGCACGAGACGCCGACCGGCGTATTCACCATCCTGCAGAAGGACAAGGACCACAAGTCCAACCTCTACAACAGCGCGCCGATGCCCTACATGCAGCGGCTGACCTGGGACGGCATCGCCCTGCATGGCGGCAGCCTGCCCGGGCACCCGGCCTCGCACGGCTGCGTGCGCCTGCCGCAGGCGTTCGCGCAGAAGCTGTTCAGCGAAACCCAGCGCGGCGATACGGTGGTGGTGGCCGACGCCAAGAGTTCGCCGATGACCCTGGCCTATCCTTCGGTGCTGGCCCCGGTCAACGCGCGCGGCCAGGCTTTGCCGGAAACCGAGGGCGGGGCCCCGGCGCAGGCCTGGTGGGACGACAGCGCAGCCCCGGCCGGGCAGGTCGGCATCCTGGTCAGCCTGCATGACCAGCGCCTGTACGTGCTGCGCGATGGCGTGATGATCGGCGAGTCGCCGCTGAAGGCCGACGCCCTGCCGGCATTCCAGGGCACCACGCTGTTCGTGATGGGGCAGGGCTACAGCGATACGCCCAGCCCGCTGGACGTGAACCAGCGCCTGCACCAGTGGACGGCCTATCCGCTGCTGGGCCAGGATCGTGCCCAGGCCACCCCGGACCTGCTGGCCACGCCCTCGTTGCCAATGGCGCTGCCGGCCGATTTTGCCCGCCAGCTGTACCAGGTGCTGGTGCCGGGCACGACCCTGCTGGTGACCTCGTTGCCGGCGGTCCGCCCAAGCCCGGCTGAATCCGGAATGCAGCCGGTCTTGGAATCCGAGCCGCCAAGGTCCACCCTCAAGGGCAACTGAGTCCCCTCGTTGTGCCCATGACTGCATCCCGCCTGTGCCGGCTGGCCGCGTTCGGCCTGCTGGCGACCTCGGCCAGCGCCCCGGCGCTGGCACAGACGCCCGCCCTTGCCACCAGCGCTGATGATCTGGCTGCCTTGCTGTCGCGCAGTGCGCCCAAGGCTGACCGCCACGTGTTGCAGCTGGCGGCGCACGCCATGCGCTGTGCGTTGCAGCGTCCGGAGCTGGGCATCAACGGTGATCGTCTCAGCGTGATCGATTATTCGCGGCCGTCCACCGAGCCGCGCCTGTGGGTGTTCGACCTGGCCCACCAGCGCCTGCTGTTCGAGGAATGGGTGGCGCATGGCCGCAACAGCGGCGAGAACCGCACCCAGCACTTCTCCAACCGCGATGGGAGTTTCATGTCCAGCCTCGGCGCGTTCACCGCGCAGGAGACCTACATGGGCGGTAATGGATATTCGCTGCGCCTGGCCGGGCTGGAGCCGGGCTTCAACGACCGTGCGCGCGAACGCGCGATCGTCATCCACGGTGCGCCGTACGTGAACCCGGCCACCGCGCAGCTGCAGGGGCGCTTGGGTCGCAGCCTGGGTTGCCCGGCGGTGCGCCTTTCGGTGGCCAAGCCGCTGATCGATGCGTTGCGTGGCGGCACGATGGTGTTTGCTTACTACCCTGACCAGGATTGGCTGAAGCACTCGCAGCTGCTGGCCGGCGGATGCGGTGGCCAGGGCACGCTCGCTACGCGGTGATGCATGATGGCGCGTGGCGTGATGCAATGCGCCGATGAACGTCGACTCCCTGTTGCACACTCCGAGCCAGGTCATTTCCAGCCTGGACTATCGTCGCGAACGCTGGCGGAATGGACTTGGCTGGACCCGCGAGATCCTGCGCCTGCCCGCAGAGGGTGATGACTGGGCGCTGCGCCTGTCGGTGGCCGAGATCGAGCAGGACGCTGCGTTCTCCACCTTCCCCGGCGTGGAGCGAGAACTGGTGCTGCTGCAGGGCAATGGCGTGCGCCTGCGTTTCGAGGATGGCCGCGTGGCCCAGGTGCTGCCGCCGCACGGGCGGGTGCGCTTTGCCGGTGAAGAAGCGCTGCACGGTGAACTGGTCGATGGCACCACCCACGACTTCAACCTGATGTGGAAGCGCGAGCTGCTGCAGGCCGAACTGCTGCACCGGCCGCTGGTGGGGTCGATGTTCTTCTTCTGCGAACCGGGCGTTGCGTGGGCGCTGCATCTGCTGGCCGGACAGGCGCAGTTCGGTGCCGATAGTGGCCTGCCGGCGCTGCAGGCGGGAGACACCGCGTGGTTGGCGGCGGGCGAGAGGCAACGGCATGCGCTCAGCGGTGGTGGCGAGTTGTTGGCGATACGGGTGAGCGCGGCGGGGGCATGATTCCTGGGCGCCGGTGGGCGCCATCCACGCATGGCGTGGATCTACTGCCGTGCGGTTGCCACCATGCCTGGGCACGCCGTCATGGTGCGGCTGTGGTTGGGGTCAGAGCCCTTTCCTGCGGAAAGGGAACCGACCCTGACGGTTCGTTCAATACACATCGCGCCGGTAACGACCGGCCAGCAGCATCGCTTCCTTGCCTGCGGTACCCAGCACCCGCTCGATCACTGCATCCACGCCCGGGGCCATGCCCTGCAGGCTGCCGCAGACCAGGATCGTCGCGCCTTCATCGACCCACTGCCGCAGCGTCGCCGCTTCGGCCTGCAGCCGGTCCTGCACATAGCGATGCGCGCCGCCGTCGCGGCTGAACACTGCATCCAGCCGTGCCAGCGTGCCGCTGGCCAGCATCGCCTGCAGTTCTTCGCCGAAATGGAAGTCGTGCGCGGCGGTGCGCTCGCCGAACAGCAGCCAGGTGCGGCGCGCGCCGCGCTGGGCACGTTCGTGCAGGTGCGCGCGCAGGCCGGCGATGCCGGTGCCGTTGCCGATCAGCAGCAGCGGTACATCGGTGGGCACGCCATGGAAATTGTCGTTGCGGCGCAGCCGCAGTTGCACCGGTTCGCCGATGGGCGCGTGGTCGCACAGCCAGCCGCTGCCGATGCCGGGTGTACCGTCGGCGCGCAGTTGGCGGCGCACCAGCAGCTCCACCGCGCCGTCGGCCATCACCGAGGCGATCGAGTACTCGCGATGCGGCAGCGGTTGCAGGGTTGCCAGCAGTGCGGGCAGATCACCCGGGGGAACCAGCGATGGCAGATGTGAGCGCTCGATACGGGCCAGCAACGCCTGCCCGTCATCCAGCACGGTGTCTGCATTGAAGCCCTGTGCATCGAGCCAGGCGCGCGCGCTGTGGCGTGGGTGCTGCGGGCCGATCTCGGCGATGTCGCCGGCCTGCCACTGCACATCGACGCCAGGCGGTGGCTGCAGGCGCACCCGGTACACCGGGCCGCCGGGGCTGCCCGGATTCAGATGCTGGCGTTGCAGCAACGTCCACGGCTGATACTCGGCCGGGCTCCAGTCGGGCAGTTCAGTGGCGCCTCCGCCAAGTTGTCCCAGCAACTGCTGCCAATGTCGCAGCGCCGCCGGATCGGCATTGTCGACCTCGATCGCATCGAACAGCGGGTGCGCGCCATGCTGGCGCAGCCACTGGTCCAGCTGGTGGCCGAATCCGCAGAAGTGGCCATAGCTGCGGTCGCCCAGCGCTAGCACGCCGTACTGCAGATGCTGCAACGGAGGCGGCGCGGCCATCACCCCGCGCAGGAACCGCAGGGCGTGGTCGGGCGGATCGCCTTCGCCGGTGGTGCTGGCAATGAACAGCGCGCGCTGGCTGTCGGCCAGCAATGCGGCGTCGACCTCATGCAGCCCGCGCACACGCACCGGCACGCCGGCACCACGCAGGGCCTCGGCACTGCGTTCGGCCAGTTCGCGGGCAAAGCCGGTCTGGCTGGACCAGACCAGCAGGAGCGGTGCGGTATCGGCGGACGCCGCATCATCGCGCGGACGAGTGCGCCACCACAGGGCTGCGCAGGCCAGCGCGTACAGCGCGGTGGCGATGATGGCGATCTGCGATTGCCGTGCCGGCGGTGCGCCCTGCCACCAGGCGTCGCCGAGGTGCAGGCGCAGCAGCGCCCAGGCGATCAGCGCCAGTACGATCAGTACAAGTGTGTTGCCGAGCCACGCACGCGATGGCCGAGTGCTCATGCGTCCTGCCCGTCGAGCAGGCGCTGGAAGGCGCTGCTGAGAAATTCCTGCGGGCCGTCTGCGGTGCGTTGCAGGTAGCGCGCGGCCAGTCCTTCGCGCTCGGCCAGCGCCATGCCCTGTTCGCGACCCAGCACGGTCAGTGCGGTAGCCCAGGCATCGGCGTGCATGGCGTCGTCGGCCACGACGGTGACCGCTGCGGCGACCTGCTGCACCGGCCTGCCCGTACGCGGGTCGAGGCTGTGGCTGTAGGCCTCGCCATCGGCCTGGTACTGGTGCCAGCGATCGCCCGAAGTGGCCACCGCCTTGCCGTCCAGCGCCAGCACCCGTGGCGGGGTTTCGGTGTGCACATCCTCTTCCGGTGCGGATTCCACCAGCACGCGCCACGGTTGGCCGTCCGGTTTGCGGCCGTAGCCGGCCAGTTCGCCGCCGACTTCGATCAATGCTGCAGCAATGCCTTGCGCGCGCAGCCAAGCGGCGACGTGATCGACGCCGAAGCCCTTGGCGATCGCAGAGAGATCCAGTTCCAGCCGGCCCGGTTGCAGCAGCGCATCATCCTGCCACTGCAGGCGCTGCCAACCGCAACGCTCACGGGTGGCCTGCAGGGTAGCGGCGTCGGGCTGGCGGCGTTCGCCGGCATGTGCGCCGAAGCCCCACAGTGCAACCAGCGGACCGATGGTGGGATCGAAGGCGCCGTCACTGGCGGCAGCGATGGCCTGTGCGCAGGTCACAACGTGGCGGGTCTCCGCCGGCAGCACGCACCATTGGCCAGCGTCGGCGCGGTTGTAGCGGCTCAGATCCGAGCCGGGCTCCCAAGTGCTCATCTGCGCGACCACGTCGTCCAACCGCGCCTGGATGCCGGCGTGCAGCGGGTGCAGGTCGCGCTGGCGCGACGCGAGCAGCGACACGCTCCAGGTGGTGCCCATGGTGGTGCCACCGAGGCGGGCGATGTCGAGATGGGAATCGGTCATGGTGATGCGTTGCGGTGGCGATGCCGGGGAATGCCCGGCATCGCGGTCCACATTACTGCGGCAGCACTTCCAGCGTGGCGACGTAGCTCAGGCGGCGCTTGGCGGCCTGCTTCACCGACGTCTTGTTGTCCTCGGTGCCGGTCTCCAGCCAGTACATGCCGGCTTCCGGCCAGGTCACCTTGATCTCGCCCTTGGCATCGCTGGTCAGCTTCAGCTCGTCCTGCGCGTTGCGGTAGCGGGTGGCGCCACGCACGATCTCGAACTCCAGGCCGGCGGTCGGCTTGCCATCGACCAGCACGCGGAAGGTGGCTTCCTCGCCGGCGAACAGGTCATTCGGGTGGTCGACGGCGACCAGCTCGATGCCACGGTTGGTCGGCTTCAGCGCGGTGTCGTTCGGCGCACCGTTGGTGACAAAGGTCTCCACGCGGCCGATCGACTGGCTCACTTCCAGCTTCTTCGCGTCCTTCGGCAGTTCACCGAAGGTAGCCACGCTGCCGCGCCAGCGCTTGCGCTCGCCGTTCTGCTCGTACGTGGCGAACAGGCCGTCATTGACCGACGCGATGCGGTAAGTGCCCGACTGCTTCAGTTCGATGTCGAACACGCTGCGGTACTTGCCGGTCGACGCGTTCTGCGGCTGCACGGTGCTGCCGTCCGGCGCGGTGATCACCAGCGATTCCAGGCGCAGCGGCACGTGGTTGAAGTAGAACAGATCGTTGGAGACCGCACCGTCGACGGTGATCCACGGCGCGTTGCCGGCGATCACGGTCTGCGAGGGCAGCAGCCAGGCCTTGTGGGCCAGGGCGGAGAAGGGAAGGGCAGCGGCCAGGGCGGCGGCGAGGACGAGCGTGCGCTTCATGCGGAAGACTCCAGTTGGAAGGGGTCGGATCCCTTTCCAGCGGAAAGGGCTCTGACCCCGAGGGATAGGGCGATGGGGTCAGAGCCCTTCCTGCGGAAGGGATCCGACCCCGGCTCAGGCAGTTATGGTTTGACGGCGAGGGTGACCTGGCCCAGTTCGGTGGCGCCCTGCGCCTTGCCGTTCTGCGCGGCGGTGGCCGGCCAGGTGAAGGGGATCTTCAGCAGTTCGCGGCCACCGACTTCGCGCACCGCTTCCACCACCAGGGTGTAGTTGCCCGGGGCCAGTTGCTTCAGTGCCGGCTGCCTGTCGTTGAACGACAGCGCGTGCTTGCCGGCCGGGCGGGTCGGGCCGGTCACGCCGTCCACCGGCACCTGCAGGGTGCGGCCGCTCTTGCGCCACCACTGGCGCAGGTCGGGCAGCCACTTGGTGCCGTGGCCTTCGCTGTTGCTGGTCTGCTGGTACCAGACCGACAGGTTGGCCGCGACCTTCTGGTCGGCGCCTTCCAGCCACACCGCCACGTACGGGCGGTGGTACTCGGCCACGTTGAGCTTGGGCACTTCGACGTTGATGTCGAGGGTGGTGGCGTACGCCGGCGAGGTGGCCAGCAGGCCGCTGAGGGCGATGGTCAGGGTGACGCGCATGGGGCGGCTCCGGAAACGAAGGAAAGTCAGTGGATCAGCAGCAGGGCGATCAGCAGCGGAATCATCAGGCCGAGGCCGACCAGCGGCCAGGTCATGCGCCGCTGGCGTGCATGCAGGTGCAGCAGGAACAGGCCGGTGATGCAGAACACCAGGCAGGCCACGGCGAACAGGTCCAGGAACCAGCCCCACGCCGGGCCCGCGTTGCGGCCCTTGTGCAGGTCGTTGAGGTAGGACACCGCGCCGCGCGAGGTTGATTCGTACTCCACCGCGCCGGTCCCGCGATCGATGCTCAGCCAGGCGTCGCCGCCGGGGCGCGGCAGCGACAGGTAGATCTCCTCGGCCGACCACTCTGCCGGGCGCCCGCCGATGGCGATGCCCAGCTGCGTGTCCAGCCAGTGCCGGGCCGGGCGCGGAATCGGTGCATTGCCGTTTTCGCGCGTGCCGAGCTGGCCGAGCAGATCGGCCGGCAGTTCCAGATGCTGGTTCTGCACCTGGGGTTTGGCTTCGATCTTCGCGGCGTGGTTGAGGGTCAGGCCGGTCACCGCGAACAGCAGCATGCCGATCAGGCACACCGCCGAGCTGATCCAGTGCCACTGGTGCAGCGTCCGCAGCCAGAAGCCACGGTTCTGTTGCTGCGCCACGGTGGAAGAGGCAGGACGGCTCACGGCACGGTTCGAGGCGGACGGGGACTGCCCATTACATCATTGATGAGAATAGCTCGCAATTGCGTGTCGTTCTGTATCGCTGGAGGGCGATTGCCGGCCAGCGGCCGGCACTACCGATCGGTAGATCCACGCCACGCGTGGATGAAGCGGTGCCGACCAAGGTCGGCACCCACCGGGGCCGGGCGCGGCGATCAGAACTTCGCGTTCAACGAGATCCAGTAGCTGCGGCGCTGGTCCTTGGTCGCGTAGTCGTCCACGCAGTTGAACTCGCTCTGGCTGATCAGCAGGCACGACTGCGAAACGAAGTCCTTGTCGAACAGGTTGTTGACCCGTGCGTTCACCGTCAGCCATGGCGTGGCCTTCCAGCTGCCACCGAGATGGAAGATGGTGTAGTCCTGGTAGTAGCGGGTGTGGCTGGCGCCGTTGGCGTCCAGCAGCGTGTCGCGGTAGCGGTCGTAGCGGCCTTCGCCGATCAGCGACAGGCTGATCGCTTCGTTGACCTGCCAGTTGAGGCTGGCATTGGCCATGTGCCTGGCCGGCATCGTGCCGCTGATCGGCAGGCCCTTCTGCGCGCCGCTGGTCTGCTCGCTCCTGGTCCAGGTGTAGTTGCCGCGCAGCTGCAGGGTGTCGAGCAGGTCGACATGCGCGGCCAGTTCGGCACCGCGGGTCTCGGCCTTGTCGATGTTCACGCTCTGGGTGAACGTGCTGTAGCCCAGTGCCGCCCAGCCCGGGCCGATGTCCACGCAGTAGCCGCTGCCGGCGCGGGCCACTTCGCAGTTCGCAAAGGTGCCGCCGCTGGCGATCTTGTCTTCGAACGTGTTGAAGAAGCCGGTGACGTTGAAGCCCCAGCGCTGGCCTTCATAGTAGGCGGCCAGTTCGTAGTTGGTGCTGGTTTCAGGCTTGAGGTTCGGCGAACCGACCAGTGGCAGCACGCCCTGGCCACCGAAGCCGGTGATGCCCGGGAACAGCTGGTCCGGACGCGGGGTCTTGTAGCCGGTGCTGACGCCGCCCTTGAAGGTCCACGCATCGCTGGCATTCCACACCAGGTAGCCACGCGGACTGACATGGCTGCCGAATACGTTGTGGTCGTCGTAGCGCAGGCCGAAGGTGGCGGTGAGGGTGTCGGTCAGCGCCCAGTTGTCCTCGGCGAACAGCGCCCACATGCGGTGCATCTGCTTGACGTTGCTGCGGTAGCCGGCGCCATCCATGCCGAACACACCGTCGACCATGTCAGTGTCGTTGTACTGGCCGCCCACGGTCAGCGTGTGCGCGCCGAAGTCCAGGTCGAGCATCGTGTCGAGCACGTAGCCTTCCAGTTCCATGGTGCGCAGCGGGCGCGGCAGGAACGCCTGCAGGCGCGCCATCTCGCTCGGGTTGAGGGCAACCAGGGCGTTGCCGCGGCCGGCCGCACAGTTGTTGGCAGCACCGGTGCGGCGGCAGACGTCATTCCAAAGCGTCTGCAGGTTGGCGCGCTCTTCCAGGGTCAGCGGCAGCGAACGGCCCAGGTTGCTGCTCTTGCTGTGGGTCAGCGAGGTCTGCCAGGTACCGAAGCTGTAGCGGCCCTGATGGGTCAGCGACAACTGGTCGCGTTCGTAGCGCTGGTAGGCGGTGTAGCCCACGCGCGGCTGCACCACGCGACGGGTGACGGTACCGCTGCCGTTCGGGTTGGGAATGACGGCATTGCCGACGCGCCACAGGCTGGCCAGGCTGTCGAGGGTGCCGGTCTGGCCTTCGCTGTTGTCGAACTTCTGCCGCGACACGTCGTAGTCCAGCCACAGTTCGTGATCGTCGTTGATGCGGACGTCCAACCGCACGCCGCTGTTCCAGTTGGTGTTGGCCACCGACTTGCCACCACCGCCGAAGCCGATGCTGCGCTCCCACAGGGTGCCGTCGGGCAGGGACAACGCATCCCATTCCGGGTTGGAAGCCTTCGCGTCGTAGTAGCTGCCGCGTACTGCCAGGCTGAGGCGCTCCTTCAGCAAAGGGCCGCTGAGGTAGAGGTCGGTGGTGCGTGCATCGCCGAACTGGTCGTCCTGCTGCACGGTGAAGCCCTGGCTGACCGAACCGTGCCAGCTGTCCTGGTTGCGGCGGGTGATGATGTTGATGACACCGCCCATCGCGTCCGAACCGTACAGCGTGGACATCGGCCCGCGCACGACTTCGATGCGTTCGATCGCGTCCAGCGGGGGCAGGTAGGCGAACTGGCCGCCACCGAAGTTGTTCGGATAGATCTGGCCGACATTGCTCTGGCGGCGGCCGTCGATCAGCACCAGGGTGTACTCGGACGGCAGGCCGCGCATCGACACGGTGGCGCGGCCGTTCTTGTCGGTCGCTTCCAGGCCGACGTCGATGCCTTCGACGTCGCGCAGCGCATCGACCAGGCTGGTGTACGGGCGCTTGCTCAGTTCCTCGCGGCTGACCACGCTGATGCTGGCCGGGGCATCGATCACCTTCTGCTCGAAGCCGGCGGCGGTGACCACCACCTTGTCCAGCGTCTGCGGCGCGCCTGCGGCGTCACCGTGGGCGAAGGCGGGGCTGGCGAAAGCCGCCAGCACGGCGCTGGTCAGCAGGGTACGGGACAGGGAAGAACGGACACGATGGCGCTGAGCCATGGCAGTTACCTCGAAGGATGCAAGGTGGCGCGGTGCCGTGCGCGAAGGGCGCGGCAGGCACGGAAGGGCCGGTCAGGGGCGGCAGGGATGAAGCAGGCAGCGGCGTGCAGGCGCGACCGCGCAGGCGGTCACGTCGGGCCGTGGATCAGGCGAGCGGCGGCGCCTGGCCGCGTTGCTGACGGCGCCCGGGCGCATCGGCCCAGGGCGTGTCCGGAGCGGCCAGCGGCCAGTCCGCGCGCACGCCGGGCATGGCCGGCATGGCGGGTACGAGGTCGAGCTCAGTGCGCAGCCAGTGGCTGGCCAGCAGCAACGGCGGGCGTGCCTTCTCGGCCGACTTCACCGGAGCGGAGGCGCAGCGGCGCAGCTTGGCCGGCGCCTCTTCCTGCAGGGGCGCTTCGCCTCCGCGCTCCTCCAACGGCACCTGCACGGCGATGCCGGCGTGGGCCTGTGGCAGCAGCGGCAGGGTGCCCAGCAGCAACGCCAGCATTGCCACCCACGCCAGCAGGCTGGCCAGCGCAGGACGCTGGCCGCGCATGGCGGTGCCCATCTTGCGATGGATGAGTGGGCGAGGGCGAAGCGGGCGCAGCAAGCGGGGGTCCCCAAGGGTCTGCCGGCAGCGGCCGGCATCAACGGGGCGTGATTGTAATGAGAGCTGTTAGCCGTTGCAAATGAGAATGATTGCCAAAATGCCGCAGGCCGGCCCGGCAAGGCTCAGACTTCGCTCCAGCGCCGCAACAGGTTGTGGTACACGCCGGTCAGCTGCAGGACCGCCTCGGCGTCGCCGCCGGTCTGCCGCAGGCGCTCGATCGCGCCATCCATTTCCCACAGCAGGCGGCGCTGCACATCGTCGCGGATCATGCTCTGCACCCAGAAGAACGAGGCCACGCGCGCGCCGCGGGTGACCGGCCGCACCTGGTGCAGGCTGCTGGACGGATACACGACCAGGTCGCCGGCCGGCAGCTTCACTTCGTGCTCGCCGTAGGTATCGCTGATGATCAGCTCGCCGCCTTCGTATT
Source organism: Stenotrophomonas sp. YJH_SMC_138 (assembly GCF_059369855.1). Lineage (NCBI taxonomy): Bacteria > Pseudomonadati > Pseudomonadota > Gammaproteobacteria > Lysobacterales > Lysobacteraceae > Stenotrophomonas > Stenotrophomonas sp. YJH_SMC_138. The sequence goes on from NZ_JCAFTB010000002.1 coordinate 100,233, forward strand.
CGTCCGGCGCCGACAGGAACAGGGTGCAGGAGATGTCCGAACGCAGCTGTTCGCCATTGGCCAGGTTCATCACCGCGCCATCGACGTGGTAGCCATAGGTGCCGCCACCGCTGTAGCGGTTGAAGCGTGGTGGCAGGTACTTCAGCGGCAGCGCGGCACTGAAGAACAGCGGGTGCCGGGCCAGCGCGACGAGGATGATCTCGCCCAGTTCGCGGCGCAGCGGCGAAGCCTCGGGCAGCTGCTGGTTGTGCTTGGCCTGTGCGCCCAGATGCCCCACGGTTTCGCGGCCATCGGTCCAGTCGGCGGCGTCGAGGCGGCGGCGGAAGTCGGCGACCTGGTCGGCGCTGAGAATGTCGGGGATGTGCAGCAGCATGCGGGACTCCTCAGAGGGACGGCGGTGCGACCAGGGCGCGCACCTGTGGATGCGGTGACGCGGCCAGCTCCGGCACGATGTGCGCCATGAATGCCGGGCTGCCGTGCGCCAGTGCGAGCCGCAGCCAGTGCACGGCCTGCTCGACCTGGCCGGCCTGCAGCAGGATCGAGGCGTAGTTGGCCTGGCCGCGGAAATCACCGGCCTCGGCCGCGCGCTGGTACCAGGCCAGCGCCGCCTGCGGATCGGGTGCGGTATCCAGCCCGTCTTCGAGGTGGCGGGCCAGCAGGTTCATCGATTTGGCGTGGCCCAGGTGCGCGGCACGGGTGTACAGGGCCAGTGCCTGCGCGCGGTCCTGCGCAATGCCGCGGCCGGTGGCCAGCAGGTTGGCCAGGTTGTACAGGCCCCAGTCCAGGCCGGTGTCGGCCGCGCGCCGGTACCACACCGCCGCCAGCGCCAGGTTGACCGCCGTGCCGTGGCCCAGCTCATGGCAGCGGCCGAGCATGTTCATCGCCATCGGCGCGCCGTTGTTGGCGGCGGTTTCGTACCAGAGCAGCGCCGCCGAGGCGTCCTGTGCGGTGCCTTTGCCTTCCATGTGCATCTGCGCGAGCAGCAGCTGTGCATCGACCTGCCCAGCCTGCGCAGCGTCGCGCACGCGTGCGAACGCGGCCTGCGGATCGTGCTGCAGCAGCTCGGCCAGGGCGTCGCTGTCGATGGGGGTACGGGTTGCCATGGGGTGAGTATCGCCGGAAACAAAAACGGCGGCAGGAGAGCCTGCCGCCGTGGTGGAGCGAAGCTACATCAGAACTTCACGTTCAGTGCCAGGGTGGTCGAGCGACCCGGGGCGATGCTCGCGTAGTGCGAGGCATAGGCCTTGGTGAAGTAGGTCTTGTCGGTCAGGTTCTGCACGTTGAGCTGCAGGCTGATGTTGTCCTGGATCGCGTAGCTGGCCATCGCGTCGAAGCGGGTGTAGCTGGCGATCCACTTGGTGTTGGCGACGTCACCGTACTGCTTGTCCGAGTAGAACGCACCGGCACCGACGGTCAGGCCGATGGGGAAGCGGTAGGTGGTCCACAGGTTGGCGCTGTGCTTGGCGGTGTTCGGGAATACGTTGCCGTTGTACGGCGAGGGCACGTAGACGTTGGACGGGCAGGTGCGGCCGACCGGTGCACCACAGACGAAGCCGTTGTCCTTCAGTTCCGAGTCCAGGTAGGTGTAGCCGCCGTACAGGCTCCAGGCGTCGGTCAGCTGGCCGGTGAAGCCCAGCTCGAAGCCGTTGATTTCCTTCTTGCCGGCATTCTGGCTGGTGCCGTTGTCGACCGTCACGCGCGCGTTGTTCATCACCGTGTGGAAGATCGCCGCGGTGAGGTTCAGGCGCTGGTCGAACAGGTCCCACTTGGTGCCCAGCTCGAGGTTCTTCGTATCCTGCGGCTTGAGGTCGGCCACGGCGGCGCTCAGGCCGTCCGAACCATCACCACCGTCCATGCCCGGCGGAGTCGAGGAGGTGCCCCACGACAGGTAGATGCTGCCGTTGGCGGCCGGCTTGAACACCACGCCGGCCTGGTAGTTCAGGAAGTCGTTGCTGTTGCGCACGCGGGTCGGTGCCTTGCCGGCCACCGGGGTGGTCAGGGTGGTGCGGAAGTCGTCGTAGCGCAGGCCGAGGTTGATCATCCACTGCTCATTGAGCTCGATGGTGTCGAACACGTAGGCCGAGGTGGTCCTGGTGCGCTGCTCTACGTCCAGTGCCTTGTCGCTGCGGTACACCGAATGGGTGGCCGCCCACGGATCGCGCGGGTTCGGATTGGCGAAATCGGTGCAGTTGTAGCCGGTGGCCGCGCCGGTGGTCGGGCACTTGCTGTTGCCGGTGAGCGGGTTGCTGGTGCCCGGGGTCATCAGATAGCTGCCGCGGGTCATCTTCTCGTCGCTGTATTCCACGCCCGCGCTGTAGCTGTGCTTGAGCGCACCGGTCTGGAAGGCACCGGTCAGGCCCAGCTGGTCGGCGAAGCTCTTGACGTCGACGGCACGGCTGTTGGTCCGGCGCCACAGGGTGCCGTAGTTGTTCGGGTTGCCCTGGCTGTCGTCCGGCTGGGTCCACAGGTAGTCGTTGCTGGTGTTGCCCAGGCGCGCGATGTTGCGCAGCTTGTGGCCGCCGAAGTCGTAGCTGGCATCCAGGGTGCTGATGTCGGCGCGGGTACGCTGGAAGTCACGGTCGACCAGGCCGTAGTAGTTGTTGCGGTCCGGCACCATCGGGCGGCCGTCGACCCACTTCGAGGCCGGCGCACCGTTCGGGTTGCCATACGGGAAGCCACCCGCGTCCGGCAGGTCATCGCTCTGCATGTGGTAGTGGCTGGCGATCAGCTGGGCCGGGCCGTTCAGGCCGAACGCGATCGACGGCGCGATACCCCAGCGGCTGACATTGGCGGCGTCACGGCCAGCGATGTCCGATTCGTGCTTCATCAGGTTCAGGCGCGCGGCGATGCCATCGCCCAGCACGTAGTTGGCGTCCACGGTGCCGCGCGCGTAGCTGTCGGTGCCGATGCCCATGCTGGCGCTGGTCTCGTTCTTCAGCTTCGGCGTCTTGCTCACAAGGTTCAGGCTGCCACCGCCGGAATCACGGCCGCCGTAGGCCGAGCTCGGGCCCTTGACTACTTCCACCTGCTCCAGGTCGAAGATCTCGCGGGTCTGCGAGCCGACGTCGCGCAGGCCATCGACGAAGACGTTGCTCTGCGAATCGAAGCCACGGATGAAGGGGCGATCACCGGTCGGATTGCCGCCTTCGCCGGCACCGAAGGTGATGCCCGGCACCATGCGCAGCGCATCCTGCAGGTTGGTCGCACCGGTTTCGGCGATCAGCTTTTCCGAGACGATCGACACCGACTTCGGGGTGTCCAGCAGCTCGGCGGTGAACTTCGGTGAGGACGGATTGAACCAGCTGCCGCGCACCTGCACCTTGTCCAGGTCGGTGGCCTTGCGGGAGGAGGCTGCGTCAGCGCTGTCGGCCGCCTGTGCAGCCAACGGCGCGAAGCCGGCGGCCAGGGTGGCGGTGGCGAGCAGGGAAACGCGCGGGGCGCGCTTGCGGGACGTGATGTGGGTCATGGCTTGGGTGGTAGTGGCTGGGATCGGAAAGGGGCGAGAGCCGAAGCGCAGACAGCGCGACGGCATGTAGAGGGCGTCTTCTGTAGAGCCGAGCCGATGCTCGGCTGGGCGGCGGACGACTCCAGGCGCACGGCAATGGCCGCAGGGCGCCTCAGCTGGCGTGCGGTGCGGGCGGTGCGTGGCCGGGGTTCAACCGCAGTGCGGGATCGTGCAGCTGCCAGTGCAGGGCATCGGAGCGCCACAGCGGAACATGCGCGACCAGGGCGGCGCGCGGGGGAGCCAGTCCGGTACAGGGCGTTGTGCCCTCGCCATCCAGCGGCGGCTCCGGTGCTGGCACCGCATGGCGCGGGCACTCGTCCGCCGGCGGGGCCGGCATCGGCATAGCCTGCTGAAGATCTTCAGCGTGTGCCTGCCAGCCGTAGGTGGCGGGTCCATCGCGCCCTTCGTGCAGGGCCGACCAGCCCAGCAGCAGCGTCAGCAGCAGGGCCACAGCCAACGGCCACCCATGGCGGGCAAGCTGGCACAGCGTGGCGGCGGGCGCGGGCAAAGCCATGGCGCAGGGGGCGGAGTCGTTACGAAGATGTTACGTAGGATAACATCAACGATAATGATTCGCATATGCGCGGGCGAACGAGCGGTCTGGAGGCCCGGGGAGGCCCCTGAACGCCTCTCAGCGCGCTCCGCTGGTTCCACCCCTGGGCGGAGTCGCCGGCGGCCAGGGGCGCTTCAATCGCGGTCGTCGCGGGTCCAGACGGCGTCGTGTTCGCGCTTCACCGGGAACTTGGGTACCGGCGTATAGGCCGGGGCGCACAGGGCGCGGCCATCGCGCACGTCGAAGCGCGCGCCGTGCAGCACGCATTCCACGCTGCCTTCGTCGGTGTTGAACTCGCCCGAGGACAGCTCGAACTCCTCATGCGTGCACTGGTCTTCCAGCGCGTACAGCTCGCCGTCGAGGTTGAACACCACGATCGGCGTGCCGGTCACTTCGTCGAACACGCTCTTCATTTCACCGGGCAGCAGCTCGTTGCCGGCACACACGAAGGTCCAGGTATCGCTCACGCGGCGGCTCCGGCCAGTGGCTTTTCCAGGACCTCGAAGCGCAGATCGTCGCGCTTGGGGATTCCGAAGCGTTCGTCGCCATATGGGAACGGCTTCTTGATGCCGGTACGCTGGTAGCCGCGGCGCTCGTAGAAGGCGATCAGTTCGTCGCGTACGTCGATCACCGTCATCTGCATCACCGGCACCTTCCATTCGCGTGCGGCGTGCGCTTCGGCGGCGTCCATCAGCTGCTTGCCGACCCCGCCGCCCTGCTGGGCCGGATCGACCGAGAACATGCCGAAGTAGCCGTTGCCGTCGACGTCGGCAACGTGGGCGCAGGCCACCAGCTGGCCCTCGCGCTCGGCCAGCAGGATCGTGGAGCGCGGGCGGTCGAGGTCGGCCTGGATGCCTTCGGCGTCGATGCGGGCGCCATCCAGCAGGTCGGCTTCGGTGGTCCAGCCAACGCGGCTGGCGTCGCCACGGTAGGCCGAGGTGACGAGGGCGATCAGGGCGGGGATGTCGGCCGGCGTGGCGGCGCGGAAGGTCAGGGTGCTCATGGCCCCATTCTAGGTGGGGCGTGGGCGGGCGCAAATGGGGGAGTGGGGTCAGATCCCTTTCGCAACGCGAAAGGGATCTGACCCCGGCATCTACTGACTCAACGGCAGGCCATGGACCGACTGGCACGGGCCCGGAATCGGCAGATGCTCGGGGTCAGATCCCTTTGCGCAGCGAAGGGCCCTGACCCCCTGCTACCAGGAGCAGCCCATGCCAAGGCCACGGCGCATCGATGCGCCCGGATATCCGCAACATGTCGTCCAGCGCGGCAACAATCGTCAGCGCGTGTTCTTTGCGGATGGCGACCGCGTCGCCTACCTGCGCCTGCTGTGTCATGACGCAGGTCAGCAGCAGTGCCGGGTCCACGCCTATGTGCTGATGGACAATCACGTCCATCTTCTGGCAACGCCTGATCTCTGCGGCGGGCTGTCGCGGATGATGCAGGCCGTGAACCGGACCTACGTACGTCGGGTGAATGATCGGCAGGGCCGCATCGGCACGTTATGGGAAGGGCGCTTCCACTCCACGGTGGTGGATACGGATCGCTATCTGCTGGCCTGCCAGCGCTACATCGAGCTCAATCCGGTGCGGGCGGGGAAGGTGGCGCATCCCGGTGACTATCGCTGGTCGAGCTATCGTGCCAATGCGCGTGGCAGGCCCAATGCGCTGCTCGAGCCGCATTCGGCATTTGAGCTGATGGGTTCTGATGCGGATGAACGGTGCAGGCGCTATGTGGAGTTCATCGAGGCGGGTATTCCGGCGGGGGATCTGCTGGCGATCCGGCGGGCATTGCAGTCGCAACGGCGGCTGTCGGGAATGCTGGTGGGGTCAGATCCCTTTCGCGTGGCGAAAGGGATCTGATCCCGGTGTGCTGCGGGCGGTATGCCGCGTTCATCTGGTCGCGATCCGGCGGGCATTGCGGTCGCAACGGCGGTTGTCGGGAATGCTGGCGGGGTCAGATCCCTTTCGCGTGGCGAAAGGGATCTGACCCCGCTGTGCTGCGGGCAGTATGCCGCGTTCATCTGGTCGCGATCCGGCGGACATTGCAGTTGCAACGGCGGCTGTTGGGAATGCTGGTGGGGTCAGAGCCCTTTCGCGTGGCGAAAGGAATCTGACCCCGGTGCGCTGCGGGCGGTATGCCGCGTTCATCTGGTCGCGATCCGGCGGGCATTGCGGTCGCAGCGGCGGCTGTCGGGAATACTGGTGGGGTCAGATCCCTTTCGCGTCGCGAAAGGGATCTGACCCCGGTGTGCCGGCTCAGCCCAGAAGCTTGCGTACCTTGGTCAGCGCGGTCATGAAGCGCTCGATCTCGGCGTGCGTGTTGTAGAACGCCAGCGAGGCACGGCAGGTGGCGGCGACGCCGAAGTACTGCAGCAGCGGATGTGCACAGTGCTGCCCCGAGCGCACGGCCACCCCTTCCAGGTCGAGCAGGGTGGCCAGATCGTGCGCATGCGCGCCATCGATCAGGAACGAGACCACGGCGGCCTTCTCCGGCGCTTCGCCGATGATGCGCAGGCCGTCGACGCGGCGCAGCTCCTCGGTGAAGTGCGCCAGCAGTTCGGCTTCGCGGGCTTCCACGTTCTCCTGGCCGAGCTGCTGCAGGTAGTCGGCGGCCACGCCCAGGCCGATGAAACCGGCGATGTTCGGGGTGCCGGCTTCGAACTTGTGCGGGGCATCGTTGAACACGGTGCCGTCGAAGCTGACTTCCTTGATCATCTCGCCGCCGCCGAGGAACGGCGGCATCGCGTCCAGGTGCTCGCGGCGCGCCCACAGCGCACCAGTGCCGGTCGGACCGCACATCTTGTGGCCGGTGATGGCGTAGAAGTCGCAGCCGATCGCGGCGACGTCGACCTTGCGGTGCGGCACCGCCTGCGAGCCATCGACCACGGTGATGATGCCGCGCTTGCGCGCTTCACGGCAGATCTCGCGCACCGGATTGACCGTGCCCAGCACGTTGGAGACATGGGTGACCGCCAGCAGCCTGACCTCCGGGGTCATCGCCGCGCGCAGCGCATCCAGGTCCAGCGCGCCATCGGGCGTGATCTCGGCCACGCGGATGGTGGCGCCGGTACGTTGCGCGACCAGCTGCCACGGCACGATGTTGGCATGGTGTTCCATGCGCGTGATCAGGATCACGTCGCCGGCCTTCAATCGCGGCAGCGCCCACGAGTAGGCCACCAGGTTGATGGCGAAGGTGGTGCCGCTGCACAGCACCAGGTCGCTGGCGCTCACGTTGAGGAAGCGTGCCAGCTTGTTGCGTGCGCCTTCGTAGGCGTCGGTCGCTTCGCTGCCCAGTGCATGCACCGCGCGGCTGACGTTGGCGTTGTAGCGGCGGTAGAACTCATCCACCGCGCCGATCACCTGTACCGGCTTCTGGCCGGTGTTGGCGTTGTCGAAATAGACCAGCGGCTTGCCGTGCACTTCACGCATCAGCAGCGGGAAGTCGAGGCGGACGCGATCCCAGTCCGGGGCGCCGGTGCGTTCTTCGATCGGGCGTGGCGTGGACAGGTTCATGCCACACCCGCCTCGGCCAGGGCCTTGTCCAAGCGGCGTGCCAGCTGCTCGCGCAACGCGTCCGGCAGGATCTTCAGCGGTTCATGGCAGAACGCAGCGCTCAGCAGTGCCTGCGCCTGGACCTGGGGCAGGCCACGCGAGCGCAGGTAGAACAGCGCATTGGCATCGAGCTGGCCGACGGTCGCGCCGTGCGCGGCCTTCACTTCATCGGCGTCGATCACCAGCGTCGGCTGGGTGTCGATCTCGGCATCGGCCGACAGCAGCAGGTTCTTGTTGGACAGGTTCGCGTCGGTGCCGTCGGCGCCTTCGCGGATCTGGATGCCGCCATGGAACACCACGCGGCTGCGGTTGGCGGCAACGCCGCGCCACAGCAGCTCGCAGGCGGTATCGCGCGCGATGTGGTCGATGCCCAGGCGGGTCTCGACGTGGCGGCGGCCATTGCCGAGCAGCACGCCGTTGGCGGTCAGCCGGGCGTTGTCGCCTTCCAGGCGCACGTTCAGTTCGTGGCGGCTGAGCGCGGCGCCCAGTTCCAGGTCCACGCGGTGGTACTGCGCGTCGCGGGCCAGCACCGCGTCGGTACGCAGGAAGCTGGTCTGGCGGGCGCTGCCGGCCTGCACGCGGGCGTGCTTGAGTACGCCATCGCGGGCGACGTGGGCATGCAGCACGGTGTTGTCCAGGTGGGCGGAGTCACCCACGCTGAAGCGGTGCTCGACCACGCCCAGGCTGGCGCCGGCGCGCAGTTCGATCAGGTGGCGATGGTGCCAGGCCAGGTCGGCTTCGCCGGCGACGCTGGCGAATACCAGCTGCAGCGGCGTTTCGACCTGCACGCCTTCATCCACGCGCAGCACGACGCCTTCATCGGCCAGTGCGGCGTTGAGCCGGGCGAAGATCTCTTCGCTGCGCTCGTAGCGACGGCCAAGGAAACGCACGGCGTCTTCGCCAGCGGCCAGCGCGGCCGACAGCGGCTGCAGCTGCACGCCGGACGGCAGGGCCTGCACATCGCTCAGCGTGGCATCCAGGCGGCCGTTGACGAACACCAGGCGCGGCGCCGGGATGTCGTCCAGCAGCGCGGCGTCCAGCGCCGGGCCCTGCAGCGGCGCTGCAGCGAACGCACGGCGTTCCAGCTGGCGCAGCGAGGTGTACTTCCAGGCTTCATTGCGGGCGGCGGGCAGGCCGTCGCGCAGGGCCGCATCCAGCACTTCGCGGCGCGCATCGCTGCCACAGAAGGCCTGGGCCATGGAGTCAAGCAGGGCGCTCATCAGACCGCCGCCTCGGGCACGACCCGGTCCTTCAGGAAATCGTAGCCGTGCGCTTCCAGCTCCAGCGCCAGCTCGGGGCCGCCGCTCTTGACGATGCGACCATCGGCCAGCACGTGCACCACGTCCGGCTTGATGTAGTCCAGCAGGCGCTGGTAGTGGGTGATGACCAGGAACGAACGGTCGGCGCCGCGCAGTGCGTTGACGCCGTCGGCCACGCTCTTCAGCGCGTCGATGTCCAGGCCCGAGTCGGTCTCGTCCAGGATCGCCAGCTTCGGTTCCAGCACGGCCAGCTGGAAGATCTCGTTGCGCTTCTTCTCGCCGCCGGAGAAGCCTTCGTTGACGCCACGGTGCAGCAGTTCGTCCTTCAGGTGCAGCACGGCCAGCTTCTGCCGCACCAGCTTGAGGAACTGCATGGAATCGAGTTCTTCTTCGCCGCGCGCCTTGCGCTGGGCGTTCAGTGCCGCGCGCAGGAAGTAGGTGTTGTTCACGCCCGGGATTTCCACCGGGTACTGGAACGCCAGGAACAGGCCCGCGGCGGCACGTGCTTCCGGGTCCTGCTCCAGCAGGTCGACGCCGTCGAACTGCACGCTGCCTTCGGTCACTTCGTAGCCGTCGCGGCCGGCCAGGACGTTGCCCAGGGTGGACTTGCCGGCGCCGTTCGGGCCCATGATGGCGTGCACCTGGCCGGGCTTCACATCCAGCGACAGGCCCTTGAGGATTTCCTTGTCGCCGATGCGGGCGTGGAGGTTTTCGATCTTCAGCATGGTGGGGGTTTCCGTGGGGCGGGCCAGGGCCCGCCGGTAAAGAGAATGCGTTTGCGAGGGGCAGGGGCGGGCGGTCAGCCCACCGAACCTTCCAGCGAGACTTCCAGCAGCTTCTTGGCTTCCACCGCGAACTCCATCGGCAGTTCGCGGAACACCTGCTTGCAGAAGCCGTCGACGATCATCGACACCGCGTCTTCCTGGCTGATGCCACGGGCGCGGCAGTAGAACAGCTGGTCATCGGAGATCTTGGAGGTGGTGGCCTCGTGCTCGACGGTGGCGCCCGGGTTCTTCACCTCGATGTAGGGGAAGGTGTGGGCGCCGCACTGCTTGCCGATCAGCAGCGAATCGCACTGGGTGTAGTTGCGCGCGCCATCAGCATTGCGGTCCACGCGCACCAGGCCGCGGTAGGTGTTCTGACCGCGGCCGGCGCTGATGCCCTTGCTGACGATCTTGCTCTTGGTGCGCTTGCCGACATGGATCATCTTGGTGCCGGTGTCGGCCTGCTGGCGGTGATGGGTCAGCGCGACGGAGTGGAATTCACCGACCGAATCGTCACCCAGCAGCACGCACGAGGGGTACTTCCAGGTGATCGCCGAGCCGGTCTCGACCTGGGTCCAGGTGACCTTGCTGCGCGCGCCACGGCATTCGGCACGCTTGGTCACGAAGTTGTAGATGCCACCGACGCCGTTCTCGTCGCCCGGGTACCAGTTCTGCACCGTGGAGTACTTGATCTCCGCATCTTCCAGCGCGACCAGCTCGACCACCGCGGCGTGCAGCTGGTTCTCATCGCGCATCGGCGCGGTGCAGCCTTCCAGGTAGGAAACATAGGCCTTGTCCTCGCACACGATCAGGGTGCGCTCGAACTGGCCGGTGTGGCCGGCGTTGATGCGGAAATAGGTGCTCAGTTCCATCGGGCAGCGCACGCCCTTGGGAATGAACACGAAGCTGCCGTCGGAGAACACCGCCGAGTTGAGCGCGGCGAAGTAGTTGTCACCGACCGGCACCACGGTGCCCAGGTACTGGCGCACCAGCGCCGGGTGTTCCTTGATGGCCTCGGACATCGAGCAGAAGATCACGCCCTTCTCGGCCAGTTCCTTGCGGAAGGTGGTGCCCACGGATACCGAGTCGAACACCGCATCCACCGCCACGCCGGCCAGCTTGGCGCGCTCGTGCAGCGGCACGCCCAGCTTGTCGTAGGTGTCGAGCAGTTCCTTCGGCACATCATCCAGCGAGGCGTACTTCGGGCCCTTCGGCGCGGAGTAGTAGCTGAGCGCCTGCAGGTCGATCGGCGCGATCTCCAGCTTGGCCCAGTCCGGCATCGGCAGGGTCAGGAAGTGGCGGTAGGCATCCAGGCGCCACTGCGTCATCCACTCCGGCTCGTCCTTCTTGGCCGACAGGGCACGGATGGTGTCCTCGTCCAGGCCCGGCGGCAGGGAGTCCGACTCGATCTCGGTGATGAAGCCGGCCGAATACTTGCGGCCGAGCTGCTCGTGGATCTCGCGGTTGGGGGTGTCGCCGTGGGCGACGTTTTCGATGGTTTCGGTGGCCATGGGGGGCTGCCTACGGATCAGGAGACGACGTCGACAGCGATGGTGCGGCGCTGTTCGTCATCGGCAAGGGGGAGAGGGGGCAGGATCTGCGCGAGGGTGACATCGCGCAGGGCCTCGGAGACCACGTCGTTGATCAGCCGCCAGCTGCTGCGCGCGCCGCACTTGGGCGCCATGCCGCACTGGTGGTGGTCGTGGCTGCATTCGGTCAGGGCCAGTGGCCCTTCCATCGCTTCGACCACTTCGAACAGCGAGATCTCGATGGCCGGGCGGGTCAGGCGGTAGCCGCCACGGACGCCACGCAGGCCTTCGACCAGGCCGGCCTGGGCCAGTGGCTTGAGCACCTTGCTGACGGTGGGCGGCTCCAGACCGGTGAATTCGGCCAGCTCGGTGGCACTGAGCACTTCGCCCGGACGGGCGGCGAGCACGGTCAGCACGACGGTGGCGTAATCGGTGAGTTTGGTGACGCGCAACATGGGGATGCGAGTGGCTCTTAAAGCGGACTGAAATTGTACGCTTTTATTCGCCACCATCCAAGCCGGGCATTCAGCCGGCGCTTGGGCCAGGCCGGGAGGACACACCGCGGCCGTTGCCGGGGCGCAATGCTGCGCCAACGGGGTGATTTTCGCAATCACCCGGAATGGGCGAGAATCCCCATTCCATTCGCTGCAAACAGCCCGCGCCGATGCCGAAGAAGATCCAAGCCCGCAAGTCCGCCATCCATGGCAACGGCGTGTTCGCCGTGGCCCCGATCAAGCAGGGCGAGCGCGTGATCCAGTACAAGGGCCTGCTGCGCAGCCACGGTGATGTCGATGCCGATGACAGCGGCGACGTCGAAAGTGGCCATACCTTCCTGTTCACCCTCAACGATGACTGGGTGATCGACGCCAACTACAAGGGCAACGACGCGCGCTGGATAAACCACAGCTGCGACCCGAACTGCGAGGCGGTGATCGAGGAGGACGAGGACGGCGACAGCCGGGGCGACAAGGTGTTCATCGAGGCACTGCGTGATATCAAGGCCGGCGAGGAGCTGACCTACAACTACGGCATCACCCTGGCCGAGCGCCACACCGCCAAGCTGAAGAAGATCTGGGAGTGCCGTTGCGGCTCGCCCAAGTGCACCGGCACGATGCTGCAGCCCAAGCGCTGATCGGTACCGGGTAGTGCCGGCCGCTGGCCGGCAAGGCGCAATCCAGGTGCCGGCCAGCGGCCGGCACCACCCGGCGGCTCTCCACCTGCCGTGCACGACAGGGTCACCGCCGCGCAAGGGCCGTTCTTCCATTCTGTGGGCTCCCCCAACCGGAGTGCCTCCATGGCAGAGCGATTGAAGGGCAAGCAGATTGCCATCCTTGCCACCCACGGCTTCGAACAGTCTGAACTGATCGAACCCAAGCGTTTGCTGGAAGCGGAAGGGGCGCGCGTCAGCGTGGTCTCGCCCGCAAAGGAAGCGACGATCAAGGGCTGGAAGGAGAAGAACTGGGGCGACGCCGTCGCGGTGGATATCCCGTTGGATGAGGCCGATCCTGCACGCTTCGATGCGGTGGTTCTGCCCGGCGGGGTCATCAATCCGGACACACTGCGCACCGATGATGCCGTACTGGCCTTCATCCGTTCAGTGGATGAAGCCGGCAAGCCCGTGGCGGCGATCTGCCATGGCCCGTGGCTGCTGATCAACAGCGGCCTGGCCGATGGCCGCGAGCTGACCTCCTGGCCTTCCCTGCAGCAGGATCTGGCGAACGCGGGTGCGACATGGCGCGATGCCGAGGTGGTGGTCGACGGCAACGTCATCACCAGCCGCAAGCCGGATGACATTCCGGCTTTCAGCGAGGCGGTGGTAAAAGCGCTTGCCGCCTGATGCGCTACCGGTAGTGCCGGCCGCTGGCCGGCAGATGCAGTGACGTGCTGCCGGCCAGCGGTCGGCACCACCTCATTTGCCCAGCAGGCCTGCCGGTACCAGGTTGCCCAGGTTCTGGTTGAAAGTGACCACCAGCTTGCCGTTCTTCACCTGTGCCGACTGCACCTGCAGGGCGCCGAGCACCCCGGCCACGGCCGGGTCCAGCTTGTAGATCGGTTCGCGCTGGGCGTAGTCGCTCAGCCACGCATTGAGCAGGCCACGGGTGCGCGAGTCGAGGCGGCCGCCCTGGTTGGCCGGGGTGAAGTCATCCACGCTCGGCTGCTGCAGGTGAAAGCCCTGGGTCTGCGCGTCGTAGCGCAGGCCGCTGCTGAGCTTCACCGTGCCCAGTCGGGCCGGGTTGCCGCCGGCGGTGGCCAGCGCGACGTCCATGCCCAGGTTCAACCGTTCGCCGGCCGGAAGGCTCAGCTGCGGATGGCTCATGGTCAGGGCGATCAGGCCGCCGAGGGCGTCCTGGGTGCGCGGGAAGCTGCCATCGAGGTACTGCTGCACGTCGCTGGCGCCCACCGACAGTTCGCGGCCGGAAATGGAGGGAGCCGCCTGTGCACCGATCGCAGCGGCGATCAGCACGGTGGAGGCCGCGAGGCGGGTCATCAGGGAACGCAGGCGCATGTCGGTGACCGGTGGGAAGCAGATGGATGGATCAAAGAGTAGCCGCGCAGGCTGAATCGCGCGTGCATGCCGCTGCAACGGTTCAGTCCAGCGTTGGACGCAGCTGTGCCGACTGGATCTGCCAGGCGCTGCCGTCGCTGCTGGGCTGCACGCGGTACCAGCCGCCGAAGCGGAACGTGCCATTGGCGGTGACCGCACGGATCTGCACAGGGACTTCAAGCAGCCGCGGTGGCTGCCGGTCATCTCGGGCGATCGGGGTATCGCTGTGCAGGCGCAGCGTGCGCAGGTCCTGCAGCTGCCGCAGCGCGGCGTCGTCTGCATGCCGCGGGTCGCCGGGTGGGATCGTCCAGGCAGCATCGCTGGCGGCGCGGTCGCGGTTGAGCAGTGCGGCGACGTAGCGGTTGAGCATCGTCGACGGCGGCTCTGCGCCGTCGTCGACGGCGGACAGCAGCGTCATATCGCTCGCCTGCAATGCTGCGGGACCGGGACCGGGACCGGGGCCGGTACCGGTGTCCGCTGCTGCGGCGACGGGAGCGGACGCTGCCGTGATGTGATCATTCGTCTGTGCCGCCGGGCGTGAACAACCCAGCAGCACCAGTGGTGCGATCAGGAACAGGATCCTGCGCATGCCCGCCTCCTCCCCGAGGCAACCTGGAGGGCGGCAGTGTATCGGTTGCGCCGCTATCAGCGGGAGGAGGGCAGCTGCTCCAGCGCGTCCAGCGCCGGCAGGACCTGGCCGGCGATGGCGGCCAGTGCGTGGCCGTCGGTCTCGGCGTGGCGCTGTACGATGTCGCGCAGCAGCTGGGTGGCGATCACCAGGGTCGCGCGCTCGTCGCCACTGATGCCGGCGGTACGCGGGGCCGCTTCCAGCAGGCGCATCAGGTCGCGGCCGGCGCGGTGTTCCAGTTCGATGGTGCAGCGCCCGGTGCACTGCAGCCCGTCCTTTTCGATCGGGGTTACCGAGATCCGGTAGCGGGTGGAGGGGCTGGCCATGAGGGTGTGCTCGCCGTAGCTGTGGAGGATGTGCCCACCATAGGCAAGGCCACGGCTGGCGGCGACGGCCGGCGCTGCACGCAGTGTTCCACCCGGTACGTTCCGCGCCCTTTGCGGAGCACCGGCAGCCAATGCTGGCGGGCCTGTACGGGGATTGCCGGGGCCGCGGCAACGCTGTGTTGCGGGGTGTGGTGCGGACAAAAAAAAAACGGGACGGCCAGAGCCGTCCCGTCGGAATCCGCGTTGGGGCGCGCCCTTACAGCGCGGCGTCCTTCAGCTTCTTCAGCGGACGCACCTTCAGCTTGGTGGTGGCCGGCTTGGCAGCGAACCACTGCTCTTCCTTGGTGAACGGGTTGATGCCCTTGCGCTTCGGCTTGGCCGGCACATTGACGGTGGTGATCTTCAGCAGGCCCGGCAGGGTGAACGAGCCAGCGCCCTTCTTGTGCACCGAGGAGGCGACGGCGCTTTCCAGCGAGGCCAGCACAGCGCGGACGTCCTTGGCGATGACGCCGGAGGCTTCAGCGATGTGTGCAACCAGGCCGGACTTGGTCAGCACTTCCTTGATCGGCTTCGGAGCGGCCGGCTTGGCGGCTGCCTTCGTCGCGACTTTCTTCACTGCCTTCTTCGGGGCAGCCTTCTTAGCGGTCTTTGCCATGGTTTCCTGTTCCGTGAACGGTTGGTTGTGTGGTCGGCGCCGAACCCCGTCGGCAAGCGCAATGTAGGGCAACTCTCGGGCGCCGCCAATAGCCCGAAGCGCGGAAAGTGCATGTTTTTTCATATCCAGGCCGATTCAGTACATGGCCGGCGGTGGGGGACGGGGGCGCTGCAGCGTGCGCGATGGCTGCTGCCTGCCCGTTGCTGGAATGTGCGAAACCACTGAAAACAAGGGAAAAGTCCACGTCGGTCTGGCGAAGAAGTGACCAGCTGTCCGATGTCCGGCGGACGTGCGGCATGCGGCGGAGCGACGCAGGGCTAACGCGTCCCGTGCGAGAGTGGCCGTTCATCACCGCCACGCAGGAGCAGCACATGGGAATCTCGCGACACGCCACCGCGCACTGGGAAGGCGATCTGAAGTCGGGCAAGGGACAGCTGAGCACGCCGCAGAGCGGGCTGCTGGACAAGACCCGCTACGGTTTCAACAGCCGCTTCGGCGACGAGAAGGGCACCAATCCGGAGGAGCTGATCGCCGCCGCGCACGCCGGCTGTTTCACCATGGCGCTGTCGGCCAAGCTTGGTGAGGCCGGCTTCACCCCGACCTCGCTGGACACCGAGGCCAAGGTCGATCTGTCCCTGGAGGGCGGCCCGCAGCTGTCGCAGATCCGGCTGAAGGTGAAGGCCGTGGTGCCGGGCATCGACGCCGCACAGTTCCGTGCCATTGCCGATGACGCCAAGCAGAACTGCCCGGTGTCCAAGGCGCTGAGCGCGGTGCCGATCAGCCTGGAAGCCGAACTGGGCTGAGCCACGGTAGTGCCGGCCGCGGGCCGGCAACCGCATGATGCCGGGGTCCATGTAGCAGCCGGCCAGCGTTATGGCGGCCTTCCTGGTCCCCACCCTCCGGGCCGTCGCGTCCGACGTTGGCAGCGGCTCCTGCCGCTGCCTTCGGCTCTACCACCCGCCAGCGCGATCACCAATCAAGGGTGCCGGTAATCACCGTCTGCACCTGCCCGCCCGACCAGACCTCGCCGTCTTCATCGACGCGCAGGGTCAGGCGCGCGTCATGGCCGACTTCGCGGCCCTGGCTGACTTCGAACGGTGCACGGCCTCGGGGCAGCGCATCGCGCAGGTCCAGCCACGCGGCCAGCACGGCATTAGCCGCGCCGGAGGCGGCGTCCTCGAAGCGGCGGCCATTGCCGACGAAGGCACGTACTGCAAGATCGAAGCCTTCGCCGCCATCGCTGAAGGCGTAGGCAAACACGCCCATGCTGTCGGTGGATTCGGCCAGAGCCGCGACCGCGTCCCAGTCCGGGCGCAGTGCGCGCAGTGCCGCTTCATCGGCCACCTGCACCACCCACCAGCTGCGCCCGCCCTGCATGCGCGCCGGCGGCAGCGAGCCCAGCGGCCAATCCTTCAGCGCCGCCTGCAGGCGCGGGTCGGTGGCCTCGGCGATCTCCGCCAGCTGCGCGCGCGGGGTGCGGATGGCAATGCGCTGCTGCGCGCCCTCGCCGCTCACGCGCAGCGGCAGCGCACCGGCGATGCCGTCCTGCACGAGCACGCCGTCGACTGGCGCGGCCAGGCCCGCCTGCAGCACCGCATGCGCGGTGCCGACGCTGGGATGGCCGGCGAACGGGACCTCCTTCTGCGGGCTGAACATGCGCAGCCGGTAGCTGGCGCCTGCGACCTGCGGCGGGAACACGAAGGTGGTCTCGGGCAGGCGCGTCCAGCGCGCAATGGCCTGCATGCTGGCATCGTCCAGGCCTTCGGCATCAAGCACCACGGCCAGCGGATTGCCGGCACCGGCGCGCGGGGAGAACACATCCAGCTGCAGGAAACGGCGGGTGGACATCAGGCAGGACTCCAGTAAACAGGCGGCATAGCGTAGCGCGGGGCACAAAAAAGGGGACGGAGGGAATTAAGTCGCTTGTGCCCCAAGTGCCATAAGCGACTTAATTCCCTCCGTCCCCTTTTTTCGTGCGCTACCAGCGAAGGTGGCCGTCGATGACCGGCTGCACCTGGCCGCCGATCCAGACCGTGCCCTGCGCATCCACCTCGACGTGTACGCGGCCATCGCGGCCGACTTCGCGGCCCTGGCTGGCCACGTAATGGCCCTCGCGGCCGGGCAGGGCGTTGCGCTGCCGCAGCCAGGCAGCGATCAGGGCATTGGCGCTGCCGGTGACCGGATCTTCCGGCACGCTGGCCGCATCGGCGGGGCAGAATGCGCGCACCACACGGGTGTGGTCGGTACCGGCTTCGTCGGCGAATACGGCCACGCCGGTGGCCTCGGTGGCAAGGCTCCAGTCGCGCAGGGCGGCCATGTCCGGCGCCAGGCCGCGCACAGCGGCGGCATCGCGCAGCGGCAGCAGCCACCAGCGCGCGCCGTTGTCCCAGAGTTCGGGCACGTGCCCGTTGGCGGCGAGGGCCAGCAGTGTTTCGGGTGCCGCATCTGCGCCAGTCGCCAGTTGCCGCGCCGGTGGGCTGGCCAGCTGGATCTGGAGTGCTTCGGCCGGGCCGCTCACCCGCACGGGCAGCACCCCCGCCGCGCACTGCTGCAGCAGGGCGCCGTCGCGAGGCTGGGCCAGGCCGCAGCTCACCGCCGCCCAGGCCGCGCCGACGCTCGGGTGGCCGGCGAAGGCCAGCTCACGGGTCGGGGTGAAGATGCGGATGTGGTAGTCGGCGCCGGGCGCGCTGGGGCGCAGGAAGAACACCGTCTCGGACAGGTTCAGCCAGGCGGCCAGGGCCTGCATCTGCTCGCCGGAGAGCGCATCGGCGTCCAGGAGGGCACCCAGTGGATTCCCGGTTCCGGGGCGGGAGGCGAAGACATCGAGCTGCAGGTAACGGAGGAGGGCCATCTACGGGGATATTGCGCTTAGAATCAAAGGTTCCGCCCCCAAGGGCGGCTTCCCCACATTCTACATAGCCAATCCATGTCAGCTTCCCCCCTTGTCGATCGTTGGATCGTACTGAAGTTCGGCGGCACTTCGGTGTCGCGTCGTCACCGCTGGGACACGATCGGGAAGCTGGCGAAAAAACGCGCGGAAGAGACCGGCTCGCGCGTGCTGGTGGTGGTGTCGGCGCTGTCCGGGGTCACCAACGAACTGACCGCGATCGCCGATGGCGCGCCGGACAGCCGTGATCGCGTGGCCGCGCTGGTCGAACGCCATGAAGGCTTCCTGGCCGAACTGGGCCTGGGCCGCGAAGTACTGGCCGAGCGCCTGGCGGCACTGCAGGGCCTGCTCGACGACCCGCGTGCGGCCACCCGTCCGCTGCAGTGGCAGGCCGAAGTGCTGGGCCAGGGCGAACTGTTGTCGTCCACGCTGGGCGCGGCCTACCTGCACGCCTCGGGACTGGACATGGGCTGGATGGATGCCCGCCAGTGGCTGGACGCGATGCCGCCGCAGCCGAACCAGAGCGACTGGTCACAGCGCCTGTCGGTGAACTGCCAGTGGCGTGCCGACGCGGAGTGGATGCAGCGCTTCCGCGCGCAGCCGACCCGCCTGCTGATCACCCAGGGTTTCATCTCGCGGCATGCCGATGGCGGTACCGCCATCCTCGGCCGTGGTGGCTCGGATACCTCGGCGGCGTACTTCGGCGCGCTGCTCGGCGCCAGCCGCGTGGAAATCTGGACCGATGTGCCGGGCATGTTCAGTGCCAACCCGAAGGATGTGCCGGACGCGCGCCTGCTGACCCGCCTGGACTACTACGAGGCGCAGGAAATCGCCACCACTGGTGCCAAGGTGCTGCATCCGCGCTCGATCAAGCCGTGCCGCGATGCAGGCGTGCCGATGGCCATCCTCGATACCGAGCGTCCGGAACTGCCGGGCACCAGCATTGACGGCAGTGCTGCACCGGTACCAGGCGTCAAGGCGATCAGCCGCCGCAACGGCATCGTGCTGGTGTCGATGGAAGGCATCGGCATGTGGCAGCAGGTCGGCTTCCTGGCCGATGTGTTCAACCTGTTCAAGAAGCATGGCCTGTCGGTGGACCTGATCGGTTCGGCCGAGACCAACGTCACCGTGTCGCTGGACCCGTCCGAGAACCTGGTCAACACCGATGTGCTGGCCGCGCTGTCGGCCGACCTGTCGCAGATCTGCAAGGTGAAGGTGATCGTGCCGTGCGCGGCGATCACCCTGGTCGGCCGTGGCATGCGTTCTCTGCTGCACAAGCTGTCGGACGTGTGGGCCACCTTCGGCCGCGAGCGCGTGCACATGATTTCGCAGTCGTCCAACGACCTGAACCTGACCTTCGTCATCGACGAGGCCGATGCCGATGGCCTGCTGCCGATCCTGCATGCCGAGCTGATCGACAGCGGTGCGATGCCGGTGGAAGAAACCGAAGTGTTCGGCCCGCGCTGGCGCGAGATTGCCGGCACCGTGCGCCCGCGCGGCACGCCGTGGTGGCGCGGCCAGCGTGCGCACCTGCTGCAGCTGGCCGATGCCGGTACGCCGCGCTATGTCTACCACCTGCCGACGGTGCGCGCCCGCGCCCGCGCGCTGGCCGCGATCAAGCCGATCGACCAGCGTTACTACGCGATCAAGGCCAACAGCCACCCGGCCATCCTGCAGCTGCTGGAAGCCGAGGGCTTCGGGCTGGAGTGCGTCTCGTACGGCGAGCTGAAGCATGTGTTCCAGCACCTGCCGGAGCTGTCGCCGCGGCGCGTGCTGTTCACTCCCAGCTTCTGCCCGCGCAGCGAGTACGAGGCGGCGTTCGCCCTTGGCGTGACCGTCACCGTCGACAACGTCGAAGCGCTGCAACGCTGGCCGGACCTGTTCCGCAACCGCGAGCTGTGGCTGCGCGTCGACCTGGGGCGTGGCGAAGGCCACCATGCCAAGGTCCGCACCGGCGGCAAGGAGTCCAAGTTCGGCCTGCCGATCGCCCGCGTGGACGAGTTCGTGCGCGCGGCCTCCGAGCTGGGCAGCCGCGTGGTCGGCCTGCATGCGCACCTGGGCAGTGGCGTGGAAACCGCGCAGCACTGGCGCCTGATGTGCGATGAGCTGGCCGGCTTCGCCCGCCGCATCGGCAGCGTGCACACCATCGACATCGGTGGCGGCCTGCCGATTCCGTACAGCGACGAAGACGAGCCGTTCGACCTGGACGCCTGGGCCGAGGGCCTGGCCGAGGTCAAGGCGCTGCACCCGGCATTCCGCCTGGCGATCGAGCCGGGCCGCTACCTGGTGGCCGAATCGGGCGTGCTGCTGACCCATGCCACCCAGGTGGTGGAAAAGGACGGCGTGCGCCGCGTGGGCCTGGATGCCGGCATGAACACGCTGATGCGCCCGGCCCTGTACGACGCCTGGCACGACATCGAGAACCTCAGCCGCCAGGGTGGTTATGCCGAAGCGGCGTTCGATGTGGTCGGCCCGATCTGCGAATCCAGCGATGTGTTCGGCAAGCGCCGCAAGCTGCCGGTGTCAACTGCGCCGGACGACGTGATGCTGATCGCCGACGCCGGCGCGTACGGCTATGTGATGGCCAACACCTACAACCAGCGGATGCTGCCGCGCGAAGACGTGATCGAATGACCACCGCGCGCGCCCTGCACCCGCCCACCGACACGCCCCGCGCCATCGCGCGGGCCCGTGCCTGACCGGATACACCATGACTGCTTTCGACAAACACCAGGTTTCCCGCTTCCGCTTCGTCCGCTGCGAATTCGCCGCGGATACCGGCGTGGCCAGGCTGGTCTACGCCTTTGATGACGGCCCGGAGATGGTGGAAACCATCACCGTGCCCGGCGCCCCGTTCGTGCTGGACGAAGCGCGTAGCGCCGCCGTGCAGCGCGCGCTGCAGCTGCTGCACCTGATCGCCGGTGTCAGCTACTACAAGGCCGGCGTACCGGATACGGTCAGCATCGACAGCTACAGCATCGATGCCGATACCGCCGCGCTGGTGGAGACCATTTACCTCAACGGCCTGGGCGAATTCGCCTACCGCAACGGCCTGAACCTGCGCGGCCGCTTCCGGTTGCCGGTGCAGGGCGAGGCCGTGCAGGCGCCGGCGCTGGGCCTGCAGCCGCATGCGCTGGTGGCCATCGGCGGCGGCAAGGATTCGCTGGTCAGCATCGAAGCGCTGCGCCGTGCCGGCGTGGACGAGACCGTGACCTGGATCGGTGGCTCGCAGCTGATCCGTGCGTGCGCCGAGCGCACTGGCCTGCCGACCTTGAACCTGGGCCGCACGCTGGCACCGGAACTGTTCGAGTTGAACCGCCAGGGCGCCTGGAACGGCCATATCCCGGTGACGGTGGTGAACTCGGCGATCATGGTGCTGGCCGCGTTGCTGCACGGCGTGGACCAGGTCGTGTTCTCCAACGAGCGCTCGGCCAGCTACGGCAGCCAGATTCCAGGCACCGGCGAAGTGAACCACCAGTGGTCCAAGGGGTGGGCCTGCGAGCAGGCCTTCGGTAGCCATGTGCAGAAGTACGTGGCGGCGGACCTGCAGTACTACTCGCTGCTGCGCCCGATGTCCGAGCTGGCGGTGGCCCGCCAGTTCGCCAAGAGTGACTTCTACGACGCGCATTTCTCCAGTTGCAACCGCAACTTCCACATCCTCGGCGAGCGCCCGGTGAACCGCTGGTGCGGCGTCTGCCCGAAATGCCATTTCGTGTTCCTGGCGCTGGCCCCGTTCATGCCCAAGACGCGCCTGGTGCGCATCTTCGGCCGCAACCTGCTGGACGATGCCGAGCAGGCCGGTGGCTTCGATGCGCTGCTGGAATTCCAGGACCACAAGCCGTTCGAGTGCGTGGGCGAAGGCCGCGAATCGCGTGCGGCGATGGCGACCCTGGCACAGCGCCCGGAGTGGAAGGAAGACGTGCTGGTGAAGCGCTTCTGCAACGAGATCCAGCCGCAGCTGGATGCCGCCGAACTGGAACTGGCACCGCTGCTGCAGCTGCAGGGCGAGCACCGTGTTCCAGCTGCGCTGTGGGAACGGGTGCGTGAAGATTTCGAAGCTTGAAGGAAAGCGCGTCGCGCTGTGGGGCTGGGGCCGTGAGGGCCGCGCCGCGTTTGCGGTGCTGCGCGCGCGCCTGCCCACGCTGGCATTGAGCCTGTTCTGCCCGGTGTCCGAGGTCGAGGCGGCGCGTGCGGAAACGGAGGGCGCGCTGGACGTGCGTGGCGAGCCTTCCGCTGAAGCGCTGGCCGCGTTCGACGTGGTGATCAAATCGCCCGGCATCAGCCCGTACCAGCCGATCGCGCTGGCGGCTGCAGGGCAGGGCACCAGCTTCATCGGTGGCACCGCGCTGTGGTTCGCCGAACACGCGGCCGACGATGGCATCGTGCACGACACCGTGTGCGTGACCGGTACCAAGGGCAAGAGCACCACCACCGCGCTGGTTGCGCACCTGCTGCGTGCCGCCGGCCATCGCACCGGCCTGGTCGGCAACATCGGCCTGCCGCTGCTGGAAGTGCTGGATCCCCAGCCCGCGCCCGAGTACTGGGCGGTGGAACTGTCCAGCTACCAGACCGGTGAGGTGGCACGCAGTGGCGCCCGCCCGCAGGTGGCGGTGGTGCTTAACCTGTTCCCGGAACACCTGGACTGGCACGGCAGCGAACAGCGTTACATCGAAGACAAGCTGCGGCTGGTGACTGAAGCCGCACCGCGCATCGCTGTGCTCAACGCCGCCGATCCGCACCTGGCCGCGCTGTCGCTGCCCGACAGCGAAGTGGTCTGGTTCAACCAGCCGCAGGGCTGGCACATGCGCGGCGACATCGTGCATCGCGGTGAGCAGGCCGTGTTTGATACCTGCAACACGCCGCTGCCAGGCCGCCACAACCGCGGCAACCTGTGCGCGGTGCTGGCCGCGCTGGAAGCGCTGGGGCTGGATGCCGTAGCGCTGGCACCGGCGGTGCAGGACTTCCGTCCGCTGCCGAACCGCCTGCAGCGCATCGGCGTGGCCGATGGCCTGACCTACGTCAACGATTCGATCAGCACCACGCCGCATGCCAGCCTGGCCGCGCTGGAGTGCTTCGCCGGGCAGCGCATCGCGCTGCTGGTGGGGGGGCATGACCGTGGCCTGGACTGGACCGATTTCATGCAGCACATGGCGCACGATGTGCCGCCGGTGGAGATCGTGACCATGGGCAGCAACGGCCCGCGCATCCACGCGATGCTGCAGCCGTTGGCCGACGCCGGTCGCTTCGGCCTGCATGCGGCGGGCGATCTCGCCGAGGCGATGGCCTTGGCGCGCGCCGCGCTGGGCGAACAGGGCGGGGTGGTGCTGCTGTCGCCGGGTGCACCGAGCTTTGGTGCGTACCGCGACTACGTGGCGCGTGGCCGTCATTTCGCCGCGCTGGCCGGGTTCGATCCGGACAGCATCAGCGCGATTCCGGGGTTGGGCATCGGGTAAGGGGTCGGATCCTTTTCCGCAGGAAAGGGCTCTGACCCCATCGTGCATTTATCATGCAGGCATCCCCGGACGGACCCGGATGCCCGCATGTGCACCTTCATCACCGTGTTCCTGCCCACGTCATTGCCGCACGACGCGGCCGCCGCGGCCTTCACCCGTAGCGGCCGGCGCCTGTTCGCGCAGGCATCACCGAGCCTGCAGGCGGCGGTGGGCCCGGATTGGCAGCCGTGGCTGAGTGCCGCGTACTGCGATTGCGGCACCGCGCTGGCCTCGACGAGTGTGCAGCCGGAATGGAAGGGCGATGCCGAACGTTGGCGGAAGAAGGGCTGGAGTGAGGCCAGGATCGCTCGCGCGCTGTCCGAGCAGTTGGCGCGGCATGAACAGGATCAGCAGGTGTGCCGCGATAGAGCTCTTGCCGACGCCGGCCAATGGCTGCAGCGCATTGATGCCCTGCTGGGTGTGGGTGCGGCGCGTATCGGACTTCTGGTGCGTGTTTACGACGGCTCGGTGGGGGCCCGGCAGCCGAAGCCGCCGGAACATCATTGGTCGCGGGATCAGCTCGCCGCGGCGGATCTGTTGGCGTTCGCGCCCGGCACGTTGCACTGGATCGAACGCGGGTGAGAGCGCCATCCACGCATGGCGTGGATCTACTGTAGAGTCGAGCCCATGCTCGGCTGGGTTTCAATCCTCGTCCTGGTCGATGAACGCGTAATCGCGACCAATCATTTGTTGCAGGTAGGCGTCGAAGCTGGGCGCGATCACCGCGTAGCTGTCCGGATCGTGCAGGTAGCGCACCACCTGGCCGACCGTGCCGCCCGACCCCGGGTCGAAATCCAGGTACAGCATCGACGTGCCGCCGTTGTTCATGCAGTGCGAGAAGCACAGGCGGCGGTTCATCGGCAGATCGGCGTCGATGCCCTCACCCAGGATCTCCGGTTCGTCATCCAGCCACTCTTCGTAGATCGAACGGATGCTGTCGTCCCACTGCTGCTGGTCTTCGAAGATCTGTGCGACCGAGCGCAGGTAGTACGGATAGTCGCCGACATCGGAGCCGAGCATCAGCACGCACACCTCGCCGCCTGGATACTCGCGGAAATGGGTGCCATCCACGCGCGACAACAGTTCCATCAGGCTGTCAGGGACCTGTGGCCACTGCGCCCGCAGGCGCTGTAGGTCTTCGACAGTGGCACCCTGTACCCGCGCCCATTGCGGAGCATCCTCGGCGGGCAAGCGCGGAATCAGGCCAGACAGAAAGCGATCAACAAGGGTCATCGGAAGATGCCAAGAGCAGGGCAGGCACAGCCGGCTTCGCGCATCGAGGCCGGCCGTGCGGCGCGGCGTGTCAGCGTACCACCTGGAAATCGATGATGTCGTAGACCGATGAGCCGTACTTGCCATGCGATTCCAGGGAGATCGCGATGCCGAGGTCCTCGATGAAGGCACGAACACTGCGATCGCCGTCGACCTTGCACTCCAGCCGGATCGCATCGCCAGAAAGCGAGGCTGATACATCGCGTGCCGGGAAGCGTTCTCCGATCACGCAGGACAGCGTGGTGGCGAGTGGCTTGGAAGTGCTGCGTTCCGGATAGAAGACCATCGTCGTCTCTGCGCGGAACCGGCTGCCGGGTGTCCACGCTGCGGGAAGATCCTGCTTCAGCGACCGGGTCTGCAGGGTCATCGCAGCGTCGCGCATGGATGCCAGCTGGAAGAGATTTGCCTTTGACAGCCGATGCATGGTGAACGAGGTGTAGTCCTCGGTGATCTTCAACAGGCCGTTGTCGGCCACCATCGTAATGGTGGTCGGAGTAGTGGAGGGGGCCCTTCCCTTGATCCGGTAGCGGTAGGTCAGCGATGTGAACCGGGGGGCCAGCAACGGGTTGTCCACGCCATCAACAACAGCCTTGATAACCGGCACATCTTCCAGTCGCCGGCCGGCCGCCTGCGGCTGCGGGCGATCGGCAGCGGGTACGTCGGGGCGGAGCTGGGCCATGACATCGGCATCTACCGCCCCTTGCAGCGAACATCCCACCATGGTCCTGCCGCCGCTGGATTCCACCATCAGCACCCGTTCCAGAAGCATGCGTCCGGAGGCAATGCCGCCACGATTGGAAGTGGGCAGCCACTGATCGCCTGCGCGGACCTCGCTACGGGCATGCATTCCGCGATCGCCCTGCAGGCGCTCGGCATGTTCGATCAAGGGCGACAGCTGCTTGACAACCGTGTCCAGTGGCGCATCGAAGGTGAACCCCCAGCTCATATAACGACCCAGGACGCCCAGGTCCGACGTGTTGTCGAAGTAGGTGGCGACCGGCAGGCCGCCGATGCGGGGTCCGCCACGGAGCTGGACCTCGTTGGTGGTCTCGGAACGATCCTTGGTCTCGATCCAGTTGATCGTGCCTGTCCCACCCAACGATGCGTGCGCGGCCCATGCATCTGCGTGCGTGTGCAGGCTGGAGAAGAAGCTGGCGTCGCAGCGGCTGAACGCGGTGAAAGTCTCGTCCAGCGGACTGGCGCTCAGCTGGGCAGCAGGCAGCAGAAGGGCAAGCGAGGCAAGCGAAGTGGAACCCAGGTTTTTCACGAAACGGGACATCCTTGTTGGGGAAGGGGGGGGGGCACACAGCTGGACACTAGCTATCGGCCTGTTCGTCTGGATCTGAAGTGGGGGCTGCATTGCGTGCTTCGGCTTCACGCCGGCCCCGTACACTCCGGGTTCCCTCTCGGTGGAGCAGGCGCATGAATCGTTGGCGATGCGGTGTGGCGGTGATCCTGGGGCTGGCGGCGATGCCGGCGTGGGCGGCGATGAAGACCCAGCCGGTGGGATGGAAACACCAGGGCACGACCTTCAGTGGCGTGCTGGTCTATGACGACGGCGACAACGACAAGCGCCCGGGTCTGGTGATGGTGCCGAACTGGAAGGGCGTGAACGAATCGGCGGTCGAAAAGGCCAAGCAGCTGGCCGGCGATGATTACGTGGTGCTGGTGGCCGATGTCTACGGAAAGGGCGTGCGGCCGAAGACCGATGCCGAGGCCGGGCCGGTGGCAACCAAGCTGCGCAATGACAGGCCGCTGCTGCGCGCACGTGCGCTGGAGGCGGTGAACGTGCTCAGGGCGCAGGCGGGCAAGGTGCCGCTCGATGCCGGCCGGATCGGCGCGGTGGGCTTCTGTTTCGGCGGCACCACGGTGCTGGAACTGGCCCGTGCCGGTGCGCCGCTGGCCGGTGTGGTCAGCCTGCACGGTGGGTTGGGTTCACCGCTGTCGGCGCAGGCTGGTGGCGGCCATCCGTCGGTGCTGGTGCTCAACGGCGCAGACGACAGGAGCGTGACTGCCGAGGACATCGCTGGCTTCCAGAAGGAAATGGACGCGGCCAAGGTCGATTGGGAGTTCACCAACTACAGCGGTGCGGTGCACTGCTTCGCCGAGCGCGATGCCAACAGTCCGCCGGGGTGCCAGTACAACGAGCGGGCGGCGAAGCGCGCGTGGAAGGCGCTGGATGAGTTCTTCGAGGAACGCTTCGAGAAACGTTGATTCGTGCAGTGGTAGTGCCGGCCGCTGGCCGGCAACCTCATGATGCTGCGGATGTCATCGGGAATGCCGGCCAGCGGCCGGCACTACCGATGCTTCAGTGCCGACCAACGGTCGGCACCCACCGGAATGCCGGTTTGGTGGGTGCCGACCGTTGGTCGGCACACCTCAGCCGGTCAATGCGAGCGCTGCACCGCGTAGCGGGCCAGGCCGCGCAGGGCGGCCACGGCATCGTTGTCGCCCAGGCCGTCGAGCGCGCGCTCGGCGGCTTCGGCATATTCCTCTGCACGCGCGCGGCTGTACTCCAGGCCGCCGGTGGCACGGATCGCGGCCAGCACTTCCGGCATCGCCGAGGCGTCACCGTCCTGCACGATGGTGCGCAGGCGCTCGCGGGTGATGTCGTCGGAGTGGGCCATCGCGTGGATCAGCGGCAGCGTGGCCTTGCCCTCGGCGAGGTCGTCGCCCAGGTTCTTGCCCAGCTCCTCGGCGTTGGCCGAGTAGTCCAGCACGTCGTCGGCGATCTGGAACGCGTAGCCCAGGTGCATGCCGTAGTCGAACAGGGCCTGCTGGGTCGCTTCATCCACGCCGCTGGCCAGCGCGCCCAGGCGGGTGCCGGCGGCGAACAGCACCGCGGTCTTGCGCTCGATCACGCGCAGGTAGGCGGCTTCGTCGGTGTCCGGGTTGTGTACGTGCAGCAGCTGCAGCACTTCACCCTCGGCGATGCGGTTGGTGGCGTCGGCCAGGATCTGCATCACCGGCATGCGCTCCAGCTCGACCATCAGCTGGAAGCTGCGCGAGTACAGGAAGTCGCCGACCAGCACGCTGGGCGCGTTGCCCCACAGTGCGTTGGCGGTGCTGCGGCCACGGCGCAGGCTGGATTCGTCCACCACGTCGTCGTGCAGCAGGGTGGAGGTGTGGATGAACTCGATGATCGCCGCCAGCTGGTGGTGCTCCGGGCCGGCCTGGCCGACCGCATGGCCGGCCAGCATCACCAGCATCGGGCGCAGGCGTTTGCCGCCGGCGGAAATGATGTGGTCAGCGATCTGGTTGATCAGCACGACGTCCGAGGACAGCCGGCGCCGGATCAGGGCGTCGACGGCGGCCATGTCGGCCGCGGCAAGCGACTGGATCTGGGGCAGGCCCAGGGCGGGACGGGTGTCTTCGGTGATGGTCATGCGATCAGGCTTTCAGGCTCACCACCGATTATAGGCGCTGGCCGTGAATTCGGGCGCAAACCGGCCCGAGCGGCAATTCCAGCCCGGCCTGCGCGGCCCTCCGCGTGAATACGTATGCAGGTTGCGCCATGCCTGGGAGCCCGCCGCTAAGCTTGCCGGATCAGGATTTCGGCCCGCTGCCGGCGGGTCCCGCATGCCCGGAGGGGGGCTGTCGATGTCGCACTATCCATGGTGGCGCGGAGCCGTCATCTACCAGATCTACCCGCGCAGTTACCTCGATGCCAACGGCGATGGCGTGGGCGATCTGCCCGGCATCATCCAGCGCCTGGACCACATTGCCGCGCTGGGCGTGGATGCGATCTGGATCTCGCCGTTCTTCAGGTCGCCGATGGCCGACTTCGGCTACGACATCGCCGATTACCGCGATGTCGACCCGCTGTTCGGCAGCCTGGACGACTTTGACCGCCTGTTGGCCAAGGCCCACGGCCTGGGCCTGAAGGTGATGATCGACCAGGTGCTGAGCCACACTTCGATCGAGCATGCGTGGTTCCGTGAGAGCCGCCAGGACCGCAGCAATCCGAAGGCCGACTGGTACGTCTGGGCCGACCCGCGCGAGGATGGCACCCCGCCCAACAACTGGCTGTCGCTGTTCGGCGGCTGCGCCTGGCAGTGGGAGCCGCGCCGTGAGCAGTACTACCTGCACAACTTCCTGGTCGACCAGCCGGACCTGAATTTCCATCACCCGGACGTGCAGCAGGCGACCCTGGACAACGTGCGCTTCTGGCTCGACCGCGGCGTGGATGGCTTCCGCCTGGATGCGATCAACTTCTGCTTCCACGACGCACAGTTGCGTGACAACCCGGCCAAGCCCGCCGACAAGCGGGTGGGGCGCGGCTTCAGCCCGGACAACCCGTACGCCTACCAGTACCACTACTACAACAACACGCAGCCGGAGAACCTGCCGTTCCTGGAGCGCCTGCGCGCGCTGCTGGACGAATACCCGGGGGCGGTCAGCCTGGGCGAGATTTCTTCGGAAGACTCGCTGGCCACCACGGCCGAGTACACCCGCGATGGCCGCCTGCACATGGGCTACAGCTTCGAGCTGCTGGTGGACGACTACAGTGCGGCCTACATCCGCGATACGGTCTCGCGCCTGGAAGCAGCGATGACCGAAGGCTGGCCGTGCTGGGCGGTGTCCAACCACGATGTGGAGCGCGCGGTCAGCCGCTGGGGCGGCCACCCCGCCGACCCGCGCCTGGCGCGGATGCTGGTGGCGATGCTGTGCTCGCTGCGCGGTTCGGTCTGCCTGTACCAGGGCGAGGAGCTGGGCCTGGCCGAGGCCGAGGTGCCGTTCGAGGCCCTGCAGGACCCCTATGGCATCACCTTCTGGCCGAATTTCAAGGGCCGTGACGGCTGCCGTACCCCGCTGCCGTGGACCGATGCATCGCTGGCCGGCTTCACCACCGGCCAGCCCTGGCTGCCGATCCCGGCCGAACACCGGGCCGCGGCGGTCGCCGTGCAGGAGCGCGACCCGCATTCGGTGCTGGCGGCGTTCCGCGCGTTTCTGGCCTGGCGGCATACCCAGCCGGCCCTCCTGCATGGCAGCATCAGATTTCTTGAAAGCGCCGAGCCCGTGCTGCTGTTCGAGCGTATGCTTGCAGATGAAACCCTCCTGCTGGCCTTCAACCTGTCGGCCGAAGCGGTGAGCCATCCGCTGCCGCCGGGCAACTGGCAGCAGGTGGTGGTACCGGGCCCGGATGCGGGCACGGTGCAGGGCAATGAACTCCAGCTGCCGCCACGCGCGGTGTATTGCGCCCGACGCAGCTGACCGTTTTCTCCGGTGGCGGTACTTGCGGGGACGGGGCCGAAGCGCCCCGTCCCTTTTTTGTGGCTGGGCCTTGCCGACCAGCGGCCGGCATCCGCGCAAAGGAAAACCCGCTGCCTGCGCAGCGGGTTTCCGGTCCTGCTCCCTGTTTCCTGTTGCCGGCCAGCGGCCGGCACTACCGGGTCCGGGCTGCCGGGCAGGGCCCGGCGCTGCCTCAGAACTTGTAGTTCACGCCCAGCATGTAGGTGCGGCCCCATTCGATGTACTCCAGCGGGCGGTCCTTGCTGCCGGCGTAGGTGCGGTACGGCTCGTTGGTCAGGTTGCTGCCCTGCAGCAGCAGGGTCAGGCCACGCAGGGCGCTGCTGTCGCTGAAGGTGTAGCTGACCTGCGCATCGGTCACGTTTTCGCCGACGACATAGCGCAGGCTGCGGTTGCCGTTGAAGTTGCCGATCTCACCGATGAAGTCCGACCGGCGGCGCTGGCTGACGCGTGCTTCAAAACCGCTGCGCTCGTAATAGGCAGTGAAGTTGTACACGCGCTTGGACAGGCCCGGCAGGCTGATCGGGTCACTGCCCACGCTGGAGGCGCTCTCCGGATCCAGGATGGTGATGTCGCTCTTGTTGAAGGTCGCGCTGGCCTGCAGGCCGAAGCCACGCAGGCTGTCGGTCAGCATGTCCAGCGGGAACGATGCGGTCAGTTCCAGGCCCTTCAACGTGCCGCCCTTGCCGTTCTGCGGCGCGGAGAAGGTGCCGGTGGTCAGCACCGGCGCGGTCATGCCCGGCGGCGGCACGTAGCTGCCCAGCAGCGCGGTGAAGTCGTAGTTGTCCACCGATTGGGTATAGACGTAGCTCTTCAGGTCCTTGTAGAAGATCGCGGCAGCCACGTAGGCCTTCTCGCCGAAGTACTTCTCATAGGACAGGTCCAGCGCGGTGGCGCGCCACGGATCCAGCAGCGGATTGCCACCACTGCCGCCCGGCCGGCCGGTGCCGGTATCCACGCCGAACTCCAGGCCGGCGCGCATCTGGTCCACGCGCGGGCGCGCGACCTGCTTGGCGGCGGCGAAGCGCAGCGTCTGCTGGTGGGGGAACATGAAGGCCAGGTTCAAGCTCGGCAGCCAGTCGTTGTAAGTGCGGCCGTTCGAATACGGCTGCACGTTGTTGCCGGCTGACTGCGAGCTGTCCCAGTAGCGCGAATCCGAGCTCTGGTCGGTGTGCTGCATCTGCACGCCGATGTTGCCGCGCACGCCCACTTCACCGATGTCGGTGTTGATGTTCAGGCGCGCCCAGGCGGTGGTGATCTTCTCTTCGACCGTCCACGACTTGGGGATCAGGTAGTCCAGGTTGTCGACCGGGTTGAAGGTCATGTAACGACCCACAGCGGCCGGTACGTTCCAGGCCGGGATGGTGCCGAGGCCGGCGAAGCCCAGGTCCACCGGACGGTACTGCAGGTCCGAGGCGATGTTGGCATCGCCCTGTGCGCCGAGCAGGATGTTGCCTTCGGACTGGGTCTTCACCTTGCGGCGGTCGGCATAGTTCACGCCGATGTCGATATCCGGTGCCCACGAGGCGATGGCATCAGGGAGGGCGATGGTGGCAGCCAGCTTGCCGCCCTTCAGGCGGTCTTCCACCTGCGGCACCTTGCCGTAGCCGGAGCCGTAGATCGTGTTGGTCAGGAACAGCGCATCGGGGTTGGAGTAGTTCAGCTCCGGGGTGATCTGCGAGAAGCCGTCCTGGCGGATCGACACGCCGACCGTATCCAGTTGCGGCATCGGGGTCAGCTGCAGGTTGTTTTCCAGGTTCAGCTCGTCGCGCGTGGCCTTGGAGTAGTTCAGGTCGGCGACCAGCTTGACGCCGCCGAAGTTGAACTCGTTGTTCCAGCCGAACGCATCGATCTTGTCCTTGCGCTTGTTGTACATGCCGCGCACCAGCGGATACACGCCGCTGGCGGTGCCGCCGGTGAACGAGCCGTTGGCGTTGACCTGCGGGTTGCTGACCAGCAGGCCCGGGGTGTAGTTGCCGTTGTAGTTGCTGAGGTTCAGCTCGAACTGGTTGGCGGTGTCGATCTGCTCGGCTTCGGTGTGGAAGGCATCGAAGGTGCTGGTCCAGCTGTTGTTCGGGCGGAACTGGATCGTGGCCATCACGCCGTCGCGCTTGTTGTTGCCGGTGCGGCGCAGCGCCTTGATGCCATCGGAGAAGTAGGTGCCGGCGCCCACGCCCGGGCGGTCGCCCTTGTCGGTGTGCTCGGTGGTCCACGGCTCGTACAGGCCGACCTGGTTCTCCTGGATCGGCATGTCGCTGTGCGCATAGCCGATGGCGATGCCCAGGGTCTTGTCCAGGAACTGGTCGATGTAGCTGGCGCTGAAGCGGTTGCCGTACGGATCGGTGTTGGCGGCGCGGCCCAGCGAGCTCTTCTGGTAGCGGCCACTGACCGCGATCACGCGCTCGCCGAAGCTGAGCGGGCGCGCGGTCTGCATGTCGATGGTGCCTGACAGGCCCTGGCCGACCAGCGCCGCGTCCGGGGTCTTGTACACCGTCACGCCGTTGACCAGCTCGGACGGGTACTGGTCGAACTCGACGCCGCGGTTGTCGCCGGTGCTGACCACTTCGCGACCATTGAGCAGGGTGGTGGCGAAGTCCGGCGACAGGCCGCGCACGCTGATCACCTGCGCACGCCCGGCCACGCGCTGGGCGGCCAGGCCGGGCAGGCGCGAGATGGATTCGGCGATGCTGACGTCGGGCAGCTTGCCGATGTCTTCAGCGGAGATTGCCTCGACCACCGAGGTGGCGTCCTGCTTGACCGCGATCGCGCTCTCGATGCCGCGGCGGATGCCGGTGACCTGCACCGTATCCAGGTTGGTGGCGGCGGTGCCGGCCGGCGTGGTGGTGTTCTGCGTGGACTGTGCCGACGCCAGCGTCGGCGCCAGGACAACGGCCAGCGCGATGCTCAGCGCGCTGCGCTTGTGGTTCAACATTTTCCCCTCCCAGGCAATGTTGCAGATCGATTTGTGAGCGTTCCGGCGGGGCCGTGAACGTGCGACGCGGTGGCCGCTGTCGTCGCCGCTATGGTAGGCAGCGCGTTCTTCGCGGGAATCACCCTGCATACGTATTCAATGGCGTCTGCAGGGTTGTAATCGCTTTCAGGTGCCTTGTTCGGTAGAGCCGGGCCCATGCTCGGCTGCGTTTCGGTGCTACGCACCGCCGCCCGAGCATGGGCTCGGGCGCTACGGGAGCGCAGGTAGGAAAACGTTCAGTGGATGGGCGTGAAGCGAATGGCCTGCCCACCGCCCGGTGCCAGCACCAGCGTCAGTGCATCGGCACTGGTCACCTCGCGGGTTTCGCGTGCGAACGCGAACGGGTTGCTGCGGAAATCAGCGCCTTCACCATCGCGGTAGATCTCGGCGCGATAGCGCAGGCCTGGCTCCAGGAAGCCCAGCGGTACCGGCAGCACGCGGCCGTGTTCGTCGGTGATGCTGCCGAGGAACCAGTCGCGGCTGTTGCGGTCGCGGCGCACGATCGTCACGTAGTCACCCACTTCGCCATCGAGCACGCGGCTCTGCTCCCAGTCCACCGCCACGTCCTCGATGAAACGGAACGCCTCGCGATGCTGCAGGTAGTGTTCGGGCAGGTCCGCGGCCATCTGGATCGGGCTGTACAGCACCACGTACAGGGCAAGCTGGCGGGCCAGCGTGCTGGGAATGGCCTGGCCGTGGCGGCCCTTCAGGCTGAGGATGCCGGGGGTGTAATCCATCGGCCCGGCCAGCATGCGGGTGAACACCAGGTTGACCTCGTGCTCGGGCGGGTTCGGTGGCTGGCCCCAGGCGTTGTACTCCATGCCGCGCGCGCCTTCGCGTGAGATCCAGTTGGGATAGGTGCGGCGCAGGCCGGTATCCTTTATCGGCTCATGCGGGTTGACCGACAGGTGCCGGCGCGCGGCTTCCTGCACCACCTTCAGGTGGTGGCGGGCCATGAACTGCCCGTCGTGCCACTCGCGCCACAGTGGGCCCCCGGCCGGATTGCGGCGGTCGACCTGGCCGTCGTCGCAGACGTAGCCGGTCTTGAACTGGTCCACGCCCAGCCGTGCATACAGGTCCAGCGCGGCACCCAGCTGGTCCTCGTAGTGCTCGATGGCGCAGCCGGTTTCATGATGGCCGATCAGGTGCACGCCCTTCTTCAGGCCATACGCCGTCAGCGCTTCAATGTCGAAATCAGGCGTGGCGCGGGTGAAATCGAAGTCGTAGCCATTGCCCACCCACATGCCATCCCAGCCCGGGTTCCAGCCTTCCACCAGCACGCCGCGGAAGCCGTGCGCGGCCGCGAAGTCGATCACCTTCCTGGTCTTGGCGGTGGTGGCCGCGTGCTTCGGTCCGGTTGCCCAGCTCTCGTTGTCCAGGTGCATCGACCACCACACGCCCAGGTACTTGGCCGGCTTCACCCAGCTCACATCGCCCAGCGCGTTGGGTTCATTGAGGTTGAGGATCAGGTCCGATTCGACCAGGCCACCGGCACGATCGGCGATCTGCAGCGTGCGCCACGGCGTGGCGAAGGGCAGGGTGCGGCGTACCTTCCAGCCTTCGGCCGAGGGCGACAGCTGCGCGCGCAGGCGCTGCCCCTCGGTGCGCCGCAGCCACATGCCGGCATAGTCCACCAGCGCTGCCTCGTGGATCGCCAGATGCAGGCCATCGCGGCTGCGCAGGGTCATCGGCGTATGCACCAGCGGCACTTCGCGCAGCGGCGTGCGCTGATACAGGTATTCGTAGTGGATCGGTTCGCCGGCGGGAATCCACCAGGCGGTTGATTCGGGCGCGATGGCGAACTCGGTCAGTTCGTCATCGATGATGGCTTCGCGCAGGTTCGGTTGTTCAGGGAACACATAGCGGAAGCCAAGGCCATCATCGTAGACGCGGAACACCACATCCAGCCGCCGCTTGCGGCCGGTGGTTTCAGCCAGCTGCACGGTCAGCTCGTTGAAGTGGTCGCGGGTGAGCCGGCGCTCGCCCCACGGCTGCTCCCAGGTGTCGTCGACGCTGCGCCGCTGCTGGCCCAGCAGGGCGAAATCGCGGTCCAGGCGACCGTCGCGCAGGGCAAAGCCAAGCTTCGAATCCTCCACCACGGTGTCGCCCAGGCGCTCGACACGGTAGCGGGCGGTGCCGCCGTCCAGCAGCAGACTGACCTTCAATACCTTGCCCGGCGATTGGACGCTGGCCACCTGTGGCGCGGCCTGTACCAGCGTGGCCCACCCGATCAGGGCCAGGCCGAGCATGTGCGCGAACACCGCGCGTACAGCAGTGGATGACATCGGCAATTCCCCTCCCAAGGCGCCGTTGGCAGACCCGGACCATAAGCCAGCGCGGCGGGCGCGCCACCGCGCGATGCCATGAATACGTATGCAACTGGACGCAGCCGACAGCCCCGCGTCTACCATGGGGCCCAGGCACCTTGAGGGAGGGGCCGCGCCCGCCCGCCGGCAACGACGGTGCGGACCTACAACGCGTGCAGAGAGGGAGGGAGGCCGACGGGCGCAAGCCGGTCCGCCGCTTCGATGCTGAAAATCATTTGCCTGACCGCTGCCCTGGGGGCAGCGCTGGGATCGACCGCGCAGGCGGCCGACCTGCAATTCGACGGTCGCCATGCGCGCGCCGAAGCCGCTGCCAAGGGCAGCTTCGTGCTGCATGCGCCGAAGGGCGCAGTGCAGATCGCAGCCGCACCGATGCGCAGCCAGACCGGCAGCGTGATGTTCGATGCCCTGTTCGCGCTCGCCCAGCAGGAGATGTCCCAGGACCGCGTGGACGCGATCCGCGATCCGGCGTTCGACGAGGGCCGGCCGGTCCCGTGCGAGTGCTTCCAGACCGGTGCACGCTGGCCCTATGTGTGGACCCGTGATGTCAGCTTCGCCGCCGACCTGGCGCTGGCGCGGCTGGACCCGCAGCGCACCCGGCAGTCGCTGCAGTTCAAGCTGTCGGCAGCCCGTGACGGGCGTACGCCCGGCCTGTTCGTGGCGCAGGACACCGGTTCCGGCGGCAGCTGGCCGATCAGCAGTGATCGCGTGGTGTGGTTCCTGGCGGCACGCCATCTGCTGGAGGACCGAGCGTTTGCCGATCAGGTCTGGCAGGCGCTGCAGGGCACGCTGGCGCAGGACCGCGCGATGGTGTTCGACGCGCAGATGGGCCTGTACCGCGGCGAGACCTCCTTCCTGGACTGGCGCGAGCAGACCTATCCGGGCTGGACCCGCGAGGACGTGCGCTTCATCGGTGATTCCTACGCATTGTCCACCAACGTGCTGCACTACCAGGCACTGCGCCTGGCCGAACGCCTGGCCGGGCAGCACGGCGATGCCCGCGCGGCCGACTACAAGGCATGGGCCGATGCGTTGGCGCAGCAGATCGACGCACGCTTCTGGCGCGAGGATATCGGCCAGTACATGAGCTACATCGGCGAGGCCGCGCACCCGGTGCCGTACGCCAAGGTCGATCTGCTTGGCCTGTCGCTGGGCATCCTGGCCGAAGTGCTGCCACCCGAGCGGGCGCGCCGTGCATTGGCCGCCTATCCGATGGGGCCGGCCGGCAGCCCGGTGGTGTGGCCGCAGGAGGCGCAGCAGCCGATCTACCACAACCGCGCGATCTGGCCGTTCGTCAGTGCCTATTCGCTGCGCGCGGCGCGCCAGCTGGACGATGCACCGCGCATCGCCGCCGAGATCCGCTCGCTGATGCAGGGCGCCGCGCTGGCCGGTTCCAACATGGAGAACTACGAGCTGGTCAGCCAGGCGGTGCATGTTGACGAGGGCGTGCTGAGCGGCCCGGTGGTCAACTCCGAACGCCAGCTGTGGTCGGTGGCCGGCTATCTGTCGATGGTGGTCGAGGGCGTGTTCGGCGTGCAGGACGATGGCCGCGTGCAGCCCAAGCTGCCGGCCGTGCTGGTGCCCGAACTGTTCGGCAATCAGCGCCGCATCTCCCTGGAGGCCGATGGCAGGCGTTATGTGCTGGAGCGACCGAAGCAGGTGGGTGATGGCCTGCTGGTGGCGGGCAAGGTGAAGACCCGTGGCGCCACCACCACCGTGCAGCTGGTGCCCGCCGCAGCGGCGCCACGCAGCACGGCGACGACGGCCGCCGCAGATGCGCGCGCACCGGCCACGCCGGCCGCACCGCAGGTGCAACGCAAGGGCAGGGGCTGGAATGTCGTGGTCGCTGCAGGCCAGGTGCTGTGGCAGGACGGCCGGGCGCTCGCCGCCAGCAATGGCCTGGCACGCATCGGTGCCGATGGCCTGCAGCATTGCCTCAGCCTGACCCGGCGCGACGGTGCAATTGAATCGCTGCACAGCCCGATGGTCTGCGTCGGTCCGCAGCAGCGACTGAAGGGTACGCAGCGCTGGCAGTTCACCTCCGCCAGGGCCGGGCAGGTGCGCCTGCGCCTGCAGTACCGCAATCCGAACGGGCCGATCAACACCGGCGTCACCGCTGCGGTGAAACAGCTGGTGCTGCAGTGCCCGGGCCAGCCGTTGCAGCGGCACACCGTCACCCTGCCGCACAGCGTGGCCATGCAGGACTCGACCTCGGCGACATTCACGGTGCCCAAGGGCCGATGCACGGTCACGCTTGAAGAAGGCTTCAACATGAGCGCGCTGCAGCACTTCGCGCACTACACCGGGGGCAAGGGCGGGCACGATGGCGTGCTCAACCAGGCCCAGGTGCAGGCGCTGATGGTGGCGCCGGTGGCCGCGGCAGAGGGCGCACGATGAATCGTTCCGCCAAGCCGCAGCTGTCGTTCTGGCAGATCTGGAACATGTGTTTCGGCTTCCTGGGCATCCAGTTCGGCTTCGCCCTGCAGAACGCCAATGCCAGCCGCATCTTCGAGACGCTGGGCGCGGACATCGACGCGGTGCCCGGGCTGTGGATCGCCGCGCCGCTGACCGGCCTGCTGGTGCAGCCGGTGATCGGTTACCTGTCCGACCGCACCTGGACGCGCTGGGGGCGCCGCCGTCCCTATTTCATGATCGGAGCGGTGCTGACCACGCTGGCGCTGCTGGTGATGCCGAACTCGCCGACGTTGTGGATCGCGGCGGGCACGTTGTGGGTGCTGGATGCTTCGATCAACGTATCAATGGAGCCGTTCCGCGCCTTCGTCGGCGACCAGCTGGCACCGCGCCAGCGCCCGACCGGCTACGCCATGCAGAGCTTCTTCATCGGCGTGGGCGCCATCGTCGCCAGCTTCCTGCCGTTCATCCTGGCCCACTTCGGCGTCGCCAATACCGCGCCCGCCGGTGAAGTGCCGGACACGGTGCGCTATGCGTTCTACTTCGGTGCGGCGGTGCTGCTGGCGGCGATCACCTGGACCGTGGTCAGCACCCGCGAATACTCACCGGCGGAGCTGGCCGGTTTCGATGACGCCGAACCTCCGGCACATCACGCAGCGGCGCCGATCAGCGGCCCGGCGCCCTGGGTGCAGGTGGCTGCATGGCTGGGGCTGGGCGTACTGCTGGCGCTGCTGATCACCTGGCGGCAGGGCGACCGGATGCTGTACGTGCTGGCCGGCCTGTGTGCCGGCTATGGCCTGCTGCTGGCGCTCGCGCGTACGCTGCCGGCCACGCACATGCTGGCCGCCATCGTCGGCGACCTGCGCGCGATGCCGGTCACCATGCGTCGCCTGGCGTGGGTACAGTTCTTCTCGTGGTTCGCGCTGTTTGCGATGTGGATCTACACCACCGCCGCGGTGGCTGGCGCCCATTTCGGTTCGACTGAACCAGAGTCGGCGGCCTACAACGAGGGCGCCAACTGGGTGGGCGTGCTGTTTGGCGCCTACAACGGGTTCGCCGCGTTGGCGGCGGTGCTGATTCCACTCATGGTGCGCGCGATCGGCCTGCGCTGGAGCCATCTGGTCAACCTGTGGCTGGGCGGTGCCGGCCTGGTCTCGCTGATGTTCATCCGCGATCCGCACTGGTTGCTGCTGTCGATGGTCGGCGTCGGTTTCGCCTGGGCGTCCATCCTCTCGCTGCCGTATGCACTGCTGTCCGACAGCGTGCCGGCATCGAAGATGGGCGTGTACATGGGCATCTTCAATTTCTTCATCGTGATCCCGCAGCTGGTGGCGGCCAGTGCACTCGGCTTCGCCCTGCGCACGTTGCTGGGCGGCCAGCCGATGCATGTGCTGGTGCTGGGCGGCTGCAGCCTGTTCATTGCCGGCCTGTGCGTGTTGTGGGTTCCGTCCCGTCCGGAGGTGGTGTGATGCGTGCTGCGTTGTCTGTTGCTGTTTCCTTGATGCTGCTGGCCGGCCATGCGGCGGCCGCGCCGCGCCCGGACTATGTGGGCACCACCGAACCGTTCGCCAGCGATGCGGTGTACTTCGTGGTCACCGACCGCTTCGTCAACGGTGATCCGTCCAACGATCACCGTGACCAGGGCGGCGTGCACCGCACCTTCGATATTCCGGTGCCATGCCCGGACAAGGTGGACGGCAACATCGGCTATCTCGGCGGCGACTTCCGCGGCGTGCTCGACAATGCGCAGTACATCCGCAACCTCGGCTTCGGCGCGGTGTGGATCACGCCCATCGTCGACAATCCGGACGAGGCCTTCACCGGCAGCAAGCCGATCAGCTGCACCAGCACGCTGACCGACCGCGGCAAGACCGGCTACCACGGGTACTGGGGCATCAACTTCTACAAGCTCGATGAGCACCTGCCCAGCAAAGACCTGGATTTCGCCGGGCTGACCAAGGGCCTGCACGGTGCCGGCTTGAAGGTGGTGCTGGACATCGTAGGCAACCACGGTTCGCCGGCCTGGACCATGCCGACACGGCAGCCGCAGTTCGGGCAGATCTTCGACAAGGACGGAAAACTGATCGCCGACCACCAGAACCTGCCGCCGCAGGAACTGGATCCGAAGCACAACCCGCTGCACGCGTTCTACAACAGCATTGGACCGGTCGACAGCAAGGACGGCTCGATCTTCGATGGCAACCTTGCCGAGCTGTCCGACTTCAACCAGGACAATCCGGCGGTGATGGACTACCTGGTCGGTGCTTACCTGCAATGGGCCGCTCAGGGCGTGGATGCGCTGCGCATCGACACCATCGGCTGGTTGCCGCACCCGTGGTGGCATGCCTTCGTCAAGCGTATCCGCGCCGAGCACCCGGGCATGTTCATGTTCGGCGAAGCGTTCGATTACGATGCCGCGCGCATTGCAGAGCACACCTGGCCGGCCAACGCAAACGTCAGCGTGCTCGACTTCCCGTTGCGCGGTGCACTGGAGCAGACCTTCGGCACCGCCGGCAAGGGTTTCGAGACCCTGGCCGAGCCGCTGCATCTGAGCGGTGGGCCGTATGCCAACCCGTATGAGCTGATGAGCTTCTACGACAACCACGACATGCCACGACTGCAGGCCAGCGACAGTGGCTTCATCGATGCACACAACTGGCTGTTCACCGCGCGCGGCATTCCGGTGGTCTATTACGGCTCGGAGACGGGCTTCATGCGTGGCCGTGCCGAGCATGCCGGCAATCGCGCTTACTTCGGCCAGCCGCGTGTGGATGCTGCGCCGAAGAGTCCGATCTTCGCGCCGCTGCAGCGTATCGCCCGGCTGCGCGCAGCCACTCCGGCGCTGCAGCGCGGCCTGCAGGTGAACGAGCGCCTGCAGGGTGATGAGGCGGTGTTCTTCCGCGTGCTGCAGCATGGCGAGGTGGCGCAGACCGCGCTGGTGCTGCTGAACAAGGGCGACAGTGCGAAGACCTTCACCGTGGCGCGGTACGTCCAGGCGGGCCGCTGGCGTGATGCGCTGGACGGCGGTTCGTTGCAGGTGGATGCTTCCCTGAAGGCCGAAGTGCCGGCGCACGGGGTGAAGGTGTACGTGCTCGATGCCACCGTGCAGCACCCGGCGCTGCAGGCCGAGCTGGACAAAGCGATGGCCGACCAGCGGGCGCGGGACGTGCGGCTGGGGCGGTAGTGCCGGCCGCTGGCCGGCAACCCATGAATCCATGGCACCTTCAGATGCCGGCCAGCGGCCGGCACTACCGGGGTGACCATATCCGGCACAATAGGCCCCCCTCACGCCCCGCCGTATCGCCATGACCGACCTCGCCCCGCAGACCCCGATCGAAACCCTGCTGAAGGCGGCGATGGACGGGTCGGTGCCGATCCGCGCCTTCATGGAGGCCTTCGTCGCCTCCGAGGTGGTACTGCTGACCGGCAGCCTGGTGACCCCCGATGGCAGCGGCTTCGACCCGCTGCTGTTCGACAAGCAGGGCACCCTGCACGTGGCCGTGTTCACCGATCCGTCGCGGGTGGGCATCTACAGCCAGCAGGCCGAACACCAGATCCGCTGGCAGATGCTGGACGTGCTGCGCCGGGTGCCGGGTGGCTACGGCGTGGTGATCAACCCGGGCACTTCGCTGGGCTTCGAGATCTCGCCCAGCGGCGTCGGCGAGATCCTGAAGGACTTCGCCCAGGGTTGATTGTCATGTAGAGCCAAGCCCATGCTCGGCTGCCGTTCGCGCAATGCCGGATCAGTCGAGCACGGCTCGATACTACAGAGAGCTTCCCTTCGGGCACCGTACGTGATCCCCTTTGGACAACATCGGGATCGAGGCTCTCTCCATGGAATTCAGCGAATCACCCGCCGACGCACCGGCACGATCACGCCATTCCCGCTCCGCACTGGTCTTCCTGTTCGCGGCCATCGTCGCCGCACTGGTGTCCATGCCTGTTCTGCGTGCGGTGGGCATGGTGCTGTGGCCGGTGTTCGCCATTGCCTGGCTGATCAACCTGGGGGCCGCCTGGCATCTGGGCCAGTGGGCGCGCCAGCAGGGCCGTCCGGCGTGGGCATTCGGGTTGCCGGCGGTGCTTGGCACCGTCGCCTCGATCGTGGTCTTCGTGCTGCTGGCGCTGCTGGGGCCGAAGGCCCCGGTGCGCTGAACCTTCGCGGTTGTCGTGGACGGTGTGCGGGGCAGGGCTCGGCACTACAGCAAGGCCAAGCCAAGCCCGCACGCGTCGCGCGGAGCACCGGCACATCGGCCGGCGCCCCGTTGCTTCACATCGTCACCTTGCGCCGGTTGTCATCGCTCACCCGGTCGATCAGCTTGTTGTAGGGATCGAAGCCTGCCTCGTCCGGCTTTTCATCCACCGTCACCGTGATCTTCGGCGCGGCGCTGGTGATGTGGTGGCGCTGCAGGTACAGCACCTTCTGGTCGCGTTCCTTGCCCGACGGCCCGGTGGCGAACACGCCGATCTCGACCCAGTCATCCATCTTCGCGTCGCTCTCCCTGCCCTTGCCATCGGCGTACTGCTTGGCGGCATGCAGGTCCAGGGTCACGTCGTAGCGGCCGTCAGCACGTTTGCGGGCGCTGGCGGCCATCACCCGGTTGTCGTAGAAGCTGATTTTCTCGAACAGGTCGGTGACCAGCTGCTGGCGGTCGGCCGGGGTCTCGGCGCGGATGTAGCCCAGCAGCTCGCGTGAGGTGGTGTACGGCGGCTGCTGGTAGCCCTTGTCCTGCAGGAAGCGCTTCAACGCACGGTTCAGCGCCTGCTCGCCGATTTCCTCGCGCAGGCGGTAGAACACCAGCGAACCCTTCTGGTAGTGGATGTACTGCTGGTTTTCCACGCGTTCCAGCGGCTGTTCCTCGATGGCTTCGCCACCGCGGCCGGACAGGTAGCCGTCCAGTTCGCGCTTGAGGAACTGGCGCATGTGCTGGCGGCCGTATTCCTGCTCCATCACCATCAAGGCCGAGTACTGCGACAGCGATTCGGACAGCACGGTCGCGCCCTG
The DNA here is from genome assembly GCF_059369855.1 of Stenotrophomonas sp. YJH_SMC_138. Taxonomy (NCBI): domain Bacteria; kingdom Pseudomonadati; phylum Pseudomonadota; class Gammaproteobacteria; order Lysobacterales; family Lysobacteraceae; genus Stenotrophomonas; species Stenotrophomonas sp. YJH_SMC_138. Next base: position 143,161 of record NZ_JCAFTB010000002.1, read on the forward strand.
CACGTTGGCGCCGATCACCTGGTGCGCCCACCACTGGTGCGCGATCTCGTGCGCGGTCACGTAGAACACGTAGTCCACCTTGTCCGGGTCGCGCAGGTCGGCGATGAAACCGATGGCCTCGGAATAGGGGATGGTGTTGGCGAAGGACTGCGCGAAGCGGGCATAGCCCGGGAATTCGATGATGCGTACCTGGCGGTGCTGGTACGGGGTGAAGTTCGCCTCGTAATAGGCCAGCGACTTCTGCACCGCCTCGATCATCCGGTCCACGTTGTAGCCGTGCGCCGGGTCGAAGTAGACCTCGATCGGGATGTCCTTGTACTTCGCCTTGCGCACCTCCCAGCGTGCCGATAGATAGGCATAGAAGTTCAGCATCGGCCGGTCCATGGCGTAGCTGAAGCAGCGCCGGCCGTTGACCGTGGTCTCGCGCTGCAGGTAGCCCGGGGCCAGCGCCACCTGGTCTGGTGCGGTGCAGACCGTGGTGCGGAAGTCGAGCCAGTCGGCATCGTTGGCAATGTACGTGTTGGCGCGCGCCGCTTCGTCCTCCAGCCTGGGCATGCGCCGCGGCTCACCCAGGCCGCGCTTGCGCCGCTCGTTGCGGTCGCTGATCTCGGCGCCCTCGTTGTAGCCGAACGAGGGCAGCACGCGGCTGTTGAAGAAGGTGCCGTTGTCCACGATGTTGCTCGGCGCCAGCCCGGCGGTGATGCCGTTGGGTTTCTGCACCACCCGGAAATGCACGCTGCGGGTTTCGCCCGGCTGCAGCGGCTTCTGCAGGCGGTAGATGCGGTAGCCGAGATCGGCATCGTGCAACGACAGCGTCTGCCCACCCAGGTCGACGTCGACCAGCTGCTTGTCATCGCCCATCGAGACATGCACGTCCTGGATCGGCGTGGCATGGGTATTGCGCACCGTCCAGTTCGCATCGATCACCATCGACTGCGATTCCGGGAACAGGTCCACGCGGTTGTCCACCGCCACGATGCGCGGCTGCGGCAGGGTGCGGTACTTCGACAGCTCGCGCTCGTAGCGGGCCTGCAGGTCCAGCTGCTGGTCGGGCGAGATGAACTCGTTGCGGATATTGGTGCTCCAGTACAGCCAGCTGCCCACGCCGGCGAAGGCCAATGCCGCAAGTCCGGCGAAGACGCCGGTCGGGCCGCGCAGGCGGCGGCCGGCCAGGGCCAGGCGCTGGCGCAGGCCCTGGCTGACACCGCGCACCCAGAGCGCCGATGCCAGGCACATCAGGGTCAGCAGGAACAGCGCCCAGTAGCCCTGGAACGCCAGCTGCCCCGGCAGGAAGTGGCCGTAGCCGTTCATGTCCGAATAGGGAGCGTTGGGCCAGCCACCGAAGGTGTACAGGTTCTGCGTGTAGTCCAGCATGCCGAGCACGCCCTGGCCGATCATCACCACGATCAGCAGCGCGTAACCGACGAACTTGTTGTTGGTGAGCACCTGCAGCACCAGTGCCAGGCCCCCCATCAGGATGTAGATCACCGAATCCAGCGCCAGGCTGCGCAGGTACAGCAGCGGCTCCAGGTGGGTGTAGCCCTTGACCAGCTGCACGCCCATCGCCGCCAGTGCACCGGCGGCCTGGAAGCAGATGATCACTGCCAGCAGTGCGGTGAACTTGGCCAGCAGCGGTACCCAGTTCGGCACCGGCATGGCATCGGTCACTTCGTTGATGCGCGCGCTGCGTTCCTTCCACACCAGCTCACCGGCGAAGAACAGCACGATGATCACCAGCAGCCAGCTGAAGGCCCCCTGCAGGCCCATGATCATCTGCGAGGTGACCGGCCAGATCGAGGTGCCGTACAGGGTCTGCCGGAACAGCGCGTTGGGCAGGAAATTGGCCAGGCCCAGCACCAGCAGCACGATGAACGGCACGCTGCGCAGGACGCCGCGCGTGTCGAAGCGCACCTGGCGCAGGAACTGTTGCCACGCGGTGGTCGCGCTGAATGCCGGTACCACGCGCGGCAACGGGTTGCGGTTGGGCCGGAGGGCGGCGGCGTCGGCAACCGGCTGCGCCTGCCGGCGGCCCCAGCGACGACGGCCGCTGCCGCTGCGCTCGGTGCGGAACAGGGCGAACGTGGCGGCGAACAGCAGCGCCGTCACGCCCAGCCACAGGGCACGGTTGGCCAGCAGGTAGCCCGCCAGGCCGGGAACGCCGCTGTTGTGCTCGGCGGTGGACCAGTAGCGGATCGTGCGTGACAGGGCGCGCATGCCCAAAGGCTCGCTGAGCACCGCCAGCCAAGTGTTGTCGATGTCGCGCAGCACCGCCGCGCTGGCGCCGAACAGGACCAGGTAGGCCACCAGCCCGATGTAGACCCACAGGATCGAACGCGTGACCGCTGCCAGCAATGACAGCAGCGCGGTGGTGAACAACAGGTTGGGAATGACGATGACCGCAAAACTCCAGGCATAGCCCTGCCAGCTGATCGGCCCCATGCGCTCGGCGTCCACCCAGGGCATGAACGGTGCCAGCCAGAGCCCGAAAGCGACCAGCAGGTAGAACAGCAGGCCGGTAGCCAGGGCGGCGGCGATGCGGCCGGCCAGGTAATCGCGGCGTTTCACCGGGCTGGCGAAGATCAGCTCGGCGGTGCCCAGTTCGAAGTCACGCAGCAGCGCATTGCTGACGAACAGGGCGGTGACCAGCATGCCGAGCAGGGTGAAGATGCCCAGCATCTGCGCGATCACGGTGGGCGCGTTGCTGTGCACGTTGCCGCTGCCACCACCGATCTGTACGGCGTCGCTGGACGCAGCGGCGAAGGCGAGCAGGGCGAACAGCCCGGCCAGCAGCCACAGCAGCGGGGAACGCAGCTGCTCGCGCAGCTCGAAACGGAAGAAATCGAGGATCATGGCGTGCTCCGCTCAGGCTGCCGCGCGAGCACGGGCCTGCAGGCGCAGGCGCTGGAAGTACACGTCTTCGAGGTCGGGAGCCACGGCCGCAAAGCCGTCGCCGGGGTCGTTGGCGCTGTGCACATGGATCACCGGGCGGCCACCGACCAGACGGGTCGACAGCACCACGTAGCGCGCTTCATGGTCGGCCAGCTCCGAAGGATCGACCTGCTTGCGCCAGACCTGGTGCTGCAGGGCGTCGATCGCTTCGCTGGGGCGGCCGGTCAGCAGCACCTGGCCCTTGTTCATGATCGCCATCGTCGGGCACAGGTCGGTCACGTCCTCGACGATGTGGGTGGACAGGATCACCGCTACGTTCTCGCCGATCGCCGCCAGCAGGTTGAGGAAGCGGTTGCGTTCCTCCGGGTCGAGGCCGGCGGTGGGCTCGTCGACGATCACCAGCCGCGGGTCGCCCAGCAGCGCCTGGGCAATGCCGAAGCGCTGGCGCATGCCGCCGGAGTAGGTGCCCAGCTTGCGCTTGCGGGCATCCCACAGGTTCACCTGCTGCAGCAGCCCATCGACCACCTCGCGGCGCTGCGCGCGTTGGGTCAGGCCCTTGAGCACTGCGAAATGCTCCAGCAGGTCCAGCGCGCTGACTTTCGGGTACACGCCGAAATCCTGCGGCAGGTAGCCCAGCCGACGGCGCACGGCGTCCTTGTCGCGCAGCACGTCGATCGGCGCCTCGCCCGGAATGCTGAGCGTCACCGTGCCGCTGTCGGCCTCCTGCAGGGTGGACAGCGTGCGCATCAGCGAGGACTTGCCGGCGCCGTTCGGGCCGAGCAGGCCGAACATGCCCCGCGGGATGTCCAGGGTGACGTTGTTGAGGGCATGCACGCCGTTGGCGTACGTCTTGGACAGCGAATCGATCTTCAGCATGCGACGTACACCTTTCCCTGGGCAATGTCTGCGCGTTATCCGCGCAACCGCCTCCGTGCGCATCCGCCGTTGGTCATGGGGGGAGAATCCCGCCGTCGTGCGTTGGCCAGCGCGCCGGCCCAGCGGCGCCTTACCCGCGCAGGGATGATTCGCGCACCACCAGCTTCACCGGGATGCTCTGGCTGTCCACCGGCTGCCGGCCGATCAGCGCCAGCAGGCGCTCGACCAGCAGCTGGCCGGCCTGCTTGGTGTCCTGCTGCACCGTGGTCAGCGCGGGGGACACCGAAGCGGCTAGCGGGATGTCGTCGAAGCCGGTCACCGCCACGTCCTGCGGCACCCGCAGCCCGGCCTCGCGTAGGGCGCGCATCGCACCGATGGCGATCAGGTCGCTGGCCGCGCAGATCGCATCGATCGGCTCGCCGCGCGCCAACAGGGCCTGGCAGGCTTCCTGGCCGGAGGCTTCAGTGGTGATCGCATCGTGCTGCAGCGCCGGTTCGGCGGCCAGGCCGTGGTCCTGCAGGGCCGCGACGTGGCCGCGGTAGCGCTCCTGGAATTCGGGGTAGTGGCTGGAGGCATGGCCGAGGAAGGCGATGCGGCGGCAGCCCTGCTGCAGCAGGTGGGTGGTGATGTCATGCCCGCCCTGGAAGTTGTCGCTGCCGATCGAGACACCGGGCTGGCCGGGCAGGGCGGCGCCCCAGCGCACGAAGTGCGTGCCCTGTTCGACCAGCCGCTGCAGGCGGTCGCGCGATTCGTGATAGTCGCCGTAGCCGAGCAGGATGATGCCGTCGGCCTTGTTGCTGTCCTCGTAATCGGCCTGCCAGTCGGTGGACAGCTGCTGGAACGAGACCAGCAGGTCCTGCCCGTGCAGGGCGCAGGCGCGGGTGATCGAGCCCAGCATCGAGTGGAAGAACGGGTTGATCAGCGAGTCGTCGTTGGTCGGGTCCTCGAAGAACAGCAGGGCCAGCGTGCCGGCGTTGCGCAGGCGCAGGCTGGAGGCGTTCTTGTCGACCTTGTAGTTCAGCTCGCGGGCGATGCGCAGGATGCGCTCGCGGGTCTCGGCGTTGACCATCGGGCTGCCACGCAGGGCCCGCGACACGGTCGGCTGGGAGACCCCGGCCAGGTGGGCGATGTCCAGGGAGGTGGCTTTGCCTTTGATCGTCATGTGTGGGCGGAGCGGGCAGGTGGGAGGTGCCCGGGCATGATGCCATGCGCAGACGCGAATGCCCCTCTTAACGTCGGCCTGGGCACAGGTAAGTCATTGCCGGACAAGGAAATCAGCGTGATCCTTCGTTGCGGTCGGGGTCTCCTGACCGGGCGGAAGGCGGCGGCAATGGTAAGATGCGTCGTTCTCGCATTCCCCCAAATTTCACCAGGGGCGGCTCAGCGTACTGCACCCCGCCCGGGGCTGTGCTATCACTGGCGGTCTGCCCCTGGACAACGGACGAAGGTACCTATGGCGCGCGGCATCAACAAAGTCATCCTGGTCGGCAATCTCGGCAACGACCCGGACGTGAAGTACACCCAGGGCGGCATGGCGATCACCCGCATCAGCCTGGCCACCACCAGCGTCCGCAAGGACAAGGATGGCAACCAGCAGGAGCGCACCGAATGGCACCGCGTGGTGTTCTTCGGCAAGCTCGGCGAGATCGCCGGCGAGTACCTGCGCAAGGGCAGCTCGGTCTACGTCGAAGGCAGCCTGCGCTACGACAAGTACACCGGCCAGGACGGCGTGGAGAAGTACTCCACCGACATCATCGCCGATGAAATGCAGATGCTGGGCGGCCGCGGTGAAGGCGGTGGCGGTGGTGGTGGCAACTACGGCGGCGATCGTCCGCAGCGCCAGCAGGCGCCGCGCCAGGAGTATGGCGGTGGCGGCGGTGGCCAGCGTGGCGGCCAGGGCGGTGGCTATGGCAACCAGGGCGGCAACCAGGGCGGGGGTTACGGCAACCAGGGCGGCAACCAGCGCCCGCAGCCGCAGCAGGCGCCGCCGATGGACGACTTCGCTGACGACGATATTCCGTTCTAAGCGTATCTTCCGTTTATCCCGACAAGGGCTCCTGGCACGCGTGCCCGGGGCCCTTCTCGTTACAGGCGACGTGGCAGGATCCCATTGCCCGGCGGCAGGATGCGGACGTTCGTCGACCTCGTCACCGATTGCCGAACATTCCCTGGTCCAGCAGGCAGTCAATGAACGCACCCAGCAGGGCGGGGCGATGCCGCCTGTTCGGGTAGTAGAGAAAAAGCCCGGGCCGCGAGACCGACCAATCCGCCAGTACCCGCACCAGCAGTCCCTGTGCCAACAGTTCGCCCACACCATCCTGTTCGAAGTGATAGGCGATTCCAAGGCCGGCCAGGGCCGACGCAATCCCGATGTCAGCGTGATTGGTGACGACAGGACCGTCCACGGCGACCTCGAGGTGGCGACCTCGCTTCTTGAACTCCCATCGGTACTGCCTGCCATCGCTCTGCAGCCGCCAGTTGATGCAGGCGTGATCCTGCAGTTCCGCCGGAGTTCGCGGTGTTCCGCGGCGTGCCAGGTAATCCGGTGACGCCACGGCCACCATGTTCAGGTCCGGGGTGAGGCGGATGGCCACCATGTCCTTCTCGAGCTGACCACCCACGCGGATGCCCGCATCAAACCGGCCACTGACGATGTCGCTGAGCGCGTCGTCGACCACGATGTCGACAACGACATCAGGGTAGGCCTGGTGGAAGCGGGCAAGCCGCGGGGCAATCAGTGTTCTCGCGGCGATGCCCAGCGTATTGATTCGCAGGGTCCCGTTGATCCGTCCGCTGGCTTCGCTGGTTTCAGCGACCGCGACGGCCAACTCCTGGAACAGCGGCGCGATGCGCGCGTACAGTCGCCCGCCGCTTGCCGAGGGCGCCACGCTTCGTGTCGTGCGATTGAGAAGGCGGGTGCCGAGACGGCCTTCCAGTTGGCGGATGGTCTGGCTCAGGGCCGAGGGCGATACCCCCAGATGTTCCGCCGCCCGCGCGAAGCTCTGACGTTCCACTACCGCCACGAAGGCCTTCAGTTCAGCGAACTCGGATCCGCGCATTATGTGAGATTCTTGACATAACCCATTCGGATTATAGGGCATTCACTTAACCGACCTGCGTGCACATCCTGAGCGCCTGACCACTGCAGGAGCCAGGAATGAATGCGTTGACCCTCCCAGAACCCATTGCCGCGTACTTCGCGGCCGAACATGACCCTGAACTGCTGGCGCGTTGTTTTGCCGCCCAGGCTGTGCTGAAGGACGACGGGCACACCCTCGTCGGCGTCGACGCCATCAAAGCCTTCCTGGCCGAGGCATCGGCCAAATACAGCGCCACCAGCGTGCCGAGCGCCATCGAACGGCAGGAGAAACACCACGTTGTCCGTGCCATCGTGAGCGGCAACTTCCCCGGCAGTCCGATTCTGCTGAGCTACCGTTTCGAACTGGAACGGGGCCTGATCGCATCGCTGGAGATCACGGCATGAGCCTCGATCTTCAACTCGGTGGCCTGCGGGCCGTGGTGACCGGCGGCACGGCCGGTGTGGGGGCGGCCGTGGTCAGGACCCTCGCCGAGGCCGGGGCCAGGGTAATGACGTCGGCGCGCAGCCTGCCGGCACGCCCGGTGGAAGGAGTCGCCTACGTAGCCGCCGATCTGTCGACGGCCGAGGGCACCGGCATTTTCGCCCACGCCGTGCTGCAGGCATGGGGCGGCGCAGACATCCTGGTCAATGTGCTGGGGGGATCAAAGACACCAGCCGGTGGCTTCGCAGCGATCAGTGATGCGCACTGGCTTGCCGAGCTGAACCTGAATCTGATGCCGGCGGTCCGCCTGGATCGTGCCTTGCTGCCATCCATGCTCGCGCAGAGCGCTGGCGTGATCATCCACGTCAGTTCGATCCAGCGCATGCTGCCTCTGCCGGAGTCCACCACCGCCTACGCCGCCGCCAAAGCGGCACTCACGACCTACAGCAAGTCGCTTTCACGAGAGGTCACCCCCAAGGGCGTGCGGGTGCTGAGCGTAGCGCCGGGCTGGATCGAGACAGAAGCATCCAGGGAATTTGCAGAACGGATCGCTGCGGAAGCGGGAACCGACTATGAAGGAGGCAAGAAGGTGGTCATGGACTGGCTCGGCGGGATCCCGGTGGGACGGCCCGCGGCACCGCAGGAGGTGGCCGATCTGATTGTGTTCCTGGCGTCTCCCCGGTCGGCGTCGATTGCCGGAACGGAGTATCGGATCGACGGCGGCACGGTTTCGACCCTGTAGCCAACAGGCGTCGTCCTGCTCCCACCGCCAGAAGGAAAGCCCCGCTCACGCGGGGCTTTTGTTTTCCAGGTCGGTTGCGGAGTTGTGCCTCGCAGCATTGATTTTCGTGCACTGCGACTTGCAAACACACAAATTCCTCCCCTATGGTGCAATCGATTGCATTGCAGTGAATCCTCAGTGTTTGATGTCGGTTGGGAGGCCGGCAGGTGGATGTCCATCCATTCGATCAGACCGGCTCCGGCGACGGGCCTCACGCGGCGCGATGCGTTGCGCATGGCGGTTGCTGGAGGCGTAGCGCTGGGTACTGCGGGAGCGTTGCCTGCATTCGCCGCCACCGCAGCGCTCAAGGGCAACCTGAAGCACTCCGTGGCGCGTTGGACCTTCCCGCAGCTGTCGGTCGCCCAGCTCTGCACGACGGTGAAAGACATCGGCTTCGCCGCCATCGACCTGGTCGGCCCGGAAGACTGGCCCACGCTGAAGGCGAACGGCGTCTACAGCTCGATGTGCAATGGCGCGGAGCTGGGCCTGACCAAGGGCTTTGCCGGCCGCGAATTCCACGACCCGCTGGTGGAGCGCTACACGCGGCACATCGACCTGGTCGCCGATGCCGGTTACCGCAACCTCATCTGCTTCTCCGGCAATCGCAATGGCATGGACCCCCATGACGGCATGGCCAATGCCGAAGCCGGCCTCAAGCGCATCCTCGGGCATGCCGAGAAGCGCGGCGTGGTGCTGGTGATGGAGCTGCTGAACTCCAGGGTCGATCACCACGACTACCTGTGCGATCACTCCGCCTGGGGCGTGGAGCTGTGCCAGCGGCTCGGCTCGGACAATTTCGGCCTGCTCTACGACATCTACCACATGCAGATCATGGAGGGCGACATCATCGCCACCATCGGCAAGCATCACGCCTGCTTCAAGCATTACCACACTGCAGGCGTGCCGGGCCGGAACGAGATTGGAGACCAGCAGGAGCTCCACTATCCGGCCATCTGTCGCGCGATCCGCGACACCGGTTTCAAGGGGTATCTGGCGCAGGAATTCACGCCTGCAGCGCCCGATCCCGTTGCCTCATTGCGCGAGGCGATCCGCCTCTGCGACGTCTGAAACGATATCCACCCAGGTGAGAGACCATGGCAGATAATCACTACGACGCCATTGTTGTTGGCTCGGGAATCAGTGGCGGTTGGGCAGCGAAGGAGCTGACCGAGAAGGGCCTGAAGGTCCTGATGCTGGAACGCGGGCGCAACATCGAGCACGTCAAGGACTACGTCAATGCGATGAAGGAAGCGTGGGACTTCCCGCATCGCAACCGGCCGACGCAGGCGATGAAGGCCGCCTTCCCGGTGCTGATGCGCGACTACGGCCTGGCCGAGAACCTGGAAGGAATGTGGGCCAACGAGCAGGACTCACCCTACATCGAAACCAAGCGCTTCGACTGGTTCCGTGGCTACCACGTAGGCGGGCGCTCGCTGATGTGGGGCCGGCAGAGCTATCGGTTTTCCGACCTGGACTTCGAAGCGAACCTCAAGGATGGCATCGCCACCGACTGGCCGATCCGCTATGCCGACATCGCGCCGTGGTACGACCATGTAGAGAAGTTCGCCGGCATCGCCGGCACGCGCGAAGGACTGGACGTGCTGCCGGACGGCGAGTTCCTGCCGCCGATCCCGTTGAACATCGTCGAGAAGGACGTGGCCGCGCGGATCAAGAAGGCCTTTGGCGGAACGCGGCACATGATCCACTCGCGCACCGCCAACATCACCCAGCCGATGCCCGAGCAGGGGCGCGTGAACTGCCAGTACCGCAACAAGTGCATCCTGGGCTGTCCCTTCGGTGCCTATTTCTCGACCCAGGCGGCGACGCTGCCAGCGGCGACGAAGACCGGCAACCTGACCTTGCGGCCGTTCTCGATCGTCAAGGAAGTGCTCTACGACAAGGATCGCAAGCGTGCGCGCGGCGTGGAGGTGATCGATGCCGAGACCGGGCAGACCTACCAGTACACCGCCAAGGTCATCTTCCTCAATGCATCGTCGTTCAATTCGACCTGGCTGCTGATGAACTCGGCGACCGATGTGTGGGAGGGGGGACTGGGTTCTTCGTCGGGCGAGCTGGGGCACAACGTGATGGACCATCATTTCGGTGCGGGCGCCTCGGGCCGGGTCGAGGGCTACGAAGACAAGTACTACTTCGGCCGCCGTCCGTGCGGTTTCTACATTCCGCGCTTCCGCAACGTCGCGGCCGACAAGCGCGGCTACCTGCGCGGGTTCGGTTACCAGGGCGGTGCCAGCCGCACCGGCTGGTCGCGCGAGATCGCCGAGCTGAACATCGGTGCCGACCTGAAGGAGGCGCTGACCGTACCGGGCGACTGGCGCATCGGCATGACCGGGTTCGGTGAAATGCTGCCGCACCACGACAATACGATCCGCCTGGACCACGACCGCAAGGACAAATGGGGGCTGCCGGTGCTGGCGATGGACGTGTCCATGCGCGCCAACGAACTGGCGATGCGCAAGGACATGGCCGCCGATGCTGCCGAGATGCTGGAGGCGGCTGGCGTCAAGGACGTGAAGATGCACGACCACGACTATGCCCCGGGCAAGGGCATCCACGAGATGGGGACCGCACGCATGGGACGTGACCGGAAGAGCTCGGTATTGAACGCGCACAACCAGGTCTGGGATGCGCCCAACGTCTATGTGACCGACGGTGCCTGCATGACCTCCAGCGCCTGCGTGAATCCTTCGCTGACCTATATGGCGCTGACCGCGCGCGCGGCCGACCACGCGGTACGCGAACTGAAAGCGGGGAACCTCTGATGGATCGCCGCGAACTGTTGAAGATGATCGTTGCCGCCACCGGCGCGGCCATGGTCGGCCTGCCTGCGCTCGCGCAGGGAAACGCCGCCGCGGCACCGGTGAAGGCCCTGTTCTCCGATGCCGACATCGGCACGCTGGACGAGATCGCCGAGACCATCCTGCCGCGGACCCGGACGCCAGGGGCGAAGGATGCCGGCGCTGGCCTGTTCATGGCGACCTTCGTCAGCGATTGCTACACCGCCCGGCAGCAGGCAACGTTCCGGGCAGGCCTGGTCGATATCGACAAGCGCGCCGGCGGCCGGTTTGTGGCGCTTGCGCCGGAAGCCCGCACCCAGTTGCTGCGAACGCTGGACGCCGAAGCCAAGGCGCGCTCTGCCGACGTGACCGAGACCGGTACGCCTGAAGAGGGCGAGGCGATGCCGCATTACTTCACGATGATCAAGCAGCTGGCCATCTTCGGCTTCTTCACCTCCAAGGTCGGGGCGACCGGCGTGCTGCAGTACGTCGCGGTGCCCGGCCGCTACGACGGCGACCTCGCCTATGTCCCCGGTACGCCCGCGTGGGGGACCAGCTGATGGACACCACCCTGATGATCCGCCCTGCGTTGATCACTGTGGGCCTGCTGGCCGCTGCATCTGCATTCGCGCAGGACAGTGCCGACGCTGCGCGCGACCCGAAGAAGACCGAAGTGTGGACCCCCGTGCCCGCTGTCGTGGCCACGCCGCCAGGCAAGGCCCCCTCCGACGCGATCGTGCTGTTCGATGGCAAGGATGTCTCCGCGTGGGAATCGGAGCAGGGCGGACGCGTGCCCTGGAAGGTTGCCGGGGGCGCCATGACCGTCGTTCCGGGCAGCAAGGGCATCCGCACCCGGCAACGCTTCTGCGATGTCCAGCTGCATGTGGAGTGGCGCACGCCCACTGACACGAAGGGCTTCGACGGCCAGAACCGGGGCAACAGCGGGATCTTCCTGCAGGAACTGTATGAACTGCAGGTGCTCGACAGCTACAACAACCCGACCTATGCCAATGGCCAGGCGGGCTCCATCTACAAGCAGGCCACGCCGCGGGTGAATGCCTCGCGCGCGCCGGGCCAGTGGCAGGCCTACGACATCATCTGGAAGGCACCGCGCTTCTCGGTGGGCGGTGGGCTTGTGTCGCCCGCGCGCATCACGGTGCTGCACAACGGCGTGCTGGTGCAGGATGACACCGTGCTGGCAGGCAAGACCGAGTACATCGGGGCGCCCTCGTATTCGCCCCATGCGTGTGCGCCGCTCTATCTGCAGGAGCATGACTCCAGGGTCAGTTACCGCAACATCTGGGCGCGCGAGCTGTAGCCGCACACGGCCGGCGTGGTCGCCGGCCGCTTACTTCGCCAGGTAGCTGGCGATATCGTCGATCTCCTGCTGTGACAGCTGGGAGAAGGGCGGCATCAGGCCGCCGCCCTTGCTGATCTTTTCCTTGATCTGTGCAGGTGCCATGCGCTTGCCGATGTCGGTGAGTGCCGGGAACGCGCCCGGCATGCCCGCGCGATCGGCGCCGTGGCAGGCCACGCAGTTCGCGGTGTAGAGCTTTGCTCCCGCAGCCGGGTCGCCCTTGCACCAGGCGGCTGTCGCAACACTCATGCCGCCCAGGGCCACCGCCATTGCCAGGATCATTTTCATGTGGGGCTCCTTGATGCGTCAGCGCCGCGCACGGGCAGGCATATTGGTGGTCAGGTGTTCACGCAGATAGTCGGCGCCGGCCTGGACGACCTTGGCCGGCTCGCGTGGCTGGTCGTGCTCGATGATGTACCAATGCACGCCGGCGCCCCTCGCAGCAGGCAGGATCGTGTTCCAGTCCAGTACGCCCTGGCCGACCGCAGCGAATCCGCCTTCGTCTTCGGCCTGGCCCTTGAGCGCATTGTCCTTGGCGTGTACCGCGAATACGTGGCCGCGGAACTTTCCCAGCATCACCGCCGGGTCCAGGCCCGCACGCGCGACCCAGGCCAGGTCCAGCTCGGTCTGCAGGTCGGGGCCGGCAGCGGCGAACAGCAGTTCCAGCCCGGTCCTGCCATCGAAGTCGACCAGCTCGAAGTCGTGGTTGTGATAGGCCAGGCGCATGCCCTTGCCGCGCACCTGTTTCGCGATCCGGCCCAGTTCCTGTCCCAGGGCGGTCCAGCCGGCGGCATCGCTCGGGCGTTCCTTCCTGTCCAGGTACGGCACCACCAGCGTGGTGTTGCCGATCGACCGGTTGAAGGTCACCACCCCATCCAGGTTGCTGCGCAGCTCGGCCAGCGGCACATGCGATGAAATGGCCTTGATCGAATACCGGTCCAGCAGCTGCTTCAGTTCCGCGGCACTGACGTTCTGCGTGCCGACGGTTTCCACCGCGCGCACACCGGCATCGTGGACGATCTTCAACTGTTGCTCGAGCGAGCCGGCATTGCGCAGGGTGTACATCTGCACCGCGATCGGCTTCTGCGCGCTGGCGGCTTCGACTGCGAAGGCGGGCAGCGCCGCGAGCAGCAGGACGAGGCTTGCACTTCGACGGACAAGGGCTTTCATCAACAGATCCTCCCGGGATTCAACCGATGGTGGTCCAGGCGCGTGACCTGGCCGATGCAATGACACGATCAACGATCCGCGCCGAACGCATGCCGTCCTCGAAGGTGGGCAGGCCGTCCGGTTGCTCGCCGTCGATAGCGCGATAGGTGTCGGCGACAAACGCCTCGAAGCACTGGGCGTAGCCCTGCGCGTGCCCGGCCGGCAGCACCGACAGCCGGCGCTGTTCGGCAGTGCCCGCGCCGGGCCCGCGCACGAAGATTTCCTCGCGCTGGTCGGGCAGGCCGATCCACAGCCGCTCGGCGTCCTCCTGGTCGAAGGCGATGCTGGCGTTGGCGCCGTCGATCTCGAACCAGAGGCGGTTGCGGCGTCCGGCCGAAACCTGGCTCACCGTCAACGACGCCAGCGTACCGGCGCCGGTCCTGAACATCGCCGTTGCCACGTCCTCGCTCGCGACCGCCTGCGTCGCGCCGTTCGCTGCCGGTGTGCTGAAGCTCTGGCCGGTGACGGCGCTGCGTTCGGCGATCACCGTGGCAAACGCCGCGTTCACTTCGGTGAAGCGCTCGCCACTGACCCATTCGACCAGGTCGCACCAGTGCGAACCAATGTCGGCGAACACGCGCGAGGTGCCGCCCAGCGCCGGGTCCACGCGCCAGTTGTTGCTGGCCGGGTCCAGCAGCCAATCCTGCAGGTAACTGCCATGGATCAGGTGCAGCGGCCCCAGGTCACCCTGGGCGATGCGTGCACGCGCCTCGCGCACCACCGGGTGGTAGCGGTAGACGAAGGGGACGGTGGCAACCAATCCGGTCGAGGCGGCCAGTACCGCCAGCGCCTGCGCATCGTCCAGCGTCGTCGCCAGCGGCTTCTCGCAGATCACGTGCTTGCCGGCTTCCAGCGCAGCCTGTGCCATGGCGCGGTGCAGATGGTTGGGCGTGCACACGTGCACCACCTGTACCTGCGGATCGGCGATCACCTCCTCGATATTCAGGTAGGCGCGCGGGACATTCCAGGAGTGCGCTGCCTCATGCGCGCGCTGCGGTGACGAGGCGGCCACGCCGCGTACCTCGGCGCCGGCGAGCAAGGCCGCGCGGCGGTGCACGGCGCCGATCATGCCGGTGCCGACGATGGCGATTCCAAGCTTGGGCATCGACGGGGATCCTCAGGGTGTGGAGGGCGCGGCCGCAGCCGCCGGCCGGTCGCGGAACAGCAGCAGGAAGGCGACCAGCACCACCAGCGCAACAGCGGCCGGGAACAGCCAGATCTGCTGCCAGTCGGGACCGGCCTCGGTGGTGAAGTGCTCCACCACCGCGCCGGACAGGAAGGTGCCGATCAACATGCCCACGCCATAGGTGGCCAGGGTGATGAACCCCTGTGCGCTGCTGCGCACGGCGGGGCCGGCATGTGCATCGGTGTAGATCTGGCCGGTGACGAAGAAGAAGTCGTAGCAGATGCCGTGCAGCACGATGCCGATCACCAGCAGCGGGAAACCGCCACCTGCATCGCCGAAGGCGAACAGCGCGTAGCGCACCACCCAGGCGGCCATGCCCACCGCCAGCATGGTCTTCACCCCCAGCCGCACGAACAGGAACGGCATGGCCAGCATCAGCAGCACTTCGGAAACCTGGCCCAGCGACTGCAGGCCTGCCGCGCCGCGCACGCCGAGGTCGTTGAGATAGGGATTGGTGAAGTTGTAGTAGAACGACAGCGGGATGCAGATGGCTATGGAGGCCAGGAAGAACACCAGGTAGGCGCGCGACTTCAGCAGCCGCAGCGAATC
Source organism: Stenotrophomonas sp. YJH_SMC_138 (assembly GCF_059369855.1). NCBI lineage: Bacteria > Pseudomonadati > Pseudomonadota > Gammaproteobacteria > Lysobacterales > Lysobacteraceae > Stenotrophomonas > Stenotrophomonas sp. YJH_SMC_138. The sequence goes on from NZ_JCAFTB010000002.1 coordinate 158,324, forward strand.
CAGCCCCAGGATCTGCCCCAGCCCGGCATCGCGCTGCTGCGCCAGTGGCGGTGTGTGCGGCAGGGTGAACGCATACAGCCCGAGCACCAGCGACGCCGCCGCCGCCATCCGGAACGTCAGCTCAAGCCGATGCGCCTGTTCCCAGCCCAGCCAGCCGATCAGCACGCCCGCCACGATCCAGCCGATGCTGCCGGCCACGCGGACCAGCGGGAACTGCTTCTCGGGTGATTGCATGTGCCGCATGGCCACGCTGTTGGCCAGTGCCAGGGTCGGCATGAACAGCAACATGTAGCCCATGACGCACGCAGAGAACATGCTGAAGCTGGTTGCCGTGGACGCCAGCCACATCAGCGCGGCACCGGCCAGATGCAGTACCGCAAGGATGCGCTGCGCCGCGAAGTAGCGATCCGCGATCAGCCCGACCAGGAACGGCGCCACGATGGCACCGATCGACTGGCTGAGGAACGCGGTCGCCACCTGGCTCGCGCTGGCCTGCAGCGGGCCCTGCACCAGGTAGGTGCCCAGGGTGACGAACCACGCCCCCCAGATGAAGAACTGCAGAAACATCATCGCGCCCAGGCGCGACATGGCGTGCGTCATGGCTTGCCCTCCCGGGGCGGTCTTGGCTCAGATTCCCAGCATGCGGTGCAGTGATGCGGCGTCGGTGCCACTGTCGGCGAAGTCATCGAAGGCGCGTTCGGTCACGCGGATGAGGTGGTCGCGGATGAAGGCGGCACCCTCGCGCGCGCCGTCTTCCGGGTGCTTCAGGCAGCACTCCCATTCCAGTACCGCCCAGCCGGGGAAGTCGTACTGCGCGAACTTCGAGAAGATCGCCTTGAAGTCGATCTGGCCGTCACCGGGTGAACGGAACCGGCCCGGACGGTCGATCCAGTCCTGATAGCCGCCGTACACGCCGCTGCTTGCGCTGGGGCGATGTTCCGCGTCCTTGACGTGGAAGATGCCGATGCGCGCGTGGTAGCGGTCGATGAAACCGAGGTAATCCATCTGCTGCAGCAGCAGGTGGCTGGGGTCGTACAGGATCTTCGCGCGGGGATGGTGGTCGACCTCATCGAGGAAGCGCTCGAAGGTCGCACCATCGTGCAGGTCCTCGCCCGGGTGGATCTCGAAGCACAGGTCAACGCCGCAGGCATCGAACGCATCCAGGATCGGGCGCCAGCGACGGCCGAGTTCGGCGAAGGCTTCTTCCACCAGTCCCGGCGGGCGCTGCGGCCAGGGGTAGAAGTAGGGCCAGGCCAATGCACCGGAGAACGTGGCATGCGCGGTCAGCCCCAGGCGCTGGCTGGCCTGCGCCGCCAGCCGCAGCTGCTCCACCGCCCAGGCCTGGCGGGCGGCCGGGTTGCCGCGCTTGTCCGGTGGCGCGAATCCGTCGAACAGGCTGTCGTAGGCAGGATGGACGGCAACCAACTGCCCCTGCAGGTGGGTCGACAGTTCGGTGATCTGCAGGCCGTGCCCGGCCAGCATGCCGGCAATGTCGTCGCAGTACGCCTGGCTGCGCGCCGCCTCCGCCAGGTCGAACAGGTGGGGCGCGGAGGTGGGGACTTGTACGCCAGAATAGCCCAGACCCGCGGCCCATCCGGCCAGCGTGTCCAGCCGATCAAAAGGAGCTGTGTCGCCGATGAACTGCGCCAGGAACAGCGCTGGACCCTTGAGCGTCTTCAACGTGATTCGCCCTCGATGCAATCGATTGCATTATCCTAGCAGGGGCTTACGCAGGACCTGTTGTGCAGTGCACAGCGGGCAGGAGGACTGACGCCATGGCCACCATCTACGACATCGCAAAACACGTCGGCGTGTCCGCCGGTACGGTGTCGCGCGCGCTTTCCCGGCCGGACAAGGTGCTGCCGGCCACCCGCGCGCGCATCGAGCAGGCCGCCGCCGCACTGGGCTATGTGCCCAACACGGTGGCGCGCACGCTCAAGACCCAGCGCAGCGGCAAGATCCTGGTCACCGTCCCGGACATCGCCAATCCGTTCTTCGCGCAGATCCTGCAGGGGGCGGAGGAGGCCGCGCAGGCGGTGGGCTATGCGGTCCTGCTGGGCGATACCCAGCATCAACCCGATCGTGAGGAGCGCTACGCGCAGATGCTCCGGCGCAACGAGGCCGACGGCATGATCGTGCTGGGCCATCGCCTGCCACCGACCGCGCGCGAGATCGTCGAGCAGCGCGGCGCCGCCGCACCGGTGGTCAACGGCTGCGAGTTCGACCCCGCGCTGGGCATCCCCAGCGTCCACATCGACAACGCCGCCGCCGCACGCGCGGTGATGGAGCATCTGTACGGGCTGGGACACGAACGGATTGCGGTGGTCGGCGGGCCGCCTGACAATCCCCTGCACCAGCAACGGCTGGAAGGGGTCCGCGCGGCCGGCAAGGCGCGTGGCCGCCTGCGCCAGCTGAGCATCGTGCCGGGTGACTTTTCCGTGGAATCCGGCCATGCAGCGGCGATGGCGCTGCTGGATGGCACGGCCGCGCCGACCGCGGTGTTCTGCTTCAGTGACCAGATGGCACTGGGTACCCTGGCCGCTTGCCGGGACCTGGGCATCCGCGTGCCGGACGAGCTGTCCGTGGTCGGCTTCGATGATCTGGCGTCCTCCCGCTACCTCACGCCCCCGCTGACGACCATCCGGCAGCCGATGCGGGAGATTGGCGAGCGTGCGGTCAACCTGCTGCTCGCCATCATCGAGCACGTCGATGTGCCGCTTCAGCAGACGCTGGAGTTCAGCTTCAAGCTGCGTGGCTCGACGGCTGCGCCCCGCCCCGGGTAACCACGGGGAGCGGGAGGGGCAGCGGCAGCGGCCCGCGCGATATCGCGCAACCTTGATCCCGAATTGACGCAAAGCTGTCAGACTCATCGCAGGCAGCCCGGCAAGGGCCGTAGCACCAGGTGCGATCGCGCAAGGGGGTCGGCAATGCCATTCTTCACCGATTCGGCGGAAGGCGCGGTCGAAGGCATTGGCGCGGCACGTCGCATTGGCTGGATGCGTTTCGTCGGCAATGGGCTGGGGGCGATCCCCATCGCTTCGATCATGCTTGAACGCCAGGACGGCGGGCTGGCCTGGCTCCTGCTGCTGCTCAACGCGCTGGCGTGGCCGGCACTGGCACTGCGGCTGACCCAGCGCTCCCGCCAGCCGGCGGTCGTCCAGTTCCGTTGCATGGTGGCCGACTCCTTCTTCGGCGGTGGCTGGATCGCCTTCATGGCGTTGAGCGCGGTGCCCAGCGCACTGTTCGCCGCGCTGCTGGTGGCCGACAAGATCGCCGCCGGTGGCGTGCGCCTGGCGATGCGCGCCACGCTGGCCCTGCTGCTGGGCTTCGCACTCACCTGGTGGTTGCTCGGCTTCCCTTACCAGCCGGTCACCTCGCAGCGCACGATCGTGCTGAGTGTCCCGTTCCTGTTCGTGTATGGCATCGGCCTCAGCATTCTCAGCTGGCAGCTGGCGCGCCGGGTCAAATCGCAGAACCGTCAGCTGCAGCGGCTCAGCCGGATGGACCCGCTGGTCGAGCTGGCCAACCGTGGCTTCCTGATCCTGCGTGCGCAGCAGGCGCTGGACCGGGCACAGGGCCAGGGCGGTTTTGCCTGCCTGCTGATGCTCGATGTGGATGATTTCAAGCGCATCAATGACTCGCATGGCCACCGCGCCGGTGACGAGGTACTGCGGCATATCGCGGCGACATTGCGCACCTTTGCCCGGCCCGGTGATACGCCCGCGCGGCTGGGGGGCGATGAGTTCGTGGTGCTGCTGCGCGACTGCGCACCCGTCGATGCGATGCACGTGGCCGAGCGGGTGCGCCTGCACCTGCTGGAGGCCGCGCAGCAGGCCACGCCGGGTGTGGAGTTCAGCGTCAGTATCGGCATTGCCGCCACACCGCGTGGCGGCAGTGTCGAGGACTGGTTGGCACTGGCCGACCGCGCGCTGTACCACGCCAAGCGGCAGGGCAAGAACACGGCCAGCTACGGCGAGTGAGTGCGGCACGGCCGCCGCCGAACGAGGGTGAAATGCCGGTTCATCCTGCACGCGGAATCGGCACGCCAATCCTCTACCATGGGCCACCCCGCCCGGACGCGCTCCCATGCAAGACGCTCTCGTTGCCCAGCCCAAGCCCCCCATTCCAAGGATCGCGGCGTGGCTGATGATGCTGCTGGGCATGTGGCTGGCGCTGAAGCTGGGCCTGGTGGTGACCCTGCTGTCCGGCCTGCTGGTGTTCCAGCTGACGCACGTGCTGGCCTCCACCGTGGAGGGCAAGCTGCCGCCGGGGCGGGCACGGGCGATCGCAGTGATCGTGCTGTCGGCGATCATCATCAGCGGGCTGGTACTGGCCGGCATCGGCGTGGCCTCGTTCTTCCGCAACGAGACCGGCGGCCCGGACGCATTGCTGGCGCGCCTGATGGAGATCCTCAACACTTCGCGGCACCAGGTGCCGGCGCTGCTGCAACCCTACATTCCCGAAGACATGCCGGCGTTGCGCGCGGCGCTGAACGACTGGGCCGCCGAGCACCAGCGGCAGCTGGGCGTGGCCGGTACCTCGGTGGTACAGGTCGGCGTGCGCGTACTGATCGGCATGGTGCTGGGCGCGATGATCGCGCTGTATGACGAACTGCCGCTGCCGAAGATGGGCCCGCTGGCGCAGGAGCTGGTCGGGCGCACCAGCCGCCTGGCCACCGCGTTCCGCCAGGTGGTGTTCGCGCAGGTGAAGATCTCGCTGCTGAACACCGTGTTCACCGCCATCTTCCTGCTGGGCGTGCTGCCGTTGTTCGGCGTGCACCTGCCGCTGTCCAAGACCCTGGTGCTGATCACCTTCCTGGCCGGCCTGCTGCCGGTGGTGGGCAACATCATTTCCAACACGATCATCGCCATCGTCGCGCTGTCGGTCTCGTTCTATGTGGCGGTGGCGGCGCTGCTGTACCTGATCGTGATCCACAAGCTGGAGTACTTCCTCAACGCGCGCATCGTCGGTGGCGAGATCCAGGCGCGTGCCTGGGAGCTGCTGCTGGCCATGCTGGTGATGGAGGCGGCCTTCGGCCTGCCGGGCCTGGTCGCCGCACCGGTGTTCTATGCCTACGTGAAGCGCGAACTGGTCGACCAGCGCTGGATCTGACGCGGCGGGGCATGACGTAATTTGCCCCGATTCGACAACCCGTGCGGCCTTTGTCGGTGCGCTCGCGGCGGGCGCGGTATACCCATGGCAACGATTGATCCGGTAGCGGCTTGGCGCCTGTGCAGGCGGCCGCTACAGTGTTGTGCACTACAGGGGAAATGTGCATGGCCCGCAAGGCGTCGCCCATCGGATTGCGGACCTGGGTCTGGATCCTGGCCGGGCTGTTCGTAGTCTGTACGCTGCCATTGATGGCCATCGCGCTGGTGCAGGGCACGCTGCGCTTCACTGCCGCCGAGGACAACCTGGTCAGCCTGCGCCAGCTGCGGCAGACCTTCGACCTGGCCAACCTGGTGTCGGCCGAGCGCGGCCCCGCCAACAGCCTGCTCGGGGCCAACACGGCCGATGCGGGCGAACAGGCCCGGCTGGCGGCGGAGCTGGCAGTCGCGCGCAAGCGGGTCGATACCGCCCTGCAACGCCTGGACACCGTGTTCAACGCTGACCCGGGCGTGGTCGACGAACACGGGCTGCTGGCCGATGCGCAACGTCGCCTGCAATCGGCGCGGGCCGCGGTGGACCGGGTGGCGGCACAGCCGCATGGCGCGCGCCAGGTGGAGGACGTGGAGCGCGCGATCAGCAGCATGTTCGCCGTGGTTGATCGCCTGCACGTGCTGACCTCGGCGCAGATCAACGTGCTGGTCAGCGCCGACCGCGAAGCGGCGATTCCGGCGATGCAGGGCCAGGTGCTGATCGACCTGCGCGAGCATGGCGGCCGCCTGGCCTCGAACGTGATGGCGCCGGTGGCGGTACCGGGGGCCTGGCGTGACGAACAGGTGCGGGCGGCATTGCAGACCGAAGGCCGCCTGCTGGAGCTGTGGCGGCTGGCAGGCAGCCATGAAGCGGTGTTCCGCAGTGATCCGGCGCTGTCCTGGCATTGGGACATGGCGCGCCGGCAGTTCTTCGGCGAATCGCTGCCGATGATCGAACAGTTGATCGAGGATGGCCGGCGCGGCGTGCCGCCGCCGTGGACCACCGCCGAATTCACCACCCGCTACGTGCCGACCCTGCGGTCGCTGGAAGCGCTGCGGGACGGCTACCTGAGCGTGTCCATCGCCCGTTTCGAACGCACCCGCAATCGCGAAGCGACGCGCCTGGTGGTGCTGGTGGCGACGGTGCTGGGCACGCTGGTGGTGCTGGGCGTGGCGCTGCGCATCGCGCATCTTCAGATCCTGCGGCCGCTGCTGCAGGCGCAGAAGCAGGTCATCCAGATCGCCTCGGAAGCGCCCGGCCCGGAGCAGCATGTGACCCACCCGCTGGCCGAGATGCAGCGCCTGTTCGATGCCATCGAAGTGCTGCGCGAGAAGTCGCGCGAGCGCTCGGCATTGACCAGCGAGCTGCGCCAGCTGGCCGGCACCGATGAGCTGACCGGGCTGTTGAACCGGCGCGCGCTGGACGAGTTGGTGCAGCAGCGTCATGCCGACGGCGGCAACAGCGCGGTGGTGATCCTGCTGGACGTGGACCGCTTCAAGGCGATCAACGATGGGCACGGGCATGACGCCGGTGACGAGGTGCTGGTGCAGGTGGCGCAGCTGCTGCAGCGCCACCTGCGCCGCAGCGACAGCATTGCCCGCTATGGTGGCGAGGAGTTTCTCGTGTTGCTGGCCGACGGGGATCTGGCCGGTGGCCGCCAGCTGGCCGAGTCGCTGCGGGTGGCGCTGCAGCGGCTGGACATCGCCCTGGTCGGTGGCAAGGTGCTGCGCGTCACCGCCAGCTTCGGTGTGGCCGAGGGCGGCACCGACGCGCTGGGCTGGCGCACCCTGCTGCGTGCCGCCGACGCGGCCATGTACCAGGCCAAGGCGCAGGGCCGCGACCGCGTGCACGTGGCCGGCGGCGGCCGCAACGCACGTTGACGGCACCCATCAGCCGATCTGCGCATGCACGCGCCGCAGCGTGCGCGCAATCATCCGGCGCGCGATGGGACGCGGCACCGAGAGTCCACGCCAGCGCAGCGCACCCACGCGGAAGGTGGCGCTGGCAGTGGCCAGCACCTTGCCGGCCGGGTCGGTCAGCCAGCCGCGGGTGAAGGCGATGCTGCCCTTGCTGTGCTCGACTTCGCCCCAGCCGATGATCCGCCCGGGCCGTGCGGGGCTGACGAAACTGGTCTTGGATTCGACCGTGACCGCGATGCGGTTGGCAGGCAGGGTGGCGTAGATCGCTGGCCCCATGCAGTCGTCCAGCATCGCTGACAGGAAACCGCCCTGCACGTTGCCCATCGGGTTGGTGAGCACCGGCCCGGCCTCGAACTCGACCTGGATGCGGCGCAGTGCATCGTCGTAACCGACGAAGCGCCAGCCGAGCAGGGTGCCGGCCTGGGAGCGTGGAAGATCACCGTTGACCACGCTGTAGAAGATCGATTCGGGATTCATCGTGGAGCCTCGCGGGGGAGAGGGGAGAAAAAGAACTCACTGCGGTAGCGACAACAGGGCCAGCACGAATCCGATGACCGACAGCAGCACCACCGCGGCGCCGGCGGGCACCGGTGTACGCGCACCGGTGCGTCGCCGCACGCCGGAAGCGACCAGGACCGGCGGCAGGGTGGCGACCAGGCAGAACAGCTGGAACGCCAGCAGCTGCGGCAGTGCGAAGTGACCTCCGAAGAAGATCAACCAGGCCAGCATCACGCCGGCACCGGCCAGTGCGATCCAGGCAGCGCCGACCACGCGGATGAGTGCCATCAGCAGCACCTGCATGCGGGGGTCGATCTGTGCCCACGGCCTGTCCACGGCCTGGCCGTGGTAGGGCATGAAGTCGGAGCGTTTCAGATAGGCCGCAGCAAACAGGCAGACAATGAAGAACGCCAACAGGTAGCAGCCGAACGCGAGCCAGGCGGACAGGTCCATGTGGAGGCCATGCGGTTGCGGAGGAAAGGCCGCGTTTGTACCGGCAGCCATGCCGGTCGCGCCACGGGGTTGCGCGATTCTGGGGCAGCACGCCGTTAGGGGCGTGTCGCGGCTTGCAGGGCCGTTCCTCCATCTGCCGTTAACGCCAGTGTGGTGGTGAGGAATGCGTCACGTACGCGCCATGCGCTCTATCTCGTTTCCTGTGAAGAGGCCGCAACTACCCCTCCACGCCCAGGTCACCGCGCTGCGCAGACGCTGGGATTCCATTCCATGAAGGACGACGCCATGACCCAGCTCACCCTGCCCGAACTGGCCAGGAAAATGGCCGGCATTGATTTCAGCCTGCTGCAGACCCACGCCGGTGGAGAGATTGCCGGCCGTCCGATGAGCAACAATGGCGACGTGGACTATGACGGTGACAGCTGGTTCTTCACCACCGAAGACACCGACATGGTGCGCGAGATTGAAGCTGACCCCGCCGTTGCGCTGGGTTTTTCCGGCAGCAAGTCGCTGCTGGGCAAGCCGCCGCTGTTCGTGCACGTGCAGGGCAGGGCTGTGCTGGTGCACGACCGGGCCACGATGAGCCAGCACTGGGTGAAGGACCTGGAGCGCTGGTTCGAACAGGGCGTGGATACACCGGGACTGGTGCTGATTCACGTGCGCGCCAGCCGCATCCACTACTGGGATGGCGAGGACGAGGGCGAAATCGTGATCTGACCGGAACCGCGCAGCGCCCGGCGCATCGCGTTCCACGGTCAGCAGTGCGCAGGGTGTGCTGCCGGATCCTCAAGGTTGGCCAGTTCCGGTGCCAAGGCGTGCTCCACCGCACGCCGCAGCAGTGCCGGTGCGACATAGTGCCGGTGCCCGGCGTCGATCAGGGCCATGTACATGCCGCCGAACGCATTGAGGGTCTGCACGCGTGAGCCCAGGCTGATCTCGACATGTCCATCGCGATGCCGCTGCACGCGCACGCTGCTGCGGAAACGCAGGTGCCGATCGTCGGCGCCGAGCAGGACTTCGGCGTCGTTGTCCTGCGTATCGATGTGCGAATCCAGCACCGGGAATCGACCAGCGAACAACCGGCTGCGATCGGTCGACAGCAATGACGACACCGGGCATCCCAGCGGCGACGTGCGCAACCGCAACGGTGCCACCAGTCGGTTTCGCAGCGCCATCAGCTGGCCTACGCCGCTGGGTGGATTGCGCAGGAAGCCCTCCAGTACGTCGGCCAGCAGCGCCGACGCGGAACGGTGGACCACCTGCGAGGGTTCCAGGCACAGGGTGGTCAGGTCCTGGTAGTGGCTGTGCGGCAGCGCTGTGGTCAGCAGGCCATCGGTGGGCGCGGGCCGCGAATGGATGGGATAGGCCGGTGTGGCACGTTCGACGAACCCGCGCAGCGGCCGCATGGGGATGCGGCGCAGCGGGCCGAGCAGGGCACGGGTACGCGCGCACAGGTGCGCGCACACGCTGGGAGGTGCCGCCTGCAGCGACAGCTGCAACAGCGGTGCCGCCGCAAGCGAGGTGCACGAAGGCCAGTACGATTCCGGAAGCACCTCGGTCAGGCTGGGGATATCGGCGGCATTGCGCTCCACCTGCGCACGGGTCTGCTCGCTCATTCGGCCTGCCAGTTCATCGCTGTGGCAGGACAGCGCAAACAGCGCCGGATGTGCAGGATGGTTCGACGCGAACTGGTGCCAGGTGCCGCCGCCGAAGCGCACGGTAAACAGGCAGTCCGGTGGGATGCGGACGCGCCGAAGCGTGCGCGCGAAGGCACCAGGACCTGCTGCCAGCTGCGCGTCGGAGGCGGTAGCGAAACGCAGCTCGGCTCCCGCGCTGCCGGCGATGGCGGTGAACATGCGCGGGCCTGCATGGCGATGAAACGGGTGGCCACCGGCACCGACGGTGAAGCTGTACAGCGAGGAGGCATCCCCGTGCTGCAGGTGCATGCCACCCAGTCGCGCCGAAGGTTCATCCAACGCATCGATGAAGGCCGGGTGGTGGCGCTGACGCTGGCCGGCGTCACTCACCAGCGCGTCACCCGCACCGATGCCGAGCTGCGCGATCAGGGTGACTTCGGTCGGACTGCCGCCGTCCTGTGCCGGAAGCTGCACTGCTGGAAACGAACGGCGATCGCGGGTCGAACCAGGCATGGTCATGCTCCTTGGCGGGGCGGATCAGCGGGCGGGGGACTTGCGGCGGGCGCGGGCTTCACGCTTGAGCGGGCCGCCGACCGGGCAGACTTCGGCCGCCCACGAGAACAACGTGTTGGCCAAACGGTCGGGTACCTGCCTGAAGTACACGAACTGGCCGCGTTTCTCGCGTTCGATCAGTCCGGCTTCCTCGAGGATGCGCAGGTGGCTGGACAACGCCGGCTTGCTGAAGTCGAAGCGCTCGGCCAGCTCGCCCGCGCTGAGCTCGCCGGCGCTGAGATAGGCCAGGATCTGCCGGCGGGCGGTGGAGGCAAGGGCTTCGAAGATGCGGTCCATTGAGAGCTAGTTAACTAATTCGTTAATTCATGTTGCTCCCGCCGCTTAGGACTGTCAAGCCATGAACCCATTGCGCGGCGCGCCCGGGCTTTGCCATCCTCCCTGCTGTTTTCCGTAGCGTGGAATCCCGATGCGTCCTGCGTTCTGGCTGGCTTTGGCCCTGCTGCCCACCCTGGCGGTGGCGCAACCCGCGCGTACTCCCAAGGCCAAGGCCCCGGCGCAGGATCCCTTCAGCGAGTTGTTCGATACCGCCTGCATGCAGCACATCGGTGCGCCGGCGCGGTTGCAGTCGCTGATGGAATCCAACGGGCTGTCACCGCTGCAGCCTGCCGAAGCGGCAACGTTGCTGCAGGGGCAGTCGGGCGTGGCCTGGATGGTGCCGCTGGCCAGCGGCCGCTATGCGGTCAGCTGGGCCGACGATGGCACCTGCTCGGTGTATGCGGAGAAGGCCGATGCGGCGGTGGTGCAGAAGGGCTTCGCACGGCTGGTGCAGGCGGCACCGAAGCCATTGCAGGCGCGCTCGCTGCCGGGCCGTGGTCCGCTGTCGGCCGACCAGGTGGCGATCCAATACGGCTGGGCCACGCCGGGGCAGGCCAAGCTGCAGGTGCGCTTCCGGCTGGTGACGCGGCAGGCGGCCGAGGCCGGCGTACAGGCGATGGCCTCGGTGACGCCGGGGGACGCGATGCTCGAACCCGCGGCTCCCACCCGATAACGCCTGCCGGGGCCCGCGCCCAGCCGGTGGACCATGCTCGCGATTCAGCCTTTCACGCAGGATGTGGTATATCGTTTATCGATAAATCCACCCTGGGGCGGCGAGGCCACCCCAATGCCGGAGGCCGCTTGACCGCTCGTCCCGCCCGCGCCAGACCCGCGCGAGGCTTGTTCACCCTGGCCCAGGCCGCCGTACAGGCCGTCCGGGCGATGTGCTGGCTGGGCATCCTGGCCGCACTGCTGGCGGTGCCACTGGTCGCCCATGACCGCCGCTGGCTGCTCGACAGCGTGCATGACGCCGAGGCCGCCGCCGCGCATGGCAATGACCTGTTCCTGCACTTCTGCCTGGGCCTGGGCGCGATCGTCGCGCTGCTGGTGCTGTGCCTGCTGTTCCTGCGCCATCTGCTGAGGCTGCTGAAGTCGGCGGCGCGCGAGCGGCCGTTCACCCATGCCAATGCACAGCGCCTGCAGCGCATGGCCTGGCTGATGCTGGCAATGGAACTGCTGTCGATCCTGATCGGTGCCTACGCGGCCTGGATGGGCCCGGATTTCACCTGGATGGAGGTGGGCGGCGGCATGTCGATCACCGGGCTGGTGGCGGTGCTGATGCTGTTCGTGCTCGCACGCGTGTTCGCCGTGGGCGCGGCGATGCGCGATGACCTTGATGGTGTCATCTGATGGCGATCGTCATCACCCTGGACCGCATGCTGCAGGCACGGGGCATGACCCTGTCCGAGCTGGCCGGGCGCATCGACATCACCCTGGCGAACCTGTCGATCCTGAAGACCGGCAAGGCGCGAGCCATCCGCTTTTCCACGCTGGATGCGATCTGCCGCGAACTGCAGTGCACGCCCGGCGACCTGCTTGGGCATGACCCGGCGCAGGCGCAGGATGCCGACTGAGTGGACGCCCTCTTCCCTTACCCACTGACGAAACGGACCTGAAATGGAATGGTTGGCTGACCCCTCGATATGGATGGGCCTTGCAACCCTGGTCGTGCTGGAGATCGTTCTCGGCATCGACAACCTGGTGTTCATTGCGATCCTTGCCGACAAGCTGCCGCCGCACCAGCGCGACCGCGCGCGGGTGATCGGCCTGGCGCTGGCACTGCTGATGCGGCTGGTGCTGCTGGCGGCGCTGGCCTGGATCATGAAGTTGACCGAGCCGCTGGTGACCTTGTTCGACCACAGCTTCTCCGGGCGCGACCTGATCCTGCTGGGCGGTGGCCTGTTCCTGCTGTTCAAGGGCACCATGGAACTGCACGAACGGCTGGAAGGCCGCGAGCATCACGAGGATGGCAAGAAGGTCTATGCCAGCTTCGCGATGGTGGTGGCACAGATCGTGGTGCTCGACGCGGTGTTCTCGCTGGACTCGGTGATCACCGCCGTCGGCATGGTCGACAACCTGGGCGTGATGTATGCGGCCGTGACCATCGCCATGGCGCTGATGCTGCTGGCCAGCAAGCCGCTGACCCGCTTCGTCAACAAGCATCCCACCGTGGTGGTGCTGTGCCTGGGCTTCCTGCTGATGATCGGCTTCAGCCTGGTGGCTGAAGGCCTGGGCTACAAGATCCCGAAGGGCTACCTGTACGCAGCGATCGCTTTCTCGATCCTGGTCGAGGCGTTCAACCAGTGGGTGCGTTTCAACCGTGAGCGCAACGAGCGCCGCCAGCCGTTCCGCCAGCGCACCGCCGATGCCGTGCTGAGGATGCTGGGCGCGCGTCCAGCGAACGGCAACGACGACGAAGGCGTGGACGAGCAGGTGGACGCCGACGAGCGCCTGCAGCCGGCGGAGCACGAAATGATCCGCAGCGTGCTGGGCCTGGCCGATCGTCCGGTGTCGAGCGTGATGACTGTGCGTGCCGACGTGCAATGGATCGACCTGGCGCGTGGTCAGGAGGATGTGGTGGCGCGCCTGGTGGCCTCGCCGCATACGCGCCTGCTGGTCGGCGACGGTGACCTGGACAGCCTGCGTGGCGTGGTGCAGAGCCGGGACGTGCTGGCCGACCTGCTGCAGGGCAAGCCACTGCAGCTGGAGGGCAACCTGCGCGAACCGCAGTACGTTCTGTCCACTGCCAGTGCGCTGCAGGCGCTGGAACTGATCCGCCAGCATCCGGTGCCGCTGGCGGTGGCGGTGGACGAGTACGGCAGCGTGGAGGGCCTGGTGACCGCCAACGACCTGCTGGCTGCGATTGCCGGTGACCTGGTCGATACCCAGGACGAGCGCTATGGCGTGGTGGCGCAGGGCGAGGATCAATGGGAGGCCGATGGTGCGCTGACCCTGGACGACCTGCAGCGTTTGGCGGGCGTGTCGCTGCCCCGCAGTGCCGACTACATGACCATCTCGGGTCTGGTGCTGGAGCAGCTGGGCCGCCTGCCGGACGTCGGCGACGCGGTGGAGGTGGCCGGCGTGCGCATCACCGTGCTGGCAATGGAGAAGCGCCGTATCGCCCGCCTGCGGGTGGAGCGCCTCGACGGAATGGCCTGACCGCCTGTTGTTGTAGAGCCGGGCCCATGCCCGGCTGCGTGTCGAGAAGCCGAGCATGGGCGCGGCTCTACACAACACGACCCGCAGCCGTCACCATGGCGGGCCCGCTTTCTGTCATGGATGGTTGCAGTGCTGAGTACGATCGGTTTGTTGATGGGCCTGTATGTGGCCTGGCGCCTGTTCTGGCCGCTGCGCATGCCCATCGGGTTGAAGGTCGTGCTCTCGCTGCTGGTGGTGGCCATGGCCGTGCAGCTGCGCATCGTGGCCACCTTCTGGGGCACGATGGCATCACCGGAAATCCCGAGGATGGCCATCGCCGTCCTGGCCACCGGCTCCACGGCGGTGCTGCTGCTGGCGTTGCTGATGCTGGTGCTGGATGTGGGCCTGCTGCTTTCGCGCCTGCTGCGTTGGCCGCGCATCGTATCGGCCCTGCGCGCCTCGAAGCTGCGGCCGTTGGCTGGCCTGCTGGCGCTGCTTGTGAGTGGCTATGGCGTCAGCCAGGGCATGGCCGTGCCCCAGCCCAGGCAGATCGACGTGGCGATCAAGGATCTGCCTGCTGCGTTCGACGGCTATCGCGTGCTGCAGCTGACCGACATCCACGCCAGCCGCCTGCTGACCGGCGACTGGGTGCGCAGGGTGGTGGACGAGAGCAACGCGCTGAAGCCGGACCTGATCGTGATCACTGGCGACCTGATCGACGGCAGCGTCGAGGCCCGCCGTGACGACGCGCGCCCGTTGGCCGATCTGCAGGCGCCGGACGGCGTCATTGCCATCACCGGCAACCATGAGTACTACGCGCAGTATCAGCAATGGATGCAGGCGTTCCGCGCGCTGCGCATGCAGGTGCTTGAGAACAGCCACCTGCAGGTGCGGCGCGGCGACGCGGCGCTGACCATCGCCGGTGTCACCGATCCGGTGGCCGCACGCTACGGCCTGCCGCTGCCGGATCTGGACGCTGCACTGGCCGGTGCCGATCCCTCTGCACCGGTGATCCTGCTTGACCACCGCCCGCGCAATGCGCGCGAGGCGGCGGCGCGCGGGGTAAAGCTGCAATTGTCCGGGCATACCCACGGCGGGCAGATCATCGGCATGGACCAGCTGGTGAAGCGGGCCAATGGTGGCTTTGTCTCCGGCCGCTACGACGTGGAGGGGATGACGCTGTACGTGGGCAACGGCGCGGGCCTCTGGGCCGGTTTCCCGGCGCGCATCGGCGTGCCTTCGGAGATCACCCTGATCACGCTGCGCCGCGCGCCTTGACCTGATGTGGGGTCAGATCCCTTTGCCTTTGGCAAAGGGATCTGACCCCGGCCCGTCAGGCCGCCCGCAGCGGCGGCCGCGCATGCGCACTTCGACGCAGGGCCTGCGCCCGCTTGGCGATCCAGCGCACCACGAAGGCGGTGAACAGCAGCGCCGACGGCACCGCATACCAGAAGTTGCCGGGCACGCGCTTGAAGTACGAGTAGGTGAACACCGCCGCGATGATCCACATGCCGGTGACGTGCAAGCGACGCCAGGCGGTGGGTCCCATGCGCCGGGCGAGCCCCCGGTGCGAGGTGATGGCCAGCGCCAGGATGGCGATGTAGCCCACCGTGCCCGGGAGGTTGGCCAGCGCGGAGCGTGCTGGCCAGAACGCCGGGTTGAGGATGCCGAAACTGGTGATGGCGACTGCGTGCAGCAGGTGCGAGAACGCGAAGGACAGACCGATGATGCGCCGTTCACGCAGCAGGAACCGGGTGAACGGGCCGGGCAGCAGGGTGGCGAAGGAGGATGCCGTGAATGCCGCCAGGAACAGCAGGAACGATGTGCGGGCGGTGAGCCGGATCGCCGCGCGGCTGCCTTCGGCTGCATCGGGATACAGGGCGAAGGCGGTCAGTGCGAACGCGATCAGGACCACGGCGATGGCTACGAACAGACGCCAGCCGTGCAGGAAGGAAATGTTGGAAGCAGCCATGATGAGACCTCGAAGTAGGGGGCGGGTAGTGCCGGCCGCTTGCCGGTCAATGAACGGGTAGTGCCGGCCGCTGGCCGGCAACCTCAGAAAGCAGGCAATGCAACCAGCACCCCCGCCGTGCACAGCTCGCCCAGAACGGGCACGCAGGCAGCACGCAATGCGTCCGTTGCCACGTCATGTGTTTCGGACAGCGCCTGCAGTGCCTCATCCACACGCGCGCCGTCGTCACCGAAGACCGAAAGCAGCGCGTAGGCCAGCGGTGACGGTTGCTCGACCTTCAGGCTGAAATCGGCGCGGCGCTGGATCACCAGCAGCGTGGGAGCTGCGCCCAACACCGGTTCCAGCCCCTCGTCCTCATGCACTGGCCACCGGTACCCAAGCACCCGCACCAGCGGCGAAACCGCCAGCACATCACTGTCCTCGGGTAAGCGCTGCAGCAGACACCCAGCGCCACGCGCTTCAATGTGCAGCGACTGCTGCGTGCTCTCGTAGTGCGCCAGTTCCGCCGCCCAGTCCGGCAGTGCCAGCGTGTCCTGCACTGCCAGCCAGGCCGCGAACTCGCCGGCGATCCGTGGGAACAACGGGGTCTGGCAGGCGTGGTGGGCGTAGTAGTGCGCCACGGTGTCGCGCCAGCGCGACGTGCCCAACTGCTGTTGCAGTCGCGGCAGGCTGCCGGCCAGCAGGGTGTCCAGGCTGTCGATGCACAGGCGGCGGTATATCGCCAGCCTGCGCGCCTCCACGCCATCGGGTGCGGTCTTTGCAGGGTCCCGCACATGATCGGCCCAGCGCCGTTGCAGGGTAGCCAGCGACTCAGCCATGGGCCGCCTCCGGCCAACGTGCCTCAGCCTGTGCCTGGCGGATCTGCGCGACCTCGGCCAGCAACCCGGCCAGCGGCGGGAAGTTGAAGTCGCGCTCGAGCAGCGTGGGACGCACGCCCACCCGCATGTAGGCCTCGCGCAACAGCGCCCAGACCACGCCTTTCACCGGCGCACCATGGGTATCGATCTTGAAGCCGTCGTCTTCATCGAAGTGGCCCGCTACGTGCAGCGAGGCGACACGGTGGGACGGCACGTGGGCCAGGAATTCGAAGGCGTCGTAACCGTTGTTGCAGGCATTGACGAAGACGTTGTTGACGTCCAGCAGCAGGTCGCAGTCGGCTTCGGCGAGCACGGCGTTGATGAAGTCGATCTCGCTCATGTCCGCGCCGGCAACGGCGTAGTAGGAAATGTTCTCCACGGCGATGCGCCGGCCCAGCATGTCCTGCACCTGGGCGATACGGCCGGCGACATGGTGAACGGCCTCGGTGGTGAACGGCAGTGGCAGCAGGTCGTAGACATGGCCACCGGCGGCGCAGTAGCTCAGGTGTTCGCTGTACAGCTGCACCTGGTGCAGGTCGAGGAAGGCACGGGTCTGTGCCAGCAGGGTGCGGTCCAGCGGATCAGGACCGCCAAGCGACAGCGACAGGCCGTGGCAGGTCAAGGGGTGGCGCTCGCTGAGTTGGCGCAGCGCGTCGCCGTGTGTACCGCCGACGCCGATCCAGTTGTCGGGGGATACTTCGAGGAAGTCGATGGCACCGGCCGGCATGGCCAGCAGTTCGTCGATCAGGCCACGGCGCAGGCCAAGACCGGCGGCATGGGTGGGCAGGGGCAGGGACATGGCGGATGCTCCACAGAGAGCGCCGCCTTGAAGGCGGCGCCGGGTGAACGTCGATCAATCGGCAACGCGGGAGAACAGGCCCTTCGGCATCGGCTTGCCGTTGGCGGTGTAGACGCTGCGCAGGTAGTCGTGCGCTTCCTGCTCGCTGATGTAACCGTCGTGGTCGGTGTCGATGCGGTCGAACTCGGCGGCACGCTTGGCGGCCACAGCGTTGAATTCGGCACGCGAGACCTTGCCGTCGTGGTCGCGATCAGTGCGGGCAAACGAGGCGTCGCCGCACTTGCCTTCGCCACACTGGCCCTCGGCCACCTTGGCCTTGCCGGCGGGCTTGCCGGTGGTGGCCTTGTTGGCCCCGCACTTGCCTTCACCGCACTTGCCTTCGGCGGCGGCGCTCATGGCCACCGCGCTGATCGCCAGCGGCTGGATCGCCGCGGCCTGGCCGGCCAGCAGCAGGCCACCGGCCAGGGCGATGCCGATGGCACCGATGCGCGGCAGGCGGGAGGAAGAGGTGTTCTTGGTCGAGATGGACATGGTGGTGACTCCTTGGGAAAGCACGCGGGGCGTGCGGGATGGACGCCGCCGAAGAGGCGACGGAAAGCGAAACGCGCGGGAACAGGGGAGTCGGCTCAGGCGGCGCGGCGACGGCGCAGCAGATGGCCCAGCACCAGCACACCGCCGAGCAGGGCACCGCCGAAGCCGATGCCGGGCAACAGCGCGGCAACCGGCAGCAGCAGGGCGATCAGGCTGACGCCCCAACCCAGGCCGTCATTGCGTGCCGTGGTACGGCCGGACCCGGCCAGCAGCCGGTCCACGCTGAGTGCGCCACCGCCGTTGAGGATCAGTGGCAGCAGCATGGCCAGGAACAGCAACGGCAGCTTGAAGTTGCCGTAGCCCTGGTCGGTGATCGCATAGCCCTGCCAGAGTTCACCCAGGCCGTTCCATTGGTCGGGCCAGTGCACGGCGGCGATGGCAACGATGGTGAGTACCCAGAAGACGTAGGCCACCGAGCGCGTGGCCAGGCCGAGCAGCAGCATCACCGCACCCACCAGTTCCAGCCATGTGGCCAGCTGCCAGTTCAGCGACGCGGGCAGTGTGGAGAACGGGAACGGGAAGCGGCCTTCCAGGTCGGCGAACCAGTTCTGGCCGCCCAGCTTCTCGCGGCCGGATTCAAAGAACTCCCAGGCCAGCAGGGTGCGCAGCGCCAACGGCGAGAGCCAGCGGCCGACGGCGTCCAGGCGGGGCGTATACACGGAAGAAGCGGTGCTGATCATGGTGGTGTCCTGCGGGCCAGTGGTCGATGGAAGCCATTCCAGGCGGCGCAGGTATCGGCAACGTGTGCCGTTGCCCGGGGTTTTGTCAGCGACTGTGGCCGCGGCCGGGGTTTCGTACAGTCAGATACAAAGACGATGCGCGGATGCGCATCGGGGCGTTGCGCGCCCGCGTGCGGACAGCGATATCCACCCGAAAGCGCCCGGCCAGGACCGGCGCGCGAATGTATCCCACTGTAGAAACCCGCCTGCGCCCTACAGTCCGGTACAACTCCGCGCTGCGGAGAAACAGCGCCGATACACCGGCAGGCGGAAATGGCCACTCCCAACTCCGGAGTGCCCCCATGATCCGTACCTGCTTGCTGGCCGCCGCTCTCGCCCTTGCCGCCGCCGCCCCTGCCTTCGCTGCCCGGGCCGATACCGCTGCACCGCCCACCGTCATCCTGGTGCACGGCGCGTTCGCTGATGGCTCCAGCTGGAGCAAGGTCATCAGCACCCTGCATGACTGGAAGCTGCCGGCGGTGGCCGTCCAGAATCCGCTCACCTCGTTGGCCGACGACGTCGCCGCCACCCGTCGTGCGATTGCCGCTGCGCCTGGCAAGGTGGTGCTGGTCGGCCACAGCTGGGGTGGCACGGTCATCACCGAAGCGGGCAATGACCCGAAGGTGCAGGCGCTGGTGTATGTGGCGGCGTTCGCACCGGATGCAGGGCAATCATCGGCGCAACAGGGCGAAGGCTTCCCGGTCGGTCCGGGCCTGGCCCGCCTGCAGGAAAGGGACGGCTACCTGACGTTGCCGGCTGACGCTGTCGCCCAGGACTTCGCGCCGGACGTGATGAAGAAGTCGGCCGCACTGCTGTACAGCACGCAGGTCCCGTTGAAGGCCAGCGCGCTGGGCGAAGTAGTGAACGTTGCGGCGTGGCGCAGCAAGCCGAGCTGGTACGTGCTCAGCCGTGACGATCGCATGCTGTCGCCGCAGCTGCAGGCCGCCACCGCAAAGCGCATTGGCGCGCAGCTGCAATCGATCGGCAGCAGCCATGTGTCGCTGCTTTCGCATCCGGCGCAGGTGGCCGACAGTATCCTCGAAGCGGCGGGGGTGAAGCCGGCGGAACTGCCACTGGCCGAGCAGGGGGGCTGAGCGATGGCCGGCCTGCGTGCGTACGTGCTGCCGTTGCTGATGGGCGTGCTGGGTGGGGCTGCGCTGTTGATGGCCTGGCCCAGCCCGGAGGCCGATGCGCAGCCGGCACAGGCCGTTCCCGCCGCCGGGTTCGACGGTGGCGGGCCCTGGCACAACAGCCCGCCGCTCACACTGGAGCAGTTGCGGGGGAAGGTGGTGCTGGTCGAGTTCTGGACCTACACCTGCAGCAACTGCCTCAACGTGGCGCCGTATGTCCACCAGTGGCATGCGCGCTACGCGTCGCAGGGCCTGAGGGTGATCGGCGTGCATACGCCGGAGTTCGCCTATGAAGGGCTGCCTGGCAACGTGCGCAAGGCCACCGCACGGTTGGACATCGCCTGGCCGGTGGTGCAGGACAACCAGTACCGGATCTGGAACGCCTGGGGCAACCGCTTCTGGCCCGCACTGTACCTGCTCGACCGGCAGGGGCGGGTGGTCTACCGCCATTACGGCGAGGGCGACTACGCACGTACCGAAAGCGAGATCCAGCGCCTGCTGGCCAACCCCTGAGCCGCGCTACCATGGCCGCACCGCGCGGCCTTGACCTTCGTCCTCATCGAGAACGCAATGAACCACGTACCGCACATCCTGGTCGTCGACGATGACAGCGAGATCCGCCAGATGCTGGCCGATTACCTGCAACGCAACGGCCTGCGCGTGAGCCAGGCCGACGGTGGCCGGGCCATGCGCGCGCTGATGGATACCCATGCCGTGGATCTGGTCGTGCTGGACGTGATGATGCCGGGCGAGGACGGACTGAGCCTGTGCCGCAACCTGCGCGCCGGCAAGCATCGTGCGGTGCCGGTGGTGCTGCTGACCGCCCGCGACGACGAAACCGACCGCATCATCGGCCTGGAAATGGGTGCTGATGACTACGTGACCAAGCCCTTCTCTTCGCGCGAACTGCTGGCACGCATCAATGCGGTGATCCGCCGCACCCGGATGTTGCCGCCGAACCTGCAGGTGAGCGAAGCCGGTCGCCAGCTGGCCTTCGGCGAGTGGCGCCTGGACACCACCGCACGCCATCTGCTGGATGCACAGGACACCGCGTATCCACTCAGTGGCGCCGAATTCCGCCTGTTGCGCGTATTCCTCGATCACGCCAATCGGGTGCTCAGCCGCGACCAGCTGCTCAGCCTCACGCAGGGCCGCGATGCCGAACTGTTTGACCGCTCGATCGACCTGCTGGTCAGCCGCGTGCGGCAGCGCCTGGGTGACGACGCACGCGAGCCGACCTACATCAAGACCGTGCGCAGCGAAGGCTATGTGTTCAGCGTGCCGGTGCAGTTGCTGGGGCCGGACGAATGAACGCCACCGCACGCCGCCCACGCTGGCCGCGCACGCTGTCGGCGCGGCTGCTGCTGGTGCTGCTGGGCGGACTGGCGCTGGCCCACGCACTGTCCTTCGGCCTGCTGTTCTTCGAACGCTACCAGTCCACCCGCAGCATGATGCTGCGCAACCTGGACGAAGACGTGGCCGTGAGTGTCGCGCTGCTGGAGCACCTGCCCGCGGACCAGCGCGATGCCTGGGTGCCGCGGCTGGAGCGGCGCACCTACCGTTACCTGCTGCGCCCGGCCGCGGCCGGACCGGGGCTGCAGACCGATCGTGCACGCCAGGTCACGGCGATCATCGATGACAGCCTGCAGCACCGCTATCCGTTGCAGGCGCGCCAGGTGGCTCGCCTGCCGGAGCGGTTCGAGGTGGAACTGCGCCTGCACGACGGCACTCCCTTGACCATTGAAGTCACCCCGTCGGGCCTGCCGCTGGCGCGCTGGCTGCCCGCCGTGCTGCTGGTGCAGCTGGCGCTGCTGCTGGTGTGCGCGTGGCTGGCGGTGCGCCTGGCCATGCGCCCGCTGCAGCAGTTGTCGCATGCGGTGGAGCATCTGCAGCCGGGCAAGGACGGGCCTGCACTGCCTGAAGATGGCCCGGCGGAAGTAGGCGGCGCAGCAGCCGCACTCAACGCACTGCAGGCACGCATTCGTGGCCATGTCAGTGAACGCCTGCAGATCCTGGCCGCGATCTCGCATGACCTGCAGACCCCCATCACGCGCATGAAGCTCCGGGTGGAGACCCTGCCTGAAGACAGCACCCAGCAGCGGCTGCTGGCCGACCTCGATCACCTTGGGCAACTGGTGCGCGAGGGTGTGGCCTATGCGCGCAGCAGCCACGTCGCCAGTGGCGCGCCGGTGTCGATGGACCTGGGCGCGTTCCTGGCCAGTGTGGTCGGCGATTACGAGGACATGGGCAAGCCGGTCAGTGGCGGTGCGCCCGCTGGACTGGTCGTGCAGACCTGGCCGCAGCTGCTGCGACGGGTGGTCGGCAATCTGGTCGACAATGCACTCCGCTACGCCGGCGCTGCCGAGATCGAGGCCGGCCGTGACGAGGCCGGAAGGGTATGGATCGGAATTTCCGACCGTGGCCCGGGCATCCCCGAGGACCAGCTGCAGGCAGTGCTGGCGCCGTTCCATCGGCTGGAAAGCTCGCGCAATCGCGATACCGGTGGCACTGGCCTGGGACTGGCCATCGCGGTGCAACTGGCGCAGTCGCTGGGCGGCTCGCTGCGGTTGCGCAACCGCGAGGGTGGCGGGCTGAGGGCTGAGCTGCGGCTGCCGGGGTAACGGGCGGGGTCGGATCCCTTGCGGGAGCGAAGGGCTCTGACCCCGATGTGGGATCTGTGACGTTCCTGCACGGCCTTGGGATCGGCGATCATCTGCAGGGAGTGTCGAAACCAGGAAGCACGCAATGCAGGGAACGCAGCATTCAATCCAGCGCCCGCGCCACGTCGCGCTGCTGGTCGGTCTGCTCGCGCTGGCGGCCTGCCATCGCACACCGGACGCACCGACCGACGCACCCGCAGCGGGCACACCGCCTGCCGCCCCGGCCACCGCAACAGATCTCTCTCCGCTGCTCGACGCCTTGCCGACCTGCGCGCTGGACGGCTGGTACATCGATCAGCAGACCGGGCGCCCGGCCCATCCCTGGTTGGCGGCGAACGCGCCGAAGCCCTGCAAGGAAGACGTGGAGAACGAGATCGCCACGTTCTGCGTGCAGGGGCAGTGGAAGGGGCTGCCGGTGGAAGAGGTGATCCTGCCGACGATGACATTCGTTTCGTTCCGTGGGGCCAGGATCGGCCTGCCGCTGGAGAAGGCACGTCCCATCGTCCGCCAGCGTTTCCGCCAGGACTTCCCGGGTGATGCGGCTTACGACGAGGGCCGCGAGCCGAAGCTGATGGCCGATCCCGAAGATGCGCAGCGTTCGTGGCTGCTGTGCAGCACCCCGGAACTGGGCCACGACGTGGACAGCGAGGGAAACATCAGCTATTCCGGCATGAACCTGCCCTACGACCACGACGGTTGCAGTTACCGCTACAGCCCGGTCGACTTCTGCGATGCGCGGCACCGCGCAGCCATCGAAGATGCCCTCCAGCATCAGAAACCCAATTTCAACCGGCACTACCTGCTGGTACAGGTCGATGATCGTCCGGAGTATTTCCAGCGCACGCTGGTGCTGGTCGATACCCGCACGGGCAGGGCGACGCCACTGCCGTTCGATGCCTTCACCGGGCCGGCGGGAAAGGGCGGTGATGCTACCGGCTACGGGACACTGGAGACGGGCGTGGACCGGCAGCAGTTCTGCCTCGATGGCGCGTTGCTGGTCTACCGCGTGTTCGAGGAAGGGCGCTTCTGCTTCGGTTTTGACGGTGAGCGCTTCACCGGCCATGAAACCCAGTACATGCAGGCAGCGGATGGCCGATGACCGGTATTTCACCCGGGCCATGACATCCTGCCCCGAACCTGCGCAACCGGGACCGAGGCTGTTGAAGGCGAACACGCAATGACCGCGGCGCGGCAGCGCTCGATGTGGGTGGCGGGCCTGTCCACGGTAGTGGAGTGGTACGACTTCACCCTGTACCTGTATTTCGCCACGGTGTTGTCGCGGGTGTTCTTCGGCGGCGGCGAACAGGCGCTGCTGGTCACCCTGGCCGGCTTCGCGGTGTCCTACCTGATGCGCCCGCTGGGCGCGCTGTGCTTCGGCCACCTGGGCGACCGCCTGGGCCGGCGCTGGATGCTGCTGGCTTCGATGGCGTTGATGGCGGCGGCGATGCTGGCCACTGCGTTGCTGCCAACCGCGGCCACCGCAGGTACCACGGCGGGCGTGCTACTGCTGGTATTGCGCTGCGTGATGGCGTTTTCGGTGGGCGGTGAGTACACCGGCGTGGTGGCGTACCTGCTGGAAAGCGCACCGGCGCGGCGGCGTGGCCTGGTGACCTCGCTGGCCTCGGCCGCCAGTGAAGTAGGCGCACTGCTGGCGGTCGCGATCTCGGCGGTCACCGTGGCGCTGCTCGCGCCCGCGCAGCTGGACAGCTGGGGCTGGCGTATTCCGTTCTTCGTCGGCGCTGCGCTGGCACTGGTGATCCTGGTCGCGCGCTCGGGCATGCACGAATCGCCTGAGTTCGAGCGCCAGCGCCGCGAAGGCAGCATTCCTGCCACGCCGCTGCGGCATGTGCTGCAGCACCACCCGCTGGCGGTGGCGCGCACCTTCGCGATCTCGGCCTTGGGATCGATCACCTACTACGTGGGCATCACCTATGTGCCTGCGTTCCTGCACGCGCAGGGCCACGATGAGGGCGATGCACTGTGGCTTTCGACAATTGCGGCGGTCGCAGTGATTGCGATCACGCCGCTGTGTGGCGCATTGTCCGACCGCGTCGGGCGGCGGCCGATGCTGCTGGGCCTGACCCTGCTGGCAGCGTTGTTGCCGCTGTCCCTGTTCGCCTGGATGGCACAGGCGCCGCCGTTGGGCATTGCGCTGGCGGCGGTGCTGCTGGCCTGCGTGGCCGGCGGCGTGAGCGCGGTCGCGGCCCCGGCCACGGCCGAGCAGTTCCCCGGCGAAGGGCGGGTGAGTGGGCTGGCACTGGGGGTGACCATGGCCACGGCCTTCTTCGGCGGGGCAACGCCATGGCTGGCGCAATGGTGGGTGGAGCGCAGCGGCTGGGGAGCAGCGCCAGGCGCGATGATCGCGCTGGTGGCGGTGCTGGTGCTGCCGGTGCTGTGGACCCTGCCCGAGACGGTCCCGGGCAGGGCCAAGCGCTAGCGGGTCAGACCTTGAGGGTCTGCTCGATGTCGGCCAGTACCGCGGCCGCATCCACGCCGATGGCGATCGACTGCACCACGTGGCCGTCCCACACGCTGGGACCGAACGCCAGGCCTTCCGGCTTGGGGATGGTCATGCCGCGGGCAACACCGTCGGTGGCCACGCGCACGCTGGCGCGCTCGAACTGGAACAGCTCCGGACGGGTCAGCGCGATGCAGGCGCAGCAGTCGTGCACGACCATGCCCTTGTGGCCGGCCTGCAGGTAGAAGTCCACGTAATCCTGCGACAGCGCACGCACCAGTTCGGCATCGGCACCGCCGATGGCGGCCAGCTTGTCCAGACCGTCACGGTCCATTTCCACGCGGGTGGTCACGTCCAGGCCGATGGCGGTGACCGGCCAGCTGGCGGTGAACACCACGTCGGCCGCTTCGGCATCGCCCCAGATGTTGGCCTCGGCGGCCGGGGTGATGTTGCCGTTGACGTGGAACGCGCCGCCCATGATCACCACGCCGCGCACCAGGCCGGCGATGTCCGGGGCCTGCTGCAGGGCCAGCGCGAGGTTGGTCATGCGGCCGACCGCGACCAGGGTCACTTCGCCCGGATGGGCGCGGACCAGGTCGATGATCAGCTGGTGAGCGGGGCGCGCGTCGGCGGCCACGTCCAGTTCGGTCGGCACCGGGTGGTTGCCCAGGCCGTTGTGGCCGTGGATGTGCACCGGCCAGGCTTCCGGGGTGGCTTCCGGCTGCAGCGGGCCACCGGCACCGCGCGCGACCGGGGCGGCGAAGCCCCAGGCCTGCTTCAGGTACAGCGCGTTGTGCGTGGTCGACTCCACCGAGGCATTGCCGAAGGTGGTGGTGACGCCGATCAGGTCAATCTGGGCGTGCTTGTGCAGGTACAGCAGGGCCAGGGCGTCGTCGACGCCCGGGTCGGTATCGAAAATGACTTTCAGCATGTTGTTGTTCTTCTTCTTCCGTGTGGTGCGGGGGGCGCCGGCGGCCTGGAAGCAGGCCGGCGCGCCCTGCATTGTCCCATCTTCATGACGGGCAGGGCCATTGCCGGGCTGGCAGGCCCATAATGCCCTCCAGTCCAGGCATGGAGCCGCCGAATGTTGATCGTTGCCCTTCTGCTGGTCCTGCTGGTGCTGGGCCTGAACGTGGCGGCTACCGTGGTGATCGTCAGGCGTGATGGCCTGTCGGCGGGTGGCCGCGCGGTGCAGCTGCTGCTGGTCTGGCTGCTGCCGCTGGTCGGCGCCATCCTGTGCCTGGCAGTGGCCACGGCCGATGGCTCAGGCAGCCGGGGGGATGGCGGTGCAAGCCATGACACCTCCGTTGGCTATTCCGGTGACAGCCACAGCCATCACAGCTACAGCAGCTCCGACTGCAGCAGTGATGGTGGTGGGGGGGACGGCGGCAGCTGCGGCGATTGAGGTCCCTGTAGCGTCGAGCCATGCTCGACTGCCCTTCGTTCCACAGCCGCGACGCCTGATCGAAAAGCAGTCGAGCATGGCTCGACGCTACAAGGTGCCGGGCATAGCCCGGCAACCCCGCCTGCCTCAGAATTTCCAGCGCAGGCTGGCCGACACGAAGCGCGGCTCGCCGAAGTTGTTGTAGTCCAGGTTGGCCCAGTAGGTCTTGTCCAGCGCGTTGCGCACGCTCAGCGTGGCGGTCCAGTTGTCGCTGATGCGGTAGTTGGCGTTGAACTGCACCAGCGAATACGCCGGCTGGTTCACCGTCACCGTGCCGCCGAGCGGGTAGGCGATGTTGTAGCCCTGCACCCGGCTCTGCCACTGCAGACCACCGCCGATGCTCAGTCGCTCCAGTGCGCCACGCAGCTGCAGCTGGGTGTTGAGCTGCAGCAGGTCCTTGGGCGGATTGGCGTACAGCAGGTCGGTGGCGGCGCGGGTCACCTTGACGCGGGTGTAGCCGGCATTGACCGTCCAGCCCGGCAGGATCTCGCCGTTGACGTCCATCTCCCAACCGCGCGCCTTGGTGCCGTTGATGCCGATATAGGCCGAGCTGCCGTCGCTCAGCGTACCTTCCGGCACGCTCATGTCACGCACCGCGTAGTTGTCCTGCTTGGCCTCGAACACCGCCGCATTGGCGGTCAGGCGGCCATCGAACCACTGCGTCTTGATGCCCGCTTCCAGGTTCGAGCCCTGCACCGGTGCCAGCAGGTTCTCGTTGCGGTCCTTGTAGTTTTGCGGATTGAAGATCTCGGTGTAGCTGGCATAGGCCGACACGTTCGGGGTGATCTCGTAGACCAGGCCCACGTACGGAGTGACCTCATCGCTCACCTTGTATGCACCGCTGGTGCCGGTATAGGCGCCGGCAGCGTTGTACGAGCGGCTGAGCGTTTCCCAGCGGCTCAGGCGCGCACCGGCAATCAGCGACAGCGGCTCGGCCAGGCGCAGGCGGGTGGCCAGGTAGACGCCGCTCTGCGTGGTCTTGGCCACGCGGCGTGCACCGGTGCGGGTGTAGGTCACTTCGGAGATGTCGCCGTTCCAGTTGAACACGTTGGGGATGTAGTAGCAGCGCTCACGCCCGCAGGTCGCCCAGTCGCCCGGGAAGTTCAGCGCCACGGTATTGGTGGTGCCTTCCAGGTCCGACCACTGCGCGCCGACGGTGAGGTCGTGGTCGCGGCCGAACAGCGGGAAGCTGCCGGTCAGGTAGGCATCGACATTGCGGCGGGTGTCCTTCGAATCACCGGCGGCCGCGCGCAGGTAGATGCCCGCGCCGGTCACCGGGTCCGGGTTGCCGGTGCCGTACAGGCGCACGTTCTGCACGTTGCCGCGGGTGTAGGCGGTGTTGATCTTCAGCAGCCAGTGGTCGCCGAAACGCTGTTCCAGGTTGGCGAAGGCGGTATTGCTTTCGCGCTTCCAGTAGCTCCACTTCGGCGACAGGTTGGTCGAGCGCGCCAGATGGGCGAAGTTGCCCTGGTTGTCGAAGAACGCCACGGTGCCCCAGGTCGAACCGGTCGGGTTGTTGTCCTGGGTCTGGTAGCCGACGGTAACCGTGGTGCTGTCGGTGACATCGCCTTCCAGCACCGCCATGCCGGCCATCTTGTTTTCCTTGTAGCGGTCGTAATACAGGCCACGATCGGTGTAGGCGGCGACCACGCGGCTGCGGAAGCGGCCGTCGGCGGTCAGCGGCGCGGTTACGTCGGCTTCCATGCGGCGGTAGTCCCAGCTACCGGCGCTGACCGCGAACGACGCGTCGAATTCCTTGCCGGGGCGCTTGCGCAGCAGGTTGACCGTGGCCGACGGCACGCCGGCGCCGCTGAGCAGGCCGTTGGCACCGCGGATCACTTCGATGCGGTCGTAGAAGGCGGTGTCGTACTCCTGGTTGGTCGAGCCGCTGTAGGTGGGAATGCCGTCGACCTGGAAGTCGGTGATGGCGAAGCCGCGCGCGTAGTACAGCGGGCGTTGCGTGTCATAGAAGGACACGCTGACGCCGGTCACGTTGCGCATCACATCGTTGATGCTGAACAGCGATTCGTCCTGCAGGCGCTGCAGGCTGATCGCGGTGGCCGACTGCGGGGTTTCCTGCAGGGTGATCGGCAGGCGCGTGGTACTGGCCGGCGGCGCCGACTGTTCGGCACGCACGCTCACCCGGTCCAGGGTCTTGGCGTCGGCTGCGCCATCAGTGGCGGCGAACGCGCTGGGCGTGGCCAGCAGGGTCAACGACGAGAGCAGGGCGGCCGGCAGCAGCGCGCGGCGGGGCAGGCGGTTATCGAAGGTCAGGCACATGGTGGGCTCGAAGCGTGGAGGCGGGGAGGGGCGGCAACAGTCGTCCAGCACCCGGGGCGGCGGCTTCGGGCACGGTCAGGTCCGTCTGGGGGCGAGGCGCGGTCACTGCGCAGGACGCAAATGTAAATAATTCTTAACAACATTACAATTCGCGTCATTGTGCGCAGGGTTCCCGGCACGGGGCATCGCTTTCTGTAGAGCCGAGCGATGCTCGGCTGCTTTTTGCCGGAGCCGAGCATGGGCTCGGCTCTACAGGCGTAGCCTGCACAAACGCAAACGGCCACCCGAAGGTGGCCGTCCGTCTGCATCGAAAGGAACCTGCGGGCTTACAGCGCCTGCAGTTCCTCGTTGGCGTTGCGCTTTTCCTTGGCCGGCGCCGGAACCGCCGCCGGAGCGGGCGATGCCGCGTTCGCGTCCACCGGCACCTCCAGGTAGGGCAGCTGCAGGGTCTGGCTGGTCAGCGTGCGGATCTCGTTGACCAGCGCGGCGCTGTCGTTGAGCTTGCGCCCGTACGACGGCACGATCTCGCGCAGGCGGGTTTCCCAGCCGGCCTTCATCTGCTCCGGGAAGGCCTTGGCCATCAGGTCAAGCATGATCGGCGGCGAGGTCGACGCGCCCGGCGACGCGCCGAGCAGGGCGGCGAGGGTGTGGTCCTTGTCGGTCACGATCTCGGTACCGAACTGCAGCACCGGGCCCTTCAGCGGATCGCGCTTGATGATCTGCACGCGCTGGCCGGCGGTGACCAGCTTCCAGTCACCCGGCTTGGCATTGGGGAAGTACTTGACCAGTTCGGCCTGGCGGTCGGCATCGTTCAGGCGCGCCTGTCCCATCAGGTACTGCACCAGGTCCAGGTTGTCCTTGCCCACTTCCAGCATCGGGCCGACGTTGTTGTGGTTCACCGACGAGTAAAGGTCCCACCACGAGCCGTGCTTGAGGAACTTGGTGCTGTACAGCGCGAACGGCCCGAACAGGACCACCGGCTTGCCGTCCAGCTTGCGCGCATCCAGGTGCGGCACCGACATCGGCGGCGAGCCGGTCTCAGCCATGCCGTAAGCCTTCACCCCATGGCGCGAGGTCACGTCCTGGCCCTGGAAAGCGAGGAACTGGCCGCCGACCGGGAAGCCGGCGTAGTCCTTCGATTCCGGAATGCCCGACATCTGCAGCAGCTTCAGTGCGGCGCCACCGGCACCGATGAACACGAAGCGGGCGTGGGTGGTGGATTCGGTGCCGGCCTTGAGGTCCTTCACCGTCACGTTCCAGCTCTTGTCGGCGTTCTGCCGCAGCGCGCTCACTTCATGGTTCAGGTGCAGGCTGAAGTTCGGGCTGCGCTGCAGGCCGGCGGTCAGCTGGCGGGTGATCACGCCGAAGTTGACGTCGGTGCCCAGCGGCATCCAGGTTGCGGCAACCTTCTGCTTCGGGTCACGGCCTTCCATCAGCAGCGGGGCCCACTGCTTGATCTGGGCCGGATCCTCGGAGTACTGCATGCCGTAGAACAGCGGGTTCTTGACCAGGGCCTGCTGGCGCTTGTGCAGGTAGGCGATGTTGTCATCGCCCCAGACGAAGCTCATGTGCGGGGTCGGGTTGATGAAGTCGCTGGGCTGGCTCAGCCGGCCCTCCTTCACCTGGTGCGACCAGAACTGGCGCGAGACCTCGAACGATTCGGCGATGCCGACCGCGCGCTTGGTCTCGATGCTGCCGTCGGGCAGTTCCGGGGTGTAGTTCAGTTCGGCGAACGCCGAGTGGCCGGTGCCGGCGTTGTTCCAGCCATCGGAGCTTTCACCGGCGACGCCGTCGAGGCGTTCGTAGACCTGGATGTTCCAGTCCGGCTGCAGTTCCTGCAGGTAGGTGGCCAGGGTGATGCTCATGATGCCGGCGCCGACCAGCACAACATCGACGGGCTTGTCGTTGCTGGCGGCGGGCACCGAGCGCTGGGTCAGCGGCCAGTACAGGAACAGCGCGGCGGCCAGCAACAGCAGCACGAGCAGGGCGAGAAGAGCCTTGCCAAATTTCTTCATGGGGGCGGGATCGTTGGCGGAGGGGAAGAGGTCAGGATGCGCGTGGGGCAGGGAAAGGGCGTGAAGAAACAACGCCTTGCATCATCCACCGGTGATTCTAACCGGATCCGGTCCTTTTTTGATGCAACGCAGCATCCGACGTTTCGCGGTGCTGCCACATGGGCGGCAGGCGATGCCCGGCGACGGTGGGATCAGACCAGCTCAAGGATCTCGTCGCCAGCCTCATCGACCCCGCCGGTCGGGCGCCAGCCCAGGCGGCGGTAGAAGCCGTGCGAGCGCGAACGCGGGTCGGCCGAGCAGGCCAGGAACAGCCGCCGGTGGCCGGCATCGCGGGTCAGGCTGACCACTTCCTGCAGCAGCTGGCGGCCGATGCCGCGGCCCTCGTAGTCCGGCAGCAGGGCCAGCACCAGCACCTCGCCGCTGTCGCGGTCGGCGAAGCAGTAGCCGGCCATGCGCTCGCCCTCCCAGGCGACGCGGCCGATCGAATCGCCTTGGGCGATGCCGGCCGCCCAGCTGTCCACAGTGATGCCCAGCTGGGCCAGCTGCTCGGCGCTGAAGGCGTTCTCGCGGGTGCGCCCACGCAGGTCGACGCAGGCAGCGGCATCCTCGGGGCGGGCATCGCGCAGGTACACGGGCATGCCGGACATCCTTGTAATGGTCGGCCCGCCAGTATCCGCATCGCGCATGGACCCGGTGTGTAGGCTTGATGGAGATCCGATGGAGCCCCGAAAAAGGGGACGGAGGGGATTAAGCCGTATTTGCCTTGGATGTCGTATTGGCCTTAAGCGACTTAATCCCCTCCGTCCCCTTTTTGCGCTGTGCGTCAGCGCTTGCGCCGGATCAATGCCGAGGATGCATCCAGCACGGCGCGGGTCAGCAGGGCCATGGTCTGCACGTCGCCCTTCCAGTGCTGCCAGTACAGCGGCACGTCTTCCCACGCGCGCTGGCGTACGTAGACCAGGCGGCCGGCGTCCAGGTGCCGCTTGACCAGCGGCAGCGGATTCATCGTCCAGCCCATGCCGCCCAGGTTGGCCTGCACAAAGGCGCGGGTGGAGGGAATCCACCAGGTCGGTGCGGTGCTGGGCAGGTCATCGCCGGCCATGCGCCGGGCAAAGCGCGACTGCATGTCGTCCTTGCGGTTGAACACCAGAACCGGTGCCTGCGCCAGTGCCTGCGCGGTCACGCCCTTGGCGAAGTAGCGTTCGCGGAACTCGGGGGTGCAGGTCGCCGCGTAACGGATGCTGCCCAGCGCGTGGATCTGGCAGCCCTGCACCGGCTCGTCCAGCGTGGTCACCGCACCCAGCACCGTGCCCTGGCGCAGCAGTTCGGCGGTGTGGTCCTGGTCCTCCACGCGCAGGTCCAGGGTGGTCCCGGTGCCCTGCGCGAACTGCGCCGCGGCCTGCGGGAACCAGGTTTCCAGGCTGTCGTGGTTCACTGCCACCGGGATGCTGGCCTGGGGCAGGTCCTCATCCGCCAGGCCCATGCGGTGCAGCGCATCGTGTTCCAGCAGGGCGGTCTGCTCGGCCAGCTGCACCAGCAGCTGGCCTTCGGCGGTCGCGGTGGCCGGGGTGCCACGCTTGACCAGCAGGCGGCCGATCCGGTCCTCCAGTGCCTTGACCCGCTGCGAGATGGCCGAGGGCGTGACATTCAGCGATTGCGCGGCGCGGTCGAAGCTGCCTTCGCGGATCACCGCGGCCAGGGCGCGCAGCTGGGCGTGATCGATGCGCATCGAATTAAGCTCCGCTAATGTTGGTTTAGGAAGTTTAGCTCGTCTTTTCCATGTTGCGGCGCGACAATGGCGCCCGTTCCGGTGCTGTCCGCCTTCGCGAGGTACCGTCCCCCAAGCAATACAAGGCAGTGAATCCCATGTTCTCGGTCATCTCCGCCAGCACCGGCCTCGGTGCCTGGTTCTCTGGTGCAGCCACCGGCATCGGCCTGTTCGCCGTGGTCGGGGCCCAGAGCGCCTTCATTCTGCGCCAGGGCATCCTGCGCAAGCACATCGTGCCGGTGGTCGCCACCTGCGCGGCCATCGATGCCATCTTCATCTTTGCCAGCGTGGCCGGCCTGCGCACGCTCACTTCAGCGCTGCCGTGGCTGACCACCGCCGTGCTGTGGACCGGTGTCGCGTTCCTGGCCTGGTATGCGATGAAGTCGGCACGCCGTGCGATCGCCGGCGGCGGTGGCATGGGCGAGGCCGACAGCGACGACGGCAGCCGCCGCGCGGTGCTGATGGCCGCGGTCGGCTTCTCGCTGATCAACCCGCACTTCTGGCTGGACATGATGGTGATCGGCTCCATCGCCGAGAACTTCGGCAACGCCCGCATGGCCTTCGCTGCGGGCGTGGTCACGGCCAGCTGCCTGTGGCTGACCGCGCAGGGCCTCGGTGCACGCCTGCTGGCGCCGCTGTTCACCAAGCCCAGCACCTGGCGCGTGCTCGACGGCACCATCGCCGTGATCCTCAGCATCCTGGCCCTCATGTTGGCGGTGCGCGGAGTCCACTGACCCGGCGCACGCCCCCCGAACCCACGTCCTGACTCTCTCTCCAAGGTAGTGGCAACGACGGCACCGGCAACGGTGCCGTCGTCTTTTCCGGCTCTGGCGGGAAACCCATTGCCCTGCCTAGAATCGGAGACCAGGACAAGGTGTCCACAGGAGCAGGGGAAGGATGCACAGGACGATTCTGGCGGCCGCACTGGCCGTCATCGGGGGCGTTGCCGCAGGCAGCGCGGGGGCGGTGGAGCTGACGCAGTACCTGCGCCGGGAGACCTTCACCGACATCAAGATCTCGCCGGGGGGCGAGTACGTAGCGGCAACGGTGCCGAGGGAGGACAGCACCGCGATCGCGATCCTGCGCCTGAAGGACAAGGAGGTGGTCGGCAGTTTCTGGCCGCCCAGCCGCAACCACGCGCAGGAATTCGATTGGGTCAGCAACGAGCGCCTGTTGATCGGCCTGGCCCAGAAGTGGGGCTCGCTCGACCAACCCAATCCCACCGGCGAACTCTATGCCATCGACGCCAACGGCAACCGCGGCGAACTGCTGGTCGGCTATCGCGTCGAAAGCAAGGGCCCGGGGACCCGCATCCAGCCGAAGAAGGTCGAAGCAGTGGCCGCCTTCCTGGCCGACGACCTGCCGGGCGACGAGCGCAACGTGCTGGTGACCGTATGGCCGCTGGCCGAGGATCCGTACACCCGCGTAGATCGCATGGATGTGACTACGGGTCGTCGCTCGCGGGTGGCGTCCTCGCCGGTACGGCGCGGCGAGTTCACCACCGACGGCGCCGGCGAAGTGCGCTTCGTGCATGGCTCGGGCAGCGACAACATCAACAAGCTGTACTTCCGCGAACGCAGTGGCGACAGCTGGAAGCTGATCAACGACGAGGCCGTCAGCAAGCGCATCGAAACCGCCCTCGGCTTCTCGGCCGATGACAGCCTGGCCTACCTCAACGTCGAGCAGACCCAGGGCCCGGACGCGATCGTCAGCTGGAACCCGCAGACCGGCGAGCGTGCCACGCTGCTGCGCGACGAGGTGGTCAATCCGTATCGCATCATCCATCGGCCCGGCACCCACGTGCCGGTGGGCGCGCTCTATCTGGGCGACACGCCGCGTACCCGGTTCTTCGACGAGAAGTCGCCGGAGGCGCGCCTGTACCGCAGCCTGGAAGCCGCCTTCGGAGGGCCGGTCTACATCACCTCCAGCACCCGCGATGGCCGTGTTGTGCTGGTGGAAACCTGGTCGGGCTCGAACCCGGGCGATTTCTACGTCTACGACACGGTGGCGCGCAAGGCTGACCACCTGATCAGCCGCAGCGACTGGATTGACGTGGACCGCAGTGCCAGCGTGAAGCCGATTGCACTGAAGGCGCGGGACGGGCTGCCGTTGCATGGCTTCCTGACCCTGCCGGCCGGCAGCAACGGCCGCAACCTGCCGATGGTGGTGATGCCGCATGGCGGTCCGTTCGACATCTTCGATTCCGGCCAGTACGACCGCGAAACCCAGATGCTGGCCGCCGCCGGGTATGCGGTGCTGCAGGTCAACTTCCGTGGGTCGGGCAATTACGGCCGGGCCCACACCCAGGCCGGTGCGCAGCAGTGGGGCGCGGCGATGCAGGACGATGTCACCGATGCCACCCGCTGGGCAATCAGCGAAGGCATCGCCGATGCTCGTCGCATCTGCATCTATGGCGCCAGCTACGGGGCCTACTCGGCGATGATGGGGGCGGCCCGCGAACCCGGGCTGTATCAGTGCGCGGCCGGCTATGTGGGGGTCTACGACCTGCCGATGATGTACACCCGTGGCGATATCCAGGACCGCGGCTCAGGCGTGACCTACCTGCGCGAATGGCTGGGTGATCCGGCCAAGCTGGGCGCGGTGTCGCCGGTGAACCTGGCCGAACGGATCAAGGTGCCGGTGTTCCTCGCCGCCGGTGGCGAAGACAAGCGTGCGCCGATCCAGCATACCGAGCGCATGGAAGCGGCGCTCAAGCGCGCCGGCACACCGGTGGAAAGCCTGTACTACAAGACCGAAGGCCACGGCTTCTACACCGAGGCGCATCGCAGCGAGTACTACGACAAGCTGCTGGCGTTCCTGGCGCGCAGCCTGGGGGGCAAGACCGCGACGACCGCGCCCGTGGCCGGCAAGGACAAGGCGCCCTGAGCTGACAGGGCGGCGGATGAATTTTCCGCCGCCCTGGTCTTCGGCACGCGGGACTTACTTCACCCCGTGCATCATCTTCTTCAGCAGCGGCGCGGCGATGAAGGCCGCCAACGCGCAACCCAGGCCGATCCACATCAGCAGCCAGAACAGGTGCGCGTAGGCACCTGCGGCAGCCACCATGTCCAGCGATTCGCCTTCCGGCACCTCGATCGCGGCCAGCTTGCCGAACAGCGCGGCCAGCGTTTCCGAGAATGCGGTGGCCAGGAACCAGGTGCCCATCATCAGGCTCATCACCCGCGGCACGGCCAGCTGGGTCACCGCCGACAGGCCGACCGGCGAGAGGCACATCTCGCCGCTGGCCAGCAGGAAGTAGGCCAGCACCAGCCACCACACGCTGGCCATCTCGCCGGTGGCGCCCACCTGCTGTGCGGCCAGCGCCAGCGGCACGAACGACAGCGCGCCGATCACCAGGCCCCAGGCCGACTTCACCGGCTTGCCCGGTTCCCAGCCGCGGCGGTCCATCCACGTCCACAGCGCGGCGAAGGCCGGAGCGAGCAGCACCAGGAACAGGCCGCCGAGGTAGGTCAGCGAGCCGGCGGTCTGCGGAATCACCAGGCAGTCGCGCACCAGCAGCACCAGCATCAGTACGACGATGGCGGCGAAGAACGTGCGCGGCGCGGCCGAGCCCGGGCGCCGTTCCGACAGGCGCGCGCTGACCACGAAGCCGAGCGGTGCCAGCAGCAGCGAGAGGATCGACCACGGCAGCGGCGTGCCGCCGGTGATCACCAGCGAGGGCACGATGTCCTTGGTCAGCAGGCGGTCGGTGAAGGTCACCCACGAGCCGTAGGACTGCTCGTACATCGTGAAGAACACCAGCGCCATGAAGATCAGCACCATCAGCGCGATCATCTGCTGGCGCTGCACCGGCGTGCATTTCGTGCCGGTGAACCAGGCGAACCAGACCAGCACGCCGCCCAGCACCACCAGCATCAGCATCAGCGCCAGGCTGATTTCACCGCCCAGCGCGAACGCGCCGTTGCCGGCGGCCCACATCAGCCATGCCACCGGCAGCACGCCGAGCACCGCGCACAGATAGATGAGCCATTCGCGTGGCAGGCCCAGCACCTTCTGCTTCAGCGCCGCCGGTTGCGGCGGTTCGGCATGGCCCTGCAGGTACTTCTGGCCCCACAGGAACATCGCCAGGCCGGCCAGCATGCCGATGCCGGCCGCACCGAAACCGTACTTCCAGCCGTAGGCCTCACCGAGGAAGCCACACACCAGGGACGAGAACAGCGCGCCGAGGTTGATGCCGGCGTAGAACAGCGAAAAGCCCGAGTCGCGACGCGGGTCGTCCTTGGCGTACAGCTTGCCGACAATGGTGGAGATGTTCGGCTTCAGGAAGCCGACGCCCATGATGATCAGCGCCAGCGACAGGTAGGTCACCGCCAGCGCCGAGGTGTCGCGCACCACTTCGCCGTTCACCCGGTACGCGGCGTGGCCCTCGAAGGCCATGCCGAGGTGGCCGAGTACCAGCAGGATGCCGCCGAACAGCACTGCCCGGCGCATGCCCAGCCAGCGGTCGGCCAGCATGCCGCCGAACACCGGGATGCAGTACACCAGGCCACCGTAGGCACCGAGCAGGTCCAGGCCGGCCTTGTCGCCGAACAGGTGGTATTTGGTCAGGTACAGCAGCAACAGCGCCTTCATGCCGTAGAAGGAGAAGCGCTCCCACATTTCAGTGAAGAAGCAGACGTAGACGCCCTTGGGGTGGCCCAGGAAGTCGTCGGAAGCAGAGGCGGCAACGGTCATCGACGGCGGGGACAGCGGAAAGGGCGCGATTATAGGCCTCTGGGCCTGGGCAGGCAGCCGCCGGTGGATCCACGCCATGCAGGGATGGCGCTCCCCCGGCGGCCACCGCTCACAGGTATCGCAACCAAGGCAGATCGCGCCTTCGCGCTTTGAACCGCGCGAAGGCCCGCGTCGGCGGGTACAGCACCACCGCCAGCGCACAGGCCACCAGCAGCAGGCCGCTGACCGAATCCAGGGCATACAGTTCGCCATGGGTCGGCCCCCAGGCCGCCAACGCGGCCAGGTACAGCCCTTTCAGCACGTACAGGTGCAGCAGGTAGAAGAACATCGGCGCGGCGCCGATATCGGACAGCGGGCGCAGCGCACGCGCGAGGGGCGGCCATTCGTACAAGCGCAGCAGCAACAGCCCCACGCCCAGGGTCAGCAACAGGAACTGCAATGACGGCGGGTACTTGGTGACGTTGAAGATGCTCAACCACGTGCGCAGCGTAGTGGTCTGGTACGACCAGGGAGCATCCCCATACTGGTTGGCGAACCGCAGCAGCGCGAACAGGGCCAGCGCGCCGACGCCTGCCCACAGCAGCCAGCGCTGGCGCTGCTCCGGCGCGCGCGCGCGGCCGAACCAGGGCCCCATCAGATAACCCAGCGCAATCACCCCGATCCACGGCAGTACCGGATAGGAGGTGCGCAGGCGCAGCGCGCCGGCCTCGATCCAGTCGCGCTGGTGCAGCACTTTCCACAGCACCGCCAGCAGGCCGTTTCCTTGCACCCGAAGGCCGTCGAACAGGTTGTGCCCGGCCACCACCGCGATTGCCAGCATCAGCAGGGCCGGGCGTGGCAGCCATAGCAGCCCGGCCAGCGCGATCATGCTCAGCCCGATGGCCCAGATCACCTGCAGGTACAGCGTTTCCGGCGGCAGCTGGAAGGTCCAGGCGAAATTCACCAGGGTCAGTTCCAGCACCACCAGGAACAGCCCGCGCTTGAGCAGGAACGCAGCTGTGGCCCCGCGCGGATCCGCCTGGCGCTGGCCGTACAGCCAGGCCGACAGCCCGGTCAGCAGCACGAACACGGGGGCGCACAGGTGGGCCAGCAGACGGCAGGCGAACAGCGCAGGGGAGACCGTCGCTGCGTCCATCGGGTCGCTCACCTGGTGCTGCAGGAAGAAGGTCTCACGCACGTGGTCCAGCAGCATCAACAGCATCACGGTGCCGCGCAGCTGGTCGATGGAGGCCAGGCGGGGGGAGGGGGAAGGGGGCATGCGATGCAGTAACAACAAGGTATCATTAAGATATAACATATCATTTGCGGCGTGCCCAGCCGGACTTTGCCGGGTCGGTCGATTGCCGGTCCACGTGCCGGCCCATTGCGCCGCAGCACACGCCCCCATCCTTTGGCACGCTGGACTTGATCTGCCCTGAACGCTAGCGTGGCAGGGATTTTTTGCCAGCAGGGGCTTCCATGAACCACGACGCTGCGCCCAAGCAGCTCACCTTCCGCGCAGTGGCCCTGGCCATCGTGCTGGCGGTGGTGCTGTCGGCCGCAAACGCCTACCTCGGTCTGTTCGCAGGCCTGACCATCGCCACCGCCATTCCCGCCGCGGTGATTTCCATGGGCGTGCTGCGCCTGCTGGGCGGTGGCTCCATCCTCGAGAACAACATCGTGCAGACCGGCGCCTCGGCCGGTTCATCGATCGCCGCCGGTGTGATCTTCACCATCCCGGCGCTGGTGATCATGGGCTACTGGCCGGACTTCAAGTACTGGTGGGTGCTGGGCATCGCCGGCCTCGGTGGCCTGTTGGGCGTGCTGTTCTCGGTGCCGCTGCGCCGTTCGATGATTGTCGAAGACCCGCTGCCGTTCCCGGAAGGCAAGGCTGCGGCCGAAGTGCTCAAGGCCGGTGAGAACCCGGGCCCGGGCCTGAAGATCCTCGGCCTGTCGGCGGTGATCGGTGCCTTCGTCAAGCTGGCCGCGGAAAGCGGCATGCGCCTGATTCCCGATGCCTGGGCCACCTCGGCCTACGTCGGCAGTTCCAAGGTCACCGCCTTCATCGGCACCAACCTGTCGCCGGCACTGCTGGGCGTGGGCTACATCGTCGGCCTCAACGTCGGCATCGTGGTGGTGTCCGGCTCGATCCTGACCTGGCACATCGCCATTCCGATCTACCAGGCGTTCTTCATGAACACC
Source organism: Stenotrophomonas sp. YJH_SMC_138 (assembly GCF_059369855.1). Classification (NCBI taxonomy): domain Bacteria; kingdom Pseudomonadati; phylum Pseudomonadota; class Gammaproteobacteria; order Lysobacterales; family Lysobacteraceae; genus Stenotrophomonas; species Stenotrophomonas sp. YJH_SMC_138. The sequence continues at coordinate 197,565 of NZ_JCAFTB010000002.1, forward strand.
GATCCGGCACTGGCCGCGTCGGTTGCCGCGGCCTCGTCCACCGAGGCAGCGTTCGCCATCTGGGGCGCGAAGATGCGCTACCTGGGCGTCGGTGCGATGCTGATCGGTGGCATCTGGACCCTGATCTCGCTGCGCAAGTCGCTGCTCAACGGTGTCAAGAGCGGCTTTGCCGCCGCCCGCAAGAGCGGTGGCCCGGTGCTGGCGCACACCGAGCGCGACCTGCCGATGAAGTGGATGCTGGTCGCCCTGGTGGTGTTCGTGCTGCCGCTGCTGGCCCTGTACCAGGCCATCGTCGGCCAGTGGCACGTGTCCATCCCGATGACCCTCATCATGATCGTCGCCGGCTTCCTGTTCGTTTCGGTCTCGGCCTACCTGGCTGGCCTGATCGGCTCGTCCAACAACCCGGTTTCGGGCATCACCATCTCCACCATCCTGTTCGCTTCGGCCGTGCTGGTGGTGCTGCTGGGCAAGGATGGCCTGCAGCCGGTCGGCGCCTTCGGCGCGCCGCTGGGCGCGGTGGCCGCGATCATGATCGGCGCGGTGGTGTGCTGTGCTGCAGCGGTCGGCGGTGACAACCTGCAGGACCTCAAGGCCGGTTACATCGTCGGTGCCACCCCGTGGAAGCAGCAGCTGATGCTGGGCATCGGTGCGTTCTCGTGCGCGCTGATCATGGCCCCGGTGCTGAACCTGCTGGCCACCGCCTACGGCATCGGCGTGAAGTCGGAGCTGCACCCGAACGCGCTGGCCGCGCCGCAGGCCAACCTGATGGCCTCGGTGGCCAAGGGCCTGTTCGGTGGTGAACTGCCGTGGACCTTCATCGGCATCGGTGCCGTGGTCGGTGCCGCCATCATCGCGTTCGACAGCTGGCTGAAGTCGCGCAACGCCCGCTTCCGCGTGCCGGTGCTGGCCGCCGCCATCGGCATCTACCTGCCGCTGGAACTGATGGTGCCGATCTTCCTCGGCGGCCTGATCGCCTACCTCGTCGAGCGCTTCCACAAGGTGCGTGCCGATGACGAAGAAGGTCGCGACCGCGTGCACAAGCCGGGCGTGCTGTTCGCCGCCGGCCTGATCACCGGTGAGGCACTGATGGGCATCGCCATCGCGATTCCGATCGTGGTGAGCAGTCGCGCCGACGTGCTGGCCGTGCCGTTCCACCTGCCGGGCGCACAGTGGATCGGCCTGGCCGTGCTGTTCCTGGTCGGCTGGCTGATCTACCGCACCGGCAAGCGCGCCATGGCGTAAGGGTTGGGGTCGTGATGCATGGGGTCGGATCCCTTCCCGCCGGGAAGGGCTCTGACCCCGGGTTGACAGCGTCTGGGGTCAGAGCCGATTCCGTCGGAATCGAATCCGACCCCGGTGTCCCCACAAACCGCGCCACGGCGCGGTTTGCTTTTTCTGGCGGCGGGGCCGCGCCCCACCGGCAGCCATGACCGATGGCCTTGGCAGCCCCGGCCGCACGGGCCTACCATCGGTTTTTTGCCGTCCTGCGGAGACCCCGATGAAACTGCGTCATGCCCTGCTGCCACTGAGCCTGCTGGCCGCCCTGCCCAGCGTCGCCGCTGCCCGTGGCCTGGAAGTCCGCGACATGGTGGCCATGGACCGCGTCTCCGCACCGGTACTGACCGCTGACGGCGGCACCGTGGTGTTCGCCAAGCGCAGCGTGGATGCCAACCTGAAGGCCTCCACCGCGCTGTTCGCGCGCAACCTGCGTACCCGCGATGCAGCACCGCCGAAGCAGATCACCCCGGCCGGCTGGAACGTCAATTCCGCTTCGCTGTCGGCCGATGGCCAGACCGTGTATTTCCTCAGCGCCAGGAGCGGCAGCCAGCAGTTGTACGCGCAGCCGCTCAGCGGCGGCGCCCCGCGCCAGCTGACCGACTTCCCGGTCGACGTGGACAGCTACCACGTGTCGCCGCAGGACGACCGCGTGCTGTTCAGCGCCGGCGTGTTCCAGGCCTGTGCCTCGGACCTGACCTGCACCGAGAAGAAGCTCAAGGACGTCGCCGGCGCCAAGGCCAGTGGCAAGGTCTTCGATTCGCTGTTCGTGCGCCACTGGGATACCTGGAACGACGGCCGCCGCAACACCCTGTTCGTCGCGCCGCTGCCGGCAGCCAAGGCCGGTCCGGTCAAGGGCGCTTCCGCGCTGAGCGCCACCATCGACGGTGATGCCCCGTCCAAGCCGTTCGGCGGCAATGATGATTTCGCCTGGTCGCCGGATGGCGCCAGCGTGGTCGCCAGCATCCGCGTGGCCGGCAAGCAGGAGCCGTGGTCGACCAACTTCGACCTGTACCGCTTCGACGCGGCGGGCAAGCAGGCGCCGGTCAACCTGACCGCCTCCAACCCGGCCTGGGATGCCGGCCCGGTGTTCAGTGCCGACGGCAAGACCCTGTTCTACCGCGCGATGAAGCGCCCGGGCTTCGAGGCTGACCGCTTCGGCCTGATGGCGATGGACCTGGCCAGTGGCAAGACCCGCGAGATCGCCCCGCAGTGGGATCGTTCGGCTGGCGGCATCACCCTGTCCGCCGACGGCGCCAGCATCTACACCACTGCCGATGACCTCGGCGAACACCCGCTGTTCCAGATCGACGTGGCCAGCGGCAAGGCCACCAAGCTGATCGGCGACGGCAGCGTGACCTCGGTCGATGTGGCCGGCAACAGCGTGGCGATCACCCGCAACAGCCTGAAGAGCAACGACCAGGTGCTGGTTGGCTTGCTGCCGGCCGCGGGCGAAGCCATCGGCGAGCTGCGCGCGCTGACCCCGGCCGCTGGTGAGGTGCTCAAGGATGTCAGCTTCGGCGACTACGAACAGTTCGAGTTCAAGGGCTGGAACAACGACACCGTGCATGGCTACGTGGTCAAGCCGCACAACTACCAGGAAGGCAAGTCGTACCCGGTCGCGTTCCTGATCCACGGCGGCCCGCAGGGCAGCTTCGGCAATGGCTGGAGCTACCGCTGGAATCCGCAGACCTACGCGGGCCAGGGCTATGCGGTGGTGATGATCGACTTCCACGGCTCCACCGGCTACGGCCAGGCGTTCACCGATGCGATCAGCCAGCACTGGGGCGACCGCCCGCTGGAAGACCTGCAGAAGGGCTGGGATGCGGCGCTGAAGAAGTATTCCTTCCTCAATGGTGACAAGGCCTGTGCGCTGGGCGCCAGCTACGGCGGCTTCATGGTCAACTGGATTGCCGGCAACTGGAACAGCCCGTTCAAGTGCCTGGTCAACCATGACGGCGTGTTCGACCAGCGCATGATGGGCTACGCCACCGAAGAACTGTGGTTCACCGAGTGGGAGCAGGGCGGTACGCCGTACCAGAAGGCGGCGAACTACGAGAAGTTCAACCCGGTCAACCACGTGGCGGACTGGAAGAAGCCGATCCTGGTCATCCACGGCCAGCAGGACTTCCGCATCCCGGTCGAGCAGGGCCTGGCCGCGTTCACCGCTGCCCAGCGCCAGGGCATCGAATCGAAGTTCCTGTACTTCCCGGATGAAAACCACTGGGTGCTGAAGCCGAACAACAGCATCCTGTGGCATGACACCGTCAATGCCTGGCTGAAGCAGCACATCGGCAACTGATGGTTGCGGCGCCGCCCTCCGGGGCGGCGCTTCTGTTTCACCATCTGCTTTACCGGTGGGTGCCGACCGTTGGTCGGCACACCTTCCTGATCTGCCGCCACCAGCAGCCGGCCAGCGGCCGGCTCTACCAGAGCGCCTGCATGCCTTCGACTGCCCTGATCCAGAACGACATCGTCGTCTTCGGTTTGATCGCCGCCACTCTTGGCGCCGTGTTCTGGACCGCCTCGCGCGAGCAGGGGCTGTGGAAGCGCTTCTATACGTTCGTGCCAGCGCTGCTGCTGTGCTACCTGATTCCCGGCATCTACAACACCGTCGGCCTGATCGACGGCCAGAACACCAAGCTCTACAACCCGATCGCGCGCGACATCCTGTTGCCGGCGGCGCTGATCCTGCTGACCCTGGCAGTGGATATCAAGGGCATCCTGCGGCTCGGCCCGAAGCTGGTACTGATGTACCTGGGCGCCTCGGCCAGCATCATGCTCGGTGCGGTGGTGGCGTTCCTGGTGATGCGCGCGATCCATCCCGACACCGTAGCCGGCGATACCTGGGCCGGCATGGCGGCACTGGCCGGCAGCTGGATCGGTGGTGGTGCCAACATGCTGGCGATGCGCGAAGTGTTCGACGTCAACGCGACCACCTTTGGCCAGTTCGCGGTGGTCGATGTCGGTGTCGGTTACGTGTGGATGGCCGCGCTGATCTTCCTGGCAGGACGTGCAGCGAAGATCGATGCACGCAGTGGCGCTGATACCTCGGCCATCGATGAACTGAAGGAACGCATCGCGCGCTTCCAGGCCGAGCACGAACGCATTCCCAGCCTGACCGATCTGATGCTGATCGTGGCGGTGGCCTTCGGCGGCGTCGGCCTGTCGCATGCGATCGGTGCGCCGCTGGCGGCCTGGTTCAAGGCCAACGTCAGCTGGGCGTCGCAGTTCAGCCTGGACGCGCCGTTCGTGTGGGTGGTGGTGCTGTCGACCACGCTGGGCCTGAGCCTGAGTTTCACCCGCGCACGCAACCTGGAAGGGGCGGGTGCATCGCGGCTGGGTTCGTTGCTGCTGTACTTCCTGATCGCCTGCATCGGCATGCAGATGGATCTGCTGGCGCTGCTGGATCGCCCGTGGCTGTTCCTGCTTGGCCTGATCTGGATTGCCGTGCACATCGTGCTGCTGTGGTGCCTGGGCAAGCTGCTGAAGGTGCCGTTCTTCTATTTCGCCATCGGTTCGCAGTCGAACATCGGTGGCCCGGCCTCGGCGCCGGTGGTGGCGGCCGCGTTCCATCCGGCCCTTGCGCCGGTGGGCGTGCTGCTGGGCACGATGGGCTATGCCACCGGCACCTACCTGGCCTACATCGTCGGCATCACCCTGCGCGCACTGGCCGGGCAGGGCTGATACGGCGACGGGGTGATGGGGTCAGATCCCTTTTGCGACGCAAAAGGGATCTGACCCCGGTTCCCGGTGAATCACGCCACCGGCAACCCGCGTTCGATCAACCATGCCTTCGCGTCTTCGGCGTCCTGCTCGAACCACGCTTTCGTAGATCCCAGCCGATACGTATACCCCCAGGCATCCATGTCGGCCATCAGCCGCTGGCTGCCGACGCCGGGCAGCTGCCCGGCCAGCACGATCTGCAGGTAGCAGGTCGCGTCTTCCTCGGCCACCGAGTCGGTGGCATCGGTATGCACCTGCGCCCGCCGCTCCGGCGGCAGTACGATCAGGTGGCAGGCCTCATGCAGCATCGAGTGCACGGGCGTGTCATCGCGCACGTAGACGTTGCTGGCGATGATGCCCGCCTCGGGCTCGCCCCAGTAGCTGCCGGGAATCGGCTCGCCGGCCGCCACGTGGTGCAGCCGCAGGCCATGCGCGGCGAGCAGGCACTGCGCATCGGCGAAGGCGATGTCGCCCACGCAGGTGATGTCCACGGCGGTTGTCGTATCGGTCATGCGGGTCAGGCAGCCCCGCCCATGCAGGCACGGGCGGGGCAGGGGATCAGGGTTTGTCCGGGCCTTCCGGCAGCGCCACGGAGATGTCCAGCACATCGTGCTGGCCATCCTTCACCAGGTCGACCTTCACCGCATCGACGTCGATGTTCACGTACTTCTTGATCACTTCCAGCAGCTCGCGCTGCAGCAGCGGCAGGTAGTCCGGGCCACCACGGTGGCTGCGTTCCTGCGCGATGATGATCTGCAGGCGGTTCTTGGCGGTTTCGGCGGTGGTCTTCTTCGCTTTGAGGAAATCAAACAGGCCCATGCTTACCCTCCGAACAGCTTGCTGAAGAAGCCCTTCTTCTCGACGTTGGTGAAGCGCATCGGGCGTTCTTCGCCGAGGATGCGCGCGACGGCGTCTTCATAGGCCTGGCCGGCAGCGGATTCGACATCCAGGATGACCGGCTCGCCCTTGTTGGAGGCGTTGAGCACGTCGCCCGATTCCGGAATCACGCCGATCGCCTTCAGGCCGAGGACTTCCTCGACGTCGGCGATGCTCAGCATCTCGCCGCTTTCCACGCGCAGCGGGGTGTAGCGCGTCAGCAGCAGGAAGGCCGGCACGTCCTGGCCGGATTCGGCCTTGTGGGTCTTCGAATCGAGCAGGCCGATGATGCGGTCGGAGTCGCGCACCGACGACACTTCCGGGTTCACCACCACCACCGCGCGGTCGGCGAAGTACATCGCCAGGAAGGCGCCCTTCTCGATGCCGGCCGGGGAGTCGCAGATGATGTAGTCGAAGCCGTCGGCGGCCAGGTCCTTCAGGACCTTGCCCACGCCTTCCTGGGTCAGTGCGTCCTTGTCGCGGGTCTGCGAGGCCGCCAGCACGTACAGGTTGTCGAAGCGCTTGTCCTTGATCAGGGCCTGCTTGAGGGTGGCTTCGCCGTGCACGACGTTGACGAAGTCGTACACCACGCGGCGTTCGCAGCCCATGATCAGGTCGAGGTTGCGCAGGCCGACGTCGAAGTCGATCACCGCCACCTTCTTGCCGCGCCGCGCCAGGCCGCAGGCCAGGCTCGCGCTGGAAGTGGTCTTGCCGACGCCGCCCTTGCCGGAGGTGACTACGATGATTTCAGCCAAAGGACTTCTCCTGGTTCTGCATGAGTTTGGTGCTGCGTCAGTCCAGCGCAGCGATCTTGATCTGGTCCTGTTCCAGCCACACCTGGACGGCCTTGCCGCGCAGGTTGTCCGGAACATCGTCCAGTACCTTGTAGTGGCCGGCAATGGCCACCAGTTCCGCATGGAAATCACGGCAGAAGATGCGTGCCGCGGTGTTGCCCTGGGCCCCTGCCAGCGCGCGGCCGCGCAGGGTGCCGTAGATATGGATGCTGCCATCGGCGATGACCTCGGCGCCGGCGCCGACAGTGGCCATCACGGTCAGGTCGCAGTTTTCCGCGTACAGCTGCTGGCCCGAACGCACGTTGCCCAGCTGCATGCGGCCCGGCTGCGGTGCAGCGGCGTCGGCCACCTTGGCCACCGGCGTCGCCGGAGCTGGCTTCGGTTCGGCACGGGCTGCCCGGCGCGGTTCCTGTGCGGGCGGCGGCGGGGCCGGTTCGCCCTCGGCACGCTCGTACTGCGCGCGGAACTTGGCCAGCAGCGGCAGGCCGAGCTGCTGGGAGAGCAGGTCGACCGCGCTGGTGCCGTAGGCCAGCGCCACCGGCAGCACCCCGGCGCTGCGCAGGCCGTCGACCAGCGCCTGCGCGGTGGCCACGTCCGGCACCTGGCTCAGGCCGCCGAAGTCGAGGATCACCGCGGCGCGGCCGAACAGCTTCGGGGCGCGGGTCACGCGCTCGCGCATTTCCTGCACGAGACGTTCGACATCAAGGGTACGGATGCGCAGGTTGGCGATGCCCACCTGGCCGATCTTCAGTTCACCGGCCTGTTCGTAATCGAAATTCACCGCCACGCTCAGGTCCCCGTCGGCCGCTGTGCCTGCGCCGGCAGCTGCCGGGCGCGTGTCCATGCCACATCCGGCAGCTTGTCGCCGTAGGTCTCCTGGACCCACGGGTAGCTGCACAGTTCCTTGGCCAGCATGCTGGCGCGCACATCGACCTGCGGCATGGTGTTCTGGCCCAGCTCGCGGAAGCCGAAGCTGCCGTGGAAGAGCAGGGCGGCATCGGCGCCATGGTCGAGGAAGACCTCGCAGGTCATCTGCGGGTAGCGCAGCTCGGCGAAGCTCTGCGCGTCGGCGTAGAACGCACGCCCGACGCCACCGCCACGACGGCGGCTGGCGACCACGATGCGGTCGATATAGAAGAACGGGGTGTCCAGCTGCTGCTTGAACCAGGCGAAATTGCTGCTGTCGTGCTGGCTGTCGCTGCCGAAGCCGATCAGGAAGCCGGCCAGGTTGCCGTCGCGCTCGGCGACGCGGAAATACTCAGCGGTTTCATAGAACAGGCGCAGGCGGGCCGCATCCAGGGGAAGGATGGCCAGGCCAGCGTTGTTGTTCAAAGCCAGGACGGAATCGAGCTCGTGCTCGCGCACGTCGCGGATGACAATCGACATTGTGACTCCGTGGGGTAACGCGGTTGGTCCATCAAGGGACCCTGCGCACGATTATTGCATGCCCGGGGTGGGCTGCGGCATGAACAGGCGACCGGGCGGGCATGACTTCCGTGGGGTGCGGTGCGCAGGCGCGGCCCGTAGAGTGCTGGCATGTTGGGAGTCCTCAGCCATACCCGCGTCCTCCGCCTGGCCGGCCTGTTCACCTGGGTCATGGTCGGCCTGCCCCTGGCGTACTCGCAGTTCGAGAACCTGCACAGCCGCGGTGACATGGGCGGCTGGGCGATCCTGTTGTTCGTCGCCTACCTGTCCTTCGGCACGGCCTACTACTGGTTGACCCGCATCCTGCGCAGCGACAGCCACACCAGCTGGCTGGACCGCGGCCTGCTGCTGTTGCTGACGGTCTCGGCGCTGGGGGTCAGTTTCCTCAGCGGTTCGGGCCTGGGCAGCATCCTGATGATGGTCGCCGCCGGGGTCATTCCGTGGATGCTGTCGGTACGGCTGGGGGTGCTGTGGCTGCTGGTCAGCCAGCTGGCGGTGGCGCCGGTCTATTACCTGCTGCTGCGCTTCCCGCTGTTCGAAGCGGTGATGCAGTCGCTGCTGTATGGCGGCTTCTCCATGTTCATCTTCGTGACCAGCCTGGTTGCACGGCAGCAGACCGAGGCCCGCGACGAGCAGCGCCGGCTCAATTCGGAGCTGCGTGCCACCCGCGCCCTGCTGGCCGAGAGCGCGCGGGTCAACGAGCGCACCCGCATTTCGCGCGAGCTGCACGACCTGCTGGGCCACCAGCTGACCGCGCTGACCCTGAACCTGGAGGTCGCCGGCCACCTGGCCGAGGGCCAGGCGCTGGACCACGTGAAGCGCTCGCACGCGCTGGCCAAGCTGCTGCTGGGCAATGTGCGCGAGGTGGTCAGCCAGCTGCGCGAGACCGGCGCGATCGATCTGGCCGCGGCGCTGCGCCCGCTGACCGAGAACGTGCCCTCGCTGGATATCCAGCTGGAGATCGAGGATCCGTTGAACGTGGAAGACCCGCAGCGGGCCCACGTGCTGCTGCGCTGTACCCAGGAAATCATTACCAACGCGGTGCGCCACGCCGGCGCCCGCCACCTGTGGATCAAGGTGTACCGTGAAGCCCCCGACCGGGTGGTGGTGGAGGCCCGCGACGACGGCGTCGGCGCGGATATGGTCAATGTAGGCAATGGCTTGCGCGGCATGCGCGAGCGCCTGCAACAATGTGGTGGCCAGCTGCAGATCGAAACCCGTCCCGGAGAAGGCTTCCGGCTGCGGGCGACGGTGCCGGCAACGGTGCTGGTGGCGGCCCTTACCAAGGTTCCTGAAGGAGTGCGTTGATGATTCGCGTCTGCCTGGTCGACGACCAAACCCTGGTGCGGCAGGGAATCCGCTCCCTGCTGGCGCTCGACGACGGCATCGAGGTGGTGGCCGAGGCCGGCGACGGCCGGCAGGCGGTCGAGCTGATACCGCAGGTGCGCCCCGACGTGGTGCTGATGGACATGCGCATGCCGGTGATGTCCGGTCTGGAGGCACTGCAGGTGCTGTCGCGGCAGGAACAGCTGCCGCCGACCATCATCCTCACCACGTTCGACGATGACCAGCTGGTGCTGGCCGGGCTCAAGGCCGGTGCCAAGGGCTACCTGCTCAAGGATGTCACCCTGGCGCAGCTGGTCGGTGCCATCCGTACCGTGGCCGACGGCGGTTCGCTGGTGCAGCCGGCGGTGACCCAGCGCCTGCTGTCCGGCCTGGAGCACATGCGCAACGAGTTCGTCAGCCTGGACCGCCCGGACCCGCTGACCGACCGCGAGACCGAGATCCTGCGGCTGATGGCCAGCGGCTTCTCCAACAAGGAGATCGCCAATTCGCTGGGCGTGGCCGAAGGCACCATCAAGAACCACGTGTCCAACATCCTGTCCAAGCTGGGCGTGCGCGACCGTACGCGTGCCGTACTGAAGGCGTTCGAACTCCAGCTGGTCTGAAGAAAATCGTTCAAGTACAAAGACTTGGGTCGTAGTTACGGGTTCCTGCCAAGGTTGCCCCCTACTTGCCGGGTAGCGGTATGCGTTACCCTTCGAATTCTTTGTCCATACAAATACGCAGCCGGCAGGGAAACCGGTGCGCCAATCCCGATAAACAATGCCCGCGAAGCCTGCTAGGATTGGCGCTTCGCTTCAATCAACCCGGCCGTGGGATCGGCCCCGGAGACTCTCTGAATGACCCGTATTATCGAGTTCCTGATCGCCTTGGGGATCGTGGCTGGCCTGTTCGTCATCATTGGCGTATGTCTGCCGGGCGAGCGTCACATCACCGAAAGCATCGAGACCAACCGCAAGATGACGATCGTGTACGACACGGTCAGCAGCCTGCGCCGCTTCAAGGACTGGAACCCGCTGGTACTGCGCGATCCCGCCGTTGAACTGAAGCTGTCCGGCCCGGCCTCCGGTACCGGTGCCACCCTCGACTTCACCTCCAAGGACCTGGGCACCGGTTCCTGGAAGATCACCGAAGCCGAAGAGAACAAGCGTGTTGTGATCGCCATCGAAGACGCCACCAAGGGTCACGACAAGGTCACCACCTTCAACCTGGAGCCGACCGGCAAGGGCGGTCGCAACGTCAAGATCACCCAGGACTACTCGGTGAAGTACGGCTTCGACCTGTTCGGCCGTTACGCCGGCCTGTATGTCAGCCGCCAGATCGGCGACGACATCAAGCTGGGCCTGTCGCGCATCGCCAACATGCTCGCAACCGTGCCGAACGTGGACTACCGCACGCCGGAAGCCCCGCTGACCGACCTGGCCATCGTTGAAGTGCCGGCCGAGAACCTGCTGGTGGTCAACGCCGGCAACGTGGACCGCGGTCAGGACACCATCACCAAGTCCATCAAGGACAACCAGGAGTGGATCAAGCGCGTGATGGAGGCCAATGGCCTTGAAGCCGCCGGCCCGTTCCGCATCATCACCACCGACTTCGGCCAGGAGAAGTACGCCTTCGACATCGCCCAGCCGGTGAAGAAGAAGGGTGCTGAAGGTGCTGCTGCCGACGAGCTGACCGTCAAGATCGACGGCGGCGCTCCGGTCAAGTACGTGCACGTTGCTCCGCACCGTTCGGCGCATGCGGCCTACACCGGCCACATGGCGGGTCTGGACGTGGCCCGCAACGGCCTGCGTGCCTGGGCCGTGACTTCGGGCAACGAAGTCATCGACCGCCCGTACGAAACCTGGAAGGACGGCATCGACAAGTCGTTCACCCCGGAAGCGACCTACGACATCTACTGGGCCGTCAAGTAAGCCTCGGCTGACCCATGTAGTGTTGGACACGAAAACGCGCCGCTCATTGCGGCGCGTTTTTTTTGATCCGGCGCCCGGCAAGGGGCGCTGCGCAAGGAGCCCCCATGTTCAATCTCGAACGTCGTGCACGTAAGCCGTCCCTGCTCGCCTGCCTGGGGGCGCTGCTGGCCGCTGCCTCGATCGGCCTGTCCGCCTACGCCTCGCATGGCGTGGCCGATCCGCTGGCGCAGCAGCACCTGAACATGGCGGCGCTGTACGCGTTCGCGCATGGTGCGGTACTGGTGGCACTGGGGCCACGCGCGCACGGGGCGATCGCACACCTGGCGCTGTACGTGCTGCTGCTGGGTGTGCTGTTGTTTTCAGGCAGCCTGGTGGGCGGGGCGCTGTGGCAGTGGCCGACGCGGATGGCGCCGATCGGTGGCACCAGCATGATGGCCGGCTGGGTGGTGCTGGCGATCAATGCGTTGAGGCGGTGACGGCAATCCGGGTACAGCCGAGCATGGCTCGGCACTACATGGGGGCGTTGCGCGGCAGCTGCTGTAGAGCCGAGCCATGCTCGGCTTCGAGCGAAGCGGCCCGCTTTTGGCTTCGCTCTCTCGTTCCATTCCGCGTGCGGGCGCCACGAGGGGCTCAGCCGTTGGCCGGCCTCCAGCACCAGTGCCAGGGTTCGTAGACGATGCCGTGCGGGTTGTCGCGTGGGTAGCTCAGATGGAAGCCATGCCCGCCGGCATGCACCTGCAGCCAGGCGAACGCGTCGGTGGCTTCAAATGATTCCTCGGCCGGGGCATCGCCCGGTGTGCCGATGTCCAGCGCATGGCCGCTGTGGTGTTCGCTGAACCCCGGCGCTGCATTGACCTTCAGGATCTCCGTCACGCTCAACCCACGTGCCAGCTTCCGCTCGAAGATGCCCAGCTGGTAGGCATGGCTGCGGAAGCCGGAAATTGCGTCGAGCGCGATGCCCTCCCGTGCCGCCTGCAGGCGCATCCGCCGCCAGCCCTGCGCGGCGCCACGGCGCAGCCATAGCGGCCGGGCGAAGCGGTCGCGGCCGGCAAAATGCAGCAGGCACGGTTCGGGCTCCAGCGGCAGGCCGCTGTCGTCGGCGTAGCGCTGCGGGTCCAGGCCCAGTTGCTGCAGGCGTTGCTGCAGCCCGGCCAGCGGCAGCCACTGTTCCTGCAGCGCAGCGCCGAACGGACGTGCCGCCGCTGCATCGAGCAGCGCCAGTGCGTCCTCGGCCCCGGGCTCGCGCGGCAGGCGTGGCACCAGCGAATGCACGCCATGCGTCGTTACCGCCGCCAGGTAGCGGCCATCGCGCTTGCGCCGCAGCACCCACTGTGCCTGCGACAGCAGGCGGGCATCCAGGTTGCTTCGTGCGCGCAGCAGGTGGGCGGGCCACAGCTCGATGGCCTCGGTATTGATCAGCAGGGGGGCGCGTCGTTGCATCGCCGCAGCTTACCGCCGAGGCGCCGGTGCGGCCACCTTGCACAGCGCGTCCAGCAGCACCTGCGGCCGCTCCAGGCTGAGCAGCAGCGTGCTGCCATCGCTGACCGGCAGGGCGAGAACGCGCGTGCGGTCGGTGACCAGCGCGAACCCCTTGCCGCCGCCCTGCAGGCGGAAGTGGCCGGAATAGAAGCCCGGCATCGCATAGCCATTGGTCTTGAAACGAATGCCATAGCGGCGGTCACGCTGCAGGTCGACCACCTCGGCCTGGTCCAGCCGCAGCTGTGCCACCGGAACGCGGCGGCGGTACATCGTCGAGCGCACGTCCAGCACGTCGTCGGCCAGTTCCACCCGGCGGCGGAAGAACGCCGCGCCCAACCCGATGCCGAGCGCGGCGATCACCAGCAGGCTCCAGGCGGCACTGCCGCCCATCCGGAACCAGGGCGGCGACAGCGTTACTTCGATCCAGGGCGCCGTGGCCGGTGCCTTGTACAACTGCGCATACAGGCAGGCCACGAAGGCGGCGAGCAGGGGCAGCACGATCCACAGCACGCGCAACGGCGAACTCTCGGCCACCTCGTACTGCTTTGGATCGCTGGCACCCATGGCTCAGGCCTCCTTCTTGAATACCAGCATCGCCGGGCGCATCGGTGCGGGGATGATGATGTTGACCAGCTCCCAGCCCAGTTGGCCCTGGCGGCTCAGTTCGCTCTGGATGTCCTCGGCCTTGAGCTGGCCCATCATGGACGTCTTGACCTCGATCGTCTGGTAGCTCCAGCGCTTGCTCATTCCTTGTCCCCCGAAGATGGCGTGGGTTTCGGCAGGCGTCCTGCCTTGCGCAGGGCGTCGCGCAGCACGTATTCGATCTGTGCGTTGAGGCTGCGCAGCTCGTCGTCAGCCCAGCGTTGCGCGGCGGCCAGGACGTCGGCATTGATGCGCAGCGGGTAGGCTTTCTTCTCACTCATGCAAGCTCCTGGCGGGGTGGTGGGGCACCCCGTTGCGAGGGTGGTTCAGTACAGCGAACCGGCGTTGACGATCGGCTGGGTACCGCGGTCCGAGCACAGCACGGTCAGCAGGTTGCTGACCATGTGCGCCTTGCGTTCTTCATCCAGCTGCACCACGCCGTTCTTCTGCAGTTCGGCCAGGGCCATTTCAACCATGCCCACCGCACCGGCCACGATGCGCGTGCGTGCGGCGATCACCGCGTTGGCCTGCTGACGCTGCAGCATCGCCTGGGCGATTTCGGCGGCGTAGGCCAAGTGGCTGATGCGTGCGTCGATCACCTGCACGCCGGCGTCGGCCAGGCGTTCGGCCAGCTCGTTCTTCAGGTGCTGGGAGATCTCGCTGGCATGGCTGCGCAGGGCCAGCTGGCCGTCTTCGTGCTGGTCGTAGGGATAGCTGGTGGCCATCGCACGCAGCGCAGATTCGGACTGGATGTGTACGAAGCTCTCGTAGTCGTCCACGTTGTAGACGGCCTCGGAGGCGTCGACCACCTGCCAGACGATCACCGCGGCGATCTCGATCGGGCTGCCGTCCAGCTCGTTGACCTTCAGCTTGCCGCTCTCGAAGTTGCGCACGCGCTGGCTGACCCGGCGCTTGGCAAAGAAGGGGTTGTTCCAGCGCAGGCCGTTGTCCTTCACCGTGCCCACGTACTTGCCGAACAGGCTAAGGACCGCCGCCTGGTTGGGCTGGATGGTGTACAGACCGGCCAGGATGAACACGCCCAGCGCCACCAGCAGGGCGCCCAGCAGCATCAGCAGCAGGCTGGGCGAGCCGGTGCTGGCCTTGGCTGCCACGCCCGCCACGAACAGGGCGGCGCCGGCGAGGCCGACGAGCAGGGCGCCGACCAGCGTGCCGAGGCCGTTGAGGGAAGACAGCGACTTCTCTTTCATGGCGGTACGTCCTTGAGGGTTCAAATTTAAGATATCAAAGTGATATCACCTGTCCACTACCGTTCGTCGGATGCCATGGTCAGGGTGCCCGGCCAGCTAGAATGCCCTCCCGCCTTCACATCGCTGCTGGAACCGCCATGGCCAAGCTTGGAACGCCGTTGTCCCCCTCCGCCACCCGCGTGCTGCTGCTGGGCTCGGGCGAACTCGGCAAGGAGGTGGCCATCGAGCTGCAGCGGCTGGGCGTGGAGGTGATCGCCGCTGATCGCTATGCCGACGCCCCGGCCATGCAGGTCGCGCACCGCTCGCACGTGATCGACATGCTCGATGCGATGGCGCTGCGGGCGCTGATCGCCCAGGAGCAGCCGCACCTGGTGGTGCCGGAAATCGAGGCCATCCACACCGAGACCCTGGTCCAGCTGGAACAGGAGCAGGGCCTGCGGGTGATCCCGACCGCGCGCGCCGCACGCCTGACCATGGATCGCGAAGGCATCCGTCGCCTGGCCGCCGAAACCCTGGGCCTGCCGACCTCGCCGTACCGCTTCGTCGATACCGAGGCCGAATACCGTGCTGCCGTCGCCGCCATCGGCCTGCCGTGCGTGGTCAAGCCGGTGATGTCGTCCTCGGGCAAGGGCCAGAGCACCCTGCGCAGCGAGGCGGACATCGCCCCGGCCTGGGACTACGCGCAGACCGGTGGCCGCGCCGGTGCCGGCCGCTGCATCGTCGAAGGCTTCATCGATTTCGATTACGAGATCACCCTGCTGACCGTGCGCCATGCCGGTGGCACCTCGTTCTGTGCGCCGATCGGCCATCTGCAGAAGGATGGCGACTACCGCGAAAGCTGGCAGCCGCAGCCGATGTCGAGCGCGGCACTGGCACGTGCCGAGGAGATCTCACGTGCGATCACCGACGACCTTGGCGGCTGGGGCCTGTTCGGCGTGGAGCTGTTCGTGAAGGGCGACGAAGTGTGGTTCAGCGAAGTGTCGCCGCGCCCGCACGACACCGGCCTGGTGACGCTGGTATCGCAGGAGTTGAGCGAGTTCGCGCTGCATGCGCGCGCCATCCTCGGCCTGCCGATCCCGGTGATCCGCCAGAGCGGCCCGTCGGCGTCGTGCGCGCTGTTGGCACACGGCGAGGGCGTGCCGTACTTCAACAACGTCGCCGCTGCATTGCAGGTGCCGGATACTGCTGTACGCCTGTTCGGCAAGCCGAGCGTGCATGGCCATCGCCGCGTGGGCGTGACCCTGGCGCGCGCGGAAACCATCGACGAAGCGCGCGCCATCGCGCGAGATGCCGCCGACGCCATCGGCGTCGAGCTGCGCCCGTAAAGCAAAAAGGGGACGGAGGGGATTAAGTCGTTTGTGCCATAAACGACTTAATCCCCTCCGTCCCCTTTTCAGGGCCGTCGACTCTACCGCACGTCCACCCACACCAGGTGGTGGTCGCTGCCATCGGCGATCTTCGCTTCCGGGCTTTCATTGGCCGGCCAGAAGATACCGCTGCCGACGTACTCGAAACCGGTCGAGGGCAGTACGTAGTCCAGGCGCATCGTGCCGGATTTCGGGCCGAAATCGCCGGTGGCATGGAACGGTGCGCCCTTGCGCTCGATGCCCTTGACCGCATAGGCCAGGCTGGTCTGCTCGCCACCGACGCTGCGCGGGGTGGGGTAGCGCAGCACGCGGGCGTTCTCGATCAGTTCGACGATCGCCTCATGGCGGCCATCACCATCGACCGGGTCGTTGTTGAGGTCGCCGAGGATCACGAAGCGCGCATCCTGCGCCAGGCCACCGCAGTGGCCCTTGTCGTCGCACAGCCATGGCTTGTCACCCTTGGACAGGTATTCCTGCCACAGGCGCAGCTCGTCATGGTTGCGCGCCGCGTTGCGCTTTTCCGGGCCGTCGAACACCGGCGGGGTCGGGTGCGACACCAGCGCGTGCACCACGCCGGCCGGGGTCTTCACCGGCACGTCCCAATGCGACTTCGACGACAGGCGCAGCTGCGACCACACATGGTCGTTGTAGAAGCTCTGGCCGGTACGTGGGTCGACCGGGCGGATCGCGCCGGGCATCGCGCTCCACTTCAGTAGCTGGAAGCTGCGCACCCTGGCTTCGTCGATCGGGTAGCGCGACAGCACCAGCATGCCGTACTGGCCCGGGTGCAGGCCGTAGCCCCAGGCATCGTTGCCGCGGCTGCGGCCTTCGCCACCGACCACGCCGTTGTTGTCCAGGTCCAGGCCGCTGGGCACGCCGGTGTTGACCGGTGCCAGATAGCGGTAGGCGAAGTGCAGCGGTTTGCCGCCACCGGGCTGGGCGACCTCCAGGTAGCGCTTCTGGAACAGGTCGGCGGCGCGATGGGCGTCGTCGAAGTCGAATTCGTTCAGCAGCACCAGGTCCGGGCGCACCTGCTGCAGCACTGCGGCGATCTTGCGCGCGTGTTCGCTGTCGCCTTCCAGCTCCTTGATCAGGCCACCGGCGTCATCGGAGTACAGCGAGGTGTTGTAGGTGGCCAGGCGCAGCGCAGCGGACGGCTTTTCGGTCATCGCAGGGGACGTGGCGAAGGCAGGGGCGGTGGCGCCGCAGAGCAGGGCCAGGGCGAGGATCAGGGGATGGCGGCGGGTCATGTTCATGGGCCGTATTGTGCACCCGGCCCGGTGTCAGCGGTTTGTCAGCGCCCGTCCAGATCCTTGTCGAAATCGTGCCAGCGGCGGCCATCGTAGGCTTCCAGCGGATGGAAGCGGCGCTTGTAGTCCATCTTCTGGTGGCCGCGGATCCAGTAGCCCAGATACACGTGCGGCAGGCCCTCGCGGCGCGCCCACTCGATCTGCTGCAGGATCGCGAAGGTGCCCAGCCCGCGCGCGGCGTGGTCCGGGTCGAAGAAGGTGTAGACCGCCGACAGGCCGTGCTCGGTGACGTCGGTCACCGCTACCCCCAGCAGCTGGCTGGGCTGGCCGTCGTGGCCGGGCAGGCGCATCTCCATGAAGCGGGTGTGCGACCAGCTGCCGATCAGGAACTGCTCGAACTCGTGCGGGCCGTGGTCGTCCATGCCGCCGTTGGCATGGCGGTGGGTGAGGTAGCGGTGGTACAGCGCGAACAGGTCATCGCGGGCGGTGGCGGCGGTGATCCGCACCTCCAGGTCGTCATTGCGGGTGGCACAGCGGCGCTGGCTGCGGTCCGGGGCGAAGCGGGCCACCGGGATGCGCACCGCCACGCAGGCCTGGCAGTGCGCGCAATGCGGCCGGTAGACCAGGTCGCCGCTGCGGCGGAAGCCCCAGCTCAGTGCCAGTGGATAGAGCGCGCCGAGGCGGCGGTCGTTCGGGTCCAGTACCAGGTCGCGTGCCACCCGGTCCGACCAGTACCCGCAGGGGTGCTCGCCGGTCTGGAAAAGTCGCAGTTCGTCGTCTCTGTCGCCATGTATCGCCATGGGCACAGCATAGCCCCAGGTTGTCGCAGTGGCGGCGACTGTCCGCCGGATGAATGGAATCGGCAGTAGCGTCAACCGACGTCGCGCCCGGGCGTTGTTGTCCCCCGAGGGTGAAGTGATCACCCCGACGCTGTTCCCATCCCCAGGAGTGACCTCATGATCCGTACCCCCCTGCTGCTGGCCCTGCTGCTCGGCACCTCCGCATCCGGTATCGCGCTGGCGGCCGACACCCCGGCCACGCCGGCACCGCGCCCGGCCAAGCTGGACACCAACGGTGACGGCGTGATCGACCGCAGCGAGGCGGCCGCCAACCCGCGCCTGGCCGCGAAGTTCGACGAGCTGGACAAGAACAAGGACGGCAAGCTCTCGCGCGACGAGCTGCCGCGCTGGCAGCATGGCCGTCGTGGCCACGGCGGTGAGCGCTGGGCCGCGCTTGACGTCAACAAGGATGGCCGCATCAGCCGCGAGGAAGCCAAGGCCGATCCGCGCCTGGCCGCGCGCTTCGACCAGCTTGATCTGAACAGGGACGGCTACCTGGACAAGGCCGACCGCGAGCTGCGCATGAAGCAGCATCGTGATGCCTGGTTCGCCGCCGCCGACACCAACAAGGACGGCCAGCTGAGCAAGGCCGAGTTTGATGCGGCCAAGGGCCAGATGCATGGTGGCCCGCGCCATGGCGGTCCGCGCGACGGCGGCGCACCGAAGCCGCAGCGCTGAGGGTCAATGCAGTGATGACGACAACGCCGGCGGCACTGCCGGCGTTGTCCGTTACAAGCGGCCGCTGCGCATCAGCGAGTACGCCACAAGCGCAATGACCATCAGGTTCATGGCGATGATGGCGGTGCGGCCGTACATCGATTCGAACTTCCAGTTGATGCCGGTTCGCCCGCGCCGCGCCGAATCGCGCGCGATCATCGGCGCCATCACCCGCTGCAGCGTCACCAGGCACTGGTAGTTGACCACGCCCAACCCGACCGCCAGCACCGTCAGCTGCGTCCAGACCGGTGCCTGCAGCACCACAGCCAGCAGGATCGCCAGGCACCAGAACATGCCGGTGGTGATGTTGAGGTAGAGGAAGCGGCGCACATCGGTCCGCTCTGCCGCAGTTTCGGTGTACGACATCAGGAAGCGCCCGCCGAGATAGCTGCCGATCGCGCCACCGGCAACGCCACCAATGACCGCCCCCCAGCTTTCGGCCGGCAACACATGCAGCTGGCCCAGGGTGGCGGTCAACGAGCCCATCGCGGTTCCACCGGCAACGCTGGCGCCGCCGAGGCCGAGCTTGCTGCCGCCGATGCCGACGCCGGTGCCGAGCAGCACCGCTGCACTGGCGGTGCCGGGCGCGGCCACCAGCACCATCGACACCACGGCGGTGGCGAATGCAGCGCTCGGCGCGCTGCTGCGGGCGAATTCACCGAAGCGCTGCAGCAGGCCTTCGCGCACCAGGGCACGTGCACGCGACAGGCGCTTGCGCACGGCTGCATCGCTGAGCCCGAGCAGGTCGGCGACCTGTTGCGAGCGCTGTCCCTCGCGGTAGTACAGCAACAGCACTTCGCGGCTGTCGGCGGGCAGGGTGGAGATGATGTCCTCGGCGGCGATCTCTTCCTCCACCCGCTGCAGGCGGTCAGCCGCGCCCGGCGACGGGTCGGCGGCCATGCCCATCGCTACCTCGGCCGCCTCGCCGGTCAGCGGCCGCCCACGCTGGGCGCGCAGCCAGTCGCGGGCCAGGTTGCGGGTGATCTGCCGCAGCCAGGGCAGGAAGCTGGTCGCGCTGCGCAGCTGGTGCAGCTGCTGCCAGCCCTTCACGAAGGCCTCCTGGGCGATGTCCTCGCTGGCCTGGCGGTCGCGGGTGATGGCCAGGGCGATGGCGGTGACCGTGTTCTGGCAGGCCAGCACGATACGGCCGTAGGCGTGCTGGCAACCGCTGGCGGCGGCGGGCAGTTCGCGTTCCAGGGTCTGGTCGATCGATGCGGCGAACGTCGTCATGGCGGCGGCTCTCCTGCTGGGATTGTGTCCCATGACGGAGCCGCGCGCCCAATGTGACCGACTTTCTGTGCTGACAAAAAAGGGGACGGAGGGGATTAAGTCGTTTGTGCCACAAACGACTTAATCCCCTCCGTCCCCTTTTTGCAGTTGCCGGCCAGCGGCGGGTACGACCCGTGGGTTATTTCGATGGCTGGATGCGGACCCGGACTTCTTCCTCTTCCGGTGCGGCCTGCGGGGCCGGTTGCGCCTGCTGCGGCTGGGCCTGCGGGGCAGGGGCCGGTGCTGCCGGGGCCGGGGCACCGCGATGGCGCAGGCCGATCACCAGCGCCACGCCGGCGATCACCACCAGCAGGGCGATGCGGATGCGCCAGGCCCAGCTGCGGCCGCCGCTGCCCTGTTCCGGCGTGTCGCGGAAGGCGAACTCGGCGGTCGGATGGTCGCGGCGGGTGGTGTCGAGCAGGCGCGCCTCACGCAGGATCTCGCGTGCACGCGGCTGGTCGTCGGCGCGCACGATCCATACCGCCGGGTAGGCGTTGGCGTTGCCGAGGTCGGTATAGCTGAACTGGCCGCGGCGACGGGTCTTGTACGAGCGCCCGTTGGTCACCTTGACGTCGATGCCATGCCCGCGCAGGAGCTCGGCCACGCCTTCGACGGTTTCCACGCGCTGGCTGCTGAAGATCTGGCGCATGGGTTTACTCCTTGGCCGGCACGGCGGCCGCGGCAGCCTGGTCGGGAACCACGCGGATCAGGCCCTCCTGCGCGGTGCTGGCCACCAGCACACCATTGCGGGTGAAGAACTGGCCGCGGGCCAGGCCGCGCGAATCCTGCGCGCTGGGGCTGTCCAGCGAGTACAGCAGCCAGTCGTCGGCGCGGAACGGGCGGTGGAACCAGATCGCGTGGTCGAGCGAGGCCATCTGCACGTGCGGGTGGTAGTAGCTGATGCCGTGCGGGAACGTCGCCGTGCCCAGCAGGTGGAAGTCCGAGGCATAGGCCAGCAGGGCCTGGTGCAGTTCCGGAGCATCGCCGACCGGCTCGCTCAGGCGCAGCCACACCTGGTGGTAGGGCGGGCGCTTGGGCGGGTTCAGTTCGTCGCGCGGGTAGACGTGGCGGAATTCGAACGGGCCGCCGCGCGACAGCCAGCGCTGCACCTTGATCGGCAGCCGCTCCAGCACTTCGGCCGGCAGCGGCCGGTTCGGTTCGATGTCTTCCGGCTGCGGCACTTCGGGCATCTTGTGCTGGTGCTCGGCGCCGGTCTCGGCCTGCTGGAACGATGCCGCGCAGAAGAAGATCACCTTGCCGTGCTGGATCGCGGTGACCCGGCGCACCGAGAAGCTGCCGCCGTCGCGGGTACGGTCCACGTCGTAGACGATCGGGTGGTCGATGTTGCCGGCGCGCAGGAAATAGGCGTGCAGCGAGTGCACGTGGCGGCCGTTGTCGACCGTGGCCTGTGCCGCGGCCAGCGCCTGGCCCAGCACCTGCCCGCCGAACACGTACTTGGTGCCGATGTCGCGGCTCTGCCCGCGGAACAGGTTGTCCTCCAGCCGCTCCAGCGTGAGCAGGTCGATCAGCTCGGAGACGACGGGTTCGGGCGTGTCGTTCAAGGGGGCGGCCACAGCAGTGAAAGAGGGCCTGATTATACCGGTCAGGGGTCAGATCCCTTTCGCCCGGCGAAAGGGATCTGACCCCGGGCGGGGCAACCGCTATTTGCCCAGCCGGGCTACCAGGGCCTGCAGGGCGTTCTGTGCGTCCGGGGCGAACCAGGCCTCGACGAAACGGTCGAGCTGGATCAGGTCCGGCTGCAGCGCCACGTGCAGGTCGGCGCGGGCGATGGCGCGGGTCAGCAGCATCGGCTGGCGCGGCTGCCTGAGCAGGTCCTGCAGCCAGGCAATCGCGCGTGCCACCACCAGGTCCCCCTCTGCCAGCTCATCCACCAGGCCGATCTGCACCGCCTGTTCGGCCGGTACCAGCGAACCGGTGGTCAGCAGCACGCCGGCGCGGTGCACGCCCACCGCACGGCGCAGCAGGCGCTGGATGCCCTCCGGCGCGATCAGGCCCACCTGCACCTCGTTCAGGCCGATGGCATATGGCCGCGACGGATCGGCGCTGCGGGCCATCACCCGGTAGTCGCAGCACAGGGCCAGCACGCAGCCGCCCGCCGGGGCGTGGCCGGTGATCGCCGCGACCACCGGGATGCGGCTCTCGGCCAGCGTGCGTACGGCGCCAAAGAAGGCGTTCCAGGTGTCCAGCAGCTTGTGCTTGTCATCGCCATGCGAGAGCAGGTGCGGCACGTCCATGCCGCCGGTGAAGATGCGCTCGCTGCCCGACAGCACGATGCCGTGCGCGTCTTCGGCCATGGCCAGCTCGATGGCATGGATCAACTGCCGGCACAGGTCGGTGTCCAGTGCGTTGACCGGCGGCCGCGCCAGGCGCAGTTCGCGGATGGGGCCATGGTTGATCACCTCGATGAGCGTCGTCATGCTGCGGTCTCGTTGCGAAGAAGGAACCTGGGCGATGATAACCAAACCATTCGTTGGCGTACTGTGGCTTCTGTGTGCGGCCGCAGCATCGGCCTCGGCGGCGGAATCGGGCTGCGTCACGGTGGATCAGGGCTGGGCGCGGTTGCCACCGAATCCGGCAATGCCGATGACCGCTGGCTACGGCGTCATCCACAACGGCTGCGGCAAGGCGGTGGTGATCACCGGCGCGACCAGCAGCAGTTTCAATGATGTGTCGCTGCACGAAACCACGATCACGGATGGGGTCAGCCGGATGCGCGCGATCGAGCGCCTGCCGCTGGCGCCGGGTGCACGTGCCGAGCTCAAGCCCGGTGGCCTGCACCTGATGCTGATGCAGGGCAAGGGCGCGCTGAAGGAGGGGCAGGCGGTGCCGCTACGGCTGCAGCTGGAAGGCGGCGGCGAAGCGAGTGCGACGCTGGCCGTACGCAAGGCTGCGCCGTAGCGGGATGGTCGTGCCGGCCGCTGGCCGGCAGCACGGGCAATGCCGGCCAGCGGCCGGCACTACCACAGGGCCTTACGACCAGTCGTACGAGAACAGCACGGTGCGGCTTTCCGGCTCGTACAGCATCACGATCGCATCGGCGCCTGTGGCGCACCAGTTGTAGCCGGCTACGCCGGCCACGGCGAAGAACTTGTTGCCGTTGCGGGTGATGATCACCGTTTCGGCATCGTCCGCAGCGTTTGGGTCATCGGCAGCGTCGGTGAAGCCCAGTTCGAAGGCCGCGGGAATCTCCGCGGTCTCGGTCCAGTTGCCGAAGCCTATCGGTCCGCCCAGCGTATCCAGGTAGTCGCGTTCGCTGGCCTCACCCTTGCCGTAGCGCGAGTAGCAGGCGAGACGGCCGTGCGCGGCATGGTAATCGCGGGCCTTGGCGTAGCTGTCGCGCATCTGCGCGATGTGCTCCTGCGCATCCTTGTCCTGCACCGCCTCGCCGATGAAATAGCCCTCATTGCCGAGGAAGCGCATCTCGTTGCCGGCGGTCAGTTCGAAGGCGATCCAGTTGGTGCCGGTGAAATCGTTGTGGTGTTCTTCGGTGGTCTCGCCGATGCAGCCGTCGTACGGCTCGATCGGGCACAGCATCGTCGCCACCTGGCCGGCCAGTTCCGGCCGCAGCACGCCCAGGTCAATCTTCAGCAGCGGCAGCAGGTGCTGGCCGAGCCAGGCCTGGTCGGCGGGAAAGACGTCGGTGGGGAAGGGGACCATGCCGGGCAGCAGGTCGCGCAGTTCAGTCTGGTGGATCATGTCAGTCCATTGAATGGGATCGGTAGTGCCGGCCGCTGGCCGGCAACCTCATTGCAGCCAAAGCGTGCCGACCAAGGTCGGCACCTACCAGGGCGCGTCAAGTGGAGGCGCTGCGGATCGCCTCCGGCAGCGGCGCGCTCTTGCCGGTCTGCGTATCCATCCACACCACCACCACGTTGCCGTCGGAATACAGCTTCGACGCGTCGTGCTGGTCGACGATGCGGTGGCCGATGGTCACGCTGCTGTTGCCCAGGCGCTCGACGAACAGCTCGACCAGTATGTCGTTGGGCCACACGATCGGCAGCCGGTAATTGACGTTGGTCGCGGCCACCACCGGTGCGATGCGGTCGGTCATCGATACGCCGTCCACGCCCAGCATCCAGCGCACGCGCGCTTCTTCCAGGTAGGAAATGTACTTGGCGTTGTTGACGTGGCCCATGCTGTCCATGTCACGCCAGCGCACGCTGATCGGGATGCGGGCCAGGATCTTGTGTTCGCTGCTCATCAGGCGTCCTTCTTCTTCAATGTGCTCTTGCTGGCCTTGCCGGTGCTCTTGGCGGCCGCGGCCTTCTTGGCAACCTTGGCCGGCTTCTCAGGCTTCACCTTGCGTGGCGGGCGGGCGTCGGGCTTGTTGGCCACGGCAGCCGGCTGTTCCGGGCGCGCGCTGGTGGACGGCAGCATGCGCGCCAGGAACTGGCCGGTATACGACTGCGGACAGGCCGCCACGTCTTCCGGCGTGCCGGTGACCAGGATGGTGCCACCGCGGTGGCCGCCTTCCGGACCCAGGTCGACGATCCAGTCGGCGGTCTTGATCACGTCCAGGTTGTGCTCGATCACCACCACCGTGTTGCCTTCGTCGCGCAGCTTGTGCAGCACGCCCAGCAGCGCTTCGATGTCGTGGAAGTGCAGGCCGGTGGTCGGTTCGTCGAGGATGTACAGGGTGCGGCCGGTATCGCGGCGCGACAGTTCCTTGGACAGCTTCACGCGCTGCGCTTCACCACCGGACAGCGTGGTCGCGCTCTGGCCCAGCTTGATGTAGCTCAGGCCGACGTCGACCAGGGTTTCCAGCTTGCGTGCGATCGACGGCACCGGCTCGAACAGCTTCAGTGCATCCTCGACGGTCATTTCCAGCACGTCGTTGATGTTGAAGCCCTTGTAGAGGATCTCCAGCGTCTCGCGGTTGTAGCGCTTGCCATGGCAGACGTCGCAGGGCACGTACACGTCCGGCAGGAAGTGCATCTCCACCTTGATCAGGCCGTCGCCCTGGCAGGCTTCGCAGCGGCCACCGCGCACGTTGAAGCTGAAACGGCCCGGCGAATAGCCACGCGCACGCGCTTCGGGCACCTGTGCGAACAGTTCGCGCAGGGGGGTGAACAGGCCGGTGTAGGTGGCCGGGTTCGAACGCGGGGTGCGGCCGATCGGCGACTGATCGATGTCCACCACCTTGTCGAACAGGTCCAGGCCATCGATCTCCTTGTACGGGGCGATCGGGTGCGAGGAACCGTTGATCTCGTTGGCGGCCAGCGAGAACAGGGTGTCGTTGATCAGGGTGGACTTGCCGGAGCCGGACACACCGGTCACGCAGGTCAGCAGGCCCGACGGAATCGCCAGGTCCACGCCCTTGAGGTTGTTGCCGCTGGCCCCGCGCAGGTGCAGGGTCATCTTCGGGTTCGGCTTGTGCCGGCGCGCGGGGATCTCGATCGCGCGCTTGCCCGACAGGTACTGGCCGGTCAGCGAGCGCGGTGCCTCCAGGATGTCCTGCAGGGTGCCCTGGCCGACGATCTCGCCGCCATGCACGCCCGCGCCCGGGCCGATGTCCAGCACGTAGTCGGCCAGGCGGATCGCATCCTCGTCATGCTCGACCACGATCACCGTGTTGCCGAGGTCGCGCAGGCGGGTGAGGGTGCCGAGCAGGCGCTCGTTGTCGCGCTGGTGCAGGCCGATCGACGGCTCGTCGAGCACGTACATCACGCCGACCAGGCCGGCGCCGATCTGGCTGGCCAGGCGGATGCGCTGTGCCTCGCCACCGGACAGGGTGTCGGCCTTGCGTTCCAGGGTGAGGTAATCCAGGCCCACATCGACCAGGAAGCCGAGGCGCTCACCGATTTCCTTGACGATCTTCGCGGCGATCTCGCCACGCCAGCCCGGCAGGCTCAGTTCGCTGAAGAACTTCAGCGCCTCGTCGATCGGCAGCACCACCAGCTCCGGCAGCGGGCGGTCGGCCACGAACACGTTGCGTGCCGCCTTGTTCAGGCGCGCGCCATGGCATTCCGGGCACGGCTGTTCGCTGATGTACTTGGACAGCTCTTCGCGCACCGCCGGCGATTCTGTTTCCTTGTAGCGGCGCTCGAGGTTGGGAATGATGCCCTCGAAGCGGTGCTTGCGCTGGGTGCGGCCACCGGCTTCGGTGAAGTAGGTGAAGGTGATCGCCTCATCGCCGCTGCCGTACAGCACGGCCTGCTGCACGTTCTGCGGCAGCGAGTTCCATGCCGCGTCGACGTCGAACCGGTAGTGCTTGGCCAGCGAGGCGATCAGCTGGAAGTAATAGGCGTTGCGGCGGTCCCAGCCGCGCACCGCGCCGGCGGCCAGCGACAGCTCGGGATGCACCACCACGCGCGAAGGATCGAAGAATTCGGCCATGCCCAGGCCGTCGCAGCCGGGGCAGGCGCCCATCGGTGCGTTGAACGAGAACAGGCGCGGTTCCAGCTCCGGCAGCGAGTAATCGCAGACCGGGCAGGAGTACTTGGAGGAGAACAGCGTCGGCGAAGCGTCGGCACTGTCCAGGCTCTGCACCGAGGCCATGCCGTCGCCCAGCTTCAGCGCGGTTTCGAAGCTCTCGGCCAGGCGCTGCTTGATGTCCTCGCGCGGGCGGAAGCGGTCGATCACCGCCTCGATGGTGTGCTTCTGGCGCAGCGCCAGCGGCGGCACCGCATCGATTTCATGCAGCTCGCCGTCCACGCGCACGCGCACGAAACCCTGCGCGCGCAGCTGGTCGAACACCTGGGCATGCTCGCCCTTGCGGTCGCGGATGACCGGGGCCAGCAGCATGTAGCGCTGTTCCGGGTCCAGGGTCAGCACCTGGTCGACCATCTGGCTGACCGTCTGCGCCTCCAGCGGATAGCCGTGGTCCGGGCAGCGCGGGGTGCCGACGCGGGCGTACAGCAGGCGCAGGTAGTCGTAGATCTCGGTGATCGTGCCGACCGTCGAACGCGGGTTGTGCGAGGTCGACTTCTGCTCGATCGAGATCGCCGGGGACAGGCCCTCGATGTGGTCCAGGTCCGGCTTTTCCATCACGCTCAGGAACTGGCGCGCATAGGCCGACAGCGACTCGACATAGCGGCGCTGGCCTTCTGCATAGATGGTGTCGAACGCCAGCGAGGACTTGCCCGAGCCGGACAGGCCGGTGATCACGATCAGCTTGTCGCGGGGCAGGTCGAGGTCGAGGTTCTTCAGGTTGTGCGTCCGCGCGCCGCGGATGCGGATGAAATCCATCGCCATGGGGGATCCGGTTGTGGGGGCGTTGGCTGGGTGCCGGGCCAGCAGGGAACGGCAATCGGTCAGCCTACCGAGGTGACCAGATGGGGGCAATGGGCGACAATGCCAGTCCGATGTCTCATCTGGTGAGACAGGCCGTCAGGCAGGGGTCAGATCCCTTTTCACGGGGTGAAAAGGGATCTGACCCTGTTCCGGAGCCGTCCCCCCGCGGCGTTCGGGGGTTGACTTGACCCGCGCCCGCTGATCTGCGTACAATTCCGCTCCTGTCCGCCCTCGATGGCGGCAGCTCAGACCACAATAACTACAGAGGAAGGCCTGGTCATGTACGCAGTACTGGTCACCGGCGGTAAGCAATACCGCGTGGCGCAGGGCGAAAAGCTCCGCATTGAAAAGCTCGAAGTCGAAGTCGGCAGCGAGATCAAGTTTGACAACATCCTGATGCTGGGTGACAGCGACGGCGTGAAGCTGGGCGATGCGCTGAAGGGCGCTGCCGTCACCGCCAAGGTCCTGTCCCAGGGTCGTGCTGACAAGGTCCGGATCATCAAGTTCCGTCGCCGCAAGCACCACATGAAGCGTCAGGGTCACCGTCAGTACTACACCGAAATCGAGATCACCGGCATCGCCGGCTAAGCATCAGGAGAAGCAGTCATGGCACATAAAAAGGGCGTAGGCTCCTCGCGCAACGGTCGCGACTCCAACCCGAAGTACCTGGGCGTCAAGATCTTCGGCGGCCAGGCCATCGAAGCCGGCAACATCATCGTGCGTCAGCGCGGCACCCAGTTCCACCCGGGCACCGGCGTTGGCCTGGGCCGTGACCACACCCTGTTCGCCCTCGTGGACGGCAAGGTGGAGTTCTCGGTCAAGGGCGCCAAGAAGCGTCGCACCGTCAGCATCGTCTCGGCCGACGCCTGATCCAGGCATCGCCGGCACCCGTGCCGCGGCATGGCCGTGCTGGATGAAGAGCACGCTGCATGGAGAGCCCCGCTTCGGCGGGGCTTTTCGTTAGAGTTGAAGCAAGACCGGCTGGGCCGGGTTGCCGGCCCGCGGCCGGCATGACATTCAAGGTGGCGGCCAGCAGGTCGCGCCCATCGCAGGCATCGAAACAATGAAACTGGTAGACGAAGCAGAAATCGAAGTGTTCGCCGGCAACGGCGGCAACGGCTGCATTGGCTTCCGTCGCGAGAAGTTCATTCCGCTCGGCGGCCCGGACGGCGGCGACGGCGGTGCGGGCGGCAGCGTGTACATCCGCGCCGACGAAAACCTGAACACCCTGGTCGACTTCCGCCATGAGCGCATCTTCAAGGCGCAGCGCGGCGAGAACGGCATGGGCCGCCAGGCCTATGGCAAGGGCGGCGAAGACCTGACCATCACCGTGCCGGTCGGCACCGTGGTCATCAACGTTGCCACCGATGAAGTCATCGGCGACCTGACCCAGCACGGCGACCGCCTGCTGGTGGCCAAGGGCGGTCGCGGTGGCCTGGGCAACATGCACTTCAAGAGCTCGACCAACCGCTCGCCGCGCCAGGCGCTGCCGGGCGAGCCGGGCGAAGAGCGCACGCTGAAGCTGGAGCTGAAGCTGCTGGCCGATGTCGGCCTGCTGGGCTTCCCCAACGCCGGCAAGAGCACCCTGATCCGTGCCGTTTCGGCGGCAACGCCGAAGGTGGCCGATTACCCGTTCACCACGCTGTACCCGAACCTGGGCGTGGTGAAGGTGGAGAACCACCGCAGCTTCGTGATCGCCGACATTCCGGGCCTGATCGAAGGCGCTGCGGACGGCGCCGGCCTGGGTGCGCAGTTCCTGCGCCACCTGCAGCGCACCCGCCTGCTGCTGCACCTGGTGGACATCTCGCCGATGGAAGGCGGCGTGGAGGGCATTTCGCCGGTGGAGCAGGTGCGTGCGATCGAACGCGAGCTGGAGAAGCACGATCCGGAGCTGCTGAACAAGCCGCGCTGGCTGGTGCTGAACAAGGCTGACCTGATGTTCGAAGACGAGGCGCAGGCCGCGGCGGAGCAGATCGTCGCCGAGCTGGGCTGGAAGGAGCCGTGGTTCCTGGTTTCCGCGCTGGGCCGCGAAGGTACCTTCCCGATCATGAGCCGGATCATGGCCTTCTTCGATCGCCAGAAGGAAGACGAGCTGGAAGCCCGCAACGCGCAGTGATGCCGTTGTGGTTCCATGCGGAAAACCCGGCTTCGGCCGGGTTTTTCATTTGGTAGTGCCGGCCGCTGGCCGGCAATCCCGGTGAACCGCAGGCCAGCGGCCGGCACTACCGGTCGCGCGGGCCCCGTGGGATCGCCCGGATCGCAGGCAACAAAAAACCCGGCCGGGGCCGGGCTTTTGTCTGCTGCCCAACCCCGAGGGGCAGGGCGGCAACGCCGGATCAGGCGGCCTTGAGGGCCTTGATGCGGTCGTTCAGGCGGCTCTTGTGGCGAGCAGCCTTGTTCTTGTGGATCAGGCCACGCGCGCTGAAGCGATCCAGGATCGGCTGGGCAACGGCGAAGGCGGCTTCGGCGCCGGCGGCATCGTTGGCGTCCAGCGCCTTGATCACTTTCTTGACAGCGGTGCGCAGCATCGAGCGCTGAGCCACGTTGCGCGCGTTGCGCACGACGGTCTGCTTGGCGCGCTTCTTGGCGGACTTGATATTGGCCACGGTGGTGGTTTCCTGAAAAAATCGGTGTTATGGGAACAGCAAGCTAGCTAGTATGATGGCCCGAGAAATGCACGTCAAGTCGATTGTCAAGAGGGACGCTGAGTGAGTTCACCGAAGATGTTGCGGGGCCTGCTGTCGTTCAGCAGCATGACCATGGTCTCGCGGGTTCTCGGACTTGTCCGGGATCAGGTGATCACTACCACGTTCGGCACCAATGCGGTTACCGATGCGTTCTGGGTTGCCTTCAGGATACCCAATTTCCTGCGCCGGTTGTTCGCGGAGGGGTCCTTCTCCACCGCCTTCGTGCCGGTGTTCACCGAGGTGAAGGAGACCCGCAGCCACGCCGAACTGCGTGAGCTGATGTCCCGGACCGCCGGCACCCTGGGCGGGGTGCTGATGCTGGTCACCGCCCTGGCGCTGATCTTCGCGCCGCAGCTGGCGGTGGCATTCTCAAGTGGTGCTGACACCGACCCGGTCAAGCAGACCCTGCTGGTCGACCTGTTCCGCCTGACCTTCCCGTTCCTGCTGTTCGTGTCGCTGACCGCGCTGGCCGGCGGTGCGCTGAACAGCTTCCAGCGCTTCGCGATGCCGGCGCTGACCCCGGTCATCCTCAACCTGTGCATGATCGCCGGTGCGCTGTGGCTGGCGCCGCGGCTGGGCGGCACCCCGGAGAAGCAGATCCTGGCGCTGGGCTGGGCGGTGCTGGCGGCCGGTCTCCTGCAGCTGCTGTTCCAGCTGCCCTCGCTGAAGGGCATCAACCTGCTGACCCTGCCGCGCTGGGGCTGGAACCATCCGGGGGTGCGCAAGGTGCTGACGCTGATGGTGCCGACGCTGTTCGGTTCGTCGGTGGCGCAGATCAACCTGCTGCTGGATACCCTCATCGCGGCCAAGCTGACCGACGGCTCGCAGTCCTGGCTGTCGCTGGCCGATCGCTTCCTGGAGCTGCCGCTGGGTGTGTTCGGCGTGGCGCTGGGCACGGTGATCCTGCCGGCGCTGGCCCGCCACCACGTCAGCACCGACCGCGAAGGCTTCTCGCGCTCGCTGGACTGGGGCCTGCGCATGACCCTGCTGATTTCCGTGCCGGCGATGCTGGGCCTGGTGCTGCTGGCCGAGCCGCTGATCGCCACCCTGTTCCAGTACCGCCAGTTCACCGCGTTCGATACCCGCATGACCGCGCTGTCGGTGTACGGCCTGAGCTTCGGCCTGCCGGCGTTCGCCCTGCTCAAGGTGGTGTTGCCGGCCTTCTACGCCCGCCAGGACACCAAGACCCCGGTGCGCGCCGGCGTGGCCGCGCTGGTGGCCAACATGGTGTTCAACTTCGCCCTGCTGGCCGTGCTGTACCAGGTGATGGTGCCCGACGCGCTGAAGGCGCAGGGCGTGATGGCGGCGATCGGCAAGCAGCCGGGCCTGCACCTGGCACTGGGCATCGCCAGTGCGCTGTCCAGTTACCTGAACCTGGGCCTGCTCTGGTACTGGCTGGGCAAGACCGACGTCTACCAGCGGCGGCCGGGCTGGGGCGGCTATCTGGTGCGGCTGGGGGTGGCCTGCGTGGCCATGGTCGGCGTGCTGCTGGCCCTGCTGCACTGGGTCCCCGACTTCACCGGCATGGACAAATGGCACCGTATCGGTGGCCTGATGCTGCTGGTCGGCGGCGGCGGCGCGACCTACGTGGTGGCCATGCTGGCGATGGGCTTCCGCCCGCGCGACCTGCGCGGGCATTGATCGCGGTCCGTGGCGGCTATACTTCAGGGTTACACCATTGAAGCGGCGGCCCCGGTCGGGCCGGAACGAGAGTTGATGAGCAGGCTGTTCAGAAGCGTCGAGGGCGGGGAGCTGTTCCCCAACGGAAGCGTGGTCTGTATCGGTGCATTCGACGGCCTCCACCTGGGCCATCGTGCGCTGGTCCGCCACGCGGTTGCCCGCGCGCGCGCCTTGGGCGTGGCCGCAGTGGCCGTGGCATTCGAGCCGCTGCCGCGTGAATTCTTCGCCCAGGGCACGCCGCCGCCGCGGCTGACCCTGGCGCGCAGCAAGGTCGAGATCCTGCGCGAGCTCGGCGTCGATGCGATCGGCCTGCTGCGTTTCGACGCGGCGATGGCGGCGATGCCGGCCGAGACCTTCGTGCGCCGGTTGCTGGTGCACCGGCTGGGCGCCCGCGAAGTGTGGATCGGGCCCGAGTTCTGCTTCGGCAACCGCCGCCGCGGTGATCTGGCACTGCTGCAGGAGATGGGCGCCGAACTCGGCTTCACCGCGGGCGAGATCGAAGCGGTGGACCTGCATGGCGAGCGCATCTCCAGCACCCGCATCCGCCAGCTGCTGCAGGAGGGCGATTTCGCCCGCGCCAACGACCTGCTCGGCCGCCCCTACGCGATCAGCGGGCGGGTGGTGCGCGGGCGCCAGCTCGGCCGTACGCTGGGCTTCCCCACCGCCAACCTGCGCTTCCCGAAGACCCCGGCACTGTCGGGCATCTACGCGACCTGGGTGCACGGCGTGTTCGACCAGCCCTGGCCTTCGGTGTCCAGCTTCGGTACGCGGCCGACGGTGGAGGGCGTGGAGCCGCTGCTGGAAGCCCACCTGTTCGATTTCCAGGGCGACCTGTACGGCCGCCACATCGACGTGGAGTTCGTCGCCAAGCTGCGCGACGAAGAGAAATTCAATGATCTGGCGGCGCTGACCGACCAGATGCACCGCGACGCCGAACAGGCGCGCGCCATCCTTTCCGAACATAGATTGCGAGCCACTGCGTGAGCCAGGACTACAAGACCACCCTGAACCTGCCAGCCACCGAATTCCCGATGCGCGGCGACCTGCCCAAGCGCGAGCCGGGCATTCTGGCGCGGTGGGAAGAGCAGGGGCTCTACCAGCAGCTGCGCGACAACGCCGCCGGCCGCCCGCTGTTCGTGCTGCATGACGGCCCGCCATACGCCAACGGCCGCATCCACCTGGGCCACGCGGTCAACAAGATCCTGAAGGACATCATCGTCAAGTCGCGCTACCTGGCCGGCTTCGATGCGCCCTACGTGCCGGGCTGGGACTGCCATGGCCTGCCGATCGAGATCGCGGTCGAGAAGAAGTGGGGCAAGGTCGGCACCAAGCTTGACGCCGTCGAATTCCGCCAGAAGTGCCGCGAGTTCGCCGAAGAGCAGATCAACATCCAGCGCGTGGACTTCAAGCGCCTGGGCGTGACCGGTGACTGGGACAACCCGTACAAGACCCTGAGCTTCGATTTCGAAGCCAACGAGATCCGCGCGCTGGCCAAGGTCGTGGCCAACGGCCACCTGGTCCGCGGCGCCAAGCCGGTGTACTGGTGCTTCGACTGTGGCTCGGCGCTGGCCGAGGCCGAGATCGAGTACCAGGAAAAGGAATCGCCGGCGATCGACGTCGCCTACGCCGCACGCGATGCGCAGGCCATCGGCCAGGCGTTCGGCGTGAGCGTGCCGGTCGACGTCGAAGTGGCCGTACCGATCTGGACCACCACGCCGTGGACGCTGCCGGCCTCGCTGGCGGTGTCGCTGGGCGCGGAGATCAACTATGTGCTGGCCGAAGGCCCGGCCCACAACGGCAAGCGCCGCTGGCTGGTGCTGGCCGCGGCCCTGGCCGAGCGCGCGCTGCAGCGCTATGGCGTGGACGAAGTGGTGCTGCACGGTGAAACCACCGGCGCTGCGCTGGAAAACCAGCTGCTGGCGCATCCGTTCTACCCGGAGCGCGAGATCCTGGTGCTCAATGGCGACCACGTCTCCGACGAGGACGGTACCGGTGCGGTGCACACCGCCCCCGGCCACGGCCAGGAAGACTTCGTGGTCAGCCAGAAGTACGGCCTGCTGGACAAGTACAACGCTGGCCAGGTCACTCCGATCGACGGCCGCGGCGTGTACCTGGAATCGACCCCGCCGGCCGGTGACGTGGTGCTGGCGGGCCAGCACCTGTGGAAGGCGCAGGAGGCCATCGTCGGCGTGCTGCGCGACAACGGTTCGCTGCTGGCGTTCCATCCGATCCGCCACAGCTACCCGCACTGCTGGCGCCACAAGACGCCGGTGGTGTTCCGCGCCACCCCGCAGTGGTTCATCTCGATGGACAAGGCCAACCTGCGCAACGATGCGCTGGCCGCCATCGACAC
This sequence comes from Stenotrophomonas sp. YJH_SMC_138, assembly GCF_059369855.1. NCBI lineage: Bacteria > Pseudomonadati > Pseudomonadota > Gammaproteobacteria > Lysobacterales > Lysobacteraceae > Stenotrophomonas > Stenotrophomonas sp. YJH_SMC_138. Next base: position 231,663 of record NZ_JCAFTB010000002.1, read on the forward strand.
CGTCGGCTGGTTCCCGACCTGGGGCAAGGCGCGCATCCAGAGCATGGTCGACGGTCGCCCGGACTGGACCATCTCGCGCCAGCGCACGTGGGGCGTGCCGATCGCACTGTTCACCCACCGCCAGACCGGCGAGATCCATCCGCGTTCGGTGGAACTGATGCAGCAGGTCGCCGACCGCGTCGAAGCCGAGGGCATCGACGTGTGGTACTCGCTGGACGCCGCCGAACTGCTCGGTGCCGACGCGGCCGACTACGAGAAGGTCACCGACATCCTCGACGTCTGGTTCGATTCGGGCGTGACCCATGAAGGCGTGCTCGCCGCGCGTGGCTTCGGCAAGCCGGCCGACCTGTACCTGGAAGGGTCCGACCAGCACCGCGGCTGGTTCCAGTCCTCGCTGCTGACCGGCGTGGCGATCGACAAGCGTGCCCCGTACAAGCAGTGCCTGACCCACGGCTTCACCGTGGACGAGCACGGCCGCAAGATGTCCAAGTCGCTGGGCAACGGTATCGAGCCGCAGGACATCATGAACAAGCTGGGCGCGGACATCCTGCGCCTGTGGATCGCCTCGGCCGACTACAGCAACGAGATGTCGCTGTCGCAGGAGATCCTCAAGCGCAACGCCGACGCCTACCGCCGCCTGCGCAACACCGCGCGCTTCCTGCTCGGCAACCTGGACGGTTTCGACCCGGCGCTGCACCTGCAGCCGCTCGAGCAGATGGTCGCGCTGGACCGCTGGATCGTGCATCGCGCGTGGGAGCTGCAGGAGAAGATCAAGGCGGCCTACGACGGCTACAACATGGCCGAGATCGTGCAGCTGCTGCTGAACTTCTGCAGCGTGGACCTGGGCTCGCTGTACCTGGACGTGACCAAGGACCGGCTGTACACCATGCCGACCGATTCGCACGGTCGCCGTTCGGCCCAGAGCGCGATGTACCACATCGCCGAAGCATTCACCCGCTGGGTGGCGCCGATCCTGACCTTCACCGCCGACGAGCTGTGGGGCTACCTGCCGGGCGAACGCGCCGGCCACGTGCTGTTCACCACCTGGTATGACGGCCTGGCGCCGTTGCCGGCCGATGCCCAGCTCAATGCCGCCGACTTCGACCAGCTGCTGGCCGTGCGCGAGCAGGTGGCCAAGGTGCTCGAGCCGATGCGCGCCAACGGTGCGATCGGTGCGGCGCTGGAAGCGGAGATCACCATCGCCGCCAGCGAAGAACAGGCCGCGCGCTGGCAGCCGCTGGCCGATGAACTGCGTTTCCTGTTCATCAGTGGCGACGTGCAGGTGCGCCCGGCGACCACCGACGAGGTGTTCGTCAGCGCCCAGCCGACCACCAAGGCCAAGTGCGTGCGCTGCTGGCACCACCGCGCCGACGTCGGCAGCAACGCCGACCATCCCGAGCTGTGCGGCCGTTGCGTGAGCAACGTGACCGGCGCCGGCGAAGTGCGGAGCTGGTTCTGATGGCCGCGCCCCGTCCGCATCCGAACGCCCTGGTCTGGCTGCTGCTGTCGGTGGCCATCATCGGCCTGGACCAGTGGTCCAAGGCCTGGGTGCTGTCCAGCCTGCCGGAGTTCCAGCCGGTGGTGGTCATCGACGGCTTCTGGAACTGGTACCGCACCTACAACACCGGCGCGGCATTCAGTTTCCTGAGCGACGCCGGTGGCTGGCAGAAGTACTTCTTCACCGCGCTGGCGATCGCCATCAGCGGGCTGATGGCGTGGTGGCTGCGCGGCACCGCCCGCGGCAACTGGAAGGCCGCGGTGCCGTATGCGCTGATCATCGGCGGCGCCATCGGCAACGTGATCGACCGCCAGGTGCACGGCCACGTGGTCGACTTCATCCAGTGGTACGTGGGCAGCTACACCTGGCCCTCGTTCAACATCGCCGACTCGGCCATCGTGGTGGGTGCCATCGGCATCGCCCTGTTTGGCCTGTTCGACGGCAAGTCCGCCAAAAAGGCGGATAATGCCAACCCGAAACCGTAAGCCGGCTGCCGCCGGGAGACTGAACTGATGGATGTGCTGCTCGCCAACCCGCGTGGTTTCTGTGCCGGTGTCGATCGTGCGATCGAGATCGTCAAGCGCGCGATCGAAACGCTGGGCGCGCCCATCTATGTCCGCCATGAAGTGGTGCACAACCGCTTCGTGGTCGACGACCTGAAGCAGCGCGGCGCGATCTTCGTCGAAGAGCTCGACGAGGTTCCGGACAACAACACCGTGATCTTCAGCGCGCATGGCGTGTCCCAAGCCGTGCGCCAGGAAGCCGAGCGCCGTGGCCTGAAGGTGTTCGACGCCACCTGCCCGCTGGTGACCAAGGTCCACTTCGAGGTCGCCCGCCACTGCCGTGCCGGCCGTGACGTGGTGCTGATCGGCCACGCCGGTCACCCGGAGGTGGAAGGCACCATGGGCCAGTGGAACCGCGAAGCCGGGACCGGGCAGATCTACCTGGTCGAGGATGTCGAGCAGGTCGCGACGCTGCAGATCAACCAGCCGGAAAACTTCGCCTACACCACCCAGACCACGCTGTCGGTGGATGACACGCGCGGCATCATCGATGCGCTGCGCGAGCGGTTCCCTGCGATGCAGGGCCCGAAGAACGACGACATCTGCTACGCCACGCAGAACCGCCAGGATGCTGTGCGCGACCTGGCCAAGCGCTGCGACCTGGTGCTGGTGGTCGGTTCGCCGAACAGCTCCAACTCCAACCGTCTGAGCGAGCTGGCCCGCCGCGAAGGCGTGGAGTCGTATCTGATCGATGGTGCGCACGAGATCGACCCGGCATGGGTGGCAGGCAAGCAGCACATCGGCGTGACCGCCGGCGCCTCGGCGCCGCAGGTGCTGGTCGATGGCGTGCTGGCGCGCCTGGCCGAGCTGGGCGCCACCGGCGTGGGCGAGCTGGACGGCGAACCGGAATCGATGGTGTTCGCGCTGCCGAAGGAACTGCGCCTGCGCCTGGTCGACTGACCGGGCTGCCAGTTTGCTGGGTATTCGAGCGCAAAATCCGCTCTTGTAGTATTCAACCGCCGCTGGCCGGGATTCTGTTTGCTGGGCTCCAGGCTCAGTTGGACTGAGCCTGGACTTCAGTGCTCAGGAGACAAGATTCCAGAGTGCGTCACCACTGCTGCTCTGCATCTCCATTACATTGGCCATTCTTCGCGCATGCTTTCTTTTAGGAAGGTAGAGAGTTCCGTGGTCGCCCTTGGCCCTAAAAATTATTCCGTTGCTTTCCATGTAGCGGAGTGTTTGCTCTGCTGCGACTCTGTCCCAATAACGTTCCGTGCCTCTGAGAAGCGCCTCCTCTCGACGCCCAGCACCTGGTTGGAAAAATAGCTTCTTGATCAGGGCAAGTAGAGTCTTTTGAGGGTTGCTATGCTTAAGTTCACTTATGCGGGCACTGTTAATCGTTGCGTCGACTTTCGCGATCACGCACCCTGGGAATATGTCAGGAAGCTTGTCGATAGAACTGACTCCCTTTAGGACGTCAATGGTGCAATCTTGAATCTTTGTGCTGGAAGAGGTGAAGCTTTCTATCACCAAGTCGCCGATTTCGACTCCAATAACGGTTAAATTTTTGACTTCGGTATCTGCGAAAGAGAGGATGGAAATTTTTCCATCATTTACTTCGAATCCTTGGAAGTCACATGTATCTCCAGCTGATAATAGCTTTGACGCGATGTAATCGCATGAGACCTGGCTGTTTCCGTGGTTGGCGCAGAAGCGGGCATGCTTCTCGAAAGATTGGCTTTCCCCTGAAATCATCGAAAGCATTCGCAAGCCAAGCTCATGTAGAGGTTGTTGCCATTTTTGATGAGCGATACTCTTGTCCGATGTTTGGATCGATTTTGACAAGGCGATTCCACGCAGTCCGTCCTTGGCGTAGCTGTCGATAAACATTCTGTCAGAACCACCTGTTCCAGTTCTACCTAGATAGGGGAGTCTCTGGAGCAGGATCGACGACTCATCGATTGGCGCATATCCGGTGACACTGAAGAATGCCTGGTTTATTTCATCTGTAGATATTATTTCGTCGCTTTCAGGTAGTCTTCGGGTGTGTTGCGCGAGTTCTAGGAGAATATTCTTCAGTGTGTCCTTGACAATGGCTGGATTTATCTTCGTCTCGCGAGTGCAGATTGCATCAAATACTGCCTGGAAGAATTCAAGTTCGCCATTCGCAGCTTGCTCAAGGCGAGCAACTTCGTTTGGTGGTAGCCTTGCTAGTAATTGGCAGATTAAAGGTTTTCTTGGCATCCATTCGGGTACGGATCCCAAGGAGGTGTTGCTTTTAATGTAGTTTTGGAGTTGATGCTCTGAAAACTCCTCTGGACACTTGAGCACCAGAGCGTTGCCAAGGTCAATTCCCAGGCATTCCGCCATTTCGTCAAGCGAAGAGAAGTAATGCTCTCTTCCTGTAATCAAAATTCCTGAAGTCGGGGCGCCTAGGATCAGGTCCCTAACTCCCTCCAAGCTTCTCTTTCTTATCTCTGTCAGTCGTTTGGCATCACCAGACCAGGACTGCGACCCTATTTCATCGAAGCCATCAAGAAGGATTGAGTGGTTTCCCCGCCTAAGGCTGCGTACGAGAGTCTGGTTGAAATCTCCTAGTCCAAGGGATTCAAGGTGGTTCCCGACGATGTGATGGAACTTCTTGTAGCCCCAATTGTCCCGAAGGTTTATCGCCACGGGGGGGAATGTTGGATTGTCTTGCGAGAGGTTTCTGAACACCTCCATCAGGCACCTGGACTTCCCAGTGCCAAATTCTCCCATCAGGATAACCTTCCTGCCCTGGCTAATCGCCATTGCGACTTCACTGACAGAGTAGTTCTTCCCTGCGGTGCTGACGTAGTCAATGCTTGAATACGCATTGCCGTCAATGTCACCTGTATCCGGGTGTACTGCGCTTCCGAACGGAGATCGAGCACGCTCTTGAAGATATCTTTCCGAGCCAATGAACTTGGATGCGAAGCTATGTAGGCTGTGGACTTCAACGTTGCATGATTTTCCTGTTTCGACTAAAGATGGGTGGCTTCCACTTGTAATGAAGTAGCACTCTGAGAATGTGCCGTTGGACATAAGTGATTGGCGCATAACTGCCAACTTTGAGATGTCATCTCTCAATTTTGCCAGGTCATCCTGTTTCGATACCTCAATCAGGATCCAGAAATTGTTCTTGAATTTTACAACTGCATCGCAGTTGACGCCGGCAATTCTCTCGGGGTTGGCTGGCTGCCCCCACACCGACTCAGCGATTTTCCGGCATTCAACTTCTACTTCTTGCCATTTCATTGTTTAACTTCCCCCTGTTTCCTTGCGTCAATAACGTTCCTGCGGGTGTCAAGTCCGACTATTGTTGGCGGGGTTGACCTTGCGTTTATATTGTCGTTTGGTGCTGCGGCGCAAGCTTCATTTCTTCGATACCGCCAAATCCTGCAGCCTCCATGACCTTCGGCCATGGGGCCGCACGCCCTAGGGGCCTAGCATCCGTACCTCTACTGTTGCTGGAACCTGCCCAATGAAGACCCGAGCCCTGGCGATGTCGTTGCTGTTCGCGCTGGCGGCCACGCCTGCACTGGCGCAGACCCCGGCACAGGCGAACGCCGCAGCTCCCGGCCTGCTGCGCATCGATGTGGACGCGCGCGATCTGGCCCGGCGCATCTTCAAGGTGACCGCCACCGTGCCGGCCAAGCCCGGCCCGATGACCCTGCTGTACCCGCAGTGGATTCCCGGCAACCATTCGCCCACCGGCCCGATCGACAAGCTGGCCGGCCTGCGCGTGACCGCCAACGGCAAGCCGCTGGCCTGGCAGCGCGATCAGTACAACGTCTATGCGTTCAAGGTGAACGTGCCCGAGGGCGCCAGCGAGATCGTCGCCCACTTCGATTTCCTGTCCTCGCAGGGCGGCAGCCAGGGCCGGGTGGTGATGACCCCGGAAATGCTCAACCTGCAGTGGAACGCCAACTCGCTGTATCCGGCCGGCATCGACGCGCGCCAGCTGCAGGCGCAGGCCAGCGTTACCCTGCCCAAGGGCTGGTCGTTCGCCACTGCATTGGAGACCGCGCGCCGCGACGGTGACACCGTGGTGTTCAAGCCGATCTCCTATGACCATCTGGTCGATTCGCCCTTGTTTGCCGGCGAGCACTACCAGCGCATCGATCTCGATCCGGGCGCGAAGGTGCCGTTGCACCTCAACGTGTTTGCCGACGACGCCAAATCGCTGAAGCCGAGCGAGGCGCAGATCACGATGCACCGCGCGCTGGTGCAGCAGGCCGACAAGCTCTACGGCGCGCGGCACTACAACCACTATGAGTTCCTGCTGGCATTGACGGACCGCCTCGGCGGCATCGGCCTGGAGCATCACCGTTCCAGTGAGAACAGCGCCGACCCGGGCTACTTCACCGAGTGGGACAACAACGCGTGGATGCGCGATCTGCTGCCGCACGAGTACACCCATTCCTGGAACGGCAAGTACCGTCGCGGCGCCGATCTGGCCACCGCCAACTTCAACACGCCGATGGGCGACAGCCTGCTGTGGGTCTACGAAGGCCAGACCCAGTTCTGGGGCCAGGTGCTGGCGGCGCGTTCAGGGCTGTGGTCGACCGCGCAGGCGCGCGACATGCTGGCCAACGTGGCCGCGACCTATGACCGTGGTCGCCCGGGCCTGGCCTGGCGGCCGCTGCAGGACACCACCAATGACCCGACCATCGCGCAGCGCCGCACGCTGCCTTACCGCAACTATCAGATGAGCGAGGACTACTACTCCGGCGGCCAGATGCTGTGGCTGGAAGTGGAGGGCAAGCTGCGCGAACTGAGCGGCAACCGGCGTAGCCTGGATGACTTCGCACGTGCGTTCTTCGGCGTCGGCAACGGCGACTGGGACGTCAACCCGTACACCTTCGACGACGTGGTCGCGACCTTGAACGGCATCGCGCCGTATGACTGGGAGACGTTCCTGCGCGGGCGCCTGGACGGCCACGGCGCGTTGACCGGTGGCCTGGAGCTGGCGGGCTGGAAGCTGGCCTACCGCGATACGCCGAACGATGCCTACAAGGCGCAGGAGAAGCGCGCCAAGGCCGCATTGCTGGCGTATTCGCTGGGTGCGACGGTGCTCGACAACGGTACGGTCGGCGACGTGATCTGGGACAGCCCGGCCTTCAACGCCGGCCTGGCGCCGGGCATGAAGGTGATTGCCGTTGGCGGACGCGAGTACAGCAGCCAGCGCTTGAAGGATGCGGTAGCTGCGGCGGCTAAGGATAAGGCGCCGATCGTGCTGTTGGTGAAGCAGTTCGACCGCATCGACGCGATGAACATCGACTACCACGGTGGCCTGCAGTACCCGGTGCTGGAGCGTATCGCCGGCAGGCCTGACCGCCTTGCGGAGCTGTGGAAGGCGCGATGAAACCGCGCGCCCGCGATGGCGTGATCCTGCTGATGGCGATCCTCGCCATCCTCGGCGCGTTCCTGGACGGTGACGGGCGCTGGCTGCACTGGCTGGCCAAGCCGACCACCACGCTGCTGATCGCGGCCATCGCCTGGCGGGTGTGTGATCCCGCGCAGCCGTTCTACCGGCGCGCGGTCCTGGCTGGCATGCTGCTGTCGTGCGTGGGTGACATCGCATTGATGTTGCCGGTGGATGCGTTCGTGCCAGGGCTGGTGGCGTTCCTGCTGGCGCACCTCTGCTACATCGTCGCCTTCCGCGATGGCCTGCGTGCCGGACGTGGCCTGCTTGCCGCCAGCGTCCTGCTCGGCGCGTTCGCTGTACTGAATGTACTTGGTCTGTGGCCGCACCTGCCCGCACCGATGCGCATTCCGGTGCTGGCATACGTGCTGGTGCTGGCCTCGATGGCGGTCCTGGCGCTCGCACGCCAGTGGCGGCGACCGCACACCGATGCAATGGATGCCAGCAGCTCCCGCTGGGCGGCCGCCGGTGCGCTGCTGTTCGTCGCCAGCGACTCGCTGCTGGCCTGGGACCGCTTCGCCGGCGGCCTGCCACTGGCCAGCCTGCTGGTGCTGTCCACCTACTACGGCGCGCAGTACGCCATCGCCCGCTCCGTGAAACAGCAAAAAGGGGACGGAGGGGATTAAGTCGCAGACGGCACCAAGGCACAAACGACTTAATCCCCTCCGTCCCCTTTTCGCGTTGACTATCGGAGGGTCGCGTTGCCGGAACGGCCTTGTGCGTCGAAAGAGAGTCGTGCGGACTGGCGATCACCGGCGACCTCGTCCGGCAGCCAGACCAGAGTGCCACCCTTGCGCACGATCACATAGACGTGGCCGACTTCACCGGGAGTGCCCATCAATGCGTTGCGCTGTGCCTGCAGTGCCTGGGCCACGCGCGGCACCGCCTCGAAATCGATGTTGGCCAGCGCCGTGCTGCTGCGGCGCAGGGTGATGGTGGGCGCGAAGCGCTGCGGATTGACCGGGTCGCCCTTGCGCCACTGGCCGCGTTCGAAGTGGTAGCTGTCCACGCGTGACGGCTGCTGCGGATCCACCAGGTCCAGATTGATCCGGCCATCGTCGTAGAAGTGGATGCTGTGGAATACCGTCAGCCGGTGCCCGGCCAGCGCAGGCATCTGTTCCAGTGCCTGGCGGGCGGCCAGCAGGTAGTCCGCATCGAACAACCGGTTGTTGCGTTCGGGCACCGGCGGCAACCGCGGCTCGGTCATCGGCGCGAGCGAAGCGGGCCTCTCGCGCGCTGGCGGCATGGCGATCGGCGCGCTTGCGCTGTTGGCCTGCACCGAATGGCCCAGTGTTTCGCCCAGCGTCTGCAGGGCTCCGCCTGCCACGGCGACGCCGGCCAGCACCAGCAACACCACGGAGAACACCAGCCGGGTCGAGGGCGGTTGCTTCATACACCCTCCAGGCGAACGTTGCGGCGATCTTCCGGGTCGTACAACAGCGTGACCCGCTCGCGCGGAAGATTGGCCAGCTCGATCAACGGGATGAAGCGGCGCACGCTCACCTGCTGCACGCCACCTTCGCGGTCGATGTATTCCAGCTGGAACTCCACCTGCGGCTGCTCGTTGAGATAGGTGCCGGTCTGGCGCAGCTTCAGCACCTTCGCATCCACGCCGATGCCGCGATACTTCAGCGCGTCACCGCGGGCGTCGGCCTGCAGCAGCCGGCCGAGCAGGCGCAGGCCCAGCGCGTAGCCGCACAACACCAGCGGGCACACCAGCAGCGGATGACCGAGCGACAGGAAGGTCCAGCCCAGTCCCTCACTCTGCAGCCGATAGGCGGCCACATAGGCACTGGCCACCGCCACGATGCCGATCGCTGCGCCGACACCACGACGCCAGAGGCTGGCGACATCCAATTCAGGCTGGGCACCCTCCAGCACCACGTTGGGGAACGCGCCCGGCATCCGGCTCAGGCGTACCTCGATACGCTTGCCGGCCACGAAACGCTGCAGCTGCGGCTTGCTGTCCACCACCAGCATCTGTTCGTTGATGGGCGTGCCGGACAGGTTCTGGAAGCCCAGTTGCAGCTTCCACTGCGCGAAGCCGCGCACGTGCACGCCGGTCGGCTCGGCCTGTTCGATCAACGCGTCGCGCGGCTCACCGCCGGCCAGGATGGTGCGCACCCGATGCAGTGCGCGCGGCGGGCCCAGCAGCAGGTAGTGCAGGAAGGCGAGCAGCAGGGCCAGCCACAGGATCACCGACAGCGCGAGCAGCAGCAGGGCCAGCCATGGCGCGCTGCGGTCGGCCAGTTGCACCGGCCACGACGTGCCGACATAGAGGATGCAGGGGAAGGGCAACGCGAAGAACAGCAGGAACGCGCCCCAGAACCAGAGATAGGCCTTCATGGGGTGGTGGGGAACCGATGGAACAGGGCGCGTAGGGTACTACGCTCAGCGGATCTGCAGGGTCAGCAGGAAGTAGCGGCCGAGCGGATCGTCCAGCCCCGGCATCTGGCCACCGTTGCCGACCAGATAGTTCACCGGTTGCGTGTCGAGCACGTTGTGCACGTCCAGCGCGGCGACCACGCGCGGCCCCAGGCGTCGTGCGAGATGCAGGTTCCAGCGCAGCTGCCGGGGGTTCATGCAGTGGTTCTGCTCGCGCTGTTTCTCCGGGCATTCCGCACCGGGCAGCCAGGCGCGCGTGCGCCCCACCTGGTTGCCGCGCAGGGCGATGTCCCAGTTGCTGTTCTGCCACTGCACGTTCAGCACGGCGGCCATCGTCGGCGTGACATGGCCGCGCAGGTCCACCGTTGCATCATGGCCACGTTCGCGGCGCAGTTCCTGCTGCTTCAGCGCATCGAGCGAGAACAGCCACTGGCCGGTGTTGCCGGTATCGATGTGGTACTCCCCGCGCAGTACAAAGTTGCGCGAGGTGGTGCGGCCGATGTTGTCGAAGGACAGGCGCAGGTTGCTCAGGTGGCCGTCCTCGTCCAGCTCCCAGGTGCCGGGGTTCCACACCGCGTCGGCCGGTTGCAGGGCCAGGATCTCGTTGCGCAGTTCGACGATGTTGTGGGTGAGTGACAGCGAGAACGTATCGGTCGGCGTCCAGGTCGCGGCCAGGGAATGGCTGCGCGACCGCTCGGCCTTCAACGCATCGTTCTCCACCACGTCCACGGTGACGCTGCAGCGCCCGTTGCCGCTGCTCTGCGCGCAGTCGGGCAGGGCGCTGGAGGCCGGCAGCTCGATCGCACCGAAGTAGCCCGGGGGACGCCGCTGTTCGAACAGGCTGGGCGCACGATAGCCGCGCCCGCTGGCAAGCAGGAAGGACCACTGGGGCGTGGGGCTCCAGCGCACGCCCACGCGGGGCGAAAAGGCCTGGTAGTCGCCGTCGCGGTCCCAGCGTGCGGCCAGGTCCATGCGCAGCGTGTACGCCAGGGGCAGGCCGAGTTCGGCGTAGGCGCCGCCACTGCGGCGCGCCAGGTGGCGCTGCTCCTGCGGCAGGCCCAGCGCCAGGTCACCCTGGCTCAGCAGGGCGTCGGGATGCGAGGTCCAGCGCTCCTGGCGCAGGTCGATGCCGGTGGCCAGCTGTGCAGCACCGCCGGCCAATGGCATCAGCTCCCGCTGCATGCCCCACCAGCCCTGCCACTGCTCGGTGCGCCCGCGATTGCGGATCGACGGGAACAACTGCTCGGCCGCGCCCGCCGGCAACGAGGTGAAGCCGGGCAGGAAATCCAGTGTCTCGGCGACCCGCAGCAGGGGCTCGGCGCGCACGGTGCCCGACGTGGACAGGCTGACATCGCTGCGCTGTGCGCTGATGCCGGCATCCCAGCTGCGCCGGCCCTGGTCGCGGCCAATGCCGAAGGTGACGTCGGCGTCGGTGGCACGTACATGCGGACGCACGTTGCCAGCTTCGCGCAGCACGCTGTTGAAGGTGAACCCGTACAGGCCGATGGCAACGGCGGTTGGACCAAGGTCGAAGCGTTGCCGGTTGTGGCTGGCCCGCGCCTCGGCGTAGGCATAGCGACCTTCGCCACGTTCATGCCGGTAGCGCAGGTAGGCCGAGGCGGTATCCGAGGCCGGTTGCAGCGAGCGCGGTCGGGCGCTGTCGAACCAGCAGGCACCATCGCGCCGCGTCAATGGGCCTTCGCAGCGTTCTGCCGGCCAGTAGCGTCCATCGCGGAACGCGCCGATCAGGTACTGCGAGGTTTCCGCATGCCATTGGCGGCGATCACCGGCCACGTGGTCGATGCGGTGCAGGTCGATGCCGGCGAACCAGCGGTCCCCTCCGTCGCGCACGCCGCCGGTGGCCGCCTGCACGCGATACTGGCCAGCGTCGCCGCGCCCGCTCAGGCCGGTCTGCAGCATGGCTTCCGGGCCGTCAGCCTGGTCGCGCAGGATGATGTTGACCACGCCGGACATCGCGTCGGCGCCATAGATGGCCGAGGCGCCGCCACGTACCAGCTCGATGCGTTCGACGAAGCTGAGCGGAATTCCCCCAAGATCGGTGAGCCCACCCTGTTCCAGCGACACCATGGGATAGCGTGGCAGGCGCCGGCCATTGACCAGGAACAGGGTCGCACGCGGGCCCATGCCGTCCAGGCTGGTGGTGGTGGCCGCACCCACCGGCAGGTACTGCGAATCGCCACTGCGCGAGGTGCTCATCGCCGGGTGGCCGTTCATGCCCGGCAAGTGCCGCAGCAGGTCGAACAGGCTGCCGTAGCCGCTGCGCAGGATGTCATCGCGGTCGATGATGGTGACCGGCAGCGTGGTCTGCACGGAGGTGCGCGGCAGCCGGCTGCCGGTGACATGGATCGGCGCCAGTTCCACCTGCGGCGGCGCGTCGGCGGATTTGTGTGGCGAACGTGCTGCGGGCGTGGCGCGTGCCGCGACCGACGGTGGCGATGGTGGCGCGGGGCGGGTGCGGCGGACGACGAATCCGCCAGCAGGCGTACGCAGGATGTTCACCGGCATGCCCGCGACCAGTTCCTTCAGGGCCGCAGCCGCATCGCGGTGGCCATGGGTGCCGGCCGTGCGCAGGCCATCCAGCTCACGCGCATCGAACAGCAGGGCAATGCCGCTCTGTCGCGCCCATTGCTGCAGGGCCGGCGCCAGCGGGCCTGAGCCAACATCGACCTCCAGGGTGCCCGCTTGCTCGGCCGCAGCGGCAGACGGCAGCGCGGGGATGCCCAACGCGAGGCAGAACAGGGTGCGGAGCAGCAGCCCCCCCTGCAGCGCGCCCGGTACTGCCATCACCGCAGGCCTCCTCAGTACGTGCGGCGCAGTTCCAGCGCGCCATCCGGTCGCGTCTGGCCAGCCACCGACCAGCCCAGTTCCAGTGCCGACAGCAGTTCCTGCGCGTCGCCGGCACGGAAGGTGCCGCTTACCGCCAGGCTGGCGATCTCCGGATCGGCGATCACCAGCGGCGTGTGGCCGTAGCGGTTCATGCGTTCGACCACGATCGATAGCGGTGTGGCATCGAACACCAGCTGTCCCTGCAGCCAGCCTTCAGCGGCGGCATTGGACGACAGTGCCGGACCGGGCTGGATGCGGCCCGACGGCAGTACCTGCAGTTGCTGGCCGGGCGCCAGGGTGTGCTGGGTGCCCCCGCTGCTGACTTCCACCGCACCTTCCAGCAGTGCGACTTCGACCAGGCCATCATGCAGGCGTTCCACCTGGAAGGTGGTGCCGATGTCGCGGATGGTGCTGTCGCCGGCGCGCAGCTGCAGGGCCTTGCCCGACGGTGCGACCTGCAGCTGCAGGCGGCCACGTTCCAGCACCAGGTTGCGATGGCGCCAACCGAAACGGGCGTGCAGGGTGGTGCCCGCATCCAGCGTGGCCACGCTGCCATCGGCCAGCGTCTGCAGCCGGGGCTGGTGGGAATCGTTGGCATAGCGCAGCGGCGTGGGGTTGCCGTCGACGGCAATCATCCAGCCGATCCCGATGGCCAGGCAGACGCCTGCGGCAGCGGCCACTGCCGGCAGCCAGCGACGCGGCGCCGGCCGTGCCGCACGTGCCGCGGCGGTGCGCAGCCACGGGTCGGCGGCCAGTTCCTCGCCCTCCTGGAACAGGGTCTCGGCCTGGACCCAGGCAGTAACATGGGCCGGGTCCTCGGCCAACCAGTCCTCGAACGTCTCGCGCTCGCCCGGCGTACAGTCCGGAGCCTCCAGCCGCGCCACCCAGGCGCTGGCGCGTTCGAACAGCTGCGTATCTTCCCTGGGCCTGGCGTGACTCATCCGTTGTCCCTGTCGTTGTGCAGCGGATCCGTTCCGAGTTCCTGGCGCAGGCCCTGCAGGGCGCGGGCGATGTGTTTTTCCACGGTCTTGGCAGTAATTCCACAGTGCCGCGCGATCTGCGTGTAGCTCATGCCGGTGATCCGGTTGAGCAGGTACACCTCGCGCGCGCGCTCGGGCAGCTTGAACAGGGCCTGCCGCAGCAGGGACAGCATCTGCCCGGACTCGGCCTGGCGCAATGGATCGGGCGACGTGCTGGAAGGCTCGTTGCCGCCATCATGTTCGGCGAGGGACAGATGCGGCCGCGACTGCGACGAACGGCCGCGGTCTGCCAGGCGGTTGCGGGCGATACGATACAGCAGCAGCCGCAGCTCGTCGGCACTGTGCGCGCGATAGCGGATCAGCCGCTCCATGCAGTCCTGCGCGATGTCCTCGGCATCCTCCGGCCCGACACCGCGCGTGCGCAGGAACGCACACAACGGCGCGCGTTCCTCCCGCACGAACGCAATGAACGCGTCCGCCGGCGCGGACAGGTCCGGCGCGCGATGGATCAGAGGAGAGGGGGCGGACAGGGCTGGCCTCGGACGTCGGTGGCGGGTACGTCTTCGAGTTTTACGCGACGATGACCGGATGGGGAAGAGTGTGCGTGGCCCACGAATCCATTGTGAATGCGTTCATGTTTCGAGGGGCGCTGCACTGGGGGAGGGCGCACCGTCCGGACGTTGAACTTTCGACCCGTGCGTTGCGGGTGGAGAGAGAGAACACATGAAGCATTCGAAGTTGAGCCTGGCCCTGGCAGCGTTGCTGGGCATCACCGCCATGGCGGCGGTTGATGACGTCATGGCAATGAATTATCACGTGCAGGACGATCGCGTCTTCCTCAGCGGCGGCGTAACCGTTGCCGATGTGGTGGCGCTGCCCGCGCTGCTGGCCAAGGCGCAGGCCGAAGGACGCCCGATCCGCGAAGTCGTGCTGCGCACGTCCAACGGTGGCGCGCTGATCGCCGGCGAGTGGCTGCAGGCGGTGATCCGCACCCAGGGCCTGGACACGATTGTGTCCGGCCACTGCATTTCGTCCTGCTCGATCATGCAGTCCGGCGGCGTCAACCGTTATCTCGGCGGCGACCTGCCGCTGGTCGATTCGGTGCAGATCCATGCCGCCAGCAGTGGTGGCAGGATCACCTACGCACCGTCGCCGCGCATGACCCAGATCTACACCGGCAACTATGGCGGCGGCATGGATGCCGGCCTGCTGCACAAGGCCATGTATGAGGTGGTGCGGCCCAATGGCCTGCTGGTGTTCCGCGACCCGGCGCGCACCACGGGTACATCGGTCACCTTCGATCCGGATGGCAGCGGCAGCAAGCTGGAGTCGTTCCCGGGCCAGGACATCCGCGGCAACAACATCATCAACACGGCAGGCTATCGCGATCCGGGCGACACCCTGCATGTGACCAGCAACGTCAGCGGCGACATCAATCCGGGCTACCTGCGCACCGCGCGCCAGTTGCAGGCCTTCGTCGACGACGATTTCGCGCGCTGGAACACCGACTGGGCCAGCACCTACATCAACTACGCGGTGAGCCTGTACAACGTCTCCACGCGGGGGCCGAACGGCATCGGCACGCAGTCGCTGCAGCAGCTGCTTGCCGACCCCGACCTCCAGGATGAGCTGCGCGGCCAGTTGCGGCTGGCCGATCTGGATGCGTCCACCCTGGCAGGTTCGGCGGGCGTGATCCGTGTCAGCAATGGCGCCACCTGGCGCACCGCCGAAACCACCGGCGCCGATTTCATGCTGGTCGACAACGGCACCATCGCGCTGGAGGGCGGCGCGCTGCGTACCCCCGAGCTGCGGGTGATGCCGGGCAGCGTGGTGGTTGGCCATGGCGATATCGCATCGGTCGGCACCGACAGTGATGCGTTGCTGGATGGCACCGGCCCGTCCTGGCGCGAAGACGGCTTCAACCGACTGCGCGTGTTCGGCACGCTGATGCCGCGTGGCGGTGATCTGGTGACCCACGGCTACGTCAACATCATGCCCGGCGGGCAGGTGCTGTTCGATGTTACCGAGGCCGGGGGCACCGGCAGTGGCCGCCTGCGCGTCGGCAGCTTCTACGATGGCGGGGCCGAAGAGGGGGCGCTGGTGATCGCGCAGGGCGCACACCTGGCGTTGAACGTCGCCCAGGGCTTCTATGCCGGCGGCTACCGCCGCGATCTGGTGGAAGGGCCGATCTACCAGGGCGGTTTCCAGGATGCCGTGCGACTGGGCGACACCGGCTACAGCGCCAGCATCACCGCGGGCGAAGTATTCCGCCCGCGCCACAATTCGCTGCTCAGCTTCAACGTCAACCAGACGGCCGACGGGCTGTGGCTGACCGCCAACCCGGGCTTCGATCAGCTGGGCCTGTTTGCCAACGGCACCTCCGGCGATGGACTGGGGCGCGCGCTGGCAGCCGCATCGGATCGCCAGGACAGCGGCCTGAAGTCGCTGCTCGGCGCACTGCAGTTCGCCGACCGCGATGTGATCGCACAGCAGGCCGGCGCCCTGCGCGGTGATGCACACGCCAGCCTGCGCCTGGCCGACAATGCACTGCTGGGCAGCATCGGCAACGTGGTGCAGCAGCACCAGGCGGCGATGCGCAGTGGCGGCGATGCCGATGGCCTGGCCTCGCAGGCGGCGCAGTCGGTGTCGGCGCAGCCGGGCATGCGCCATGGCAGCCTGTTCAACCAGCTGGCCATGCATCTGGTCGAGCCGGCCGGCGAGGCTGCTGGCGACAGCCGCGCGGCGGGTGGCAGCCGTGGCCTGTGGGCGCGCGGTTTCGCCAGCCATGGCCGCATCGACGCCGACGGTGGCGTGGCCGGCCTGAGCCATAACATCGGCGGCATCGTGGTCGGTGCCGACACGCACGTGGCCGATGACCGCGTCACCCTCGGCGTCAGCGTGGCCGCCGCGGACATGTCGACCAAGGCCAGCGATGGCTCCGGTTTCAGTGGCGACGTGCGCGCGCTGGATGTGGGAGGCTACCTGGATGCGACCTATTCGCGTGGCTACCTGTCGGCGGCCGTGCGCTACACCGACCTGCGCCACGATACCCGCCGCAGCCTTTCGGCCATCGATGGCCTGCAACAGCCGCTGCGCGCCCGATACAGCAACGACGCGATCTCGGCGCGGGTCGAACACGCGTTCTCCTTCACCACCGGCAAGGGACTGGTGATCCAGCCGCTGCTGCCGGTGGTGGATTACGCGCGGACCTCGGCCACCCGCTTCAACGAAGAGCAGGGCGCTGGCGCGCTGGTGGGGCGCAGCGGCAGCCTGGAGAGCATCCGCGTGGGTGCCGGCCTGCAGCTGTTCAAGACCTTCGAGGGCAACAACGGCGAGCGCATCACCCCGCGTGCCCGCGTGGCCTGGCAGAAGGAGCTGGGCGATTCACAGGCGCGCTACAGCACCGGTTTTGCTGCGGCCCCGGACCTGGTGTTTGGTGCCAGCAGCCAGGCCGTGGGCGAGCAGGTGCTGGCCTGGAACGTGGGCGTGACCAGTCGCGCCAGCGAGCGCCTGTCGATCATGGCCGACTACGTGGGTGAGCGCCGCGACGGGCAGATCCGGAACGGCGTGATGCTGGGCTTGGGCTACCGGTTCTAAGCGGTACCCGGCCCCGGCGATATGCGTATCGCCGGGGCCATCCCATCAGGGCAGGTGCTGCGGTATGGTCGGCAGGGAACTCCCGCCAGGCCCCGTCATGCAGATCGCCGTCTTCAGTGCCCGCCCCTACGATCGTCGTTTCCTCGACGAGGCCAACCAGCGCGATGCGGCCGGGCAGGGCTTTGCATTCGTGTATTTCGATGCCGCGCTGGACGTGCATACCGCTGCGTTGGCACAGGACTGCGCCGCCGTCTGCGTGTTCGTCAATGACCGCCTCGACGCGCCGGTACTGCACGCGCTGCATGCGCTGGGCGTACGCGCCGTACTGCTGCGCTGTGCCGGCTTCAACAATGTGGACCTGGCCGCCGCGAAAGCGCTGGACCTGTTCGTCGCACGGGTGCCGGCCTATTCCCCCGAAGCCGTGGCCGAGCACGCGCTGGCGCTGGTGATGACGCTCAACCGGCAGACCCATCGCGCCTACAACCGCGTGCGCGAGGGCAACTTCATGCTCGATGGCCTGCTCGGGCGCACCCTGCATGGGCGCACGGTCGGCATCGTCGGCACCGGCAAGATCGGCCTGGCCACCGCGCGCATCTTCAAGGGCATGGGCTGCACCGTGCTGGGGCATGATCCGTATCCGTCGCCGGCCTTCGCCGGCGTGGGCGACAGGGTTGGTCTGGATGAACTGCTGGCGCGGGCCGACATCGTATCGCTGCATTGCCCGCTGACGCCCGATACCCAGCACCTGATCAACGACGCCTCGCTGGCGCGGATGAAGACCGGCGCGATGCTGGTCAACACCTCGCGCGGCGCGCTGGTGGATACCCATGCGGTGATCCGCGCGCTGAAATCGCGGCGGCTGGGTCATCTGGCCATCGACGTCTACGAGCAGGAAAGCGCGCTGTTCTTCCAGGACCTTTCCGGCGAGATCATCGACGACGAGGCCTTCCAACGCCTGATGACCTTCCCCAACGTGCTGGTGACCGGCCACCAGGGCTTCTTCACCGTGGAGGCGCTGCAGGAGATCTCGGCGATCACGTTGGGGAACCTGCGCGATTTTGCGGAGGGGCGGGTGTGTGCGAACCGGGTGGGAGCGTAGACACGCTGCGGAAGTGGGCCTCACCCAGTCCCCACCTGGGGTATTTACTTTGGGTGAATATCATATGAAGCTGTCGTGAAGGGGGGGCTTGTCCTCCCTTGAAGTACAGGGGGCGCAAGGGACGGCGCAGCTGCTTTCTGGCCGGAACATGACGCCAGCACACGTCGGTGGATTACCGATCGTCTGGTGATTGCCGACGCAATTGGACAAAGGGATGTTCCATGCGTATCTGGCAGTGGCAGGCGTTGTTGGGCGCGGCATTGGTCGTGTCATCCGGGTGGACCTGGGCGAGTAGCCCGGTCACCCCGCATACCGAGTACTACAAAAAGATCAAGAACAGCGAGGGGCTGGCACCGCTGACCTCGAGCCTGTTCGGGGATAGCATCAGCCCCAGCTCGGGGTCGACCGAATTTGTCGTTACCGACATCGACTTGCCAGGCAACAACGCGCTGCCGGTGCGATTGCAGCGTCGTCTCGCTGTGCAGTCCTTCAAGGACCGGCAGCCGTTGGGGGGATTCGGCAGCTGGGACATCGAAGTCCCCTACATGCACGCCACCTTCGACTCCATCTGGAAGTGGAACGAGTCGGGTAATGGCGCCACCCAGCGTTGCTCGCAGACCTTCTACCCCAAGACGCGTACCGGCGTGGGCACCTTCGAGATATGGACCGGCGTGCAGGTGCGTGTCCCCGACCAGGGCGAGCAGGAGATGCTGCTGATCGCCAACGCCTCCAACCCTAAACCCACCAACGGTGAAACCTATCGCTGGGGTACTCGGGGCAACATGCGCCTCAGTTGCCTGGGCTCGACGGCCAATGGCTATCCCGGTGAGGGATTCCTGGGCGTGGATGCATCGGGGAATCGCTACTTCTTCAATGTGGGTATTGAACGAACAGCCGGTTTCATGGATCTCGGCCAGGGCGTAGGTTCAAAACTGGTGCGTGTTCTGCTGATGGCCAGTCGGGTCGAAGATCGCCACGGCAACTGGGTAGCCTATGACTATTCGGGCGACAAGCTGGTTGGCATTCGCGGCAGTGATGGTCGCGCCATCTCCATTGCCTATGCCGGGGACCGTATTGCAAGTGCAACAGCCAATGGCCGTACCTGGAGCTATGAGTACAACGAGGGCTCCGGTGCAATGGGATTCGCACGCTGGCCTGCGCTGCGTGCCGTGCAGCAGCCGGATGGTGCTCGCTTCGGCTATGAGTACAGCTGGCAGGACGGCGGATTCGGGGGCCTGAACCCGGAGTATCAGAGCTGGGATGGTGAACCGAAGCTCTGCATCAAGCCCACGTTCGAGCAGTCTGGATTCACCCTGATCGCGACCCATCCATCAGGAACGCGTGGACAGTTTGAGTTCAAGTACCTGCGCCGCACCCGGCTGGGTGTAAAAAGTACCGCTTGCGCAGACATGGGCGGTGGGCGCTACGCGCAACGCGCCTCCAATGCGTTCGACCTCTTCGCGATCACCAGCAAGACGCTGACGGGGCCCGGGTTGGGCAGTTTGACCTGGACGTACGAGTCGGGCGGATATGACTCGGGCCTGGCCAACTCCGCAGTGTCGACGATTGTGGAGCCAGATGGTACGCGCCGTCACAGTGTGTTCGGACGAAAACTCGACGAGAACGAGGGGCAGTTGCTGCAGGAGGCGGTGCGTGCGCCGGACGGTCAGATCGTCCAGGTCATCACCAATACCTATATGAGTTCGGACGAGGTCCAGGCCGGACCGTTCCCGGACAGCTACGGTTCGATGACCGCGGCCGATGATCCCTTCGCCGTCAAGATTCGTCCCCTGAAGCAATCTGTGCTCAGCCAGGATGGCGTCAACTTCGTCAATACGACCGATCAGTTCGATGCGCATGTGCGGCCGGTGGTGCAGACCGAGAGTAACTCGTTGGGGCGCGCGCGAACGCTGAGAACCACCTACTTCGACGACACGGGTCGTTGGATACTCAGCCAAGTTGCGCGCAGCACACAGAGCGTTGGCGGCGTTGAGATTGAGACCGAACGCACCGAGTTCGACTCGATGGCGCGCCCGCAACGTACCTACGCCTTCGGCGCGTTGCAGCAGACGCTGGGCTATCACGCCGATGGCACGCTCGCCTCCGTGGCCGATGGCAAGGGCAATGCCATTGCGCTTGGCAGCTGGAAGCGTGGCCTGCCGCAGAGTGTCGCGTACCCGGACGGCAGCAGTGCCTCGCTGCAGGTCGATGACAATGGCTGGGTGCGCGCAGCGGTGGAGCCCAATGGTGCCAGCCGAAGCTTCGACTACGACGGGATGGGCCGAATCGTACTGGCGACCCAGGCCGCCAATGACAGCGTGGCCTGGAATCCTTCTACAACGCGATTCTTCCAGGTGGCGGGAGCGGAGATCGGGCTGGAAGCGGGACATTGGAAGCGCGAGTCCAGTACCGGCAACGCACGCGCGGTGACGTACTACGATGGGTTGTGGCGCCCAGTATTGGAAGAGTCGTTCGACGCTGCGGACCGTGGCGGTACATTGCGCCAGACGGTGACCCGTTATGACAGCAATGGGCGCCTGGTTTTTACCTCCTATCCGACGCGCGCGGCGTCCGACTTCCGCTCGGCGCTGCCCGGCACCCATACCGGCTATGACGCGCTCGGGCGCCCCAATCGCAGCGAGCAGGACAGCGAACTGGGCCGGCTTGTCACGACCACCGAGCAGATCGGCGGAGGCAGCGTAAGGGTGACCAATCCGCGCGGCATTGCCACCACCACCGACTACTTGATGTACGGCAAGCCCAGCCAGGACACGCCCATCCGGATTCTCCACGCGGAAGGGGTAGTGACGGAGATTCAGCGCGACACGCTGGGCAAACCGCTGTCGATCCTGAGGCGCAACTACGATGGCAGCGTCAGTGTACGGCGCCAGTACGTCTATGACGGCGCCCAGCGGCTGTGCAAGAGCATGGAGCCTGAGACCGGTGCGACCGGCATGGGCTATGACGCTGCAGGCAATCTGCTCTGGTCTGCCTCGGGCCTGACGTTGCTGGGCCCTCAGTGTGACAGCGACGCTGCCTATGCGTCGCCTTCGCGGGCTGACCGCAGCTACGACAGCATGAATCGCTTGCTGACCCTGCGTTTCTCTGATGGCCAGGGTGATCAGGACTGGAGTTATTGGCCGGGCGGGAAAGTCAAGCGTGTGCAGACGCGCAACAACGGCGCCGTCACCACTAACGACTACACCTACAATCTGCGTGGACTGCCCACGTCCGAGAGCGTGGCCTACGACGGTGGCGAGGCCTGGGCGCTGGGCTATGGCTACGATGCAAACGGCGCCTTGGCAACCCATGTGCAGCCGTCCGGCCTGACGATCGACTACGGCCCGAATGCGCTGGGGCAGCCGACGCGAGCCGGAGCCTTCGCCACCAACGTGCGCTATTACGCGAACGGCGGCATGAGCGGCTTCACCTATGGCAACGGCGTCGTGCATCAGATGACGCAGAACGCGCGCGGCCTGCCCGATCGCAGCACCGACAGTGGTGCAGGTGGCAAGGTCATCGATGACGGCTACGACTACGATGCCAATGGCAATGTGGCGGCCATCAGTGACGGCCTGCCGGCAGCCCCTGGAAACCGCGACATGCGTTACGACGGCCTGGATCGTCTGACCACGGTGACGGCGGCCAGCTTCGGAAACGCAAGCTATGCGTACAACGTTCTGGACAATATCGTCACCGCCAGCGTTGGTGCACGGCGGCAGTCCTTTGAGTACGACTTCAACAATCGGTTGACGAACGTGCGGGATGTCGGCAGTGGTGCGACCGTGACCGGGCTTGGCTATGACAGCCAGGGTAACCTGAAGATCCGCAATGGCGTGGCGTTCCGGTTCGACTACGGCAATCGCCTGCGCGAGGTCGATGGCAAGGAGGCCTATCAGTACGACGCGCATGGACGCCGCACCCTGGCCAGTGCGCCCAATGGCAACATTCGTTCCCTCTATGGGCAGGATGGCGTGCTGCGCTATCAGCACGATCAGCGCCAGGCGAAGGGCTTTGACTATATCCAGCTCAACGGCAGCCTTGTTGCCAAGCGTGCCGTGGATATCGCGCCTGCAGCACTGGTCGTAACGGTTCCGGGTTACAGCGCGGACGGTGCGTTTGCGGTGCAGTGGACAGCCGTTGCCGGTGCGCAGCGTTACGAGGTGCAGGAGTCGGGTGGCGGTGACTGGCAGGCTGTCTATCAAGGGCCTGCGCTGAACGTTTCGCTGGCCGGGCGAAGCTCCGGCGTCTATCGCTATCGTGGCCGTGCCTGCAATGGCACTGTCTGCGGTGCTTGGGGTGTGGAAGCCTCCATCCAGGTGGAGCTTGCTCCCACCGCTGCGCCGGTGATCACTGCACCGGCGCAAGGTATCAACGGAACCTATTTCCTGAGCTGGTCAGCGGTACAGGGTGCCGCCCGCTTTGTGCTTGAAGAGGCCGTGGGTGGCGGATGGAGCGTGGTCTTTGATGGTGCTGGCCGCACCTATCAAGTGACCAGCAAACCGGCAGGCACCTATCGCTATCGGGTCAAAGCATGCAATCCACAGGGCTGCGGCGTCTACTCGGCCGAAGCGGCGATTACCGCGCTGTATGCCCCATCCGTACCCGCACTGTCGGTACCTGCTGCGAGCTACAACGGCAGCTACGCCGTCTCTGTTTCGAGCGTGGCACAGGCCAGCAGCTATCGCATTGAAGAACAATTCAACGGAGCAGCATGGACTGAGATCAACCGGATCAGTGGGAATCAACTGGCCATCAGCGGACGAATCGCCGGCAGTTACGCCTATCGTGCCTTTGCATGCAATGACGCCGGGTGCAGTGCGTCAAGCGCCGTAGGCAGTATCGTCGTGACATTGCCACCGGTCCAAGCCACGGCGATCAATCTCGGTGGCGTGAGCTACAGTTCAACCGTGAGCATGTGGTGGGGCGCAATCCCCGCAGCGACGAGCTATCAGCTGATGGAGCAGCTCAATGGGGGTGGCTTCGGACTCGCCCAGGAAGACGGTGCGACCGCCGTGGCCCGAGGCGGCCGCTGGCCGGGACAGTGGGACTACCAGGTGCGTGGCTGCAATGTCGCCGGTTGCGGACCGTGGTCCGCGGTAGCGGGCGTGCGCGTGATTGGTCCTCCGGCGACCCCGGTTCTGCGCGTGCCGGATGGGGTGGGAATCGGCGCGGCTTACTCGATCTCCCTGCTGGAAGTGGCGGACGCGACGCGCTATGAAATCGACGAAAGTACTGACGGCGCCAACTGGTCGCTGATTGCGGGGGATCGAGCCGTTTCCCTCAGCAAGGGCGGCGGAGGCAACTTCTACTACCGTGGTCGTGCTTGCAATCCCGCAGGCTGCAGCCCCAGTTCTGCTGCTGGCCTGGTTGCGATTTCCAGTGCGCCGGCCGTACCTACGGGTGTGAGGATCGTAAAGAGCGGCCCCAACATCTGCTCGGTCATCTGGAATGCGTCGCCGGGTGCCACCTACTACAACATGCGTTCAAGCAGCGGCGGCGCGACCTATAGGGCAGAAGGCATCGGCTACGACCTCGATACGCGCTGCCAGGGTGGTTACAAGGTGCGTGCCTGCAACGCGCAGGCGTGCTCGGCCTGGTCGAACTGAGGTGGGCGCGATGAACGCAGGAATGAAGATGCTGGTGAGTCGAACCGTAGGTGGGGCCGCGCTGATTCTGGGTGGACTGTTCAATCAGGCTGCTGCGGAGACGATTACCTATATCCATACCGATGCGTTAGGGTCACCGGTCGCTGAGACTGACGCGGCTGGCAGCGTTATCCGGCGTACCACCTATGAGCCCTATGGCGCCGTGGTTGGTGGGTCCGTTGCTGATGGGCCTGGCTATGCAGGGCACGTGAGTGATGCTTCGACGGGCTTGAGTTACATGCAGCAGCGGTATATGGATCCAATCCTTGGTGTGTTCCTTAGTGTGGATCCGGTGTCGCCCCAAAGCGATTCGGTGGGAGCATTCGGACGCTACAGGTATGCCAATTCGAACCCATATCGCTACTTTGATCCCGATGGCCGGCGAGCATGTGGCAAAGACACTGACTGCCAGTTGGAGCAGGGGGCATACGGTGGTTCTTCTGCAGGTCGAGGAACGATGGGCACGGGGGCAGTGGGAAGCAGGCAGTCAACTTCGGCGTCACCAAGTTACGGTCGCTCTCCGCAATCGACTGATCCTGCTTGGACGAGAGATCCTGGGCTGAAGCGGCAGATGGAGCGAGCTTGGCAGGACTCCAACCCCGATGCGCCAACTGTATTGTGGGGGCAACCTGGATCGCTGAAGCGGGAACAAGGAGGGTGGATCGTGGCTCCGAACCTGGTTGGCGCCCCTCAATTGATTCGTGCTCAACCTGGTACTCGTGCTCAAATGGGGCAGGATGTGCTTTTCAAGCCTTCAGAGTTTCAGTGTGGTTGCCGAGTTATAGGATTCTTCCATACTCACCCGAATACTCGGGAAGAGGGTTATCGCCCTGCAGCTAACGGGTATGACTATCAGTTCCTTGAAGAAATGGGAGTGCCTGGGATGATTAGAAGTCATGAGGGTTATGAGTTCGTACCTATCATGGAGGGACGCAGATGAAACGCTCAGTCATCTTGAAAGTGGGGCTGCTGTTTTCATTGCTGATGGCAGGCGGCTGTGCAGCGAAGGAGCCCCGAGGTGAGAAGGGGTTGGAAGGGCTAGAAAGATGCGTGACGACAATCGAGACTTACGTCCAAGAGACGAGGGGATGGAAACGGGAGATGTATCGCATTGCGGAGGAGTCTTCCGGCACCGCAGATATTGGCTTCTCAGTCCAGCACGTCCATGACAGGGTTCTGCTGCCAGAAGGTGGACTGAAGTCATTTCATGTTGATCTCGACCAGCGATGTTCCAAGGTCATCCGTGAAAGCCACTATCAGTAGCTGGTAGCGGCTTGTTGGCCCATGAAGAGGGTAGATGCGCAGCCATTGACCGCATGTTGCTTGTAGTCCTACAATGTCCAGCTAGGCCGGAATAGCTCAGTTGGTAGAGCGGCGCATTCGTAATGCGTAGGTCGCAGGTTCGACTCCTGTTTCCGGCACCAGTTGTAGTGAAAAGCCCCGGCCTTTGGTCGGGGCTTTTTGTTTGCGCCCGCCGGTTATCATAGGATGGTGACCTCACTGAAGGCTGCAAGCCTTCAGCAACGTCTCGTCATCCCCGCATCCCGTGCCAGCCACCACGCGAGCTGCCGGAGATAACCACCCGCTGCTCCCGCCGATGCACCGGTCAGCAGGTGTGCGAGCACCCTGATCCCACGCGCGGCCCGCTCCCGCACCCAAGGCAGGACCGCCACCACCTGCGCACCCAGCAACAGCATCAGTACGTCCAGGCCCAGCGCATCCACCACCGGCAACAACGGCAGCAGATCCGGATTGCAGGCCAGCACGATCACCAGCGCGGCACCCAGCACGGCCATCAGGCGGCGCCCGGCGGGCAGGGTGGTCCAGTGCAGCAGTCGGTTGATCAGGTGCATGGCATTCCTTGTGTCATGTGCCGGAATCCTCATCAGGCTTGATCGGCCGCACCGGCTGCCGCAGCACGGTTTTCAACCGCGCCGCGTCGGTCCTGCGCGGGTCGCTCAGGTAGATCTCATGATGGGGGCCGGCGAAGGTGTAACCCAGTGCGGGCATCACTTCCTCATGCAGATGCGCCAGGACGGGGCCTTCGTCGTCGTAGGCGCCCACGTGCAAGGTCTGCAGGCTAGGGCCCTCGGCAAGGATTTCATGGCGGAGGCTGGGTGGCGCATCCCCCAGCTTCGCGCGCGCCTTGCTGATCACCGCTTGCCACTGCGCAGGCCGGATATCCTCAGGCGTGCGGATCATTACGGTCCAGGCCCACTCATCCTTGCGTCGCGCGATGAAGCTGGCCGGATCCTCGGCGCTCCACAGCGCCTCCAGCGGTGGCACCACGTAGTCGCGCCCTTCGGCCTTCAGCGCGAACTTCAATGCATAGCTCACCGAATACAGCCACTGCACGGCCTGCAGGTAGGCGGGGGCCGTGTTCGGGTCGCCGCGACCATCGACCATCACGTAGGGCAGGGGCGGCACATCGACCGGTACGAACCTGCCGGCGGGCGGTTGATAGAGCGCCCGGTCGCGCTTCTTGAAGTCGATCTTGTCCATCGGGGGCTTCCTCCTGTGCAGAGCATCCCACGCCAGGCACCCGCCAGTACGCTGAACCGGTTCAGGTGACTTTGCCGAACGAGGGCGAATGGCCCCACGAGCGCGCGGGGCCGGCACGCAGTCCTGGGTCATGGGCCCGTCACACCTGCGCGGTGCGACAACGTGTCGCAGCCAGAATCGGGCCTTTCCTGCGCTCGATCAATGTCAATGCCTTTCTTAAATGGTGGGTGACGGCCTAAAATTGAAAGGCTGACTCGACCCCACCTCCCTGCCTGTCTTCCGGACCGGTGGGACCGGCTTTTGGCCGGAACAGGCAGGGACGGGGAACGGCATTCCCTCGCAATTGGATCGACCGATGATTCCGTTGAAAACCCTTGGGCGCTGGTTGCGCCCGGGCCTGCTGCTGTCGTTGCTGGTGATGCTCACCGGTTGCGATGCGGTGGCCATCCTCAGTCCGAAGGGCCAGATCGGCCAGGATGAGAAGACCCTGCTGATCACGGCCACCGTGCTCATGCTGCTGGTCGTCATCCCGGTCATCATCATGACCCTGACGTTCGCGTGGAAGTATCGCGCCTCCAACACCAAGGCCCGTTACGAGCCGAAGTGGTCCCACTCGACGGCGATCGAGGTGGTGGTGTGGTCCATTCCCTGCATGATCGTGCTGGTGCTGGCGGTCCTGACCTGGCGTTCGTCGCACGCACTGGACCCGTATCGTCCGCTGGATTCGGACGTCAAGCCGGTCACCATCGAGGCGATCTCGCTGGACTGGAAGTGGCTGTTCATCTATCCGGAAGAGAAGGTGGCGGTCGTCAACGAAATCAAGTTCCCGGTCAACACGCCGCTGAACTTCAAGATCACGTCCGATTCGGTGATGAATGCGTTCTTCATCCCGCACCTGGGCAGCATGATCTACTCGATGGCTGCGATGGAGACCAAGCTCCACCTGATCGCCAACGAGACCGGCGAATTCCCGGGCATGTCCTCGCACTACAGCGGCGCGGGCTTCGCCAAGATGCACTTCACCGCCTACTCGGTCACCGATGCCGAATACCGCCAGTGGCTGGACCAGGTCCGCGCCGGTGAGCAGACCCTGGACAAGGCCTCGTTCAAGGCGCTGGGTGAAGCACGCAACGCCGAGTGGTATCCGGTCACCTACTTCGGCAAGACCGAAGAAGGCCTGTTCGACTGGGTCATCGCCAAGCACATGGGCGACAACAAGCATTACGGCATGAAGCACTCGCATGCCGGTGCCGCCGCTGCCGATGCCGCCACCCATGAAGCGCACGAGGGCCATGCCCCCAGTGATGCGCATGATTCCAAGGAATCGGGTGAAAACCTGGATGCCAACGAACACGAACACGCAGGCCATGCCGGCCACGCGGGTTCGGGAGAATGAACATGTTGGGAAAACTCTCTCTTGAGTCGATCCCCCACGATCCGATCGTCCTGACGACGTTGATCGGCGCGGTTCTTGGTGGCCTGGGCGTCGTCGCCCTGATCACCAAGTTCAAGCTGTGGGGCTATCTGTGGAAGGAGTGGTTCACCTCGGTGGATCACAAGAAGATCGGCGTGATGTACCTCATCGTCGCCTTCGTCATGCTGCTGCGCGGTTTCTCCGACGCCATCATGATGCGTACCCAGCAGGCCATCGCCGTCGGTGGCTCCGAGGGCTACCTGCCGCCGCACCACTACGACCAGATCTTCACCGCCCACGGCGTGATCATGATCTTCTTCGTGGCGATGCCGCTGATCACCGGCCTGATGAACCTGGCCGTGCCGCTGCAGATCGGTGCGCGCGACGTCGCGTTCCCGTTCGTCAACTCGCTCAGCTTCTGGCTGTTCGTGTCCGGTGCGGTGCTGATCATGCTGTCGCTGTGGATCGGTGAGTTCGCTGCCACCGGCTGGCTGGCATTCCCGCCACTGTCGGGCATCGAATACAGTCCAAGCGTCGGCATGGACTACTACATCTGGGGTCTACAGGTCGCAGGCCTGGGTACCACGCTGAGCGGTATCAACTTCTTCATCACCATCCTGAAGATGCGTACCCCCAGCATGAAGCTGATGCAGATGCCGGTGTTCACCTGGACCGCCCTGGTGACCAACGTGCTGATCGTCGCTGCCTTCCCGGTGCTGACCATCACCCTGGTGCTGCTGACCCTGGACCGTTACCTGGGTACGCACTTCTTCACCAATGACGGTGGCGGCAACGCCATGCTGTACATCAACCTGATCTGGATCTGGGGTCACCCGGAGGTGTACATCCTGGTCCTGCCGGCGTTCGGTGTGTTCTCCGAAGTCATCGCGACCTTCTCGCGCAAGGCGCTGTTCGGCTACAAGGGCATGGTCTACGCCACCGCCTGCATCGGCGTGCTGTCGTTCATCGTGTGGCTGCACCACTTCTTCACCATGGGCTCCGGTGCCAACGTCAATGCCTTCTTCGGCATCACGACGATGATCATCTCGATCCCGACCGGCGTGAAGATCTTCAACTGGCTGTTCACCATGTTCCGCGGCCGCGTGCACTTCACCACCCCGGTGCTGTGGACCATCGGCTTCATGGTCACCTTCGTCATCGGCGGCATGACCGGCGTGATGCTGGCGATCCCGGCCATCGACTTCGTGCTGCACAACAGCCTGTTCCTGATCGCCCACTTCCACAACGTCATCATCGGCGGCGTGGTGTTCGGCATGTTCGCCGGCATCACCTACTGGTGGCCGAAGATGTTCGGCTTCCGCCTCAATGAGTTCTGGGGCAAGTGCGCGTTCTGGTGCTGGTTCATCGGCTTCTACGTGACCTTCATGCCGATGTACGTGCTGGGCTTCATGGGCATGACCCGTCGCCTGCAGAGCACGGTCAACCCGGCCTATGAGCCGCTGCTGCTGATCGCCGCCGCAGGTGCCTTCATCGTTGGCGCCGGCATCCTGTGTCAGATCATCCAGGTGGCCGTCTCGATCCGCGACCGCAAGAAGACCGTCGACCTGACCGGCGACCCGTGGGATGCCCGTACGCTGGAGTGGGAAACCTCTTCGCCGCCGGCCTTCTACAACTTCGGCACGCTGCCGGAAGTCACCGAGCTGGACGATTTCTGGGAGCGCAAGCAGCGCGGTGAAGCCTGGCCGAAGCCGGCCAAGTACACCGACATCCACATGCCGCGCAACACCGGCACGGGCGTTGTCATCGGTGCCTTCAGCCTGGTGTTCGGCTTCGCGATGATCTGGCACATCTGGTGGCTGGCCATCGTCGGCTTCGTCGGCATGATCGCCACGTTCATCTACCGCACCTTCGACCAGGACGTGGACTACTGGGTCCCGGCCGCCGAGGTGGAACGCATCGAGAACGAACACCGCAAGCACCTGGAAGCCCAGGGCCTGGTGAAGTCGGAGCTGAAGGCATGAGCACCAATACCTCGACCCTGAGCCACGGGCACGCCGCGCACGCGGCGGCCCATGGCCATGACGACCACGAGCACCACGACACCGGCGGCAACACCGTCTTCGGTTTCTGGGTGTACCTGATGAGCGACTGCCTCATCTTCGCCTCGCTGTTCGCCACCTACGTGGTGCTGGCAGGCGGTACCGATGGTGGCCCGACCGCGAAGGACCTGTTCGAACTGCCGTTCGTGGCGTGGGAAACCGCGCTGCTGCTGACCTCGTCGCTGACCTTCGGCCTGGGCATGATCGCCATGCACCGCAAGCAGGTTGGCCAGATGTTCCTGTGGCTGGCGGTTACCTGGCTGCTGGGCTTCGGCTTCATGTGCATGGAAGTCTATGAGTTCCAGCACCTGATCCATCAGGGCTACGGTCCGGACCGCAGTGCCTTCCTGTCGGCGTTCTTCGCCCTGGTCGGCACCCACGGCCTGCACGTCAGCGCCGGCCTGCTGTGGCTGCTGGTGATGTTCGTGCAGCTGAAGAAGTACGGCCTGACCCCGACCAACAAGACCCGCATGGCGTGCCTGAGCCTGTTCTGGCACTTCCTGGACCTGATCTGGATCGGCGTGTTCTCCGTCGTCTACCTCAATGGAGCGCTGTAATGGCACATGACAACCACGCACACGACCACGGCACCGGCGGCGAAAGCCACGGCAGCGTGAAGTCGTACCTGATCGGCTTCGTGCTGGCGGTGGTGCTGACCGTCATCCCGTTCTGGATGGTGATGTCGGGTGATTTCTCGCGCACCGTCAACGGTGTGGTGATAGCGGTCACCGCGGTGCTGCAGATGCTGGTCCACCTGGTGTTCTTCCTGCATCTGGACCGCTCTTCGGAAAGCCGCTGGAACGTCAACGCTGCGGCCTTCACCGTTGTGGTGATCGGCATCATCGTGATCGGCACCCTGTGGGTCATGCACAACATGAACGTGCACATGATGCACTGACGTCCTCGCGACGTTGCCACGCAGAAAGGCCGCCCTCGGGCGGCCTTTCTGTTTGCTGTGGTTGCGCGTTTCGTGCACCCACCAGGCTGGTAGTGCCGGCCGCTGGCCGGCAATTACGCGAAGCCGGCCAGCGGCCGGCTCCACCAGGAGATCCACGCCATGCGTGGATGGGGTCAGAGCCCTTGCCTGTGCAAGAGATCCCACCCGGCATGGCCGGCACAGGGTGGTAGTGCCGGCCGCTGGCCGGCAATTACGCGAAGCCGGCCAGCGGCCGGCTCTACCAGGAGATCCACGCCATGCATGGATGGGGTCAGAGCCCTTGCCTGCGGCAAGGGATCCGACCCCGGACCTGGCGCTTCACCCCACCCGGCGCAGGAATTCCTCGGCGTCCATCGGTCGGCCCAGGTGGTAACCCTGCAACTGGTCACACCCCAGTTCGCTCAGGTACTCGCGCTGCGCCTGCGTCTCCACGCCCTCGGCCACCACCTGCAGCTGCAGGGTGCGGCCCAGCGCGATGATCGACGAGACGATGGCGGCGTCCTCGTCATTGCGCTCCAGGTCGTGCACGAACGCACGGTCGATCTTCAGTTCGGTGGCCGGCATGCGCTTGAGGTACAGCAGGCTGGAATAGCCGGTGCCGAAATCATCGATGGCGATGTGCACGCCCATCGCGGTCAGGTCGTTGAGAATCGCGAGGCTGGCATCGACGTCCTTCATCGCCGTGGTCTCGGTGATCTCCAGGGTCAGCCGCGCCGGTTCGATCCGGTGCCGGTGCAGCACCTCGCGCACGCTGTCCAGCAGTGCCGGCGAGGCGAACTGCAGCGGCGAGAGGTTCACCGCCATTGTCCATTCCGTATGCCCGGCCTGGTGCCATGCCCGCAGCTGCGCACAGGCGCGGTCCAATACCCAGTCACCGATCGGCAGGATCAGGCCGCTGCGCTCGGCAATGGGGATGAACACGTCCGGCGCCAGCAGTCCCAGCTCCGGGTGCTGCCAGCGCAGCAGCGCTTCGGCCCCGGTGGCCGGTGCGCCGGCGGCAGGGAACTTGGGCTGGTAATGCAGGATCAGTTCGTCGCGGGCGATGGCCTTGCGCAGGTCCTGCAGCAGGCGCAGCTGGCGGTTGGCACTGAGCTGCATCGACGGGGTGAAGAAGGTGTAGCCGTTCCGCCCGGTTTCCTTGGTGTGGTACATCGCCGCATCGGCGTGGGCCATCAGCTCGCGCTCGTTGCCGGCGTCATCCGGGTACAGGGCAATGCCCAGGCTGGCGCTGACCTGCAGTTCGGCCGCATCCAGCAGGAACGGTTCGCCGGCCGCGGCGATGATGCGCTCGGCCACCACCACCGCATCGTCGGGAATGTCGATGGCCAGCACGATCACGAACTCATCGCCGCCGAGGCGGGCCAACGTATCCTGCGGTCGCAGCTGGCCGCCGATGCGCTGTGCCACCGCCACCAGCAGGCGGTCGCCGAGCTGGTGGCCGTACGCATCATTGACCGCCTTGAAGCCGTCCAGGTCGCAGAACATCACCGCCACTGCATGGTTGCGGCGCCGCGCCTTCTCGATGGCCTGCTCGATGCGGTCCTGCAGCAGCATGCGGTTGGGCAGCTGGGTCAACGGGTCGTGCAGCGCGGCCTGGATCAGCTTGTCGTTGGCGTGCGCCAGCGAATCGGCCAGCAGCCCGGTGCGCACGCGCATCTGCCGGTCGAACAGCGAGGCGACCAGGGCGATGCCCAGCGTGGCCACGGTGGTGACGATCACCAGCACCGCCAGCCAGCGCGTGTCGATGCCGCCACTGCCGACGGCGCCACAGATGCTGCCTTCGGGGAAGCGCGCCGCCGCCATACCGGTGTAATGCATGCCGACGATGGCCAGGCCCATCACCAGCGAAGCAAGCGCGCGCAGCAGCAGGGTGTTGCGCCGCTCGGCGCGCAGGCGGAAGGCGATCCACAGTGCGGCGCCGGCGGCACCGATGGCCACCGCGATGGACGCGGCAAACCAGCCCGGGTGGTAGTCAATGCCGGGCTGCATGCGCATCGCCGCCATGCCCAGGTAATGCATGGTGGCGATGCCCAGGCCCATCAGCACGGCCCCGGCCAGCAGCCGGCGCCACGGCAGGCTGGGCCGCGACACCAGCCACAGCGCATAGGCTGAGGCGCCGATCGAGACCGCCAGCGAGTACAGGGTGATGCCAAGGTCGTAACCCACCGGAATCGGCAGGTCGAAGGCGAGCATGCCGATGAAGTGCATCGACCAGATGCCCAGGCCCATGGCCGCCGCGCCGCCGGCCAGCCACCAGCGGGCCACGCGACCCTCGGCCGTGGCCAGGCGCCCGGCCATGTCCAGCGCCGTGTACGAAGCAAGAATGGCCACCAGCAGGGAGATGATGACCAGGCTCTGACTGTAGCTGCCAGTCATGATGAATCCAGTGGGGGAGGGAGGGGCGCCCGCAAGGCGCACGCCCGCGACCCCTATCGGCGCAGGTGGGCAGGACTTGAGTGGTCGCAGCACCTGCGACCCGGCTCGGCTATCCTGCCACGCCTGTTCCCGTTGCTGGAAATCATCCGATGGCAAAAGCCCGCACCGCCTACGTCTGCAATGAATGCGGCGCCGAATTCAGCAAGTGGCAGGGCCAGTGCACCGAGTGCAACGCCTGGAACTCGCTGTCGGAAATCGTGCTGGAAAGCGCGGCGGCGGCCAAGGCGCCGGCTTCGCGCCGGGCCGGCTGGGCCGGCAAGATCGACCCGCCGAAGATCACCGCCCTGAAGGACGTGGAGCAGACCGAGCATCGCCGGGTCTCCACCGGCATCGGCGAGTTCGACCGGGTGCTGGGCGGTGGCCTGGTCGAGGGCGCGGTGGTGCTGGTCGGTGGCGATCCGGGCATCGGCAAGTCGACCCTGCTGCTGCAGGCGGTGGCGAAGATGGCGGCCGAACTGCCGGTGCTGTACGTCACCGGCGAGGAATCGCTGGCGCAGGTCGCCGGCCGCGCGCACCGCCTGGAGCTGCCGCTGGACGGGGTCAACGCACTGGCCGAGACCGGGGTCGAATCGATCCTGCAGCATGCGTCCAAGGCCGGCCCGCGGCTGATCGTGGCCGACTCCGTGCAGACCCTGTGGACCGAGAGCCTGACCGCCGCGCCCGGTTCGGTCAGCCAGGTGCGCGAGAGCGCGGCGCGGCTGGTCCGGTTTGCCAAGGAGACCGGCACGGCCGTGTTCCTGGTCGGCCATGTGACCAAGGAGGGCGGCATCGCCGGCCCGCGCGTGCTCGAGCACATGGTCGATGCAGTGCTGTATTTCGAGGGCGAGAGCGGCAGCCGCTTCCGCCTGCTGCGCGCGTTCAAGAACCGCTTCGGTGCGGTCAACGAACTGGGCGTGTTCGCGATGGGCGACAAGGGCCTGAAGGAGGTCTCCAATCCATCGGCGATCTTCCTGTCCGGCGGCAGCACCCATCAGCCGGGCAGCTGCGTGATGGTCACCCGCGAGGGCACCCGGCCGCTGCTGGTGGAGGTGCAGGCGCTGGTCGATGCGTCGCCGCTGTCGAATCCGCGCCGTGTCGCGGTCGGCCTGGAGCAGAACCGCCTGGCCATGCTGCTGGCGGTGCTGCATCGCCATGGCGGCGTACTGGTCGGCGACCAGGACGTGTTCGTCAACGTGGTCGGTGGCATCCGCGTGCAGGAGACCGCGGCCGATCTGCCGGTGCTGCTGGCGGTGTTGTCGTCGCTGCAGGACCGGCCGCTGGCGGAAAAGACGATTGCGTTCGGCGAGGTGGGCCTGTCCGGCGAGATCCGGCCGGTGCCCAATGGCGAAGACCGCCTGCGCGAGGCCGCCACCCATGGCTTCAAGCGCGCCATCGTGCCCAAGGCCAATGCGCCCAAGGGCGGATCGGTGAAAGGCATGGAAGTGATCGCGGTGGAGCGCCTGTCCGAGGCCATCGACGCGGCGTGAGGCACTGGGGGGACTGCTGCGGGGCCTGCCTCCACATACGTCATATACGGCAACGGTCAGGCTGGCTGTGCTAGTTTTTCCCGCTCGACGAAGGCGCCCTCTGGCGCCTTTCCGTGCCCAGGAGTAAACGATTACATGCAGGACACCGCGCTCACCGCCCCCAACGCCGAGATCCGTCGTGCCGGGGTCGATCTCAATGGACTGATGACGGTGCTGGGCAAGCACCTGTATTCCACCCCGGTGGTGGCGCTGCGCGAACTGGTGCAGAACGCGCACGACTCGATCATCCGCCGCCGCATCGAGCAGCCCGGCGTCCAGGTGCCTTCGCGCATTTCGGTGCAGGTCGATGCCGGTGCCGGCGTGCTGCGCATCACCGATACCGGTGCCGGCCTGACCCGCCAGGAGATCCACGACTACCTGGCCACCGTCGGCGTCGGCTATACCCGTGGCCTGCGCCAGGGCGGCGAGGATGATGAAGGCCTGATCGGCATGTTCGGCCTCGGCTTCCTGTCGGCCTTCGTGCTGGCGCGCCGGGTCAGCGTGCGTACCACCTCGTACCAGACGCCGGAGCTGGGCCATCTGTACGTGTCCAGCAATGCCGAGCAGTACACCGTCAGCGAAGTGCCGGCACGCGCGGTCGGCACCGAGGTGGAACTGGAACTGCATCCGGATTTCCTGCCACTGGCCAACGAGGCGCGCCTGCATGAGGTGCTGGGCCGCTACTGCGCGCTGCTGTCCGAACCGATCTTCATCGGTGCTGCGACCGAAGCGCTCAACCCCGAGCCGCCGCCGTGGCGGGGGCAGGGTGACGTGGCCGTGCACCCGGTGCAGGCACGCCGCCAGGCACTGCAGTTCGCCGCGCGCTTCGAACACGATTTCGAGCCGATCGTCACCGTGCCGCTGCGTGCCGACGGCAACAGCGATGCCACCGGCCTGCTGTGGGTGCAGGATGGTGCCACCTATGGCACCAGCGACAACCGCAACCTGTCGGTGTTCGTGCGCGGCATGCTGCTGGATGACGATGCCCGTGACCTGCTGCCGCCGTGGGCCGGCTTCATCGGCGGGGTGATCGAATCCTCGCGGCTGACTCCCACCGCCAGCCGCGAAGACCTGCAGCGCGATGACCAGTACCGCGCTGTGCAACATGCCTTGCTGGAGGCGCTGATCGATGGTCTGGCCGACGTTGCGCGGCAGCAGCCGGAGGCGTGGCGACGCGTATTGAGCCGCCACAACGAGGCGCTGCTGGGCGCGGCGCTGTGCGATGACCGCCTGTTCGACCTGCTGATGGAGCATGTGCGCGTGCCGACCTCGCAGGGCGACCTGCCGGCCAGTGCCCTGCCGGCGCGCGGTGCCGTGCATGTCATCCTCGACAATGGCGGTGGCTTCGAAGAGATGCTGTTCCGCGCGATGGGGGTGCCGGTCGCGCATGGCCATCGCTACGCGGTGGTGCCGTTCCTGCGGCGCTGGGCCCAGGCCAAGGGCCTGCGCCTGGTTGAACTCGGCACCGAGCAGGGCAATCGCGCACTGTTCCGCAGCGATGACAGCCTCGACGACGCGCAGCTCGCATGGCTGCGCGAACAGCTGGGTGATGGCGAGCAGCTGCTGCCGGCGCGTTTCAGCCCGGAAGCACTGCCGGTGGTGGTGGTGCCCGACCGCGAGGCCGAACTGAAGCAGCGCCTGGAAGACGACGAGAACGACAAGCGCGTTTCGATGGCGGCGCTGCGCCTGGCGCGCCAGTTCACCGCACGCATCGAATCGCGCGCACCCTCGCGGCTGTACCTCAACCTCGACAACCCGGCGGTGCAGGCGCTGCTGCGCGCCCAGCGCGAGGGCCACCCGCAGACCGAAGCGGCGGCACGCCTGCTGCGCTCGCTGAAGATCATCGTCGCTGCGCAGGGCCGTCCCTTGGCCCGGGCAACGACCGCCACGCAGGGCCCGGATCTCAACGGCGCCTTTACCGATATCGCCGGTGCTCTGCAGCAGATGCTGCGCTGAGCACCGCGCCCTCTCATCCAGCCTTCGCTAGACAGGAGTACTTACCCCATGGACATCTGGAACTGGGTCGAAAAACTGCAGGGCGACCTGCGCCAGGCCGGCCAGGCGCAGAACGCGCACCTGCTGAACCGCCTCGCCGACGAGGTCAGTGAACTGCAGATCGACCGCGTCGATGCACTGCTGCCCGAAGCACGCGCACTGGGCAAGGCGCTCGACAACCCCTGGGTCGACGTCTACGTCGGCCACTGGGCGCTGCGCAACCGCGTCGGCAACCGTGTTGAAGGCGAGAGCGCACTTGGCGAAGCCGTTTCGCTGTTCGAGCGGGCACACCGCGAAGACACCCTGGAATGCCCGCAGTCGATCTGCGTGACCCAGGACCTGGCCGCCTGCTACGGCAACATCGATGGCCCGGGCTGGGTGCCCGAGCGCATCGAGGTGTGCGACGAGACCCTCGGCCGCATCGATCCCAGCTGGGCCTGCTTCCAGTGCCTGAGCTGCGAGAAAGCCGATGCGCTGCTCGACGATGGCCGTGGCCAGGAGGCGCTGGATTACCTGCAGGCGCAGGCCGACGCCGTGGAGGCCTGTGGCAAGGAAGTGTTCGACAGCTTCCCGGAGATGCAGATCAAGATCCTGCTCGCTGTCGGCCGCGCCGACGAGGCACTGGCGCTGATCGAGAAGCGCGAAGCCGAAGTGGCCGCCTCCGGGGAGTACGAGCCGGCCAACTGCACGGTGCCGCGCCGCTTGTCCAAGGCATGGGCGTTGGCCCAGCTGGGCCGCGACGAAGAAGCGCTGCAGCAGCTGGTGCCGTGGAGCGAGCTGACCCCGAATTACTGGCGGCTGTGGGCGAACACCGCCGCAGCGCTGTGCCAGCGTGACCCTGCGCGCAATACGTGGGACCTGGGCACGCGCTTCAACACGATCATCGAGCACTTCGCCCGGGTCGGATCGCATCGCCTGCTGATCGAAGTGGCAGCGCTGAGCCTGGAGCTTGCCCTGCAGCGTGGTGCGCGCTGGGTGGCGCTGCGCCAGCTGGAACTGGCCCGCACCCATCTGGCGCAGCTGCGCCAGGACCGGGGGGCGGCAGCGCTGGTGGCCGGCCTGGCGGCACGCATCGATGCATTGCCGGATGTCGCACCGCTGCCGGTGCCGGCCGGCGAGCTGCTGGCATGGCTGGACGCGCAGGGTGAACAGAACCAGGCGCGCGACCCCGAGCGCGAGGCGCAGTGGTTGCTGCAGGCGCAGGCGCAGCTGCCCGATGACGAGGCCTTGGCCGAGATGGCCGCCTCGGCGCTGAGCGCCTGCGGCGCGCAGGCCGAGGCGCGAGCGCTGTTGTGGCGGTTCGTACGCAGCCATGCGCAGAACGATGGTCCCGCAGCCTACACGCTGATGCGCTGGCTGGCCGAGCAGGGGGACGACGACGGCCTGCGCCAGCTGGCCGAGGTCTACCGCAGCAGCGTGCCGGTGTTCGCGCACTGGTGCGACGTGCAGCGCGCACGCCGGGTGTCCGACTGGCCGGCGCTGGAGCAGGCGGCCCGATCGCTTCTGGAGCTGTCTCCGGGCTCGCACGGCGCGCGCGGCACGCTGGCGCGCATGTACATGGAAACCGGCCGCTTCAGCGAGGCCCAGGCCTGCTATGCGCAGTTGGTGGAGCTGCTGGACGAGCCGAACGCCGCGCATTGGGACCACATGAGTGCGGCCAGCGCGGCGCGCGACTGGGACGCGGTGCGCCGCTCGGCCGCGGCGATCGGCATGGAGCTGTCCAGCCAGGAAGGTGTGGTCGAGGAGCCATGGGGCTGGGTGATCATCCGCAGCGAAGAGAACGGCGAGCCGATGGAGTACTACGCCCGCCGCAGCGGCCCGGTGACCGCGCGCATCGTCGAGAATGCGCCGTCCAACCGCGCCCAGCAGGTGGGCGACTGGGTGGTGTTCGATGCCGCACTGGTGCATCCGGCAC
Source organism: Stenotrophomonas sp. YJH_SMC_138 (assembly GCF_059369855.1). NCBI lineage: Bacteria > Pseudomonadati > Pseudomonadota > Gammaproteobacteria > Lysobacterales > Lysobacteraceae > Stenotrophomonas > Stenotrophomonas sp. YJH_SMC_138. Next base: position 270,433 of record NZ_JCAFTB010000002.1, read on the forward strand.
CCGAGGAGGAGGAAGCGCGCGAGCATTTCATCCCGACCTATGCGCAGGTGCATGTGCTGGAGCGCGGCGGCTTCGCCCGCAGCTGGATGATCGATGGCGCGCACCCGGGCGAAGAGGCGTGGAATGCCTTCGTCGAGGCGGCCGAAGCACAGGGTTGGAAGGTGTGGTCGCACAGCCGCCCGGACTACACTGTCACCGACCCCGACAGGGAGGAGGGCACGCTGCCCGGCCTGCTGTTCACCGTCGCCCAGCCGCAGGACCATGCGCCGCTGGCGCTGCACCGCTTCCTCCAGCAGCACACCGCGACGTGGCCGCATCCGCATTGCTGGCTGCGCCTGGCTGAAGCCTGTGACCAGGATCGCCAGCCGCATCTGGACGTGATCGAGCGTTACGGGCTGTAAGCTGCACGCTCCTGTAGAGCCGAGCCTGCGCTCGGCCCACGCGGAAAGCAGCCGAGCATGGGCTCGGCTCTACAACGGATCATCATCACCACCAGGGAATGGAATACATGCGAAAGACAGGGATGTTCGTGATCGCCGGGCTGCTGCTGGCCCCCACCGTGCAGGCCGCACCGGCCTGCCAGGAACCCATGGCCGTTGCCCGTGCCTTCTTCGAAGCCACGACCGGCAATGGTGACCTGCTGGAGCCACCGCCCGCGCTGGTCAGCCCGGCGTTCGGCAAGGCACTGCGTGGCGAGCGTGCCTGCCAGCAGCGCGAACAGGGCATCTGCACGATCGATTCCGACCCGTGGCTGGATGCGCAGGACGGCGACATTGAAACCCCGGTGCGTTACCGCTGGAAAGAGGCCTCGGCCACTGCCGGCCAGGTCGAGATGCGCTATGCGGTATGGAAGAAGGCCTACGTGACCCGCCTGCCGATGGTTCGCCAGGGCCAGGGCTGCTGGCAGGTCGATGACATCCTCACCAACAGCGGTCGCTCGGTGCGGAAGATCCTGGCGCAGTCGATTCCCTGATCGGCGGCAGCATCCGCGCATGGTGCGGTTCAGTTGCCGGCCAGCGGCCGGCACTACCCGGTGATGTTGGGGTGGGTGCCGACCGTTGGTCGGCATGCCTTTATCGCGAATGCCCGAACACCAGTTCGATCACGAACTGGCTGCCGAAGAACGCCAGCAGCAGCAACAGCATTGCCGCCAGCGTCCAGTGCACCGCCTTCATGCCGCGCCAGCCGTAGCGGCGACGGCCGATCATCAGCACGCCGAACACGATCCACGACAGCACGCTCAGCACGGTCTTGTGCACCAGCTTCTGCGCCAGCAGGTCGTCGACGAACAGCACGCCGGTGACCAGGGTCAGGGTCAGCAGCGCGAAGCCGACCGTGATCACCCGGAACAGCAGCGATTCCAGGTCGGCCAGCGGTGGCAGCGCGCGCAGCCACGGGCGGAACTCGCGGCGGCGCAGGGCGCGTTCCTGCAGCCACAGCATGATCGCCAGCAGCGCGGCGATGCTCAGCGTGGCGTAGGCCAGCAGCGCCAGCCAGGCATGGCTGGCCAGGCGCCAGCCCAGCACCTTGCTCGGCTCGTGGCCGTAGCCGTGATAGGCCAGAAGCAGTACCGCGGCCAGTGGGAACACCACCACGCCCAGCGCCGACATGCGGCCGCGCGCGCCCACCAGCGAGGTCAGCCAGGCCATGCCCAGGCCGACCAGCGACAGCGCGGCGAAGAAGTGCATGTCCGGCCCGCCGTTGGTGCGCATCGCCACCATCACGTGGTAACCGCCATGCAGCAGCATCGCTGGCAGGGCCGGCCACAGCCAGGTGGGGGAGCCGGTGCTTTCATCGCGGCCGAGCGCGCGCACCAGCAGGGCACTGGCAGCCAAGTAGAGCAGGACGGCGATGAGAACGATTGTCATCGTTGCAGTTTCGCATACCCCTGTGATGCTGGCGACGGCCCGGTGGTCGCAGTCCGGGCGGACAGCCGGACCCGTTATACTGTCTGCCTTATTGTCCCCCGCTTTCAGACAGGTTGCGCCGCATGTTCGAGTCCCTGACCCAGCGCCTTTCCGGCACCATCGAGCGCCTGCGTGGCCGCGGCCGCCTGACCGAGGAGAACATCCGCGAGGCGACCCGCGAAGTACGCATCGCGCTGCTCGAAGCCGACGTCGCGCTGCCGGTGGTGCAGGCCCTGATCGAGCGCATCAAGGTGCGCGCGGTTGGCCAGGAAGTGCTGAAGTCGCTGACCCCGGGCCAGGCCCTGATCAAGGTCGTGCGCGACGAGCTGACCGCGGTGATGGGTGCCGAGGCCAGCGACCTGAACCTCAATGTGCCCGCTCCGGCGATCATCCTGATGGCGGGCCTGCAGGGCGCCGGCAAGACCACCACGGTGGGCAAGCTGGCCAAGCACCTGAAGGAAAAGCGCAAGAAGAAGGTGATGGTGGTCTCGGCCGACGTCTACCGTCCGGCCGCGATCGAGCAGCTGAAGACCCTGGCCGAGCAGGTGGGCGTGCTGTTCTTCCCGTCCAGCGCCGACCAGAAGCCGGAAGCCATCGTCCGCGCCGCCATCGACGATGCCCGCAAGTCGTTCGTCGACGTACTGCTGGTCGATACCGCCGGCCGCCTGGCCATCGACGAAGCGATGATGGCCGAGATCAAGGCCCTGCACGCTGCCGTGAACCCGGCCGAAACCCTGTTCGTGGTCGACGCCATGACCGGCCAGGACGCGGCCAACACCGCCAAGGCCTTCGGTGATGCGCTGCCGCTGACCGGCGTGGTGCTGACCAAGACCGACGGTGACGCCCGTGGCGGTGCCGCGCTGAGCGTGCGCTACATCACCGGCAAGCCGATCAAGTTCGTCGGTGTCAGCGAAAAGCCGGAAGGCCTGGACGTGTTCCATCCGGACCGCATCGCCAGCCGCATCCTCGACATGGGCGACGTGCTGTCGCTGGTCGAGCAGGTGGAGCAGCAGGTCGACAAGGACAAGGCCGCCAAGCTGGCCGAGAAGGTCGCGAAGGGAAAGAAGTTCGACCTGAACGACATGCGCGACCAGCTGGAGCAGATGCAGAACATGGGCGGCATCGGCGGCCTGATGGACAAGCTGCCGGGCCTGGGCAACATCCCCGACCACCTGAAGCAGCAGGTCAGCCAGGGCAAGGAAGTGCCGCGCATGATCGCCATCATCAGCTCGATGACCAAGAAGGAACGGCGCAACCCGAACCTGCTCAACGGCTCGCGCCGCGCGCGCATCGCCAAGGGTTCGGGCGTGACCCCGGCCGACGTCAACAAGCTGATGAAGCAGTACATGCAGATGGAAAAGATGATGAGCAAGATGGCCGGCGGTGGCATGAAGGGCATGTTGCGCAGCATGAAGGGCATGATGGGCGCCATGGGCGGCCGCGGCATGCCGTTCCGTTGATGACGGCCCCGGTCGCAGTGTGATGTAGCGCCCGAGCCTTCGCTCGGGCGGCGGCGCGCAGCAGCAGGCTCGACTCTTCCCCTGTCCCGCGCGCACCATGGGGGCCTGTACGAAACGATGGGCCGTCATGCAGAGTTCCGCTGTAACTTCCCGCGTCGAGGCGTTCTGCCGGCGCTTTGGCATTTCCGTTCCGATCCTGCTGGCACCGATGGCCGGTGCCTGCCCCGTACCGTTGTCCGCCGCGCTGGCCAATGCCGGCAGCATGGGGGCGATGGGCGCGGTGCTGTCGTCGTCGGCCGATATCGGTCGCTGGATGGAGGACTTCCGCGCGACCTCCACCGGCCCGGCGCAGGTGAACCTGTGGCTGCCGGACCCCGCACCGAGCCGTAATGTCGCTGCCGAGGCCGCCAGCCGCGCTTTCCTCGCGCAGTGGGGCCCGGACGTGCCGGCCAGCGCCGCCGACGCCACGCCTGCCGATTTCGAAGAACAGTTCGCTGCGTTGCTTGCGGCACGCCCGGCGGTGGCGTCGACCATCATGGGTGTGCTGCTGCCGCGCCACGTGCAGCAGCTGAAGGACGCCGGCATTGCCTGGATCGCCTGCGCGACCACCTTGTCCGAAGCGCGTGCCGCACAGGACGCCGGTGCCGACGCCGTGGTGGCGCAGGGCATGGAGGCCGGTGGCCATCGCGGTGCGTTTGATCCGGCAATGGCCGAACGCCAGCTGGTCGGGCTGTTCGCGCTGTTGCCGCGCCTGGCCGATCACCTGCAGATTCCGGTGATCGCTGCCGGTGGCATCGCCGATGGCCGTGGCATTGCTGCCGCACTCACCCTGGGGGCCAGCGCCGTCCAGATCGGCACCGCCTTCCTGCGCACGCCCGAGGCGGCGATCGCATCGGCGTGGGCCGATGGGCTGGCCGCCAGCGAACCGGAAGATACCTGGCCGACGCGCGCGTTCAGCGGCCGCCTTGGCCGTGGCCTGGCGACCGCGTATGTGCGCGCCGCTGCTGCCGAAGGCGCCCCTGCGCCGCGCCCGTACCCGGTGCAGCGTGGCCTGACCGCGCCGATGCGCAAGCAGGCCGTGCAGGAAAATCGCCTGGCGGCGATGCAGGCCTGGGCCGGGCAGTCGGCGTGGATGGCGCCTGCACAGCCGGCCGCCGATGTGCTGCGCGGCATGTGGGAACAGGCGCAGGCGCTGCTGCGATGAGGGTCACCTGCAATGGCCAGCCGGCGCAGGTGGCGGACCTGCTGCCGGCGCTGGTGAACTACGGCCACTTCACCTCGCTGCAGGTGCGTGGTGGTGCAGTGCAGGGGCTGGACCTGCATCTGGCGCGGCTGTCGCAGGCCACGCGCGAACTGTTCGGCAGCGAACTGGACACGGTGCAGGTGCGGGCGTGGATGTCGCAGGCGCTGCGGCAGGCCGGCCTGGCCGATGCCTCGCTGCGGGTGACGGTGTACTCGCGCCGCTTCGATTTCCGCAATCCGCTGGCGGCCGTGCCGGTGGACGTGCTGGTGGCAGTTTCAGCGCCGGTGGCCCTGGCCGCGCCCAAGCGCGTGCGCAGCGTGGCCTGGCAGCGCGAAATGCCGCAGATCAAGCATGTGGGCACGTTTGGCCTGTTTGCCGAGCGGCGCGCGGCGATGGCGCAAGGATTCGACGATGTGCTGTTCGTGACCGCCGATGGCGACGTGAGTGAAGGGAGCACCTGGAACCTGGCCGTGCACGATGGTGAGCGGCTGCTCTGGCCACAGGCGCCTGCCCTGCGCGGGACGGCCGAAGCGCTGCTGAAGCGGCATTGGCCGGGGCCTCAGGTCACTCAGCCGCTGCCGCTGGCCGATCTGGCCGGCGTGAAGGCGGCTTTTGCCTGCAACGCCAGCGGCCTGTGGGCGCTGGAGGCCATTGACGGGCATGTCCTGCCCGGCTCGCAGGCGCTGGCTGAACAGGGCAGGGCGGTGCTGGCGGCGGTGGCCTGGCAGCCGCTTTCCTGAACGAGGCGCGTGGTTGCCGATCGCTGGACATAGCCGGACGCTACCTTGAAGCGTTGCAGCCGGTAGCGCCGGGCCATGCCCGGCGGATGCGTCCGCAGCGAACAACACTCAGGAGTTTCAATCAGATATGGGTATGGTCACCGAGCAGCATCGCGCGGTAGCGATGCACGCAATCAAGGTCATGGGCTCTGAGGGGCGGCCCAAGGTCCAGGCCTTTCACGATGATCATCGCCTACGTTCAGTCGATATCCTCACGACGTTCAGCTCTCCGGAAGCAGGGCTGAAGTCCATCTCGTCCATCGGCCTATCGGATTCTGGGTTACGTCATGCGGAGGGGCACGAACTGGAAACGCGCGTCGAGCTGTGTGCGTGTGCAGAACAGGACGCGCTGCATTGGGACAACGTCGTCGCCTCGACGGCTTTCGCGATCATGCGCGATCGTGCGGCGGTGCAGCCTGGTAGCGTGATTCCCGACATCCTGCAGGACTACTTCCCGTCGACCCGGATGCCGCACGTCTATCTGGTGCCGCCCTTCTTCTGGAATGACGCCAGGTTCCCGGGGCTGCAGTTCCCGCCGGTTGCCATCAACTGGCTGCAGTGCATCGCCATCCACGAATCCGAGCGGCAACTTGTCGAGCGGATTGGCGGCGATGCATTTGACGACCTGCTGCAGCGGCACGAGGTAGATGTGCTGGACATGCATCGGGCGCCGGTAGCGGGAGCGCTCTGACGCTATCGCCCCGGGAATCTTGGAGGGGCGGTCGGAGGTTGATCACTTTGCTGAACGAAAGTGGCGAGGCATAGCACTGCGCTACCGTGAAGATGGATACAGCCCGGGGTTGGCTCGGCCGGGCTCTGCCGCTATAATCGCCCGCTTACCTCGCCATCCTGGCGACTGGGCAATAGGAAAAACACCATGGTCAAGATTCGACTGACCCGCGGCGGCGCCAAGAAGCGTCCGTTCTACCACATCATCGTCACCGACGTGCGCAGCGCGCGCGACGGCCGCAACATCGAGCGCGTTGGCTTCTACAACCCGGTTGCCCAGGGCGCCGAGAAGCGCATCGAGCTGGACCTGGCCCGCGTTGACCATTGGGTCAAGAACGGCGCCCAGCCGACCGACAAGGTCCGCAACCTGATCAAGGAAGCGACCAAGTCCCAGGCCGCTGCGGCCTGATCCTGACGGGCCACGCTTCGGCGTGGCCCTCTTGGTTGAAGCAGATGAAAGATATCGAGCGCCGCATCCTGCTGGGCAGGGTTGTCGGCGCTTTTGGTGTGCGCGGCGAAATCAAGCTCGAGTCCTGGACCGAGCCACGTTCCGCCATTTTCCGTTACCAGCCGTGGATCGTGCGCAGCCCGTCCGGCGTGGAAACCACGATTGAAGGTGTGCGTGGCCGCGACAGCGGCAAGCACCTGGTCGCCCGTTTCCCCGGCGTCGAGGACCGCGATACCGTCGAAGCGATGCACGGCACCGAGATCTACGTGGCCCGCAGTGCATTGCCGCCACCGAAGCCCGATGAGTACTACTGGGTGGACCTGGAAGGCCTGGACGTGAAGACCACCGAGGGCGTTGCCCTGGGCCAGGTCTCGCACCTGTTCAGCACCGGAGCCAACGACGTGGTGGTGGTCCGCGGTGACCGCGAGCGGATGATTCCGTTCGTGCAGCCGGACTTCGTCAAGTCGGTCGACTTCGAGGCCAACCTGGTCGTGGTCGACTGGGATCCCGAGTTCTGAGCGTGAGCATGCGTTTCGACGTCATCACCCTGTTCCCCGAGTTCCTCGCCCAGTCCGCCGGACTGGGCGTGGTCGGGCGCGCGCAGGAGAAGGGGCTGTTCAGCCTGCACGGCTGGAACCCCCGTGATTACGCCGAAGGCAACTACCGCCGCGTGGACGACCGTCCGTTCGGTGGTGGCCCGGGCATGGTGATGCTGATCGAGCCGTTGCAGGCCTGCCTGCAGGCGATCCGTGAGGCCGATCCGACCCCGGCGCGGGTGATCTACCTCAGCCCGCAGGGGGCGCCGCTGACCCAGGCCAAGGTGCGGGAACTGGCGGCGCTGCCGCGCGTGGTCCTGCTCTGCGGCCGCTACGAGGGCATCGACGAGCGTTTCCTGGAGGCCAATGTCGACGAGGAGATCTCCCTCGGCGACTACGTGCTGTCCGGGGGGGAACTGGGCGCGGCGGTGATCATCGACGCCGTGGCCCGCCTGCAGGACGGTGCCCTGAACGACGCCGAATCGGCGGCGCAGGACAGCTTCGAGGGCGACCTCGGCCTGCTCGACTGCCCGCATTACAGCCAGCCGGCCCAGCACCCGCTGGGTGACGTGCCGGACGTGCTGCGCTCGGGCAACCACGCGGCCATCGCCGCTTGGCGCCGCCAGCAGTCGCTGCTCCGGACCGCCGAGCGGCGCCCGGACCTGCTGGATGAACAGGCACTGGACAAGGCCGACCGCAAACTGCTGGAGCAGGGCCGTCAGGCCCGGAACCAGAAGGCCAGCCCCTAGCGCAGGGTCGGCTTTATCGGCTATCATGGCCAATTACCGTCGACCCTGGTCGGCGCGCGCAGTACCCAAAACAAACGTGCAGCACAGTCCGGTGACTGCATGAGCCTACGTTGTCGATACGACACGCCCACCCGAACAAGAATCGGTGTAACCCATGAGCAAGCTGAACAAGTCCATCGTCGCGGAATTCGAATCCGCCCAGATCACCCGTGAACTGCCGAAGTTCAGCCAGGGCGACACCGTTGTCGTCAACGTGAAGGTGAAGGAAGGCAGCCGCGAGCGCGTGCAGGCCTACGAAGGCGTCGTCATCGCCACCAAGAACGCCGGCCTGAACTCCTCGTTCACCGTCCGCAAGATCTCGCACGGCTACGGCGTCGAGCGCGTTTTCCAGACCCACAGCGCCATCATCGACTCGGTCGAAGTGAAGCGTCGTGGTAAGGTCCGCGCCGGCAAGCTGTACTACCTGCGTGGCCTGGAAGGCAAGGCTGCCCGCATCAAGGAAGACCTGGCTGCCGCTGCTGCCGCCAAGGCTGCCCGTCTGGCCGACAAGGCCTGATAAACAACTTCGGTTGTTGCCGCGACGGCCACCTTCGGGTGGCCGTTTGCGTTTCCGGCATCGCATCGGCCACGATCAGGTGATGAACGACATCAACCTTCGCTATCCGGCCGTGATCCAGTCGGCGTTGCGCTTTCTCGACGGCAAGGGGCTGGCACGCGTGCAATCGGCGCCGTTGCTGCATCGCCTGTTGTGGCGCCTGGGCATCGCACTGCCGCCACCGATCCTGGCCGGCTTTGGCACCAACGCGTTGGTGCAGGGCCTGCTGTTCGGGCTGTTCTGGACCGCGCTGATGTGGCTGATGCTGTGGCAGGGCAGCGAACGTCCGCTGGTGCTGTTGCTGGTGGCCGATCTGGTGGCCGGCGCGCTGTTCGGCCTTGTGATGGCGGCGCTGATGCGCTCGCTGCGCCGCCACCGCAAGCTGCCGGATTGGCGCCAGTTCCGGGCGCGGCAGGCGGACTGAGCCGATGGCGCACTGCGCCGTGACCGACGGCTACGGGCCGCGCTAGGCTGCCGCATCATCCCGATGCCCGTACCGTGCGATGCCTGCCAAGCGAACCGCACCCACCGCTGCGCCCACCCTGCTGTCCGGTGGCAACCCGCAGATCGCCAAGGGCGAGGGCGATGCCCCGGTGCGGGCGTACATCGCCGCCATGCCGGACTGGAAACGCCCGATTGGCGCGCGACTGGATGCCCTGATCGAACGGGCCGTACCCGGCGTGCACAAGGCGGTGAAGTGGAACTCGCCGATGTATGCGATGGCCGTCGGCGCGGGCTGGTTTCTCAGCTTCCATTGCTTCACCCGCTACATCAAGGTGGCCTTTTTCCGCGGCGCTGCACTGACGCCGCCGCCACCGGAGCCGTCCAGGAGCGGCGACACGCGCTACCTGCACATCCACGAATCCGGCCTGTTGGATGAAGCGCAGTTCCTGGACTGGGTGCGCCAGGCCGCCGCGTTGCCCGGCGAGCGCATGTAAGCCCACCGTTCTGATTCCTTTCCCGACGAGAACCGCTGATGGCCACGCACGCGCCGAACCCTGACGATGCCGGAACCCCGGCGACCGAACTGATCGATGCACGCATCGCCGAGCTGGGAGACTGGCGCGGCGAAACGCTGGCACGCGTGCGTGCATTGATCCATGAAGCGCTGCCGGACGTGCAGGAAGCCTGGAAGTGGCGCGGTACACCGGTGTGGGAGCACAACGGCATCCTGTGCACCGGCGAAACCTACAAGCAGGCAGTGAAACTGACCTTCGCCAACGGTGCGGCGCTGACCGATCCCAAAGGCCTGTTCAACGCCAGCCTGGAGGGCAACACGCGGCGTGCGATCGACATCCATGAAGGTGCGATGCCGGATGCCGCTGCGTTCAAGGCGCTGCTGCGCGCAGCGGCGGCGTTCAATGCGGCGAAGAAGAAACGGTAGAGCCGGCCGCTGGCCGGCTGTTGCGCGATGCTGCTGGAGAGGTGTGAGGTTGCCGGCCAGCGGCCGGCACTACCGTGGCGGTGCGGCATCCGGGTCGGCCACCGGCGACGGCGGACAGGCCGGAATCTCCGACGGCGTCGCCAGTTCTTCGGCATGCGAGGGCCTGCCCATCATCTTCGCCTTGCGCCAGCCGCCCCAGCGGTAATACGCCAGCGACAGCAGCATCGACACCAGCGAGCTGACCGGGAAGCTCCACCAGATTGCATCGGCGCCCCAGTACGGCTGCAGCAGTTCGGCGAACGGCACGCGCACGCCCCACAGCGAGCCGGCCAGGATCAGCAGTGGCGGAATCACCGCGCCGGTGGAGCGCACCACGCCGGAGATCACGAAGCTGACGCCGAAGAACAGGAACGAGCCGATCACCACATGGTTGAGGTGGCGGGCGATGTCCAGCGCCTGGCTGGCCGGCGGCAGGAACAGCGCCAGCAGCTGGCGATCGAACACAACCAACGGCAGGATCAGCGCGCCGGTCAGCAGGAAGTTGAACAGCACGCCCTGGCGTGCGGTACCGCGCACGCGGTCCCAGCGCTGCGCACCGACGTTCTGTGCGGCCATCGAAGAACACGCCGCACCGATCGCCATCGCCGGCATCTGCAGGTAGTTCCACAGCTGCAGGGACGCGCCGTAGCCCGCGCCGGTGTCGGTGCCGTACTGGTTGACCATGGTCATCAGCAGGATCACCGACAGCGAGATCAGCACCATCTGCAGGCCCATCGGCACGCCCTTGACCACCAGCGCCTTGAGGATGGTCATGTCGAGCTTGAACAGGCGCAGGTCGGCGCGGCCCAGCCACAGGGTGTGGCGCTTGTGCCGCATGTACAGCAGCAGGCCGGCCAGCGACAGCGTCTGCGCGACCAGCGTGGCCCAGGCCGAGCCGGCGATGCCCAGCGCGGGGAAGGGCCCCATGCCGAAGATCAGTACCGGGTTCAGCACGATGTCCAGTGCCACCGATACCATCAGGAAGCGGAACGGCGTGCGCGAATCACCGGCACCGCGCAGGGCGGCGGTGAGAAAGGCGAACGCGTACAGCGTCGGCATCGCCAGGAAGATGATCTGCAGGTAGGCCTCGGCCAATGGCAGCGAGGCGGCCGGGGTGCCCATCGCCGCCAGCAGCGGATGGGCCATGAACCAGCCGGCGATGGCGATGATCACCGACAGGCCGATGAAGAAGGTGGCACTGGTGCCGACCACGCGCCGCGCCTGCGCGATGTCGCGCGCGCCGATCGCCTGTCCGATCAGGATGGTCGAAGCCATGCCGAAGCCGAACACCGAGCCGATAAGGAAGAACATGATGTTGTTGGCGTTCGCGGTGGCGGTCAGTGCCGCCTCACCGAGGAAGCGCCCGACCCAGACCGCATTCACCGAACCGTTCAGCGACTGCGCGATGTTGCCTGCCAGGATCGGCAGGGAAAACAGCAGGAGATTGCGGCCGATCGGGCCGGAGGTCAGGTCAAGCGGCGCTTTGGCCATGGAGTGGTGATCGAATCCCGGGAGGCGCACACTAGCACCAAGCCGGTTTGCGGGATGTGGCAATGCATCAACGACTGCAGGTGAAGTGGAGCCTGGCGCTGGCCTTGATCAGCGTCGTACTGGCCGCATGTTCGACAGGTGACCGGCTGGGCGATACCCAGGTGCGGCCCACCGACCGGCCCGAGTGCCTGGTCGGCAGCCAGCGCCAGGATCTTTCTGCCGGCGTACCCACGCTGATCGGGGGCAGCGGCTGCCGCACCGACCCCGACAACCCGCGTCCCCTGAACAAGCGAACGGAGTAGTCCCTGCCGATGACCGAGCTTTCCCCGCTGCCGCCCAGTGTCCGACTGGACATCTGGCTGTGGGCGGCCCGTTTCTTCAAGACCCGCAGCCTGGCCAAGCAGGCCATCGAGACCGGCAAGGTCAGCGTGGCTGGGCAGCGCCCGAAATCCTCACGCGCGGTGCGCGTCGGCGAGCAGCTGCAGGTGGAACGCGGCGAGGAGCATTTCGAGATCCAGGTGCTGGGGCTGAGCGATCAGCGCGGGCCGGCGCCGGCGGCGCAGCAGCTGTATGCCGAGAGTGAGGCCTCCAGGGCCCGCCGCGCCGAGCAGCGGGCGCTGCGCATCGCCGCACGCGATGGTTTCCAGCCGCCGGAGCACAAGCCGGACAAACGCGCACGGCGGTTGATCCGCGCGCTCGGCGATATCGACGCGTTGTAAGTTGCAGGGCGCCAGACCGGGTCCGGCGCCCCCTTGGCTCAGCGCTTGCCGCCCAGCAGGCTGCCGCCGATCTTCAGCAGATCGCCCACGCCGAGCTGGCCGTCACCGTCCTGGTCCAGCACGCTGCCAAGCAGGCCGCCGGCAAGGCCGCCCTGTTGCTGCACCTGCTGCTTTTCCTGGCCGAGGGCCTGGCTGAGCGAGCCGGCATCGGCCTGGCCACCACCGAGGCGCTGGGCGAGGAAGGCCATCACGATCGGTGCGAGCATCTGCAGCAGCTGGCTGGTACGGCCGCTGTCGAGCTGGGTGGCCTGGGCCAGGCCGGTTTCCACCTTCTGCTGGCTGCCGCCGAAGATGTGGCCGAGGATGCCGGCACCGTCGCTGGCGGCGCCACCGCCACCGCCGCCCAGTACCGAGCCGAGCACGCTGCCCAGGTCCAGGCCGCTGTGGTTGTTCTGCAGTGCACCGAGCAGCGCCTGTGCGCCCTGCGGCTGCGAGGCGTTGTTGCCCAGCGCGCCCATCAGCACCGGTAGCGCGGCACTGATCGCACCGGAGGCCTGGGTATCGCTGATGCCGAGCTGCTGCGATACCTGCTGCAGCGGGGCGCCCTGCAATTTGGCGAGAAGTTCGTCGGTCAGGCTCATCTGCGGAATCCTTGATTGGGGTTGGGCGTGCAGAAGGTACGACGCAGACCGTTAAAACGGCGACGCCGCCTCACGGGGAGGCGGCGTGGCGTTCACGGGGCGGGGCGATCAGAGCTCGATGTCTTCGGCGCCCGGGGTCGCGGTGGGGAAGTCCGCTTCCGGCTGGGCCGGCTTGAACGGATCCGTCGGCTGGCTGGCCAGCGCCTTCAGCGCCGCGGCAACACCAGCGCCATAGGCCGGGTCGGCCTTGCTGCAGTTGTCGATGTGGCGCTGCTTGATGAAGTCCGGCGCATCGCCCAGGGCACGGGCGGTGTTGGCGAACAGTCGCTCCTTCTGTGCCTGGTTGTAGCTGCGGAACAGCGCACCGGGCTGGCTGAAGTAGTCGGCGTCGTCCTCACGGAAGTTCCAGAAGTCGGCGTCGCCGCGGATCTTCATCGGCGGTTCGCGGTACTGCGGCTGTTCCTGCCACTGGCCGTAGCTGTTGGGTTCGTAGTGCGGCAGGCCGCCGTAGTTGCCGTCCACGCGCATCGCACCGTCGCGGTGGTTGCTGTGCACCGGGCAGCGCGCCGCGTTCACCGGAATCTGGTGGTGGTTCACGCCCAGGCGGTAGCGCTGCGCATCGGAGTAGGCGAACAGGCGCGCCTGCAGCATCTTGTCCGGCGACGGGCCGATACCCGGCACCAGGTTGCTCGGCGCGAACGCTGACTGCTCCACGTCCTGGTACCAGTTGACCGGATTGCGGTTCAGTTCGAACTGGCCCACTTCGATCAGCGGGTAGTCGCTCTTCGGCCACACCTTGGTCAGGTCGAACGGATGGATGCGGTAGGTTTCCGCCTCCAGTTCCGGCATGACCTGGATGAACAGTTTCCACTTCGGGAAGTCGCCCTTCTCGATCGCGGCGAACAGGTCGCGGCCGTGGCTTTCGCGGTCATGGCCGACCAGGATCTGCGCCTGCGCGTCGGTCAGCGATTCGATGCCCTGCTGGCTGACGAAGTGGAACTTCACCCAGAAGCGCTCGCTGTCGGCGTTGGTGAAGCTGTAGGTGTGCGAGCCGAAACCGTGCATGTGGCGGAAGCTGCGCGGAATGCCGCGGTCGCTCATCACCACGGTCACCTGCAGCAGGGCTTCGGGCAGCAGCGTCCAGAAATCCCAGTTGTTGCGTGCGCTGCGCAGGTTGGTATGCGGGTCGCGCTTGACGGCCTTGTTGAGGTCGGCGAACTTGCGCGGGTCGCGCAGGAAGAACACCGGCGTGTTGTTGCCGACCAGGTCCCAATTGCCTTCTTCGGTGTAGAACTTCAGGGCGAAGCCGCGGATGTCACGCTCGGCGTCGGCGGCGCCACGCTCGCCGGCCACCGTGGTGAAGCGGGCGAACATCTCGGTCTGCTTGCCGACCTTCTCGAACAGCTTGGCGCGGGTGTACTTGCTGATGTCGTGAGTGACGGTGAAGGTGCCGAATGCGCCCGAGCCCTTGGCGTGCATGCGGCGCTCGGGAATGATCTCGCGGTTGAGGTTGGCCAGCTTTTCCAGCAGCCACACGTCTTCCATCAGCAGCGGGCCACGCGGGCCGGCGGTCTTGCTGTTCTGGTTGTCCACCACCGGTGCGCCGAAGGCCGTGGTCATCGGCGTGACCGGTTCATCGCCGTGCTTCTGCTTCGGGGTAGTGCTCAGCTCGCGTTGCTGCTGGGCGCCTTCCGCAGGCGACGGCGCGGTGTGATACGGACATTTCGGGCTGTTGTTATCGGACTGGCTCATGGCTGGCTCCTGCGGGTGAAGACGGGATGGAACATCTTCACTCGACTTTAGCTAGGGCCAGATGAAATGAATAATCGAATGATCCGCTCAGTTTGATAGTTTTTGTCAATTGAAACAAAGAATCAGATTTGCCGGATCTTTCGACAGGCCTCCCGCGTGGCGGCGGGAAGCCAGGGGTGCGTGCTGCGGTTACAGCAGTGCTTTCAGTCGGTACAGCGCTTCCAGTGCCTGCTTCGGCGTCAGTTCGTCCGGATCGATGGCGGCCAGTGCTTCCTGTGCCTTGTTCGACGGCGCCGCGAACAGGCCGAACTGCTGCGGTGCATCCAGTGCCTGCGGCGCCAGCTCGGCGGCATGGCTCTCACCGCCGCGCTGTTCCAGCTCGGCCAGTCGACGGCGCGCCTGCGCCACGGTGGCGCGCGGCAGGCCGGCCAGTGCGGCCACCTGCAGGCCGAAGCTGCGGTTGGCCGGGCCGTCCTTAACAGCGTGCATGAACACCAGCGCTTCACCGTGCTCGACGGCATCCAGGTGCACGTTGGCGATGCCGCTGCGGCCGCCCTCGTGCTGCTCGTCGGCCAGCGCGGTCAGCTCGAAGTAGTGGGTGGCGAACAGCGTGTAGCAGCGGTTCTGGTAGGCCAGGTGGCGGGCCACCGCGTCGGCCAGCGCCAGGCCGTCGTAGGTGGACGTGCCACGGCCGATTTCGTCCATCAGCACCAGCGAATGCGCGGTGGCGTGGTGCAGGATGTAGCTGGTCTCGGCCATCTCGACCATGAAGGTCGACTGCCCGCGGGCGAGGTCGTCACCGGCGCCGATGCGGGTCAGGATGCGGTCGATCGGGCCGATCAGCGCCCGGCTGGCCGGCACGAAGCTGCCGATGTGGGCCAGCAGCACGATCAGCGCGTTCTGCCGCATGTAGGTCGATTTACCACCCATGTTCGGACCGGTGATGACCAGCATGCGGCGGTCCGGATGCAGATCCAGATCGTTGGGTTCGAACGGCTGCTCGCGCACCGCCTCGACCACCGGATGGCGGCCACGCTCGATCTTCAGGCACGGTGCCGTTTCAAGTTCCGGTCGCGACCAGTCCAGCGCCTGCGCGCGTTCGGCGAAGGCGGCCAGCACGTCCAGTTCGCTCAGCGCGGCGGCGCACTGCTTCAGCGGTTCCAGCTGCGCGCCGAGGGTATCCAGCAGCTGCTCGTACAGGTACTTCTCGCGCGACAGCGAACGGTCGCGCGCGGACAGCACCTTGTCCTCGAATGCCTTCAGTTCTTCGGTGATGTAACGCTCGGCATTGGTCAGCGTCTGGCGGCGGGTGTAGTGCACCGGCGCGCGATCGGACTGGCCCTTGCTGATTTCGATGTAGTAGCCGTGCACGCGGTTGTAGCCCACCTTCAGGGTGGGAATGCCGCTGCTCTCGCGCTCGCGCAGTTCCAGGTCAACCAGGAACTGGTCGGCATGGGTGGACAGGCGGCGCAGCTCGTCCAGCTCTTCATCGAAGCCATCGGCCAGCACGCCGCCGTCGCTCAGCTTCAGTGGCGGCATTTCGGCGATGGCGCTGGCCAGCAGCTGTGCGCACGCGTCGTGCTCGCCCAAGGCGGCATGCAGTGCCTGCAGGCGCGGTGAATCCAGCGGCGCCAGCACTTCGCGCACCGCCGGCAGCAGGCCCAGGCCATCGCGCAGGGTGGAGAAATCACGCGGGCGCGCCGAACGCAGTGCGACGCGGGTCAGGATGCGTTCCAGGTCGCCGAGGCGGCGGAACTGTTCGCGGATGTCGGCATCGCTGCCGTGATCGATCAGGGTTTCCACCGCATGGTGGCGCTGTACCAGCACCTCGCGCAGGCGCAGCGGGCGGTGCAGCCACCGGCGCAGCAGGCGCCCGCCCATTGGCGTCACCGTGCTGTCGAGCACGCCCAGCAGGGTATTGCGGGTATCGCCGTCGACGCGCGTATCCAGTTCCAGGTGGCGGCGGGTGGCGGCGTTCATCGCGATCGCCTCGGCGGCGGTTTCCATCGCGATCGAGGTCAGGTGCGGCAGGCGCTGCTTCTGGGTTTCCTCGACATAACCGAGCAGGGCGCCGGCGGCGGCGGTGGCACGTGGCTTGTCATCGATACCGAAGCCGCTCAGATCGTGCAGCTTGAAGAAGTTCAGCAGCTGGCGGCGGCCGCTGTCCGCGTCGAACAGCCACGGCGCACGGCGGCGCACGCCGGTGCGGTGGCGCAGGAAGTCGGGCCAGTTCTCCTCGTCGGGCACCAGCAGCTCGGCCGGTTCCAGTCGGGCCAGTTCGGCTTCCAGCGCGTCGTCGGTCTCGACTTCATTGACCAGGAAGCGGCCACCGGCCAGGTCGGCCCAGGCCAAGCCGTAGCCTTGCTTCGTGCGCGACAGCGCCATCAGCAGGGTGTCGCGGCGTTCGTCCAGCAGCGCTTCGTCGGTGACGGTGCCGGGGGTGACGATGCGCACCACCTTGCGTTCGACCAGGCCCTTGGCCAGCGCCGGGTCGCCGATCTGCTCGCAGATCGCCACCGACTCGCCCAGCGCCACCAACCGCGCCAGGTAGCCTTCATAGGCATGTACCGGCACGCCGGCCATCGGAATCGGCGCGCCGCCGGAGCTGCCACGCTGGGTCAGGGTGATGTCGAGCAGGCGCGCGGCCTTGCGCGCATCGTCGTAGAACAGCTCGTAGAAGTCGCCCATGCGGAAGAACAGCAGCAGGTCCGGATACTCGGACTTGGCTGCGAAGAACTGCTTCATCAGCGGGGTGTGTTCGGCGGACTTTTCTTTGGACATGGGGCTCGTGAATCCGGGGCGTCCGTTCGCGCCGGAGGGCAGCGGCAACGGAGCGGGTACAGGGCCGTCCATGGTAACTGCTGGGGCACAGGGCTGCCGCCACCGGTGGCAGGCGGGTACCGCACAGCCACGGGGTCAGGCCGGGACCAGGGTGATCTGCCGGTGGCTGGCGAAGATATCCATCACGATCTCGAAGTAGGTTGGGCCCTCGCCCCGTTGCAGGGCGTCCAGCTGGCGCGAAATGGTCCGCGTGTTGAAGGTGCCCGGGGCTTCCAGCTTGGACTGCAGCCACTGGCATGTGGTAGTTCGTCCCAGTGCGGCGCGGCTGTGCTCGATATCACTCCAGATCACCGTGGCCCGCTCATGGCCGGCCAACACGCCATGGACGCCATGCAGCAGATCATCCAGGGCGTCCAGGCTTGGCCCGAGCTGCCAGTCCTCGCCGGGCATGAACACGCGGTTGATCTCCGCGTACAGGCTGGGGATGTCGTGAATGGCACAGCCTTCGATCTGCAGGATGAGCGACATATGTCGACTGTAGCGTTGTTCCCTGTGCATTGGACATGGCTGAGCGCCGGATGCTTTGCGGACCCATGCTGGGGTTTGGCAAACTACTTTGCTGAGTCAAAGTGCTCGGCACTCCCGTCGTGGCGCGCGCCGGTTTGCAGGGAAGAAAACGACGTGACCCATCGCCAATAGCAGGGCCATCAGCTGGTAGAGAGTTCGCCCGAAGTCTTCTTCTTCATTGATTGGTGCCATCGGCAGCAGGACCCCCTCGGGCGCGTTCAACTTCCACTGTCAATGATGACTGGCTGGGTGATGGAAATAGATTCTCCTCCTGTATCATCGGCAAGAAAGGTCTGGGAAATTGTTTCTGGGATGGTCAGTAAGTTTGTATCTGCATCTCCGGTGCGATGGGGGTTGTTTGATCTGTCCCCGTTGTGAGCAGGGTGAGGTGTTGAAAGCTCAAGTAAAGGAGCGCGGCGTTCAGATATTTGTCTGCGACGAGTGCGATGCCGTGTGGTTCTCCTTCGCTGCTATAGGGGTCTCTCCGTTCAGAGACCTTGAGCGGTATCTCGAGGAAATTTCCGTCGCGCGGTCCTGGGAGTCAATTTCCGTGGACAGGCATGAGTAGAAAGTACGCAGTTTCCATGCACTCCTCGACCGTATTGCCTCAGCGCAGCGCGTGGGTCAGTGCAGCGTGGGGTGACCTTCCCGTCTCCCACTTCCAGAGCGACGAAAATCTCAATGGCTGCGGTTTTATTGACTTGAAGGTCAATAAGTGGGAGATCAGTGGCAGTCGATTGCAATGGGGTCTGGACCCCTTCATCAGGGTTGAAATACTCAAGGGTCGGGGCCCTGCGATGGCAGATGCCAGATTGCAGCCCTGACGGTAGTCGCGAAGCAGCGCGTTGTTCCTCTGGACAGGAGGGTGCCGGGATCGATGGGCTTCATCCTCCCCCTCCGTCCATCAAGTGACGGTTTCTGCGGTCACGACTCGCAAGCGCTGCGTGATGACTGCGATTGATGTGCTCGTGCATTGATATGCCCGGCAGGAATAACCACCTCCATTAAGTGTTTCCTTCACACCTGTCTGCACAGTTCCATAGATTTGGATCGATACAATAATATCGACCCATAAAGTTTCCCTGTGCTGCGCCGCCATCGATCGTACGGCCATGATCAAGGGAATTGAGATGCTCGCCTTACGCAACCTCCGAGTGGGATCCCGGCTGGGTGCCGGGTTTGGATTGCTGCTGCTGTTCATCGTGGCCATCGTTGGCCTGGCGCTGTACGGAAATCACCTGAAGTCCGCCCAGTTCGAGAAAGTGGTGGACGTCAACATGGTGAAGATGCGGCTGTTGAACGACATGCTGGATACCAACAACGCGGTGTTGATGCACCGCCGCCTGATGGTGATCAAGCGCGGCGAGGATTTTGACAGGGATTATCAGAAGGCGCAGGAGCTGTCGCAGACCTACGACGGTATCTGGGCCAGGTACATCAGGATTCCGCGCGACGCGACCGGCGATACCCTGGTGGCGAAAATCGACGCGGCACGCAAGGCCACCGACGCCTCCACCCGGCATCTTCACGAGCGCATGAAGGCCGGGGATTTCGACGGCGCGGCCAAGGAACTGCTTGCCGAGCAGGGGCTGGCAACCGCGTGGAACGAAGCGATCTGGACCCTGCTGCGGCATCAGGAGACACTGACCGAGCGCAGCCGCGAGGAATACCGTTCAACCGAATCCTGGACCGGCACGCTGTCGATCGTGTTCGGCGTGTTGAGCCTGGTACTGGGCTCGCTGGCCGCGTGGGCCATCACCCGCAGCCTGACCCGCCCGCTGGAAGGCGCGGTGAAGCTGGCCGACGGCATCGCCAATGGGCGGCTGGACAACAGCATTGACGCCTCCGGCAACGATGAGGTCACGCAGCTGCTCAGGTCGATGCAGCGCATGCAGGCGCAGTTGCAGTCGGTGATGGCGGCGCAGGGCGAGTTGGCCCGCCAGCACGATGCGGGCAGCCTCAGCTATCGCATGGACGAGAGTGCCTTCCCTGGTGACTACGGGCGCATGGTGCACGAGACCAACGCGCTGGTCGGCTCACACGTGCAGGTACAGAACCGGCTGATCGAAGTGATGAAGCATTACGCCCGTGGCGACCTGTCGGTGGACATGGATCCGCTGCCGGGCGAGAAGGCGGCGATCACCCAGGCAATGGACGAGACCAAGACCAGCCTGTCGGCGATCAACAGCGAGATCCGCCGGCTGGCGACGGCCGCGGCGGCGGGCGACTTCAGCCTGCGCGGCGATGAAGATCGCTTCGCCTACGATTTCCGCGACATGGTGGCCGGGCTCAATCGCCTGATGCAGACCACCGACCAGAACCTGGTGCAGGTGTCGAGCCTGCTGCAGGCGATCTCGCGCGGTGACCTCACCGTACGCATGCAGGGCGACTTCCACGGCGTGTTCGCCCGCATGCGCGATGACTGCAATGCCACCGTCGATCAGCTCAAGCAGATCGTCGGGCGCATCCAGGCCAGCGCGTCCAGCATCAATCTGGCGGCAGGCGAAATCGCCTCGGGCAACACCGATCTGTCGCGGCGCACCGAGCAGCAGGCGGCGAACCTGGAAGAGACGGCGGCGTCGATGGAGGAACTGACCTCCACCGTGAAGCAGAACGCCGAGCACGCCCGCCAGGCCAACCAGCTCGCCATCGGTGCGCACGGTGTCGCCTCGCAGGGCGGCGAGGTGGTCGGCCAGGTGGTCACCACGATGTCGGCCATCGAAGCCTCGTCGAAGAAGATCGCCGAGATCATCTCGGTCATCGACGGCATTGCCTTCCAGACCAACATCCTGGCGCTGAATGCCGCAGTGGAAGCCGCCCGTGCCGGCGAGCAGGGCAGGGGCTTTGCGGTGGTGGCCAGTGAGGTGCGCACGCTGGCACAGCGCTCGGCCGGTGCGGCCAAGGAGATCAAGGGGCTGATCGAGGATTCGGTTGGCAAGGTCGCCGATGGATCGGCCCTGGTCCGACAGGCAGGCACCACGATGGGCGAGATCGTTGCTTCCGTGCAGCGCGTGACCGACATCATGGCCGATATCTCTGCTGCCTCGCAGGAGCAGAGCTCGGGCATCGAACAGGTGAACCAGGCGGTGGTGCAGATGGACGAGACCACGCAGCAGAATGCGGCACTGGTGGAAGAGGCCAGTGCTGCGGCGCGTTCCATGGAGGAGCAGGCGAACCTGCTGGCCGAGGCGGTTTCGGTGTTCCGCACCGGCGCGGTAACGGCGGCTGCAGCCGTGCGTCCGGCCCTGGCTGCGGTGGCCGCGAAGGTCACCCCGGTGCGCAGGGCGGCAACGCTGTCGCCGCGCATCGAGCCGACACTGGCGGCCAATGCCGGGGGGTGGGAAGAGTTCTAGCAGAGGGCAATGCCGGCAAGGAGACGGCGCCCATCACGCTGGCTGATCGTGATGGGCGCGGATTTTCTTCCTGAACGCGCGATGGCCGATGAGGCCGCGGACACGCGCATTTCACTTCCGGTTGCCAGCGGCGGGAGGACACTTGCGCCATACCGGAACCTAGGAGATGGCCATGAAGACCTCGACCCGATTGCTTGTGCTGGGCACCCTGCTGGCGGCTTCGTCGGTGGCCGGCGCGCAGACCTATGGTCCGCGCGATGAGGGACGCCGATTCAACGATGGCAGCCGCGTGGTCTGCAAGAACGTGGAAGTGCAGCGCAACTCGCGCGATCCGAACCGCATCGCCGGTACGGCCACTGGCGCGGTGATCGGCGGCCTGCTGGGCAACCAGGTGGGCGGCGGCAATGGCAAGAAGCTCGCTACCGTGGCCGGTGCTGTTGCCGGTGGTGCGGCGGGCCGCCAGATCCAGGGCAACAGCCAGCAGAAGAACGGCGACCGCGTGGTCGAGCGCCGCTGCGAACGCGTCTATCGCTGATCGATCGCCGACGGCCCCCGTTTTTCCCCTTCCACATCGCAGTACTCGAACGCCGGCCTCGCGCCGGCGTTCTTCATTGCAGGAAAAGGGGACGGAGGGGATTAAGTCGCAATCCCCCCAACCGGCCGCTTACGACTTAATCCCCTCCGTCCCCTTTTTTGCGAGGAGGCGCCAGGTGGCGAGGCTGCCGTAGAGCAGCAGCAGGACGGTGAGGGTGATCAGTTCGTGGCTGACTTCGGCCAGGCTGGCGTCCATCTGGTTCAGGCGCACCATCAGGTTGATGCCGGAGGTGGTCGGCAGCAGCTGCGCCAGCCAGACCAGCGGTTGTGGCGTCATCACCGAGGGCCACGACAGGTTGGCGAGGAAGAACAGCGGGATCGAGGTGGCGATGATGTACTGGAAGGCGCGTTCGCGGGTGCGGAAGAAGCTGCCGACGAACAGGCCGAAGGCCACCGTCGCCGCGATGAACAGCGTGCCACCCAGCAGCTGGCCCAGCGGGTTGCCTCCGCGTGGATAGTCCTGCACCCAGGCAGTGAACCCGGCATACCAGAACAAACCGAACAGGCCGATCAGGCCGAAGCCCAGTGCCATGCCGGCCAGGGTCGGCAGGTCGAAGCGCAGGCGCCGGCCGAGCGCGAGGCGGCGGCCGCCGAGCAGGACGCCGATGCCCATCAGCAGCGTCTGGTGCACGATCAGCTCGGCCACGCCGGGAACGATGGCGCTGCCATAACCTTCCTGCGTGTTGTACAGGGGGCGCTGCACAAGCGTGACCGGCGGTGCCTGCGGTGCGCCCATGAAGGCGGCCTGGCCGACCACGGCATCACGCCCGAACGCACCCAGCGCGTCAGCCACGCTGCCCAGCACCCAGCTGGCGCGGCCCAGGTAGGCACCGTTGCCAAGCAGTACCAGCTTGGCCGGGTGGCCGCGCAGGATGTCGCGCTCCAGATTGGCCGGGATCACGACGATCCCTTCGGCATGGCCGGCTTCCAGCTGCCGGCGTGCGCTGTCGACGTCCGCGGGTTGACCGACCACGCGCGCAACGCGCAGTGCGTCGAGCTTTCGCAGCAGCTCGCGGCTGGTCGCGCTGTGGTCTTCGTCCACCACCAGCACCGGCAGGTTGCCGGCCACCTGGTGCCGGTAGGCGGCTGGATAGAAGAACGAGTACAGGATCACCGCCCCGACCATCACCACGATCGCGTAGCGGTCGCAGAGCACTGCCATCAGGGTCTGCCGCAGGCTGCGCCAGAGTGCGCTCATGCGTCGGCCCCTGCGGGCTGTGCGGCGGCAGGTGTGCGCGCAAAGGCGATCAGGCGCAGGCCGCCGACGCCTCCTGCCACCACCGCCATCAACAACAGCGTGGCCAGCGGCCACACCGAAACCTGCAGCGGCGAACCGATGAACTGCTGCTGGGTCTGCAGCTTGATGTAGGCGCTGAGGGGCAGCAGTTGATGCCAGATACGGGTGAACAGAGGGCCGTCCAGCACCGGGAAGGTGGCGCTGGAGAAGGCCAACGCGGTGCCGATGCTGAGGCCGACTGCGGACAGCGCGGTACCCATGTCGCGGGTGACGCCGACGAAGAACAACGCGTAGGCGGCCGTGGCCAGGTAGAACAGTGGCTGTGCGAGCAGCAGCAGGAGCACGCTGCCGGCCACGCCGTCACCGCGCAGCCAGGCCAGGTAACCGATGCCGAGCGCGCCATACAGCGAGAACAGCAGGATGTATGGCGCGACCTTGCCGGCAATCGCCGGCCATGGCGTGCGTCCCAGCCAGGCGGGCAGGGTGCCGTCGCGGATCTCGCGGCCAAGGCTGCCGGCCACTGCAAGTGCCAGTACCAGCGACAATACCGCCGGGAAGATCAACGGCAGCAGGAACAGCTCGTAGCTGCGTGCCGGGTTGTACAGAATGTCCGACTGCACCGCGATGGGTGCCGCGCGCAGCTTGCCCGGGCCGACCTGCAGGCCGATGCGCTCGCGCAGCAGGCGCGCGTTCCAGGCCGAGACCGCGTCGCCGATATCGCGCGACGCGGACTGGCCGGTGGTCATGTAGGTGGCGTTGTAATAGGCGAACACCGTGCCCTGGCGTCCACGCAACGCCTGCCGGGTGACATCGCGCGGCACCAGTACGATGGCGAACACATCCAGCCGACGCAGCTGCGAACGTGCGTCTTCCAGGTCCACCGGCTGGCTGGCGACGCGCACGCCGGGACTGGCGTCGAGCATGCGCAGCAGCAGGCGGCTGTCACTGCTGTGGTCGAGGTCGACCACGGCGATCGGGATATCGCGCATCACCGAGGGCGTGAACATCCAGGCCATCACCGCCAGCATCAGCAGCGGCAGCAGGGTGACCAGCATCAGGTCGGCGCGGTTGCTGCGCAGCGACTGCAGCTCGCGCCGCCAGCTGGCGGCGAAGCCGCCGCGGCCGGGGCTCAGTGCTGGGGCCATGCGAACAGCACGCTCATGCCGGGGCGGAAGCCCTCGATGCGGCGTACCGGGCGCACCCGCACCTCGAAGCTGCGGACGTCGTAGCCGGACGACTGGCGGGTGGTACGCCAGGTTGCATAGTCACCGGCCGGATTGATGAAGTAGACCTCGAATTCGCCGTCCAGGCCGAGCGCCGGCACGCTGCCCTGCAGCTTGCTGCCGGCCTTCAGGCCCTGCATCTGCGATTCGCGCAGGTTCATGGCGACCCACATGCGGTCGATGTCGACCAGGGTGAACACCGGGTAGCCGGCCGGCACCAGCTCGCCCGGGTCGGCCATGCGCTTGTTGATTTCGCCGGCCACCGGCGCGCGCCCTTCCACTTCGACACGCGCGGCGTTGACTTCGGCCACCGCGCCCTGTGCCTGTTGCACCTGACCCTGCGCGGCACGCTTGTCCTGCTCGCGCGCGCCGGCCAGGGCCATGTCGTACTGCGCGCGCGCGGCACGGGCCAGTTCACGCGAACTGGTGGCCTGGGCATGCGCTTCATCACGCTTCTGCCGGGTCATCACCCCTTCGTTGAACAGGTTCTGCACGCGCTGGTAAGTGGCTTCAGCCAGCGCCGCACCGGCTTCGGCCCGCTTCCAGTTCGCTTCGGCGGCGCGGATGTCTTCGCTGCGCGCGCCTTCGTCGGCCTTGTCGGCCACTGCCTGTGCGGCGGCCAAAGCGCCGTGCGCCTGCTGTTCCTTGGCGGCCACTTCGGGGCTGTCGAGCAGGAACAGCACCTGCCCGGCCTGCACGCGGTCGCCCTCGCGCACCTTCAGTTCGGCCACGCGCGCGGTGATCTTGGCGGCCACGTTGATCGTGTCCGCATCGGCCATGCCCTGGATCTGGTCGGCCGGGCTGCGCCAGGCCAGCCACAGGCCGAGCACCACCACGACCAGCAGCACCACTGCCAGGATCGGTCCCAACCGGCGCTTGCCCGGGGGCGTCGTCGCATCGTCGTGCAGCACATCACTCATGGTCGATCACCTCGTCCGCCCGCCGCCGGAACTCTTCGAAACGGTCCATCTGTCCACTGATCTCCAGCAACTGTGCCAGCGCAATATCGTATTGGTAGGCGGCCTGTGCGCGCTCGACGCGGGCGCCACCCAGGCCGAGCCGCGCGTCGATCACATCCAGCGAAGTCGCCTGGCCTTCGCGGAACGCCAGCTCCTGCAGGCGCAGGTTTTCCTGTGCCTGGGCGATGCTGCTGTCGAGCAGCACGTACTGCTGGCGTGCGGTTTCCAGCTCGTTCCAGGCCTTGCGCACACCCAGCGCGACCTGGTTCTCGGCCTCGCGCAGGCCCGCTTCGGCCTGGTCCTGCTGCGCACGCGCGGCGCTGATCTGCGCCGGCCGCGAGTTCGGCGACAGGAAGGTGTACTTCAGGCCGATGCCGAACGCCCAGTCCGGATCGGTCAGCATCTCGTCGCGGCGACGGAAGTCGTACTGGCCGAAGGCGAAGATCTGTGGTTTCAGCTTGGCCTGCTGCACGCGCACGCCCTGTTCGGCCTGCGCCACCATCGCCCGCAGGCGCGCGAGCTGCGGCTGCCGCGCCTGCGCGGTGCGTTCGAAGCTGGCCACCGGTTCCAGTGGCACGCGCTGCACGAACAGCGGCGACACCGGCTGCACCTCGCCGCCACTGCGCAGCAGCGTGGCCAGTGCGGCCTTCAGCGTGGCCAGGTCGTTCACCGTCTTCTGGTATTCGCGCTCGGCCTTGTCGCGGGCCACGGTGGCCTGCAGGCGCTGCGCGCGGGTGGCGAAGCCCTCGCGTTCCAGCTTCTCTGCGTCGGACAGGTGGCGGTTGAGGCCATCGCGCACATCGCGGCGCACGTCCACCGCCTGCTCGGCCAGGCGCTGGCCGAAATAGGCCTGGGCCAGCTGCACGGTCAGCGATTGGCGTTGTGCTTCGCGCTCGGCGCTGGCCTGTTCGTGGGCGGCACTGGCCGCACGTTGCGCGGCCGGAATCACGCCGCCGGTGTACAGCGGCAGTACTGCAGTCACCACCGGGCGGGTACGCCAGTCGCGTTCGGTGAACGACAGCGGCGAGTCGATGCCAAAGGCCTCGGCCACCGGAGCCAGCGAACCCAGGGGCAGGGTGAGCGTCTTCTGGAACTGCAGCCGGCGCACTTCGCCGGTGATCTCCGGCAGGCGCAGCAGGCGGGTCGCGTCCTGCAGGTCCTGCTTGTTGCGCACGGCGGCGTCGGCAGCGGCCAACGCATCGGAGACCTGCTCCAGACGTTGCCGTGCCTGTTCCCAGTCCAATGCCGGTGCGTCGCTGGTGGGCTGCGCGGGGGCAGCGAATGGCAGGCAGGCTGCCAGCGCCAGCGCGGCCTTCGCGCGGTGCATCCTTGTACGTCGGCCGATCACGCCCATGCCGTCCCAGTAGTGAAGAAGTGCGCAAACGGTAGTGCGTGCAGCGTGAAGCCCGGGTCTGCGATCATCGGTTTGTCCTCAACGAAGGGTGCCTCTGGCCGCAGTGCGCAGCGCCTGGGTGATGTGCTGCAGCGTGCTTGAGCGCACGGCGGCATGCTGCCAGTACAGCGGCACATCGAGCCAGCGGCGGGGTTCCAGTACCACCACGCGGCCGGTGCGCACGGCGGGCGCGACCAGGGTTTCCGGGGCCATGCCCCAGCCGAGTCCGCACGCGGCGGCTTCGACGAAACCGGTGGAGGAGGGCAGGTAGTGTAGCGGCGGCTGCAGCCGCGCGCGGGTCAGGCGCCGCACGAAGCGCCACTGCAGTTCATCTTTGCGGTTGAACACCAGCATCGGTGCGTGCGCCAGGGTTGCGGCCTGCATGCCATCGCGGAAGTACTGGCGGGCGAAGCCGGGCGAGGCGATGGCGTGGTAGCGCATCGCGCCGAGCGGGTGCACGTTGCATCCCTTCACCGGTTGGCTTTCGGCGGTGACCGCGCCGAGCACGCTGCCATCGCGCAGCAGCTGCAGGGTGTGGTCCTGGTCGTCCATGCGCAGGTCGAACAGATAGCCGTGGCGCTGGTGCAGGTCGGCGATGGCCGGTACGAACCAGGTATCAAGCGAGTCATCGTTGACCGCCAGGGGGATCGGCGTGCGCGCAGCGTCGCTGCCACGCTCGGGTAGCAGCTCGGCCAATGCCTCGGCCTCCAGCGCCTGCATCGGTCGCACCCGGCGCAGCAGCGCTTCACCCGCGGCGGTCGGCCGGCAGGGTGCCTGGCGCACCACCAGTACCTGCCCGAGCCTGTCCTCCAGGGCCTTGATCCGCTGCGACAGTGCTGACGGGCTGATCGACAGGCGGCGTGCCGCAGCCTCGAAGCTGCCTTCCTCCAGCACCGCGGCAAACGCGGCCAGTTGCGGGTGTACCAGGTCCATGCCGGTGCCTCTTCAGTTTTCCTGCACAGGGTAAAGAAAAATCAGTTTGTCTAATCAAGGCTGTTGGCCGCACCCTGCGCGTCCCCTCGCTGCCTGGCCTGTCCCGATGTGGATTGCCGCTACCGCCGCCGGCCTGTTCGCAGGTGCCGGCCTGATCATCGCCATCGGCGCGCAGAATGCCTTCGTGCTGCGCCAGGGCCTGCAGCAGCGCAATGTGGGGACGGTAGTGCTGGCCTGCGCCGGCGCGGATATCGCGCTGATCCTTGCTGGCGTTGGCGGCATGGGCGCGCTGGTGCTGCAGTGGCCGCTGCTGCTGCAGGTGCTGCGCTTCGGTGGTGCGGCCTTCCTGTTCTGGTATGGCCTGCGGGCGGGGCTGCGCGCGTGGCGCGGTGGCAGTGCCCTGGCCGCCGCCGAGGCGCAGGGCGGCAGCGGACGGCAGGTACTGCTGACCTGCCTGGCGTTCACGCTGCTCAACCCGCACGTCTATCTGGATACGGTGGTGCTGCTGGGCAGTCTGTCCACGCGCTACCCCGGTGACCTGCGCTGGGCGTTCGCCGCCGGTGCCTGCGCCGCCAGCGTGGCCTGGTTCTGCACGCTGGGCTATGGCGCGCGCCTGTTGCAGCCGGTGTTCCGCAGGCCGGGCGCCTGGCGGGTGCTGGATGCCGCCGTGGCGGTCTTCATGTCCTGCCTCGCCACGCTGCTGCTGTTGCGCCCGCTCTAGGCCGCGTCCACCGCGCACTGCGGGGTTTCGCCGGGGCGCAGGGTCAGCACGCGCACGCCGCTGCGGGTGACCGCCACGGTGTGCTCGAACTGCGCCGACAGCTTGCCGTCGCGGGTGTAGACCGGCCATTGGTCCGGCTGCTGACGGATGGCCGGCTTGCCCTGGTTGAGCATCGGCTCGATGGTGAACACCATGCCTTCTTCCAGCACCATGCCGGTGTTGGGATGGCCGTAGTGCAGGATCTGCGGTTCCTCGTGCATCTGCTGGCCGATGCCATGGCCGCAGTATTCCTTCACCACGCTGTAGCCGTGGCTGCGCGCGTGGCGGGCGATGGCGTGGCCGATATCGCCCAGGCGCGCTCCCGGGCGCACCGCAGCGATGCCTTTCCACATCGCCTGGTAGGTGGTCTGCACCAGCCTGCGCGCGGCGTAGTCGACCTCACCGACCAGGTAGGTGGTGCTGGAGTCGGCGATGTAGCCGTTCTTCTCCAGGGTGATGTCGAGGTTGACGATCTGGCCGTTGCGCAGCACGTCGGTGGTGCTGGGAACGCCGTGGCAGACCACGTTGTCGATCGAGGTGTTGAGCACATACGGGAAGCCGTACTGGCCCTTGCTGGCCGGCCGCGCCTGCAGCTCATCGACGATCATGCGCTCGACGAAGTCGTTGATCTCCATCGTGCTGCGTCCCTGCAGCGGCAGCTGGTCGAGCGCGGCGAACACCTGCGCCAGCAGGCGCCCGGATTCGGCCAGCAACGCGATTTCGTGCGGCTGCTTGATCATCGTCATGTCAGGCCCGCCCGGACGCCAGCGCCTGCGGCTGCACCCCGGCTGCCCGCAGTTCGCTGGCGACGATGTCCTGGAAGCTCAGCGTGGGGTTCATCTCGCACAGCATGCCGACCCGGATCCAGAAGGTGGCCTGGGCGTTGATCGAACGGCTGGAGACGGTGCAGGCACGGCGCAGCTGGTCGTGCAGGGTGTCATCGATGTTGACGATGCCCATGGGCGGTCCTGGCGGAATGGATATACGAAGCATATATGTTCCGTATATCCGCCTCAAGCCCGCGTCGTTCAGTCCACGTGGGTGGCAAAGCGCAGTCGGTTGCCGTCCGGGTCACGCAGGAGCATCTCGCGGCTGCCCCATCCGGTGTCGTGCGGTGGCTGCTCGATCGGTACGTTGGCGGCACTGAAGGCGCGGTGCAGGGCGTCGACGTCTTCAACGATGAAGTACACCGCGCCGCCGACCTCACAGTCGCCGCTGTGTTCGGTGAGGAAGATCGTCTGGCCGTCGCGGGTGAGCTGGGCGAACAGCGGGAAGCCGGGTTCGAAGCGGTGTTCCCAGTCGACCACGAAACCCAGCCCCTGCACGTAGAACGGCAGGGTGGTGTCGGCATGGCGCATGCGCAGTTGCGGGATGACGGTCTGGGGCATCGCGAGGCTCCGGGGCGGGAGTCCAGTGTAGTGCCGGCCGCTGGCCGGCATCCCGGCGAGCCTGGGAACGATGAGGTTGCCGGCCAGCGGCCGGCACTACCGAAGCCACGCCGGCCAGCGGCCGGCACGACCGGCGCGGTCAGCAGGCGGTCGGCACGGCGGCCATCGCCGCCAGCAGTTCGCGATTCACCTGCTGGTGCCGTGCCTGCCACACCGGCAGATCCTCGGCGCTGACGTCAGGTTGGCCGTCCAGCGACGACAGCCAGCGCTTGAAGCGGCTCTGGTAGTTGGCCAGCGACACTTCGCCGGTGATGTCGCTGCCGACCAGGCCGCCGACGCGCAGCGCTTCGATCACCACCAGTGCGTGTTCCAGCTGGAAGCGGCCCTGGTCCCAGTTGCTGCGGGCGACGTCCTCGGCGAACACATCCTTGTCGATCGACAGGTAGGTCGGTTGCGGCGACTTGGCCTGCTCGGCGGCGAACGCGGCAACCAGTGCCTCCGGGTGCTCGAACCGTCGGAATGCACGGCCGCTGCCGAGGCGGTGGCCCCAGCCCACGTCCACATCCATGCACCAGTAAGTCAGGCGCCCGCCCATCAGCGGGCGCCAATGGTTCTCCCAGGCGTGGCCCAGGCCGATGTCACTGGAGGTGATGCCGAGCACATGGATGTGCGAGATCTGCGGCAGCTTGCTGGCCGCGTTCACCCACGACCCGCAGTGCATGCCGAACGGGAAACGCATGTTGTCCGGATGGTTGTCCAGCACCACCAGCTGGAACGGCTGGTGCGCACGCATGCGACGCAGCAGCGGCAGGCTGAGGTGGTGGAAGTCGCCACTGCCGAGCATCACCGTGCCGAGCTGGGCCGGCAGCGGTGCCAGCACTTCAGCGGCGAAACGGTCCAGGGTTGAAGTGCTGCAGGCGAAGCGCAGCGGATCGTGCCACTGCGGCAGCGCCAGGGTCTGCGCCTGTGGCAGCGGCAGTACGCCACCGTCCAGGTCCAGGATCAGCGGAAAACGCGACGACATCGTTCAACCGCCTCCATCAGGTTCACCCTGCAGGTACGGGGCCAGCTTGCGCAGGGCAGCGCGCAGCAGCGGGGAGCGGGCGTGGATCGCGTGCCGGGTGGAGGTGAAGCGGGCGCCCAGCTCGGCCTTGATCCGCGAGTCGGTCCAGCCGGCCACGTAGTGGCTCAGGCCGTGCTGCAGCGCGTACTCGAGGTTGTGCATCCAGCTGACCGCGTACAGGTTGTGCTCGCGTGATTGCGGGTAGGCCAGGCCGATGTACTTGTCCACCAGCTTTCCGGCGTGGATGTAGCACAGGTTCCAGCCGATCAGCAGACCCTGGTGGCGGTACAGGAACATCCGTCCCTGGCCCTGGCTGTCGGCCAGCAGGTGTTGGAAGTAGGGCAGGTCGAGCTGGTCGAAATGCACCGCGCTCTGCGCGAACACGCCCAGGTACAGCGCGTACAGTTCGGCCTGCAGTCGCGGGTCTGCGAGGGCCGGATCGCCGGTGGCGATGCAGTCGATCTGCAGGCCATCGCGCGAGCGCAGCTTGCGCCGGATGTTCTTGCGGCGCGAGGACGACAGGCGTCCGAGATAGCCATCGATCGAATCGAAATCGATCGCCACCCAGGCCAGCGGCATGCCTTCCAGTTCGACGAAGCCGCGTGCCAGCAGCGCCTGCAGGAAGGCGCTGCTGTGTGCATTGGCCGCGTCGTCCAGCAGCGGCGAATCGATTGCCAGGTCCTTGACCACCAGCAGCCGGGAATCGCCGATCGCGTGACGCGTCACGTCCTCGGCCAATGCCTCTGGTGCGACGTGCGCGGGCAACGGGGTGTACTCGGTGCTGGTGGCACCGACGAAGCGGGTCTTCCAGGTGATCCAGGGCCGCCACAGGCGCGACAGCGGCAAGCCAAGCAGCTTGCCGCGCAGGTCGTCGTCCATCGTGGTGGTCAGGTCGAGCGGCGCACGGAAGGTCGGCAGGCCGCTGGGAAGCAGGCCTGCCTCGAATCCAAGCGGCGGGTGGGCCAGGAAGCCCTCCAGCAGCGCGGCCGGTTCCAGCGCGGTGCTGGATGCGCGTGACGTCATCTCCATCGGCACGGGAACCGGCAGCGCATCGACCTCAGCCCTTGGCCTTGGTCAGCGCCTGGTCGAGCAGGGTGATCGCCAGGTCGATCTCTTCGTAGCTGATGTCCAGCGACGGCGCGAAGGTGATCACGTTCTTGTACCAGCCACCCACGTCGAGCACGAGGCCCATGCGCTTGCCGTCGTGCAGGAGGTCACCGGCCAGGCCGATGTCGACCATGCGGTCCAGCAGTTCCTTGTTGGGGGTGTAGCCGTCGGTCTGGCAGATCTCGGCGCGCAGGGCCAGGCCCAGGCCGTCGACGTCGCCGATCTCCGGGTGACGCTTCTGCAGGCCACGCAGGCCGTCCAGGAAGTACGCGCCCTTCTCCGGCACGGTGCGCTCGTAATCCATTTCCTTGCCCAGCTTCAGCACTTCCAGGCCGAGGCGGGTGCCCAGCGGATTGGAGTTGAAGGTGGAGTGGGTGGAGCCCGGCGGGAACACGGTCGGGTTGATCAGTTCTTCGCGCGCCCACAGGCCCGACAGCGGGTTCAGGCCGTTGGTCAGCGCCTTGCCGAACACCAGCACGTCCGGGGTAACGCCGAAGTGCTCGATTGACCACAGCTTGCCGGTGCGCCAGAAACCCATCTGGATTTCATCGACGACCATCAGGATGCCGTACTTGTCCAGCACGCGCTTGAGGCCAGTGAAGAAGTTGCGCGGCGGGATGACGTAGCCACCGGTGCCCTGGATCGGCTCGACGTAGAACGCGGCGTACTCGGCCTGGCCGACCTTGGGATCCCACACGCCGTTGTATTCGCTTTCGAACAGGCGCTCGAACTGCCACACGCAGTGGTCGGAATACTCGTCCGGGGTCATGCCCTTCGGGCGACGGAACGGGTACGGGAACGGGATGAACATCGCGCGCTCGCCGAAGTGGCCGTAGCGGCGGCGGTAGCGGTAGCTGGAGGTGATCGACGAGGCACCCAGGGTGCGGCCGTGGTAGCCGCCTTCGAAGGCGAACATCAGGCTCTTGCCGCCGCGCGCGTTGCGCACGATCTTCAGCGAATCTTCAATGGCCTGCGCGCCGCCGACGTTGAAGTGCACGCGGCCGTCGAGGCCGAACTTCTGGTGCATGTCCACGGCAATGGTCTTGGCCAGCTGCACGCGGGTCGGGTGCAGGTACTGGCTGGCGACCTGCGGCAGGGTGTCGATCTGGTCCTTCAGCGCGTCGTTCAGGCGCTTGTTGCTGTAGCCGAAGTTGCAGGCCGAGTACCACATCTGCAGGTCGAGGTAGGGCACGCCCGCACCGTCGAACATGTAGCTTCCTTCGCCGCGCTGGAAGATCTTCGGCGGGTCGACGTAGTGGACGGTGTCGCCGAAGGAGCTGTAGCGGGCTTCGTCGGCCAGCAGCTGCGCGTCGGAGGCAGCCGCGTCGGCGTTCTTGTCAAAAATGTTCATGCAGTTCGGTTCCGTGAAGGACGTTCGAAAGGGGTGACGGGGGAGCGCGCCTGGAAGGGAGTGCTCAGGCGGTGGCCAGCAGCAGGGGCAGTGCGGCGGGCTGCGGGCTGGCGTCGAGGCGACGTGGCTGCAGCAGGCTGCCATCGAGCAAGCGCGGCAACAGTGCGATTGCATCGTGGAAGGTATCGATGGCGGCATGCTCGATGCCGGCCTTCGTGCAATGGGTGATCAGGCGGCGCTTGGCGAACACGAAGTCGGCATCTTCGGAGACGCAGAAATCCGAGCTGCCATCGCCGATCATCAGCACGCGTGGTGCTTCGTCGACACGCGCCTGCGCGGCGCAGGTGCACTTGCAGGTACCACTGCGGCATCCTTCGGCCTGGTAGGGCGACTCCAGTTCCCAATGGTCTTCGCACCAGCGCAGGTGGTTGGCCACCACCGGCAGTCGCGACAGGCCGTGGTTGGCGAGGATGCGGTGGATCGCATAGTCCAGCCCGTCGCTGACGATGCGCAGCGGCACGCCCAGCTGTTCGGCGCGGCTGACAAAGGCGGCGAAGCCCGGATCGATCTGCACCTGGTCCAGGTGCGCGTCGAGCGTGGCCGGGTCCAGCTTCAGCAGCCGCACCTGGCCCTGCATGCATTCACGCGAGCCGATCTGTCCCGCCTTCCACTGGTCTTCCAGTTGCTGCCAGCCCGGCTGGCCGTACTTCTCCAGCAGCGAGTCGATGACATCTTCGAGGCTGATGGTGCCATCGAAGTCACACAGGATGCTCCAGTGCATGGGCAGGTCCGTCGATGAAAGAAACGTCCGGCACGATGCCGGGGCAGGCTCAATGTAGGCAGGCAGCCTTTCTCGTTCCTTTCCTGTTGAAAGCCTGCACCGCCGGGTGGGGAAAGTGTTCAGGAATCGAGCGTGCTGAATGGGCGTGATGCCGTGAAAACCGCGCTTTCAGGGCTGCGCAGCGGCCAGCGCCCGCAGGATCTGCGCGGTCTCTTCCCGGGTCTGCCAGGCGCTGTTGCCGAGGGTCAGCATGCGTGCGGCGAAGTCGCGCGCGTTCGGCATGTCGTCCTGCGGCACGATGCCACGCAGGTAGGCGTAGTCGGGCAGGGCATGGATGAACATGCGGCTGGCACCGAGGCCGCGCGGCCACAGTTCGTCCAGTGCGGCATCGCGCGCGCGCTGGCTGGGCAGCAGCAGCATCAGCATCGGCCAGGTGCCGCCGGTGCCGGCCAGGCCATCGACCACCTCCACCGCCGGCAGCTGTGCCAGCTGCACACGCAGCTGCAGTGCGCGCAGGCGCCCGGCCTGCAGGAACGCAGGCAGCCGCCGTGCAGCGTGGGCGCCCACGTTCTGCCGCCACTGGCTGACCCGGTGCTGGGGGATGTCCAGCGGGAAAATGTCTCCGACCGCGTCTTCCAGATCGCCGCGTTGCAGGGCGCTGCGCAGCGGATTGCCGTACACCAGCGACAGCAGCGAGGGGCGGTAACAGGCGGCAAGACCCAGCAGCTGCACGCTGCGAAGCAGCTCCCAGCGCAGGCTGAAACGTACCTGTTCGGCGGCATGTTCGGCCAGCGCGGCGCGCAGCTCGTCATCGCGGCTGACCAGTAGGCCGCCTTCATGCAGGCTCAGCCCCTTGCCGGCGGCCAGGCTGAAGAATCCGATGTCGCCACGCAGGCCCACGCTGCTGTTGCCGACCCGTGCGCCCAGCGCCTGTGCGGCATCTTCGATCACCCAGGCGCCGGCGCCGCGTGCGACCTCGCAGGCCCGTTCGACATCGGCGATGCGCCCGCCGAGGTGGGTGGGCAGGATCGCCAGCGTCCGTGCGTCGGCCAGGCGCGAGAGCTGTGCCGGATCAAAGTCGAAATGGCCACGCCGGGTATCGCACAGCTGCACGCGCAGGCCGAGGCTGTGCACCGCGATCGGCACCAGCGGACAGGTATAGGCCGGCAGGATCACGGTATCGCGCTTGGGCGCGCGCTTGCGCAGGGTGCGCAGTGCGATCAGCAGCGCGTGGGTGCCGGAACAGGTCAGCTGCAGCGGCGGTGTGCCGAGCTGGGTGGCCAGGATGTCGCGCAGGTCGCCGCCGCCGGGAAGGAAGTCGCTGGCCTGCATCGGCAGGCCAGCGGTCGGCGGCAGTTCGCGCGCGAACAGGCTCATCGCAGCCCGCTCACGAAGTGCTGTCAGCGGGGCTGTGCGGATCATCCGCTTCGGCGCGGCCGAGGCAGACGATGCCAGCCACGATCAGTACCGCACCGACAAGGTGGTGCAGGGTCAGCGGCTCTTTCAGCAGCCAGGCCGACAGCAGCAGCACACTGATCACCTCCAGGTGCGAGGCCGCGAACGCCGGGCCGATCGGCGCATGGCGCAGCAGGCTCATCCAGGTGAAGAACGCGCCGATGTAGCCGAGGACCGCGCCGTATACCCACGGCTGCGACAGCACGCGCAACAGCCACGCGGTGTTGGCCTCGACCGGCAGCGCGGCGTCACCGGCGTACTTGAAGCACAGCTGGGCCAGCGTGTCGAAGGCCATCAGCAGGGGAAAGCCGATCACATACAGGCGCCTCATGAGCCGGCCCCCACCACCGCCACGCCCGCCGTGACCAGCAGCATGCCGGTCACCCGCAATGGCGTGAGCTTTTCGCGGAACAGGATGCGGCCGGCGATCATCAGCGCGACGATGTTGATCGAGCCCAGCAGCACGCCCTTGGACAACGGCACCAGCGACAGGAACGCGATCCAGGCAACGAACTCAAGCACGTAGCAGGCGATGCCGATCCACAGCCAGGGGCGGCTGAGCATGTGTTTCCAGCGTTGCAGTCCTTCGCCATCCTGCGGGTCGCTGGCGGCGGCCTTGAAGGCGAGCTGGCCACCGGTATCGAGCACCACATTGGCCAGCCACAGCAGCGTGGCGAGTGCCCCCATCTCAGGCCACCGCCTTGAGCACGCCGCTGCGTTCACCGATTTCGGTGAAGAAACGCGCGCTGCGGCGGATCACCTCGCGGCGTTCGCGGTCGATCGTGATCATGTGGTAGCTGTCTTCCAGCACCACCAGTTCCTTCGGGCCGCTGACCCTCGATATCACCAGTTCGGCGTTGCCCATGCTGGCCACGTCGTCTTCGCGGGCGTGCATCACCAGGCACGGTGCGGTGACCTGGTGCAGGTGGCGGCGGGTCCAGTTGCTCAGGGCGCGCATCTCGGCCAGCGCGTGCCAGGGGTTGCCCGGCAGGCCGGCCGCGGCGCTGTCGCCGGACAGCATGGCGGCACTGACCTGCGCACGCAGGCGCTCGTCACGCAGGCCATAGGGCGGCTCTTCCATGAACATGCGGTCGCGGCCGATGTTGAAGCGCTTGAACCACGGCAGCAGGAACGACAGGCGGGCCACGGCGGGAATGTTCCAGCCGTCGTAGCGGAAGGTGGCGCCATACACGCCGACGCCGGACACCCATTCGGGGCGGCGTGCAGCCAGCGCCAGCGCCAGTACCGCGCCCATCGACAGGCCGCCGACGAACAACTGGTCGACCTTGCCACGCAGGCTCGCCGCTGCATCTTCCACGCCCTGGTACCACTGTTCCCAGGTGGTCGCCAGCAGGTCATCCACGGTGCCGCAATGGCCGGGCAACTGCACGCCGTGTACGGTGAAGCCGGCGTTGTTCAGGCCCTTGCCCAGCATGCGCATTTCCGCCGGGGTGCCGGTCAGGCCGTGGACCAGCAGCACGCCCTGCGGGCCACCGGGGAGGAAGAAGTCGTGCGATTCGGTCACCTGGCGGCTCCGGGACGGCAGTGGGGATGGTCAGGATCGCAAGCGCGATTTTCGCCAGCCTTTCAGCGCCCCGGTACGGGTCAGGGGGCCTTCAGCAGCGGCAGTGTGATGGCGACCTTCAGGCCCCCACCGGCGCGGTTGAGGAAGGTCAGGCGGCCGCCGGAATGCTCCACCGCTTCGTGCGCGATGGCCAGGCCCAGGCCGGTGCCGCTGGCTGCGGTGCCAGGCGCACGGAAGAAGCGCTCGCCCAGCCGTGGCATCACGTCCTCGGGCACGCCGGGGCCGTTGTCCTCCACGTACAGTTCGACGTCATTGTCATCCAGCGCATGCACGCCGACCGTGACGGTCGCATCGCGGCCGGCATAGCGCAGCGCGTTGTCGATCAGGTTGTCCAGTGCTTCCTGCAGCTGGGCACCGTTGCCGAGCACGCGCAGCGGGTGGGGGCTGCCGCGGTAGCCCAGATCGATGCCATCGCGGATCGCTTCGGGCACGCGCATGCCGACCCACTGCGGCACCAGCTCGCACAGGTCCAGTGCCTCCACGGTATCGGGCACGGTCTGCGCCCGGCTCAGTGCGAGCAGCTGGGTGCTGACCCGGGCGGTGCGCTGGTTGAGCCGGCGGATGTGCTGCAATGCCTCGCGCACCGTGTCCGGGTCACCATGGGCCAGTGCCTGGTCCACGTGCAGGGCCATGCCGGCCAACGGCGAGCGCAGCTGGTGCGCGGCGTCGGCGATGAAACGGTTCTGCAGCGTGATCATTTCCGCCTGGCGCGCGAACAGATCGTCGATGGTGCTGATCAGCGGCTGGATCTCTTCGGGCACGTCGGCATCGGAGATCGGTGCCAGTTCGCCGCGGCGCTGCGCCAGGCGGGTCCTCAGCGGGGTCAGGATGCGCAGGCCATGGGTCACCCCGAACCAGACCAGCGCGGCGGTGCCCAGCGCCAGCATGGTCATCAGCGGGATGATGATCATCAGGATCTCTCGCGCGCGCTGGCGTCGTTCGGCCATGCTTTCGGCCACCGTCACCGCCAGCTGGTCCTGCGGATCGTTCATCGCACGCGTGCAGACGGTGGCCATGCGCACCGGCTGGCCGTTGAGAATGCCATCGTACAGGGTGGGGTCCACGCCGGTGCATTCCTGCGAAGGCGCGTAGGCACTGAAATCCGCATTGCCGCTGAGTGTCCCCTGGCGGCTGCTGTCCACGTTGAAATAGCGATGGCCGTCGGGCTCGTATTCGATCAGGAAGCGCGCCTGCGGAGACAGGTCGCTGGTCACCGGCATGGTGCTCAGCATCTGCGCGAACGAGTGCGTGTCGTCGATCAGGTTACGGTCGTGGATGCGGTTGGAATAATCCAACGCAACGTAATAGGCCAGGATCGTATTGAAGGTAAGCAGGCCCAGCATCGGCAACGCCAGGAAGGCGAGCAGGCGCCGGCGCAGGCTGGGGGGGCCGCTGATCACGGGGCGCTGTCGTCCTGCGCGTCTTCCAGCATGTAGCCCAGTCCGCGCACGGTGCGGATGCCCATGCCGCCGGGCTGCAGCTTGCGGCGCAGGCGGTGCAGGGCGATGTCCAGGCCGTTGTCGGTCAGGTCCTGGCCCCAGTCGCACAGCGCCTCCACCAGCTGTGCGCGCGAGACGATGCGCTCGGCGCGTACCGCCAGTGCCGACAGCAGGCCGAACTCGCGTGCGGTCAGTTCCAGCGACTGGTCGTCGATCCACACCCGATGCCCGGCCAGATCGATGCGCAGGCGGCCGATGCGCAGGTCCGGGTTGCCATTGCTGGTCACGCGGCGCAGCTGTGCGCGCACGCGGGCTTCGAATTCGTCCAGTGCGAATGGCTTGACCAGGTAGTCGTCGGCACCGAGGTCAAGCACGCGCACGCGTTCGGCCAGGCCGTCGCGGGCGGTCACCACCAGTACCGCCAGGCCATCGCCGCGCTGGCGCAGGCGCTGCAGCACGTCGCGGCCATCCAGCTGCGGCAGGCCCAGGTCCAGCACCAGCAGCGCGTATTGGGTCGAACCCAGCGCGGCGTCGGCGTGCGCGCCGTTGTCGACGTGGTCGACCACATGCCCCTGCCGGCGCAGCGAGGCGCACAGGCCGGAGGCGATGTCCGGGTCGTCTTCAGCAATCAGAACGCGCATACACAGAGGGCTCCTCGGGCGGGGGGGGAGGGGCGGTCCCGCCGGCCCGGTGCAGACCGGTCGGCGTCTCGGCTGCGGAGGATAGCGGCAAACCGGGTGAAGAGGGGGCGGCTACTCCTCGAACTGTGAGAATCCGCAGAGGCCGAAATTCACGTTCCTTTCTTTCGACGTTATCGAGCGCTTGATTTGAATGGAATGACACTGAGTTCTATGGATGTTGTTGGGATTTTGCTATCAGCTGGATCTTCTGTGCTCGCAGTCCTCGTGTTCCTTAAATGAGTTGAGTTTCTTATTTGGATTAGAGTCCGTCGTCAAGCGAGTTTACGTAATCGGCAATGATGTCTCCATGGCAGGCGGATGGCTTGCAGTGACATCCAAGAATTTTTCCTCTGATTGATTCTATGTTGGCGTCGTGATTTTCAAAAAATCTGAGGAGCTTTCGATCAAAATCATATTTATACTTCCTTAGCACTTCCTCGCGATCTCCTTCTCTTCCGATTGGATACGGATTTCCCCAGACTGTTCCTCGTCCTATGTACACGTCAAAAATTTCACCTCTGTCCTTGTTTGCAACTGTCGTTAGTTTTATGGGTATTCTCTTCTGTGGAATATTTCTTTTTGTCAGTGCGGTTATTAGTGATGGGTCTGATCTCTGGTCCAGGAATAGTATTGCGTGTGTGCAGTCATTTGCGGCGTCTTCTGTTTGATGGAATGTGGATCCGTTCGAAAGGCAGTAGCTGGCAAGGAGTTCTTCTGGGTCGCAAATTGCCGAAAATGATGGCTTGCTAATTTTTGAAGTGTAATTCCTGATCTTTCTGTTGAATTTATCTTGCGATTTGAATCCTTTTGGGTAGTTTACAAATATGTTGTTTTCTATTTTAGGTGAATTATTTCTACTTTCTCGTCGTTCCATTTTCTTTTCAAGTATTCGGCCACTAGGCGGCGGTGGCAGTGGTGGGGTTTATCTTCGCTGCAAAGGAGGCAGCTGTGCTCAATTACGCTCTTGTCCAGGGTGTGTTCGATGTTTCTTTTTTCCATTAGGTTGATGAATTCGGACTCATACGATTCCCATGACATTTTTTTGTCTTGATATGCTTTGAGTGCTTCCTTCTGTGGTGCAAGGTCGGTGATGTGGATGTACTCTATTCCACATATTTTCTTTAAGAAGAATTTTAGGTCGTCTCGCTTGGCGAATCCCGAAAGTTGGGAGATGTTGTTAAGTCGGACGTCAATCAGTGTTTTTGTGTTTGACTCTTCCAAAATTCTGAAGAAACGCTGCGCAGACTTTTTTGTGAATCCGATGGTTGATATCTTCATTTTATAATTAAAGTGCTGCTGCTACGAGTTTGTAGGCGTGGCCCTTGTAAGGCTCGCCAAGGCTAATGGTGAGGTGGGTGACTGATGCGTCCTTGTACCTCCCGTTCTCCATGGATAGGTACCTCTCTATGATTGATGGGTCGGTAACCTTTAGGGAATATTTAGTTTCGTTAAAACTAAAGTGAGCCCTAACCGATCTTTTGTGGTCGCCAAAGCTGGCTCCCTCAGCGAGTACTGTGAATTCAAGATCCTGTGGCTGTATCAGGTAGAGGGTTTCTCTCTGGTGTGTAAGAATGTTGATATCGACACGGTCGTTGAGTCCCGAATAGGATGAGTCGCCGTTCTCCCAAAGTGTGCTTGGCCTGTCTTCAAGGGTTTTCAGAATTGACTTATCGAAAGTCGACTCTTTGATCCAGTAGTGGCGATTATCAATAACAACGTTTTCTTTCTGGAACTGATGGTTGTCTTTCTTTAGTACGGCTATGTTGATTACGTCGAAGACTTGCGCCGTTTTTCCAGATTCGTAAACCCGGTCCTGTTCTGTTATCTCTTTCCCTTCGGTCGTGCCGACGGGTCTAATCCACACCCAATCGCCGCTATTTAGCCTTATCTTTCCAGCTATGCATCTTCCGCTGTGCTTCTTTGAGTTGGCTAGACAGTAAAAGTCGTCAATTCGTTGCATTAGATCAATCCTTGATATGAACGGCGTTAGGCCGAACATAGCCTGCCACGAATTTGGAAGCGGTTGTAGTGCTCCTGCACGGTCCGATGCTTACTGTTGCGGATGGATCATTTGCTTGTTTCTTTTGCCCAGCCTTCTGCCAGCGGCACCCGTGAGCCGTCCAGCAGGCCGCGGCTGAGCCTGCCATCCTCGATGAACAGCAGTTCGCCGTTCTCGCCGTTCTTGATGCTGCTGTCGATGGCGATCACGCGGTCGCCGTGGAAGCTGCTGACGTGTGGCATCGAGGTATGGCCAACCACGATGCGCTTGAGCTGCAGGCGGTCGAGCACGGTCTGTACCCCCGCGGTGTCGAGGCGGCCATCGAAGTAGCCGCGGTACCAGATCGGGCTGGTCTTGCCGTCATACAGCGGTGCGGTGGCCGGGTCGGCCTTCACTTCGGCCTTGGGCAGGCCCAGAGAGGCCTGGTAGGCCGCATTGGTGCGTGCCGGGTCCAGCGCCAGCTGCACCGCTTCGGGCGAGATGCCGCCATGCAGGAACAGGGTATCGCCAATCTTCAGCAGCACCGGGCGGGTGCGCAGCCACTGCCCGATCACCGAGTCGGCGCCATACAGTTGCGGGTAGCTGCGGCCCAGCAGCTGGGCGCTGCGCAGGTACTTCGGGTTGACGTAGCGCAGGTCGTCGTACAGCACCATGGTTTCGTGGTTGCCTAGCACGAAGTGCACTGCGCCACCGGCGGCGGCGGCCTGCTGCTGCAGGCCGTACAGCAGCCAGAACGCCTCGGTCACCTGCGGGCCGCGGTCGAATACATCGCCAGCGATGACCAGCGTGTCCTTGCCCAGGGCCCAGCGATCCTGGGCGTCGATGACCTGGTGGGCGCGCAGCAGGCGCACCAGCAGCCCGTACTGGCCATGGATGTCCGACAGCGCGACGATGCGCGGCGCGGCCGGCAGCACGGAGACCGAGGCCGCATTCGGCGCGGCCACGTGCACGGTGTGTTCGTAGCCACAGCGCGGCGCGATATCGGTGCCCGTCGTGTTGATGGCCAGCGAGCGCGACTCGACCTTGTCGTCGCAGATCCACTTGGCCTGCAGCTGGTCGCCCCGGCGGAATACATAGGGGCCATCGGCCTGCACGTGGTCGGCGGGCGCGGCAACCTCGCGGGCCTGCGTGGTTGCTGTGGCGCAGGCCAGCAGCGGCAACAGCAGGGCGGTCAGCAGGAAAGGGCGATAGCGCGGCATCGGCGGCGTCCGGCGGCGGAAACCTCCGATGCTAACCGGCGCGGCCGGATCGTGGTGTGCGCGAATGGGCGGATCAGGCGCCGCGCCGGTCGTCCTTGAGCTTGCGCACGCGGGTGGCGGCGGCCTGCAGCGGCTGACCGTCGCGCCCGTGTGGCTGCATGTAGGGCAGTGGTCGCCGCGTGCTGGATTCGATCAACTGCGAATGGGCTTCACCGGCGCTGAAGCGATGGCGTTCTCCCCACTGGCGCAGCGCGACCAGCAGCGGGAACAGTTCCTGGCCGGCGTGGGTGAGCACGTATTCCTGGTAGGCCGAGCCATCGGAGGCCGGTTGCAGTTGCAGGATGCCGGCCTCGACCAGCCTGCGCAGGCGATCGCTGAGGATGTTGCGCGCCGCGCCGAGGCTGCGCTGGAAGTCGCCAAAGCGCGTGACGCCGTCGAAGGCATCGCGGATCACCAGCAGTGCCCAGCGATCACCGAGCAGGTCGGCGCTGCGGGCAACGGGGCAGGGACTGTTGGCGTGCATGCTGTGGCCTCCGA
Source organism: Stenotrophomonas sp. YJH_SMC_138 (assembly GCF_059369855.1). NCBI lineage: Bacteria > Pseudomonadati > Pseudomonadota > Gammaproteobacteria > Lysobacterales > Lysobacteraceae > Stenotrophomonas > Stenotrophomonas sp. YJH_SMC_138. The sequence goes on from NZ_JCAFTB010000002.1 coordinate 313,289, forward strand.
ATGTGGTTGCAGTTTAAAACCAATGACGATAGCCTGCATCAAGTTTCAAATTGCAACTACATCATGAGCGCATCGATGTCCCGCCCATTGCTGACCCTGCTCGCGGTCGCGGCCGGCGCCAGCGTTGCCAACGTCTATTACGCGCAACCGCTGCTGGATCGGCTGGCACAGGCCTTCGCACTGGACCGTGCCGTGGCGGGCGCAGTGTTGGCGGCAACCCAGGCCGGCAGTGTGCTGGCATTGCTGGGCCTGCTGCCGCTCGCCGATCGCGGTGACCGGCGACGCCTGCTGCGGATGCAGTTGATGGCGCTGGTGCTGGCCCTGCTGTGGCTGGCAGCGGCACGCACGGCCGGTTGGCTGTTGTCGGGCATGCTGCTGGCCGGGCTGTTGGGCACCGCGCTGACCCAGGGCTTGATCGCCTATACCGCCACGCTTGCGCCGCCCGAGCAGCGCGGGCGCCTGGTGGGCGTGGTGCAGGGCGGCGTGTTCATCGGCCTGTTGCTGGCGCGCGTTGTATCGGGCGCGGTCGCGGCCACCGTCGGCTGGCGGGCGGTCTATCTGCTGTCGGCAGCGCTGATGGCGGCCCTGGCCGTGCTGCTGTGGCGGCGCCTGCCGGCGGTGCCGGTGCCGGCGGTACCACCGCGCTGGCGCGAACTGCTGGGTTCGATGCTGGGCATGCTGCGCCGGGACCGCGCGCTGCGCGAGCGTGGGCCGCTGGCATTGCTGCTGTTTGCTGGCCTCAACGTGTTCTGGGCGGCGGTGCCGCTGCCGTTGTCGGCGCCGCCGTTGCAGTGGTCCACCGCGGCCATCGGCGCACTGGGCCTGGCCGGCGTAGTGGGCGCCTTGATGGCGGCGCGGGTCGGGCACTGGATGGACCGCGGTTTCGCCGGTCGGGTCAGTCTTGGCGCGTTGCTGCTGATGCTGGCCGCGTGGTGGCCGCTGCTGGGCCTGCCGCAGGCGCTGTCGTTGCTGCTGCTGGGCGTGATCGTGCTCGACCTCGGTGGGCAGGCACTGCACGTATCGAACCAGGCGCTGCTGCTGCGTGCACCGGCAGAACAGCATGGACGCCTGGTGGCGTTGTACATGCTGTTCTATGCAGTGGGCAGTGGTGCCGGTGCGGCTGCCGGGCCCTGGATGCAGGCCCGGCATGGCTGGCCTGCCGTGTGCCTGCTGGGTGCAGGCATCGCGGCGCTGGCGCTGTTGTGGTGGGCAGCATGGCGGGTGGTGGCGTCCAATGCATCGGCTGGCGCGCGAACCGGTAGAGTCGACTGTCGGTAGAGTCGACTGTCAGTCGACTGCTCTTCGCCCCGCGTGCGAAAAATCCCGCGCTGCGCGCGATAGTCGACCAGCGGTCGACTCTACCTGTCCTGTCGTCATCGCTGCAGTGCGCGCCGCCCCGGGGCTTCCTCAAGGTCCGCGCTGGCCACTACCACGCGGTTGCGGCCGCTGCGCTTGGCCTCGTACATCGCCGCATCGGCCCGTGCCATCAGCCGCTCGTAGTCCGGGTGGCCGTCATGGCCGGCTACGCCGATGCTGGCGGTCAGTGCCAGTACCTGGCCGTTGGCCAATGCCACCGGTGACTGCGCGATCTGCCGCCGCAGGCTTTCGGCGATCACCGCGGCCTGTGATTCGCTGGCCGCGACCAGCACCACCACGAACTCCTCGCCGCCATAGCGGAACAGGTAGTCACTGCCGCGGGTCAGCTGGCCGAGCAGGCCGGCGACGTGCTGCAGCGCGCGGTCCCCGGCGTCGTGGCCGTGGCCGTCGTTGATCGCCTTGAAGTGATCCAGGTCGAGCAGCAGCAGCGAGAATGGCGTGCGGTTGCGCGTGGCCAGCTCGATCTCCCGGCGCAGCACGGTAGGCAGGAAGCGGCGGTTGAGCAGGTTGGTCAGCGCATCGCTGCCGGCATCCAGCTCGCCGATGCGCTCGAACAGCAGCGTCATCAGGGTGCGGATGGCGGCCAGGTCCTCGCGGATGGCCGACAGCACCGCCAGTCGTTGTGCCGGGGCATCGTTGCTCGCCCGCTGCAGGTTGCTGTCGATGCGGGCCATCAGCTGGCCGACCTGCCGGGTCTCGCTGCTCTCGCCGAAGCTGGGGATGCCCTTGTGGGTGAACCACAGGCCGAACTCGGAAGTGGCCAGGCTGGCGCTGTCGCTGGCCTGTACGTGGCCAGCGAGCGCGTAGAGCAGGGCGTTCTCCCAGTCCAGCAGCAGTGCGCGCTGGCGTTCGCGTTCGGTGCCGACGTTCTGCACCAGCGAGAACAGCCGGTACGCCGCATCGGCACGGGTCGAGCGCTCGCGTGCATGGGTATAGGCCAGGGTCATGCCTTCCATGGCGATGTCCATGATCGCGCTGAGGCAGTCGATGGCGGCGAACGCAGTGGCACTGTCGGGCGCGTCGTCGTGCAGGCGCACGAACAGTTCGTGCTTGAGCACGCGCGCGCCGCGGGTGACCAGGTCCACCGGAATGCCGACCCGGGCATGCACATCGCCGATTACCCGCTGCGAGGCAACGGCGCCGGCAATACCGTCGGCATTGGTGGTCAGCAACTGCACCAGCCAGCGCTGCATGGCCGGCTGCAGGCGCTGCTTGACCTGGTCGTGGGACAGGAAGCGGCGTGCACGCCCGTCCTGCAGCAGCACCTCGTAGAAGCGTTGGGCCAGCGCCGGCGGGGCATCGGCGGCGGCGGCGTGCAGCAGCGCGGTGGCGGCAGGGCCGGCCTGTTGCAGGCAGTGCTGCCAGGCCTCGGCCAGCGGTTGGCTGGCATCGTCCAGTTGGGGTGGTTCCACGTCGATCTCTGACTGCGTACGGCAAACCACGGGTATCGGCCGCGGTGGCGCACGGTTGATGGCGGGTTGGCCGGTCAGTTTATGCGCGATGCAGGGTTGCACGGCGCGCAAAGCACGTCGGCGCCGCGGCGGCAATGAGTGAACGCATTTGAGAATCACTCGCATTGATGGGAGAATGCGCGCACGGATCGGCCCGCAGGCGACTGCAGCGACGCTCCGCCTCCTCCTCGTCGTTGCCTCAAGCCCTTTGCCAGAGGCCCCGTTGCCCTGCCAGAAGGTCCAGATCATGTCTCCTGCCGTTGTCCTTTCGCCGCGCCCGCTGGCGCTCGCCGTTGCCGCCCTGCTGGCGGGAAGCGCCCTGACCGCCCAGGCCGAAACCGATGCCACCGATATCGACACGGTGCATGTCACCGCCTCGCAGATTGCCCGCCAGGCACTGGGTACCTCGACCATCACCGCCGAGGACATCGCCAAGCGCCCGCCGGCCAACGACATCGCCGAGCTGCTGCGCACCATGCCGGGCGTCAACCTCACCGGCAACAGCGCCTCGGGCCAGTACGGCAACAACCGCCAGATCGACCTGCGTGGCATGGGGCCGGAAAACACCCTGATCCTGGTCGACGGCAAGCGCATCGGTGCGCGTGACGCCGTGCGCATGGGCCGTAGCGGTGAGCGCAATACCCGCGGTGATACCAACTGGGTGCCGGCGGAAATGATCGAGCGCATCGAAGTGCTGCGCGGCCCTGCGGCGGCACGCTATGGCTCCGGTGCGTCCGGCGGCGTGGTCAACATCATCACCAAGCGCCCGACCGGCGACCTGACCGGAGCGGTCGACCTGTATGGCCTGGTGCCCGAGCACAGCGCCGAAGGCGGCAGCGAGCGCGTCGGCCTGCAGCTGAGCGGGCCGATGACCGACACCCTGTCGTTCCGCCTGTACGGCAACCTCAACAAGACCGACGCCGACTCACTGGACCTCAACCGCCAGTACGCCACCAACCCGAACGCGGTGCCACCGGCTGGCCGCGAGGGTGTCAAGAACCGCGACGTCAACGCGTTGCTGCGCTGGGACATCACCGCCGACCAGGTGGTGGAGTTCGAAGCCGGCACCAGCCGCCAGGGCAACATCTACGCCGGTGACCGCGCGGTCAGCACTACCGGTACCTCGACCGGCGTTGACCTGGCGGCGCTGGCCGAAGGCGAAGCGGAAACCAACCGCATGTACCGCAACACCGGCGCGATCACCCATCGCGGCCGCTGGGGCGACGTGACCTCGCGGGTGACCGCCGCGGTGGAAGCGGTCAACAACTCGCGCATCAATGAAGGCCTGGCCGGTGGCCCGGAAGGCAGCTTCAACGGCACCGACTGGTCGACCTCGCGCCTGCGCAACTACCAGCTGGATGGCGAAGTGAGCTTCCCGACCTCGCTGGGCAGCGCCGAGAACATCTGGACGCTGGGCTTTGAATACCTGGACAGCCGCCTGACCGACCCGTACTCGATGAGCCAGTCCAGCAGCAGCGGCGGCGGCATCCCGGGGCTGTCGGCCGATCGCGCGCGGGGCAAGGCCGACGCGCAGACCACCGCAGTGTTCGTCGAAGACAACATCTACCTGGGTGAGCGCTGGATCGTCACCCCGGGCCTGCGCTTCGACCACCACAGCCAGTTCGGCAACAACACCAGCCCCAGCCTCAATGCGCAGTTCCGCATCAACAGCGACTGGGTGGTGAAGGGCGGCATCGCCCGCGCGTTCAAGGCGCCGAACCTGTACCAGTCCAATCCGGACTATCTGTACTACACCCGTGGCAACGGCTGCCCGAATGCACTGCCGAGCCTGGGTGCCGGTTGCTACATGCGCGGCAACGCGGACCTGAAGGCGGAAACAAGCCTGAACAAGGAACTGGGCATCGAGTGGGCACCGCAGAGCGGCTGGCAGGCCTCGTTGACCTACTTCCACAACGACTACAAGGACAAGATCCAGGCCGGCTACACCCAGGTTGGCCTGACCGCCGACACCAAGGGCCGCATCTTCCGCTGGGAGAACGCGCCCAAGGCGATCGTGCAGGGGCTTGAAGGCAACCTGGTGATCCCGCTGCTGGGCGAGCAGGGCAACCGCCTGAAATGGAGCAACAACTTCACCTACATGGTGGAAAACGAGAACAAGAGCACCGGCCAGCCGCTGTCGGTGATCCCGAAGTACACCGTCAACACGATGCTGGACTGGCAGGCCACCGACAAGCTGTCGGTGCTGCTGACCGGCACGTTCTACGGCAAGCAGAAGCCGGCCACCGCCAACATCAACAATGATCCGCGCTGCACCGGCAGCTGCGATCCCTCGATCGCGCTGCAGGACCGCGGTGCCTACAACATCTGGGGCGTGAGCGCGCGCTACAGGGTGACCGGGACCGTCAGCTTCGGCTTCGGCGTGAACAACCTGGCCGACAAGCGCCTGTTCCGCGAGGCCAACAGCAGCGATGCCGGTGCGGCGACCTACAACGAACCGGGCCGCGCGTACTGGGCCAGCCTGCGCTTCGGGTTCTGACCGCACGCGGACGCCGGTCCGCTGCGGTCGCCAGGCCAGGCCTGGCGCTGCCGGCCACGCTCCGGTAGCGCCGGGCCATGCACGGTGAGGGATCGCCTGGGCTGCAATGTTATAAACACCGTAATAGTCTCCCCCGCCAGCACGGCGTAGCCTGCACCGCATCGCAAAGGAGCTGTTGCCATGGGCCACGACCACGATCACCTGCCATCCCAGATCCGCCACGAGAAACCCTTGTGGTGGGCGCTCGGCCTGACCTCCACCTTCCTCGTCATCGAGGTGGTGGGCGCGTTCTGGACCAACAGCCTGGCGCTGCTGTCCGACGCGGCACACATGGCCACCGATGCACTGGCACTGATGATCGCGCTGGTCGCTGTGCGGTTGAGCCGACGCCCGCCGGACGCGCGCCGCACCTACGGCTATGCACGCCTGGAAGCGCTGGGCGCGATGATCAACGGCGCCATGCTGTTCGTGGTCGCCGCCTACATCCTGTGGGAGGCGATCGGTCGTTTCCGCGAACCGCAGGAGATCGCATCTTCGGGCATGCTGGTGATCGCCGCCGCAGGCCTGGTCATCAACCTGATCTCGATGCGCCTGCTGCAGGCCGGCAGCGGCGAGAGCCTGAACGTGAAGGGCGCCTACCTGGAAGTGTGGGCGGACATGCTTGGCTCGGTGGCGGTGATCGCCGGTGCGTTGTTGATCAAGTGGACCGGCTGGAAGCCGATCGACCCGATCCTGGCGGTGCTGATCGGCCTGTGGGTACTGCCGCGCACCTACGTGCTGATGCGCGAGGCGATCAACGTGCTGCTGGAAGGCGTGCCCAAGGGCATGGACGTGGCCAAGGTGCGCGACAGCCTGTCCGGTCATGCTGCGGTGCTGGACGTGCATGACCTGCATGTGTGGGCGCTGGCCTCCAGCACGCCGGCGCTGACCGCGCACATCGTGATGCGCGACGGCACCGACGCCGATGCGCTGCGCCGTGAGCTGGGCGGGCGCCTGCACGATGACTTCGGCATCGAGCACGTGACGCTGCAGATCGAAGCGGACCACTGTGGTGAAGCCTGCGCTGGACCGGCGTCGGCCAAGGGCGGCGCGCAGCAGGGCCATGAAGGCCACGACCACGGTGAGGACGCGCAGGGCCATCGCGGCCACGTGCATCATTGAATGAAAATGAAAGCCGCACCGGGGAATGCCCGGTGCGGTCATTCGTCCCGTCGCGAGGCCAGCCGATCCGCCAGCCGGGTCGGTTCCGGCAGCCGGTAACCGCGCAGCGTGCGCTGCACCCAGTCCAGCGCGGTATCGGCACTGACCCGATGGCCGCCGGCCACGAACAGCGGCTTGCAGCGCACCTTGCTGCGCAGCACCCAGCCCAGTTGTTCGTCGCCATCCTGCAGCGGCGCATGTGCACCGGCCTCGGCGCCCGGTTCGACGAACCGGCCCACCAGCTTCGACTTGGCCACGCCGATGCTGGGCAGGTCGGTGACCACGCCCAGATGCGCGGCCACGCCCAGCCGGCGCGGATGGCTGATGCCATGGCCATCGACGAACACCAGGTCCGGCGTGCGCGGCAGCAGCGCCAGCGCGGCCAGCAGTGCCGGCAGCTCGCGGAAGCTGAGCAGGCCGGGGATGTAGGGCATCACCGTGGGGATGCGCGCGATCTCCTGCGCCACGGGCTTCAGCGTCTCCACGTCCAGCAGTACCGCCGCGGCGCGGGTGATGGCGCCGTCGTCTTCAAAGCCAACATCCAGCCCGGCCAGCCAACGGACGTCGCGTGGCAGGCGGTCCTGGCGCTCCACGCGGCCGGCCAGCTGGAGCTGCTGCGCGCGTGCCGCGGAGACGCTGCCTTCCCAACATCCGGGATCGATCACCGTATTCATCGGTCACAGCATCGCACGGGCGGCGCCACGGCCCGGTGAGCGGCGGCCGGGCTACAATGGCGGCCTGCCTTTCCTCGCGTTGGAGACCCTGCAGTGACCCGTAAACTCGTACTGTTGCGCCATGGCCAGAGCCAGTGGAACCTGGACAACCGCTTCACCGGCTGGGTCGATGTCGACCTGACCGAGCAGGGGCGCCGGGAAGCGGCCGCCGCCGGTCGCCTGATGCGCGAGGAAGGCCTGCAGTTCGACGTCGCCCACACCTCCGTGCTCAAGCGTGCCATCCACACCCTGCAGGGTGCGCTGGCCGAGCTGGAGCAGGACTGGCTGCCGGTGAACAAGTCCTGGCGCCTCAACGAGCGGCACTACGGCGGCCTGCAGGGGCTGGACAAGGCCGAGACCGCGGCCAAGCACGGCGAAGAGCAGGTCAAGGTCTGGCGCCGTTCGTACGACATCCCGCCGCCGCCGATGGACCTGGAAGATCCGGGCCACCCGATCCATGACCGCCGCTACGCCGGTCTGGACCGCAACGCGCTGCCGGGCACCGAATCGCTGGCCACCACCCTGGACCGCGTTCTGCCGTACTGGCACGACGCCATCGCGCCGCAGCTGAAGGACGGCAAGACCGTGCTGGTCACTGCCCACGGCAACTCGCTGCGCGCGCTGTACAAGTACCTCAACAATGTCTCGCGCGAGGAGATCCTCGAGCTGAACATCCCGACCGGCATCCCGCTGCTGTTCGAACTGAACGACGACCTGACCGTGCAGTCGTTCCGCTACCTGGGCGACCCGGAAGCAGCGCGCAAGGCCGCCGAAGCCGTGGCCAACCAGGGCAAGGCGAAGTAAGAAGCACAAGGCCGGCGCAAGCCGGCCTTCGCTTTTGTCGAGCCGAGCCCACGCTCGGCCGGCGCTGTCGCAACCCGGTAGAGCCAACCCATGGGGGCTGCATCAGCCAGCTACGAGGGATCCATGCGGCGCACCTTCGGCGGCCGCAACGCGGCAATGTCGATGACGTGTTCCTGGCATATCACCTGATAGTGCGTGAATGGGCCCGGGTAACTGCCATCGGCAAAGGTGGCATGGTCCAGATAATCGAGGAACTTCGAACGGCTGTAGCGGCGGAACAGGTTGCCGCTCCAGGTTTCGGCGTCGTCCCAGCTCTGGTAGGACTCGTTGTGCACGGCGTAGCTGATGTAGTGGTCCCAGATCAGCTCAAAACGCTGCGAGTGGGGCATCACCTCTATCGCACGCGCATCATCGATTGAACGTCCATGAGCGAGCTCCACACGGGAGGGCTTTCCGACCACCAGGCCTTCCTCGACGACCAGGCGCAGACGATTCGCTTCCGGCTCGCCGATGCCCGCCAGGAACAGACACTCACAAGCGTCGATGGCCTGCAGCAGCGCAGCTTCGTCCATGGTCATGAAGTCCAGTGATCGCGGAAGCCAGAGCATAGCGGCATGCAGACGGAGCCGCGCCATGCGCTCGTGACCTTTGGCCGGTCCCCAGCGTCGCTCCCGCGGCTACCCTGTGAAATTACCCGCAGGAGAGCCTCATGAACGTCCGCAACCTGGTCCCGCTGGGCCTGACCATCGCCATCGCTGCCTCACTGGCGGCCTGTGGCAAGAACGAAACCGCCCCGGCGGCCAGTGCCGACGCCAAGCCGGCCTTCGACCTGTCGCAGATCAAGACGCCGCTGATCTCGCTCAACAGCGCCGACCTCGATCCGGCCATTCCGGCCTGTACCGACCTCAATGGTTTCGTCAACAGCAAGTGGCTGAAGGCCAACCCGGTGCCGGGCGACCAGACCACCTGGGGCAGCTTCGAGATCCTGCGCGAGCGCTCGCTGGAAGTGCAGCACGCGCTGGTGCAGCAGGCCGCCGCCAGCCAGGCCAAGGCGGGCTCGGTGGAAGCGAAGATCGGTGACATCTGGAAGACCGGAAACGATGAAGCGAAGATCGAAGCTGCCGGCCTGGCGCCGCTGCAGCCGCAGCTGGACAAGATCACCGCGCTGAACGACACCGCCGCCATCACCCGGTACCTGCGCGACAGCCAGGCCGAGGGCAAGGGCGTGCTGTTCTCGCTGTTCGCCAATGCCGACTACAAGGATTCGGCCAACGTCATCGCCTACGTCGGCCAGGGTGGCCTGGGCCTGCCGGAGAAGGGCTACTACTTCGACGATGCGCAGGCCAAGATCCGCGACGCCTACGTGGCCTATATCGCACAGGTGCTGACCCTGTCCGGCGTGGACGCGGCGCAGGCCGCCGAGCAGGCGAAGGCCGTGATGGCCTTCGAAACCCGCCTGGCCAAGGCCTCGATGTCGCGCATCGAAATGCGTGACCCGGCCAAGCGCTACAACCCGCTCAGCGCGGCTGAGGCCGACAAGCTGACCCCGAACTTCAGCTGGACCGCGCTGTTCGAGACCCTCAAGGTGCCGGCCGCGCAGAAGTTCTCGCTGGCCCAGCCGGGCTTCTTCGGTGAAATGGACAAGATGCTGGCCGATGTGCCGGCCAGCACCTGGCAGGCCTACCTGCGCTTCCACACCATCGACGATGCCTCGCCGTACCTGAGCAGCCAGTTCGAGAAGGCCAACTTCGATTTCTACGGCACCACCCTGCGTGGCCAGAAGGAAATGCAGCCGCGCTGGAAGCGCGTGCTGGAGTCGGTCAACGGTGGCATGGGCGAAGCCCTGGGCCAGCTGTACGTCGACGCCGTGTTCCCGGCCGAGTCGAAGGTCGCCATGCAGCACCTGGTGGAAAACCTGTCGCAGGCGCTGAAGGCGCGCCTGGAGCAGCTGCCGTGGATGGGCGAAGAAACCAGGAAGAAGGCCCTGGAGAAGTGGGCCAGCTTCACCCCGAAGATCGGTTACCCCGACAAGTGGCGTGACTGGGCGGGCCTGCAGACCAACGGCGACAGCTACCTGGGCAACATGCAGGCGGCGCGTGCGTTCAACTACCGCTACATGCTGGACAAGATCGGCAAGCCGGTGGACAAGACCGAGTGGGGCATGACCCCGCAGACCGTCAACGCGTACTACAACGCCACCAAGAACGAGATCGTGTTCCCGGCGGCGATTCTGCAGGCACCGTTCTTCGACGCCAAGGCCGATCCGGCGCTGAACTACGGCGGCATCGGTGCGGTCATCGGCCACGAGATGATGCACGGCTACGACGACTCGGGCAGCCAGTTCGCCGCCAACGGCAACTTCGACAACTGGTGGACCGACGCCGACCGCAAGGCCTTCACCGCGCGTACCGACCAGCTGGTCGCGCAGTTCGACGGCTATGAATCGGTGCCGGGCGTGTTCGTGAAGGGCAAGCTGACCCTGGGCGAGAACATCGGCGACCTCGGCGGCCTGACCGTGGCCTACGACGCGTTGCAGATGGCGCTGAAGGAAGACCCGAAGGCGAATGTCGAAGTGGATGGCCACAGCCAGGACCAGCGCTTCTTCATGAACTGGGCCACCGTATGGCGCCGCAACTTCACCGATGGTGAGCTGCGCGTCCGCCTGAACACCGATCCGCACGCCCCGGCCAACTTCCGTGCCAACGGCGCACCGTCGAACATGCCGTCCTATGCCGCTGCATTCCAGTGCAAGGCCGGCGACGCGATGGTGCGTGCCGACGACAAGCGCGTGGTGATCTGGTAATCGATCACCCGTGACTGCGTGATGCGAAAGGCCCGGCGAATGCCGGGCCTTTTGTCTTCCAGGCCGGTAGCGCAGCGCCGACTGGTAGAGTCGACTGTCGCGCGCAGCGCGGGATTTTCGCGATCTGGACGAAGAGCAGTCGACTGACAGTCGACTCTACCGACGGGTCGTTTCACCTTCCGGAAGATCTCAGGCCAGCTCCGGCTCCCGCGCCAGCATGCGTTGGAAGCGCTGCAGCACGTAGGGATCCACCAGCCCTCCAGACTGCGAATCGATGATCCGCAACGCGGTTTCGTGCTCCATCGCGTCGCGGTACGGGCGCACGCTGGTCATCGCATCGTAGGCATCGGCGATGGTGACGATGCGCGCGCCCAGCGGGATGGATTCGCCGCGCAGCCCATCGGGATAGCCGCTGCCATCGAAGGCTTCGTGATGGGCGCGGATCAGCCGCGCCACGGGCGCGGCGTCGCTGCGGCCGGTGGCCAGGAAGATGTGCTCGCCGCGCACCGGATGCTCGCGCATGATCGCGCGCTCCTCATCGGTATGCCGGCGCGGCGCCAGCAGTACGTCGTCGGGAATGCCGATCTTGCCGATGTCGTGGAAGCGCGCGGCCAGGCCGACCTGCGCACAGGCCTCGTCGTCGAGATCGCAGTGCGCGGCCAGCCGCTGCGCGAACAGGCCGACGCGGTCGCAGTGATGGCGGGTGTAGGCGTCGCGCATCTGCAGCGACATCGAGAGGGCATCGATCAGGCAGGCCTGCGCGTGCAGCAGGTCGGGGGCGGGTACGGCGTCAGGAAACATGGTCATCCGCCCGCACCGGGTGGGGGCCGGTGCGGGGTGTTCGGGGGGCGATCAACCCGGGGCGAGGGTGGTCAGAAGGGCGCGGGCCGCGTTGAAGCGGTCTTCCGGCAACGGCAGCGGGTGCTTGATGCGCAGCTTGTCGGGCCCTTCCATGGCGTACAGGTTCGGTTGCTTCTGGATCAGCTGGATCACCGCCATCGGGTCGATGTTCGGCTTGGATTCGAACACGATGCGGCCACCATTTTCGCCCAGGTCCAGCTTGCGGATGCCCAGCGTGTTGGCCTTCAGCTTCAGCTCGGCGATGGCGAACAGGTGCTTGGCCGCATCCGGCAGCAGGCCGAAGCGATCGATCATCTCCACCTGCAGTTCGCGCAGCGCATCGCTGTCGCGCGCGCTGGAAATACGCTTGTACAGGGTCAGGCGGGTATGCACGTCCGGCAGGTAGTCTTCCGGGATCAGTGCCGGCACATGCAGTTCGACCTCGGCACCACGCACTTCCTCGCCGGCATCAAGGTCGGGCAGCTTGCCCTGCTTGATGCTGCGCACCGCGCGCTCCAGCAGCTCGGTGTACAGGCTGAAGCCGACCTCGGCCATCTGCCCGCTCTGGTCCTCGCCGAGCAGTTCGCCGGCACCGCGGATTTCCAGATCGTGCGTGGCCAGGGTGAAGCCGGCGCCCAGCTCGTCCATCGAGGCGATCGCTTCCAGGCGCTTCTCAGCGTCGGGGGTGATCGCGCGGCGGTCGGGCGTGATCAGGTACGCGTAGGCGCGGTGGTGTGAACGTCCGACGCGGCCACGCAGCTGGTGCAGCTGGGCCAGGCCGAAACGGTCCGCACGGTTGATGATGATGGTATTGGCGTTGGGGATGTCGATGCCCGACTCGATGATCGTGGTCGACAGCAGCACGTTGAAGCGCTGCTTCTGGAAATCCAGCATCACCTTTTCCAGCTCGCGCTCGGGCATCTGCCCATGGGCGATGCCGATGCGCGCCTCCGGCACCAGCTCGGACAGCTCGCGCTGCATGCGGCCGATGCTTTCCACGTCGTTGTGCAGGAAATACAGCTGGCCACCACGCGCCAGCTCGCGCTGGAAGGCTTCGCGCAGCAGCGCGTTGTCCCACTGGGTGATGAAGGTCTGCACCGCCAGCCGGTTCGGCGGCGGCGTGGCGATGATCGACAGGTCGCGCAGGCCGGCCATGGCCATGTTGAGCGTGCGCGGAATCGGTGTGGCGGTCAGGGTCAGCAGGTGCACGTTGGCGCGCAGCGCCTTCAGCGCTTCCTTCTGGCGTACGCCGAAACGCTGCTCCTCGTCGACGATGACCATGCCCAGGTCCTTGAACTTCACATCCGGCTGCAGCAGGCGATGGGTACCGACGATCACGTCGATGGTGCCGGCGGCGACCTTTTCCAGCTCGGCCTTGATTTCCTTGGTGGTCTTGAAGCGCGACAGCACCTCGACCTTCAGCGGGTAATCGGCGAAGCGGTCGCGGAAGTTGCGGTAATGCTGTTCGGCCAGCAGCGTGGTCGGCACCAGCACAGCCACCTGCTTGCCGGCACTGGCGGCCGCAAAGGCCGCACGCACCGCCACCTCGGTCTTGCCGAAGCCGACGTCGCCGCAGACCACGCGGTCCATCGGCTGGCTGCTGGCCAGGTCGCGCAGGGTGGCGTCGATCGCGGCCAGCTGGTCCGGGGTCTCCTCGAACGGGAAACCGGCCGCGAACGGCTCGTACATCGCGCGGTCGACCTGCAGTGCCAGGCCGGCACGCGCCTGGCGGCGGGCCTGGATCTCCAGCAGTTCGGCGGCGACGTCGCGTACTTTCTCGGCGGCCTTGCGCTTGGCCTTGCTCCACTGCTCGCCACCGAGCGAATGCAGCGGCGCGGTTTCCGCCGACGCACCGGAATAGCGGCTGATCAGGTGCAGCTGGGCGACCGGCACATACAGGCGGTCGCCCTTGGCATATTCGATTTCGAGGAACTCGCCGGGCATGCCGCCGACGTCCATCGCGATCAGGCCACGATAGCGGCCGACGCCATGATCCTCGTGCACGATCGGCGCGCCCTCGGTCAGTTCACCGAGGTCGCGGATGATCGCTTCCGGCTCGCGGCCGGCACGGCGCGTGCGCCGGGTGCTGCCGGCGCGCTCGGGGAACAGCTGGCGCTCGGTCAGCACCGCGATGCGCGGATCGTCCAGCGCGAAGCCATCCTCCAGTGGTGTTACCGCGATCGCGAAGCGCGCATCATCGGCGAGGAAGCTGGGCAGGTCGGCCACCACCGGCGGCTTCAGCTCGGCGGCCTGCAGCACTTCCAGCAGCGCCTCGCGGCGGCCGGGTGAATCGGCGGCGATCAGTACCCGGCCCGGATAATGGCCGAGGAAGGATTTCAGCGCATCGCCAGCGGGGGCTTCGCGCGCGGCCACCGGCAGCGGTGGCAGCGGCTGGTCGCCCAGCGCGTGCGCGTCGGCGATGCGCGCATGGTCAGCCGCCCACACCTCGATGCGCGGGGCATCGTTCAGGCGCTCGCGCAGCAGCTCCGGCGACAGGTACAACGCCGACGGCGGCAGCAGCGGGCGCTCCACATCATGGCGGCGCTGCTCATAGCGGTCCGCAGTCTGCGCCCAGAACGCGGCGGACGCTTCATACGCACCGGCACAGACCACCGGCAGGCTGCCGCTGGGCAGGTAGTCGAACAGGGTTGCGGTGCGTTCGAAGAACAGCGGCAGGTAGTACTCGACGCCGGCCGGCGCCAGTCCGGACTTCAGGTCCTGGTACAGCGAACTGCGCCGGGTATCGACATCGAACCGCTCGCGCAGCGTGGCCAGCACGCGGGCGATGCTGGCTTCATCCATCGGCACTTCGCGGCCGGGCAGCATGTGCACCGCCTCGACCTTGTCCAGCGAACGCTGGCTTTCCGGGTCAAAGGCACGGATCGAGTCGATGTCCTCGTCCAGCAGTTCCACCCGCAGCGGCTCGTCGGCACCCATCGGGTACACGTCGAGCAGGCCGCCGCGCACAGCGAAGTCGCCCGGGTCCATCACCTGCGGCACGTTGCGGTAGCCGGCGCTTTCCAGGCGGCGCTTCTCGGCTTCCAGGTCCAGGCGCTGGCCGACCTTCAGGTCGAAGCTGCCACCGATCACGTAGCTGCGCGGGGCCAGCTGCTGCAGCAGGGTCTGCACCGGCACGATCACCAGGCCACGCTTCAGCGCGGGCAGGCGGTGCAGGGCGGCCAGGCGCTGCGAAATGATGTCCGGATGCGGACTGAAGCGGTCGTAGGGCAGGGTTTCCCAGTCCGGGAAGGCGACCACCGGCAGGGCCGGATCGCCGCCGAGCAGGGTGTGCAGGTCGGCTTCGAGCTGGTTGGCACCGTGGTTGTCACGGGCGATCACCAGCAGCGGGGCGTCGTGCGCACGCGCGGCCTGGGCAAGGTACCAGGCCAGGGCGGTCGGCGAGGCGGGGGCGCGCCACCAGGCGCGGAGCTGGCCGGCGCGCGGCAGCGGCGGGGCGGGGTATGAGGTACGCGACATGGACCCCGGATTTTAGCAGAAGCCCGATCGAAGCCCGGTGGGTCGTGCCGGCCGATTGCCGGCAGCCTCATGTGCCGTTGGGGTAACGCAGTTCAGGCCAGCGGCCGGCACTACCGGCAGGCGTCGCCGGGCGGGGCCCGGCGCATCTGTCAGTTGTCCAGCTCCAGCACCATCCGCACCAGGCCTTCGGCACCGGCCGGGTGCGGGACCGGCTTGAAGCCCAGCGAGGCGGCCAGCTGTTTCATCGGCTCGTTCTCGGCGGCGACGTCGCCGTACAGGCGGTCCAGGTACTTGCCGCGGCCCCACTTCACCAGCTTGCGCATCAGCTGCCGGCCCAGGCCCTGGCCAATGAGGAAGCGGCTGATCAGGATCGCGTACTCGGCTTCACGGGTGCCGGGGATGATCGAGGCCCGGGCGACCGCGCCGACCACCGCTTCGCCAGCAGGCAGGGATTCGGCTGCGACCAGGGTGATCTCGGTCTTGGGATTCGGGTGGGTCAGGCGCTGGGTGGTTTCCGGCGAAAGCTCGGTCACCGCCTGCAGGAAACGATCACGGATTTCTTCCGGCCCGAACAGGCTGAACGCCGCTTGCAGCGGTGCGCCATCTTCCGGGCGGATGGGGCGGATCAGCAGCTCGTGGCCGCTGGGAGCCTTGAAGATCTCATGCCAGGGCGGCATGCGGTTGCGAGTGGCCATACCGGGTGATTCCTTGGTGGTCCATCGATTGTGGCATCACCGGGGCTGCATTCCGTGAACGAAAGGCTCACGGCGGTACAGCCTCGTGAAGGCCGTCATTCGGGGGCTTTGAGCCAATCGAGGCGGGTGCTGGCCCCCGGTTCGCCCAGGTGCTGGCGCAGCGCCGGCAGGGCCGGGCCGACCACCCGGTCGAACTGCCACGGCGGGTTGAGCAGCAGCATGCCGCTGCCGTTGAGGCGCAGCGGCGAGTCGTCCGGGCGCACCAGGAACTCGATCGTCATCGCCGATTTCACCGGCAGAGCGGTGGCCTTGCGCAGGAAGTGCAGGATGGTGCGGCGCTGCTTGATCGGGAACCACACCGCGCAGGTCGCCTGCGGCCAGCGCGCCAGGGTCTCGGCCAGGGCGGCCAGAACGGCCTGGTACTCGGCGTCCTGGGCCTCGTACGGCGGGTCGATCAGCACCAGGCCACGGCCGATCTTGCTGCCGTTGAACTTCGGCGGCAGCAGCGAGCGCAGCAGGGCATAGCCATCGCCAGCGCGCACATCGACGCGGCTGTCATGGGCGAACAGGGCCTTCAGCGTGGCCGTTTCGGCTTCCTGCAGCTCGCAGACCGCCATGCGGTCCTGCGCGCGCATCGCCTGTGCGCTCAGCAGCGGCGAGCCCGGGTAGTTGGTCAGCGCGCCCACCGGGTTGTCGGCCTGCACCGCCTTCAGGTAGCGCTCGACCACCTCCGGCAGCCTGGGCTGGGCCATCAGCCGCATGATCCCGGATTCGGCCTCCAGGGTCTTGCGGCTCTCTTCGCTGGCCAGCAGGTAGCGGCCGGCACCGCCGTGGGTGTCGAGCACGAAGAACGGGCTGTCCTTGCGCTTGAAGCTGTCGATCAGGGCCAGCTGCACGATGTGCTTGAGCACATCGGCGTGGTTGCCGGCGTGGAAGGCGTGGCGATAGTTCATGGGCGGCAGTGTACGGGGCGGCGGCCGCAGCGGCTATGCTGCGCGCCATGACAGCTCCCGTTGCCCATGTCCTGGTGGTCGAGGACGAAGCCGCCATCGCCGAAACCGTGCTCTATGCGCTGCGCAGCGAAGGCTATGCCGCCAGCCACTGCCTGCTGGGCGGCGAGGCCCTGCAACGGCTGCAGGCCGGCGATATCGACGTGGTGGTGCTGGACGTGGGCCTGCCGGACCTGGGCGGTTTCGAGGTCTGCCGGCGGCTGCGTGCGCAGCCCGGACCGGCGGCGCAGCTGCCGGTGATCTTCCTGACCGCCCGCAACGATGAAGTGGACCGCGTGCTCGGCCTGGAACTGGGCGCCGACGATTACATGACCAAGCCGTTCTCGCCGCGTGAGCTGGTGGCGCGGGTGCGTGCGCGCCTGCGTCGCGTGGCACCGGTCGTGGCAGCCCCCGGCGCAGATGCGGGCTGGCAGGAACATGGCGCCTTCGCCATCGACCGCGAAGGCCGGCGTATCCGCTTCCGCGGCCATGCGCTGGACCTGACCCGATACGAGTACGCGTTGCTGGAAGCGCTGCTGCAGCGCCCCGGTGCCATCCTCAGCCGCGCGCAGCTGATGGACCGGGGCTGGGACAGCAGCGCCGACAGTGCCGACCGCACCGTCGACACCCATGTAAAGACGTTGCGCGCCAAGCTGCGTGCGGCTGGTGCCAGCGACGACCCGATCCGCACCCACCGTGGCCTTGGCTACGCGCTGGAGGTCTAGCCGATGCGTCTGGTACTGAAGCTGTTCCTCGGCTTCTTCCTGATCACCGGCATCGCCGCGTTCTTCGTGATGCGCGTATTCGTCAACGAGGTGAAGCCCGGTGTGCGTCAGGCGATGGAATCGACCCTGGTCGATGCGGCCAACGTGCTGGCCGAGATGGCCGCCGCCGACGTCAAGGACGGCACCATCCGCAACGGCAGCTTCACCCGCAACCTGGCCAAGGCGCGGCAGCGCGACCTGAAGGCGATGGTCTGGCGTTTTCCCAAGCGATCGCTGGATTACCGGGTGACCATCACCGATGCCAGGGGCATCGTCATCTACGACTCGCTGGGCCGCGACCTCGGGCGTGACAATTCGCGCTGGAACGATGTCTACCGCACCCTGCGTGGCGAGTACGGCGCCCGCTCCAGCCCGGAAATACCAGGCGAAGAAGGCGATACGGTGATGCACGTGGCGGCGCCGGTATACGACCCGGCCGATGGGCGCACCCTGATCGGCGTGCTCAGCCTGGCCCAGCCCAACCGCAGCATCGATCCGTTCATCGCCGCCAGCCAGCGCGCCATCATCGAGCGCGGCGCCTGGTTGATCGGGCTGTCGGCGCTGGTCGGCGTGCTGGTGACGATGTGGCTCACCACCGGCCTCGGCCAGCTCAGCCGCTATGCACGCGCGGTCAGCGCCGGCGAACCGGTGCCACCGCCACGGCGCCGCCGCGACGAGATCGGCGACCTGGGCCAGGCGCTGGAAACCATGCGCCGCAAGCTTGAGGGCAAGGCCTATGTCGAACAGTACGTGCAGTCACTGACGCATGAAATGAAGAGCCCGCTGGCGGCGATCCGCGGTGCCGCCGAGCTGCTGCAGGAGCCGCTGCCCGAGGCCGACCGCGTGCATTTCGCGCGCAGCATCGTCGACCAGCAGGAGCGGCTGACCGAGACCATCGACAAGCTGCTGGCGCTGGCCGAAGTGGAACAGCACGGCTGGCTGCAGACCCGCGATCCGATCGCGCTGCCAACGTTGCTGGCCGATGCGGCAGCGGCGGCGCAGGTGCGTGCGCAGGCGGCCGGCGTGCAGGTCAGCATCGGCAGCGCGCCCGACCTGCGCGTGCAGGGCGATGCCTATCTGCTGCGGCAGGCGTTGCACAACCTGATCGACAACGCCATTGCCTTCTCACCGCCCGGCGCGGACATCGCACTGCAGGCCGAGGTGGACGGGCAGGGCGTGCGCCTGCAGGTGGCGGATCGCGGTGCCGGCATTCCCGACTACGCGCGCGAACGGGTGTTCGAACGCTTCTATTCGCTTGCCCGCCCGGGCAGCGGCCGGCGCAGTTCCGGCCTGGGCCTGCCGTTCGTGCAGGAGGTCGCGCGCCTGCACGATGGTCGCGCCAGCCTCGACGCGCGCGACGGCGGTGGCACCGTGGCCAGCCTGTGGCTGCCGTTGTCAGTGCCGGGCCAGCGTCCGCGCCGCTGACTTCACACTCGCTTCAACTTCGCCACAAACCCTGCTCACCGCAGCGGTCCATCCTGCAGCCCTCTCCAACGAGGATGGACCATGAAATCCCTGAAGATGCTGCTGAGGTTCGCCATTGTCGGCGGGCTGATCCTGTTGCTGCTGGTGCCGCTGATGATGATCCGCGGGGTCATCACCGAGCGCAGCCAGTACCGCGACGAGGCCTTTGCCCGGGTGGCCGACAGCCGTGCCGGCACGCAGCAGCTGGTGGGCCCGGTACGGGTGGTGCCGTGGGTGGAACGCAAGCAGGTTGAACTGGTTGACCCGCTGGGCGTCAAGAAGACCGAGATCCAGGTGACCGAGGGCCACTGGCTGCAGATGCCGGCGTCGCTGGAGGTGGGCGGCGAGATGCTGCCGAGCCAGCGCGAGGTCGGCCTGTTCAAGGTGCCGGTGTACAGCTGGAATGGCCGGTTGAAGGCGACCTTCGCCGAAGACGACTATCCGGTGAAGAACGGCCGCACCTATGGCCAGCCCTATGTGGCGCTGGGGGTTTCCGATGTGCGCGGCCTGGTGGGCACGCCGAACCTGCGGGTGGACGGCAAGCAGCTGCGGTTGCTGCCCGGTGTAGGCGTGGCCAGCGAAATCGGACGTGGCCTGCATGCGCCGGTGAGCGGTTTCGCCGCGGATCAGGGCGGCGCGCTGGCCGCCAGCACCGTTGAACTGGAGCTGCGCCTGGATGGCAGCCGCATGCTGTCGGTGGTGCCGGTGGGCGATGACACCCGCATCGCGCTGCGGTCGAGCTGGCCGCATCCGTCGTTCAGCGGCGCCTTCCTGCCCAACGAACGGCGTGTCGATGCACAGGGCTTCGATGCACGCTGGGCGGTGTCCTCGCTGGCCTCC
Organism: Stenotrophomonas sp. YJH_SMC_138; assembly: GCF_059369855.1. Lineage (NCBI taxonomy): Bacteria > Pseudomonadati > Pseudomonadota > Gammaproteobacteria > Lysobacterales > Lysobacteraceae > Stenotrophomonas > Stenotrophomonas sp. YJH_SMC_138. Next base: position 333,203 of record NZ_JCAFTB010000002.1, read on the forward strand.
GATGCACAGCGCCAGCTGCGCAGCGAGGGGACGATCGATTCGCAGGCCGTGACGGTGTCGCTGGTCGATCCGGTCGATACCTACACCCAGGCCGACCGTGCCTCGAAGTACGGCGTGCTGTTCGTGGTGCTGACCTTCGTCGGCTTCATCCTGTTCGAACTGATCAAGTCGCTGCGCATCCATCCGCTGCAGTACCTGATGGTCGGCCTGGCGCTGGCGATCTTCTTCCTGCTGCTGATCAGCCTGTCCGAGCACATCGCGTTCTGGAAGGCCTACCTGGTCTCGGCCGTGGCCTGCATCGGCCTGCAGGCGGTGTACCTGGCCAACGTGCTGGGCCACTGGAAGCGCGGCCTTGGCTTCGCTGCGCTGCTGACCGTGCTGTACGGCGCGCTGTATGGCCTGCTGGTGTCGGAGAACAACGCACTGCTGATGGGATCGCTGCTGCTGTTCGTGATCCTGGCGCTGGCGATGTGGGTGACCCGCCGGGTCGACTGGTACGCGCTTGGCGCGGACCTGAAGTAAGGAGCACGCCATGAGCTGGCGCCAGGGATTGCGGCAACGGGCGCGGCAGGGCATTCCGGCCCTGCTGGAAGTGGATGCACTGCTGCAGGCACATGGCGTGCTGGCGGCCCTGCCGGGGGCACGGATCGCCCCCGGCCTGGTCCGCTTCCAGCTGGCCGCGGTGACCTGCGAGGGATTGCAGGGCAAGGGCCTGGCCTGGTTGCAGGGCGCGCGGCAGGGACGCGGTGCGCTGGCGGGGAAGGTGCCGCGCTACCGGCCATGGAAGGCCGGGGCGGAAGCACTTGCGGAAATCGGCATTGGTGGCCTGCCCGATGACTGGCCCGCGCATGCGGCGGTGTATGGCTGCAGCAGCATCGACCGGCGGCACTGGTTGCTGCTGCTGCCGGAGCGGGCGCAGCTGTGGCTGGGGTGGAGTGGGTGAGGTGGTTTGGCAGATGCGACCCAACCACTCTTCTGTGGGGGCGAACCCTGGTTCGCACGCTTCCGCGCCGCCCATGACCGATGGGACGGTATCGCGGCGCCGCTGCTGGCTAGACTCGATGGGTTGATGAGCAGGCCGGAAGGCAGGGGTGCGATGTGTTGAAGTGGGGCGTGCTGGCCGTAGCGCTGGCAATGGGTGGCAATGCAGCGGCGCAGCAGCGCGAATCAGTGGACCTGGACATGGTCAGCCGCATCCGCCAGGAGGCCTTCCACCGTTCGCAGGTGATGGACACCTTCAGCTATCTCACCGAACGCATCGGCCCGCGGCTGACCAACTCCCCGGCGATGGGCCGCGCCAACGCGTGGACCCGCGGCAAGTTCAACGAATGGAAGCTGGACAACGTCCACGACGAAGCGTTCGATGACTTTGGCCGTGGCTGGGAGTTCACCTCGGCCAGCGTGGAAATGCTGGGCGACCGTGTGCAGCCGCTGCATGCACTGCCCAAGGCCTGGACGCCGGGCACCAAGGGGCCGGTTGAAGGCGAGCTGGTCCAGGTCGAGATCAAGAAGCCCGAAGACATCGAGAAGTATCGCGGCAAGCTGCGCGGCAAGATCCTGCTGCTGGGCGAGGCGCGCGAGTACAAGCGCGGCACCGAGCCGGATTCCCATCGGCATGACGCGACTTCGCTGGAAGGCCTGCAGGCGTTCACCCTGCCCAAGGACCAGGACGCCACCGCCGAGCGCGCCAAGCGGGTCAAGGAGTACCAGGAACGCCAGCAGCTGGCGACCAGGGTCAATGCGTTCTTCGTCGAAGAAGGGGCGCTGGCCTCGATCAGCATCAGCAGCTGGGACAACGGCATCATCCGCGTTGCCGGTGGTGGTTCGCGCAAGGCCGGCGAGCCGGTCGGCATCCCCGAGCTGGCGATGATCAGCGAGCACTTCAACCCGCTGGTGCGCGCGCTGAAGGCCGGGCAGACCGTGCGCCTGCGCGTGGATGTGGCCGCGCGCTTCACCGATGACGCCGACCAGCCCGGCTACAACACGCTGGCCGAGATCCGCGGCAGCAGCAGGCCTGATGAAGTGGTGATGATCGGCGCGCACCTGGATTCCTGGCACAGCGGCACCGGCGCGGCCGACAACGCCGCAGGCGTGGCGGTGATGATGGAGGCCATGCGCATCCTCAAGGCCACCGGCGCCAGGCCCAAGCGCACCATCCGCGTGGCGCTGTGGAGCGGCGAGGAGCAGGGCCTGATCGGCTCGCAGGCCTATGTGGCCAAGCATTTCGGCCGGTTCCCGGAGCCCACCGACCCGGCGCAGAAGGCGCTGCCGGCGTCGCTGCGCGAGCCGACCGGTGCACTGCAGAAGACCCGCGATTACAGCAAGTTCCAGGTCTACTTCAACATGGACAACGGCTCCGGCCGCTTCCGGGGCATCTACGCCCAGGAAAACCTGGCGGCGATGCCGATCTTCGAAGCCTGGCTGGCGCCGTTCCATGACGTCGGCGCCACCACCGTGGCGACCCGCAACACCGGCAGCACCGACCACATCAGCTTCGACCGCATCGGCCTGCCGGGCTTCCAGTTCATCCAGGACCGGCTGGACTACTTCACCAATGTCCACCACAGCCACCTGGACACCTGGGACCACGCCGAACCGGAAGACCTGAAGCAGGCCGCAGCCATCGTCGCCTCGTTCGCCTACAACGCCGCGATGCGCGAGCAGCCGTTCCCGCGCAAGGCGGAACCGTAAAAGGGGACGGAGGGGATTAAGTCGCATCTCCCCTCCGTTTCCCGGTTGCAGTGCCCACGGGCTGGGCAATCGCGACTTAATCCCCTCCGTCCCCTTTTTCCGTCGGGGGCGGCGGGCTGGTAAAATCGGGGGATTCCCGTTCCTCGAGCCGTCCATGACCTGCCGCACCCGCTTCGCCCCCAGTCCCACCGGCTACCTGCACATCGGTGGTGCCCGCACCGCGCTGTACTGCTGGCTGGAGGCCCGCCACCGCGGCGGCGAGTTCGTGCTGCGCATCGAGGACACCGACCGTGAACGCAGCACCCAGGGTGCGATCGACGCCATCCTGGAGGCGATGGAGTGGCTGGGCCTGGACTATGACGAAGGCCCGATCTATCAGACCGACCGCGTCGCCCGCTACCGGGAAGTGGCAGAGCAGCTGATCGCCGACGGCAAGGCCTACTACGCCTACGAAACCCGCGAAGAGCTGGACGCGATGCGCGAGGCCGCCATGGCCAGGCAGGAAAAGCCGCGTTACAACGGCGCTGCACGCGAACTGGGCCTGCCGTACAAGGACGACCCGAACCGCGTCATCCGCTTCAAGAACCCGCTGGAAGGTACGGTGGTGTTCGACGACCTGATCAAGGGCCGCATCGAGATCGCCAACAGCGAGCTGGATGACATGGTCATCTTCCGCCCGGACGGCTACCCCACCTACAACTTCGCGGTGGTGGTGGACGACTGGGACATGGGCATCACCGAGGTCATCCGCGGCGACGACCACATCAACAACACCCCGCGCCAGATCAACCTGTACGAGGGCATTGGTGCGCCGGTGCCGAAGTTCGGCCACATGCCGATGATCCTGGACGAGCAGGGCGCCAAGCTGTCCAAGCGCACCGGTGCGGCCGACGTGATGCAGTACAAGGACGCCGGCTACCTGCCCGACGCGCTGCTGAGCTACCTGGCCCGCCTGGGCTGGTCGCACGGTGACCAGGAGCTGTTCAGCCGCCAGGAACTGATCGACCTGTTCGACGTGAAGGACTGCAATTCCAAGGCCTCGCGCCTGGACATGGCCAAGCTGGGTTGGGTCAACCAGCACTTCCTGAAGACCGAGGACGTGGCCGCCATCGTGCCGCACCTGGTCTACCAGCTGCAGAAGCTGGGCCTGGACGTGGCCGCCGGCCCGGCCCCGGAGGATGTGGTGATCGCCCTGCGTGAACGCGTGCAGACCCTGAAGGAAATGGCCGAGAAGGCCGTGGTCTGGTACCAGCCGCTGACCGGGTACGACGAAGCGGCGGTGGCCAAGCACCTCAAGGCCGGTGCCGAGGTGGCGCTGGGCAAGGCCCGCGAGCTGCTGGCGGCGCTGCCGGAGTGGACCGCCGAGTCGGTGGGCGTCGCCCTGCACGACACGGCCGCAGCGCTGGAGATCGGCATGGGCAAGGTCGCCCAGCCGCTGCGCGTGGCCATCACCGGCACCCAGGTCAGTCCTGACATTTCCCATACCGTTTACCTGGCCGGCCGCGAGCAGGCCTTGAAACGCATTGATGCGGCCATCACCAAGGTAGCAACGGCCTGAGGCATCCTTGCCAGGCCCGAACCGGAGAACACGCATGCCCGCCAAGACCGCCACTGCCTGTACCGCCCCGCACCACCACGTCCACGACGCATCGGATTTCGTGGCGGTGGTCGAGCGTGTCTCGCGCGAACGCGGGCTGCGCCTGACCCCGATCCGCGCCAACGTGCTGAAGCTGATCGCCGAGGCCGGCAAGCCGGTCAAGGCCTACGAGCTGCTGGAATGGGTGCGCAACGGCAAGGGCGTGGGCGCCGATGCCCCGCCCACCGTGTACCGCGCGCTGGACTTCCTGATGGCCAATGGCTTCGTGCACAAGCTGGAATCGGTGAATGCCTTCGTGGCCTGCCACCATCCCAGCAGTGCCGCGCATTCGGTGCCGTTCCTGATCTGCAACAGCTGCCACAGCGCGGTGGAACTGGAAGACCGCGAGATCGTCACCCAGCTGGAGAAGCGCGCCAAGGAGCTGGGCTTCCAGCCGCAGGCACAGACGCTGGAAGTGCATGGCCTCTGCGCGCGCTGCGCCGGCTAACGCAACGGTAGGGCCGGCCGCTGGCCGGCATTTTGGAAACGGGGTCAGATCCCTTTGCCACTGGCAAAGGGATCTGACCCCGTTTCATACCGGTGCGGCAGGGCCTGCGTCCTAGTCCATCGGCTTGGACCGGGTATCCACCCGCACGATCACCGACATGCCGGGCCGCAGCTGCTTTGCCAGCTTCTGATCCCTGTTGATCGATATCCGCACCGGCAGCCGCTGCACCACCTTGGTGAAGTTGCCGCTGGCATTGTCCGGGCGCAGCACGCTGAATTCCGACCCGGTCGCTGGGGCGATCTCCTGCACGCGGCCCCGCAGCACCTGGCCCTGGAACGCGTCCACCGAGAACGTCGCCGGTTGGCCGATCGCCATGCCCCAGGTCTGGCCTTCCTTGTAGTTGGCCACCACCCACAGCGTGTCAGGTACCAGGAACAGCAGCTGCGAACCGGCAGCGACGTACTGGCCCACGCGTACGCTGGCTTCGCTGATCTGGCCGTCGCGTGGTGCGTGGATCACCGTGTTGGCCAGGTCGATGCGGGCCAGTTCCAGCTGCGCCTGCGCGCTTTCCACCTGCGCTTCCAGGCTCTTGCGCGCGACCTGGGTCGACACCAGCGTTTCCTCGGCGATGCGGATCTGCGCCTGCGACTGTTGCACGCTGGCCTGTGCCGACGCCTGGGTGGTGCGGAACCTGTCGCGGTCGTTGATGGACACCAGCTGCTGCGCCGCCAGTTCCTCGTAGCGTTTCAATTCATTGCGCGAACGCTGCAGTTCGGCCTGGCCAGCCGACAGCGTGGCGCGGGCGGAGGCAATCTGTGCGCGGTTCTGCGCCTGTGACTGGTCCGAGTTGGCCAGCGCCGCGCGCGCGCTGTCCAGCGTCGCCTGCGCCTGGGCCACGCGCTGCGCATAGATGCGGTCATCGATGCGCAGCAGCGGCTCGCCCTGCTTCACATGCTGGAAATCCTTCACCAGCACTTCGGTCACATAGCCGTTCACCTGCGGCGCCATCACCGTGATCTGGCCGCGTACATAGGCGTTGTCGGTCACCATCACGCTGCTGGTGAACGGCCACAGGTGCCAGGCGCGCAGGATCAGCGCAATGCCCAGCAAGGCCACTACCACCATCACCACCACGCTGCGGGCGCTGGGCTTGAGGTACTTCGGCGCGACCGCAGGTTCTACCGGCGTGGCCGCGGGCGCCGCGTCGGTCGGCGGCGGTGGGGTGACGTTGTCGGTGTCGTCGGGGCGGGGCGGGACGGGAGGCATGGGAGGACTCAACGGGACGCGGCCGGCGTGGACGCGGTGGAAAGGGCGGGGTGGCGCTTGCGCCATTGCTTGAGCACGGCGGTGCGCAGCGACAGCAGCAGCAACCAGCACAGGAAGCCGATCGCCAGCCAGCCGCTCAGCGTGAACACGTCATTGAAGCCACGCACGTTGGCTTCGCGGCGCGTGGTCTGCGCCAGCTGCGCGCTGCCCTGCGCACTGCGCAGCACCGGGTCGGTGATCTGCGCAGCGTACAGCTGCTGCTGGATGCGCAGCCGTTGCGCGACCACCGGATCGGCCGGATCGAGCTGGCTGGTCAGCGCGCTGGAATACAGCTGCTCGCGATGCAGCTGGAAGGTCCCCAGCACCGCCGAACCTGCCAGGCCACCCAGGGTCTGCGTGATCGACAGCGTCACCAGGAAGGTGATCATGTGGTCGACGCCCTGTTTCAACGCGGCGGAGATGCCGAGCATGATCAGCGGGCCCATGAACATGCCGGCACCGACCGAGGCCAGGAACTGGCTGGCGTAGAAGTCGTGCGGCCGGTCCAGGCTGGTGCGGTGCTGGTCGAAGAACGCGGCGGCGCCCAGCAGCAGGATCGCCATCAGCAGCTGCGCGATCAGCCGCTTCGGTCCGAAGGTGAGCGAGGCGCCGGCGATGCCGACGATCACCCCGGCCAGGATCACTACGAACAACGGCCGCATCTGGTCAGGCCCCATGCCCAGCGTGCGCATCAGGTTGACCACGCCGTAGGACTGCTCGGTGGTCAGGAAGCGGATCAGGAACGCGCCGACGATGAAGTGCAGCACCGGCAGCTTCGACAGCCAGCGGATCTGCAGCAGCGGATTGCGCCGGTAGTGTTCGATGATGAAGGCGGTGGTGGACAGCACGATCGAGGCGACCAGCGCCCAGCCCAGCCATGGGGTGTTGAGCCACCAGCGGGTGTAGCCCTGCGCCAGCACGATCACCAGCAGCGCGACCGCCGGCGCGAGCAGGGCGAAAGTGAGGAAGTCCAATGGCTCGAACGCCTTCACCTGGATGCCGGGCGGCAGCTTCAGCACTACCACTGCCGCGAACGCGCACAGGGCCAGGCCGGCTTCGAAGGAGTACAGCTGGTGCCATTGGCCGGTATCGACCAGGCCTGGTGAAACGATCCAGGCGATCGGCACCGCCAGCTGCGACAGGCCGACACCGACCACCAGCAGGTTGCCGGTGAATCGCCGCGGCAGCGCCTGCAGCATGTACAGCGTGCCCAGTGTGGAACAGGCCGCACCCGCGAAGCCGCTGGCGGCTCGGGTCAGCATCGTGGTCTCGAAGCTGCCGACGAACAGGTGCAGCACCGCCAGCGCCGCATACAGGCCCAGGCCGATCTCGGCGAACAGGCGGATGCCGTACTGCTGGCGGAACTTGAAGGCCAGCAGGTTGGCGGTGACATTCACCATCGCATACGCGGCCACCAGCCAGCTGCCCTGGGTCGGAGTGAGCGCCAGCTGGCCCTGCAGGAACGGCAGGTTGGCGGTGACCAGCGCATTGCCGAGGCCGCCGGTGATCGCCACCAGCAACGATACCAGCGCATAGGCCGCGCGCCGGTACGGCGGGTGCCAGGGCATCGACGCCGAGCCGGGCATGGTCGGCTTCTCATGCTCCTCCCAATCCGGAACCGGCTTCAGATACGGCTGGACCATCAACGGGCCTCGCTGGCAGCTCCCTGGAGACCCCCACGCAGCAGCTGCAGGGCACGCCCGGCCAACTGGGCGCGCTCGTCGCGGGTCTTGCCGCGCAGGGCCGCACCCAGCATGCCCGAGATCAGTGAAATATCCGTCTTTTCCAGGTCGTCACGGCACAGCCCGGCGGCCTTGGCGCGCGCGATCGGTTCCTCCAGCAGGTCGCGCACGGTCTCGCGCGCGGCGCGCATGGACGGCACGTCCGAATCAACCGCACGCCAGTAATCGGCCAGTGCCGGCGAATCGATGATGCGCTGGGCCATGCCCTCGAACACCTCGAACAGGGCGTCATCGCGGTCACCGAGCTGTTCGACCTGGCGCCGGATGCGGTCGACCGTGCGCTGCAGCAGCGCCTGGATCAGCGCGGTGCGGTCGGGGAAGTTGCGGTACAGGGTGGCGCGGCCCACCTGGGCGCGTTCGACCACCAGATCCAGCGGGGCGGTGACGCCATGTTGGCCGAAGACATGATCGGCGGCGTCGAGGATGAGGGCACGGCGGGCAGCTGCATCGGCACGTTGAGCGGTCATGGAATTATTTTCGGACAAAAGTGTCCGATTGGCGAGACTTTGAGTGACGGGATTGTCCGGTTGTTGTCGTACGCACACCTTTGTGACGGATGCGTGATGGCGTGGGACGGAATGAAAACGGGGGCCCGAAGGCCCCCGTTCAATGCGGTGGTGCCAGAGCCCTTTCCTTCGGAAAGGGATCCGACCCCGCCGTGCGCGATCAGAAGAACGCGCGGATCCCGAATGCGACTCCACGGCCTGGCAGCGGCGAGTAGTCGCGCAGCAGCGAGGTATGCGGGCGCACTTCGCGGTTGGTCAGGTTGCTGCCATCCAGGAACACCTCGTAGCTGTTGCCCGCGTTGCGATCCCAGCGGTAGGCCAGGTGCGCGTCGACCAGGGTGTAGCCGTCGCTCGGGGCTTCGTTCTGGGCGACGTCCTTCTGGCGGCTGTAACGCACTGCACCGACCGAGGCGCGCCAGCCGTCCTTCGACCAGCGCAGGTCGGCGCCGACGCGGGCCGGGGCGATGCGCGGCAGGTAGCCGGTGTTGGCCAGCTCCACGTTGTAATTGTGGTTGTGGTCGCCGTGCGGTACGGCGATGTCGAGGTTGCGGCTGCCGTTGCCATCCAGCTTGGCCTTCACATAGTCACCGAACAGGCGCAGATCCCAGTCACCGGCGCCACCCTCGAACAGGTGCACCAGCGCTTCGGCCTCGGTGCCGCGGAACACCGCGTCCTGCTGCGTCCAGGCGCGGACCGGCAGGCCTTCGGTAACACCGGTGTCGGCGAGGTAGATGAAGTCCTTGAACTTGGTCTGGTAGACCGACGCGGAGAAGTCCAGGCGATCGCTGTGGGTATGGATGCCCAGTTCGACGCGCTGGCCGCGCTCGGTTTTCAGGTTGGCGTCGCCGATCTCCAGCGAGCGGGTGGCGATGTGCGCGCCGGCGGCGTACAGCTCTTCGTTGGTGGGTGCACGCTCTGAGCTGTCCACGCCGATGCGCAGGTCAACGGCATCGTTGAGCTTCCAGATACCGGCGGCAGACAGGTTGGTGGCACCGAACGTGCGGCGACGGTAGTCACCGGTCGGGTCCAGCTTGACCTGGTCGTGGCGGCCACCCAGTTCCAGCTTGAACGGGCCGAACTGCTTTTCCTGCAGCACGAACAGGCCGATGTTCCTGGTGCCGGTATCCGGTACGAACGCTTCTTCGCCCTTGGCGCCGAAATCGCTGTTGCCGAACTGCAGGCCGAACGCGCCGTCCCAGCCGCCGATCTGCTGCTGCACGGCTTCCAGGCGCGCTTCGATACCACGGTTGGTGAAGCGCGTCGACGGCGTGCCGGCCTCCAGCTCCACGTGCTCGTAGTCGGTGTAAGCCACGCGTGCGTTGATGTTCTTCAGGAACGAGACCGGGTTGTAGATGCCGGCCTTGGTCTCGAAGCGGTTCTGCACCATGTCGATGCGCACGTCATGCTCGTCGCCGCCTTCCTCTTCATCGCCGTGGTCGTGACCGTGGTCATGGCCATGGTCATCACCATCGGCATGCACGTGCGCGCCGTTGGGAATGCCGTAGTTGGTGCGATAGGTGCTGGCCGACACACCGAAGTAACCACCGTCGCCCAGCCACGTTGCGCCGACGCCGCCGGCGCGGGTGCGGATCGAACTGTTGTCCAGGCGGCCGCGGCGCGGTTCTTCGCCCTCGGCTGCGTCGTGATCATGGTCGTGATCGTGGTCATGGTGGTCTTCAAGGCTGTCGATCACCGCGTAGCCGGGAATGCGGTAGTCGTCGCCATTGCGCACCAGGCCATCCACGTGCAGCACGACGTTGCCGCTGACACCATCGAGGCGGAACATGCCGCTGCGCTCATTGTTCACCGAGTTGCCGCGCAGCTCGGCGCGGCCGCTGAGCGGGCGCTCCGGCAGCTCGCGCGCGATGCGGCCATCCACCACATTGACCGCACCACCGATGGCGCCGCTGCCGAACAGCAGCGTGGCCGGACCCTTCAGCACTTCGATCTGGTCGGCCAGGAACGGCTCGATGCTGGTGGCATGGTCGGCGCTGACCGTGGAGGCGTCCATGTTGCCCATGCCATTGGACAGCACGGCAACGCGCGGGCCTTCCTGGCCGCGGATGATCGGGCGGCCGACGCCGGGGCCGAAGAAGGTGCTCTGTACGCCGGGCAGCTTGGCCACGGTATCGCCCAGGGTGCCGGCCTTCTGCTCGTCCAGGCGCTCACCGGCCAGCACGTCCACCGGGCGCGCCAGGGATTCGGCATCGCCCTGCAGCGGCGACGCGGTGACCTGTACCGAGGAGAGTTCGGTCAGGTGGCGGTCACGGTGGGAGGTGTCCTGGCCGGCTGCAAAGGCGACGGACGGCAACAGGGCGGCGAGGGCCAGGGCCAGGGAATGCGGCTTGAGCCGAGGGGTGTGGGCGGGCATGGGCAGGTCCTTTGTTACAATGTATCAATCGCAGGGCGCACGAATCCCGTCGAGGGGACAGGGGGAGGGGAAACCGTGCGGTTCGGAGAGGGATGTTATATTATTCCATAACGATTCGCCGACCCTGCTGGAAGTCATGTCCCTGTCCTCACGCCTGCGCCACCTGCTCGACCGTTTCGGTGCCACTGGTTCGATGCTGTGCGCAGTGCATTGCGCGGTGATCCCCGTGCTGCTGGCGGCGGCGCCGTCGCTGGGCCTGTCGTTCTGGCTGAGCGATGGCGTGGAACAGGCGCTGGTGGTGTTCGTGACCCTGCTCGGGCTGTTCAGCCTGGTCTGGGGCTATCGCCGCCACGGTGCGCTGCGTGCGCTCGGCTTCCTGATCCCCGGCCTGGTCGCGCTGTGGGCCGGCGTGCTGTACGACCCGCTGCACCACAATGCGGTGCCGCATGCGGTGGTGATGACCATCGGCGGCCTGCTGGTGGGCGTTGCCCACCTGGTCAACCTGCGCCTCAACCACGGCCACGTGCACGACGCAAGCTGCGCGCACTAGGCACGCCGTGATAGGATTTCCGATCGTGCGCGGGGGCGCCCAGCAAGGCGGCCCCGCCGAACCCGTGTCAGTACGGGGTAACCAGATTTCACACTTGAGGAGTTGAAGACATGGGTAAGGGTGACCGCAAGACCGCCAAGGGCAAGCGCTACAACGCCAGCTACGGCAACGCCCGTTCGCACACCGCGAGCAAGGTCGCCGTAGGCGCCGCCGCCCCGGTTGCCAAGAAGACCGTGGCCAAGGCTCCGGCGAAGAAGGCCGTGGCGAAGAAGGCCGTCGCCAAGGCCTGATCAGGCCGACCGACCGGTCCAAGGAAAACGCGGCGCCTGGCGCCGCGTTTTTTTATGCGCGTTCCTGCAGGGCCGAGCCCATGTTCGGCTGGCGTAATGCAGCCGAGCATGGGCTCGCTCTACAGGGAATTCAGCGCAGGGTCTGCTTCAGCGTTTCCGGATTGCCATCGTTCGGCGCGGCCGGCACCTGCAGCAGGTGGGCCAGCAGCGGGTAGACGTCGACATTGTCGAAGCCGTCGATCACCAGGCCCTGGCGGAACGACGGGCCGCTGGCCACGAACACCGCACGCATCGACGGTAGGGCATTGTCGTAGCCGTGCGAGCCACGGTCCTGCTTCGCGCGCTTGGCGATCTTCTCGCGGTGCAGCGCATCCCAGCCTTCATCCATCGCACAGACGATGGCCGGAACCCGCGGATGCGTGCCGTAGTGCCAGCGCGCCGGCAGGTTCTCCTTCTTCCAGCACTCGTAGTGCGCATGGCGGCCGAGCAGGGCGCGTTCGGCCTCAGCCTCACGACCGGCCACTGGCGCGAAGCCCACCGACTGGCCCTGGCTGACGTTGCGCGCGATGGACGGGTCGGCCATCGATTCGGTGGCGATCACGTGGCCGTCGGCGACGCTGGCCATGCCGTGGTCGGACACCACGATCACATTGGTGGCGGCGACCAGGCCGCGCTGCTGCAGGCCGTCGAGCACCTGGCCGACGATCAGGTCGGCGCGTGCGATGGCGTCGGCGTACTGCTTCGACCCGGGGCCGTAGTTGTGCCCGGCCTTGTCCACGTGCTCCATGTACAGCGTGGTCAGTCGCGGGGCATCGGCGTCGGTCTGTGCCAGCCAGTCGAGCACGATACCGGCACGCTGCTCCAGCGGTTCCTTGCCGTCGTAGATGCGCCACTGGCTGGGGCGCACACCACGGATTTCCGATTCACTGCCCGGCCACGACGTCGTGGCTGTGCGCACGCCGGCGTTCTCGGCGCCGACCCAGATCGGTTCACCGCCCCACCAGGCACTGGTGGTGACGGCCTCGCGGTTGCTCAGCTCGAAACGGCCCAGCGCTTCATCGTCCATGCTGTTGTTGACGATGCCATGGTGGTCCGGGCGCAGGCCGGTGACGATGGTGTAGTGGTTGGGAAACGTCAGGGAAGGATAGGACGGTGTCATCCAGCGGGCGCGCACGCCGCCGTCGATCATCCGCTGCAGGTTCGGGGTCAGCCCGCGGTCCAGCGCATCGGCGCGCAGGCCGTCGATGGAGATCAGCAGCAGCTTCGGCGGTGCGGCCGATGCGACGGACGTGGGAACGGAGGCGGTAGGGGCAGGCGCAGTGGTGCAGGCAGCCAATGGCAGCAGCAGCGCCAGCGAACAGGTCAGGCGTACGGAAGTCATCCGTGCATGATAAGCCGGTGCAATTACCGGCCCAAGACATGACGCGCCAGGATCGCCCGGGGTCAGATCCCTTTTCCACGGGAAAAGGGATCTGACCCCGATGTTCAGGCGAACAGCGGGGGCTGGCGTTGTTCCAGCCGCAGCAGCGCCGCCTTGGTTTCCAGGCCGCCACCGAAGCCGGTCAGTGCACCGTTGCTGCCGATCACGCGGTGGCAGGGCAGGATGATCGGCAACGGGTTGCGCCCATTGGCCGCGCCCACCGCGCGGGTCGCGCTGGGCTGTCCCAGGTGTTGCGCCAGCTGCAGGTAGCTCCAGGTCTGGCCGAACGGAATCAGCGCCAGCGCTTGCCACACGCGCAGCTGGAACGGCGTACCACGCGGCGCCAGCTCAAGGTCGAAGCTGTTGCGCTCGCCGTGCAGGAACTGCAGCAGCTGCTCGCGTGCTTCCGGCAAGGCATCCGGTGCGTAATACCAGTCATCACGCCCGCGCGCGGGGTGGCGGTTCTCCGGGAACAGCACGTGTGACAGGCCACGCTCGTCGCCGGCGATGGTCAACACGCCGATCGGGCTGTCGAAACGATCGAACAACAGTGTCATGTCGGTTCTCCAACGAATGTGCCGGACAGGTGCCACAGGTGCAGCACGGCGTAGGCGCGCCAGGGACGCCACGGTTGCGAGCGCGCTTCGGTTGCGCGTTCGCTCAGCCGCTGGCCCTGCGCGTGGCCGAGGACCTGCTGCAGTACAAGATCGCCGGCCGGGAAGGCATCGGGCTGGCCGAGGCCACGCAAAGCGATGTACTGCGCGGTCCATGGGCCGATGCCGGGCAGTGCCACGCAGCGGGCAACAAACTCTTCCAGCGCCTGGCCGGGCCCGAAGTCGAGCTGGCCGCTGGCGCAAGCGGTGGCCAGTGCACGCACGGTCGCGGCGCGGCTGCGCGGCAGGCCGATTGATTCCAGAGGCGCCTCGGCCAATACCTCGGGTGCCGGGAACTGGCGATCAAAGTCGGACGACATGCCCGGCAGGTGCGCGCCATAGGCATCGACCAGCCGCCGCGCGAAGGTGGTGGCGGCGGCAACAGTAACCTGCTGGCCGAGCACGGCGCGCACGCCCACTTCGAAGCCATCCCAGCCGCCGGGCACGCGCAGCCCGGGGCGTTCGGCGATACCGCGCGCCAGCAAGGGTTCCTCGCCCAATGCGGCGTGCACCTGCTGCAGGTCGGCATCCAGATCAAACACGCGACGCACGCGGCGCACGATGTCCGGGATCAGGCGCGGATCCACCGCACCCAGCTGCAGGCGCAGCTCCGGGCGCTTCGGGTCGGCAGTGACGCGCAGCAGGGTGGGGCGCTCCGGCGTGCCCAGCACGCGCTGATAGCTGTCCTCGCCAATCAGCTCGATGCCGGGCAGGCTGCGCTTGCGCAGGAACGCCAGCATGCGCGGGAAGTCCAGCGGCGGACGGTAGCCCAGGCGCAACACCAGGCCGCCATCGTCGGCGGCCAGCGGTTGATGCTGGCGGCGCAGTGCGGTGGGGGCCATGCCGCAGCCCTGCAGGAATGCGGTATTGAAGCGGCGCAGGCTGTTGTATCCGGCGGCCAGTGCGACGTCGGTCACCGCCAGCGTGGTCTCGGTCAGCAGTTGCTTGGCCAGCAGCAGGCGATGGGTGGCGTGGATCTGCCCGGGCGTCGCACCCAGGCGTTCGACGAACAGGCGCTGCAGCTGGCGCGCGCTGAGGCCGAGCTTCGTAGCAAGATCGGCCACCGGCTGCTCCTGCAGGAAGCCGCCGTGGATCAGGGCCAGGGCGCGCTGTACGGTCTGCCCGGCCAGTGCCTGCTGGGCCTGTGGTGCCAGCTCCGGGCGGCAGCGCAGACACGGGCGATAGCCGGCGGCGGCGGCAGCAGCGGCGGTCGGGTAGTAGGTGATGTTGCGCGGCTTCGGGGGCGGTGCGGGGCAGACCGGGCGGCAATAGATGCCGGTGCTGCGCACGGCGGTGAAGAACACGCCGTCGAAACGTGCGTCGCGGGCCAGGCGGGCGCGGTCGCAGGCGGCGGTGTCGAGGGCGAGGGCGGTGTCCATGGCGGCAGTCTAGGCGGGTGCGGGCGGGGATACTCGCCACATTCGGACATGGATGCTGAAGGGGGTCACGCCGGGCTGCGCCCGGACCCGCGGTAGTGCCGGCCGCTGGCCGGCAACAGCAACAGCAGAAGCGGGATTCCTGTGGGATGGCGTGGTGGGTCCGGTGGCAGGGGACGCCGTGAACCCCCAGACCGGCCCAGCCGCTGGCGGCTGTGCGTTCGGGCGCTTGCGAAGCAGTGCTTCGCAAGCAAAGCGCCCTCACCCCTGGGGACTTGGTCGCGGCATCCATGCCGCTCGCACCCCTGCCACCGGCCCCACCACGCCTTCGACAGGTTCCTGAGGCTGTTGGTAGGTGTCGACCTTGGTCGACACGCTTTCCCAAGGGTCAGAAGGGGTTCAGTGCCACGCGCTGAATGCGCGGCCTGGACGGGTAGACTGTGGCTCTTGGTCCCATGAATCCCGGTTGCCCGATGTCCGCCAAATTCCGCTGGTTGCCCCTGTTGTGCCTGGCCCTGGCGGGCTGCAGTCAGCTGGAGAATCCGGGCAACGTGACCGCTGCCGACAAGGCAGCGCGGGCGCCGGCCAGTGATGGCGAGAACATGGTTTCGATCAATGCCGCCGACGCGCCACCGGCACCAGCGCCGCCGCGCAGCCAGGCGGGTCGGCCGTGGCCGCAGGCGCAGCTGGAAAATGGGCGTGCGTGGGTCAGTTGCAGCACGGAATATGCGGGCGATGCCGGCGACGGTGTCGAACTGGAAGGGCTGCAGCGCGAGCAGATCACCCAGGCCCTGGCGCCGTGTGCCGAGCGTCGGCTGATGCGCGTGCGTTACGCCGGCAAGATCAATCCCGGCTTCGCCGAAATGATGTGGCGGTTGGCGGTGGTCGCTGACGAACTGAAGATCCACAAGCGCATCCTCGACCTGGACTCCAGTGGTGGCCAGGTGGAGTCGGCGATCGTGGCCGGTGACAGCATCGGTGAATCGGGCTGGACCATCTGGGTGCGCGAAGGCTCCATCTGCCACAGCGCCTGCGTGTTCGTGCTGGCTGCCGGTGACAACCGCCTGCTGTCGGGCAAGGTCGGCATCCACCGCATGATGCGGATCAGCTCCAAGGCCACCTCGCGCGCCGAGCTCAACCGCGAGCTGCACGAGGTCTACGACAACGTGAAGGATTACCTGCAGCGCAATGGCGTGGCGGTGGGCGTGGCCGATCTGATGATGACCGTGCCCAATCGCAGCCTTCGCCTGCTGACGCCGGATGAGCTGCGCCAGTACGGCCTGGATGGCACCAACGCGGTGCAGGACGATCTGGAACGGATCAAGCAGATGCGCGCCTGCGGCGATGACTTCGTGCAGCGCAAGGACGCGTTCCTGATTGCCTTCGACCAGCAGTGCAAGCGCGACGGCGCCGACATGGAATCGATCAACAGCTGCGGCCAGGCCCTGAAGCAGCGCTTCGGTTTCCCGGATGCGGTATGCCCGGACGAAAGCCCGCTGTCGGAGATCGATGTGGCGACGCTGCCACCGGCACCGTCGGAGCCGCCGCCGGTGGCCGAGCAGCCGCCAGCGAACACCGCCGCGCCCGCCGCGCAAGCTGATGCGGCAGCGGTGGAGGGCAACGCTCCGGCACGCTGACGGCGTAGTCACCGCGCTGGCGTAGACTGCGGTTCTCTCCAGAAAACCGGCGGTGTCCATGAAGCGCGCGTTCCTGCTGCTGTCCCTGCTGCCCCTGACCGTGTTGGCGCAGGCCCCTGCGCCGGCCACGCCTGCACCGGCCCCGGCACGCCCGGCACCAGCCTCGCCGGCAGCTGCGAAGCCCGCTACCGCCGGTTCCCCTGCGTTGACCGCTGCTCAACAGGCGCAGGTGCAGAAACAGGACGCGGAAATGGGCGCCGCCGCAGTGAAGGCAGCGCAACTGGTCGACGCCAACCGCGCCGGCGAATTGTGGGATGGCGCTTCGGCCGTCGCGCGTCGTGCGGTGCCGAAGGCCGCCTTCGTCAGCCAGTTGGCCGCCGAGCGCACGCGCCTGGGTGCGCTGGCCGGGCGTGGCCAGCCGGCCATCACCCGGGTCAAGTACAGCGCCGGTGCAGCAGTGCCCGAAGGGCTGTACATCAACGTCAGCTTCCCGACCCGTTTCGCCAACAGCGCACAGCCGGTGCGCGAGCTGGTCTCGTTCCGTTTCGACGAGGACCAGGTGTGGCGCCTGGCCGGTTACAGCCTGCGCGCGTCGGCACCCTGAGGAGGTGAATGATGGCAACTGAACTGACGATGCTGGCCTGGTCGGTACTGCTGGGCTTCGTGTACATCTTCGCCACCTCCACGGTGGTCACCCGCGAGCGCGGGATGAAGTGGAATGCTTCGGCACGCGATGGCGATGCAAAGCCACTCAGCCCGCTGGCCGGCCGCCTGCAGCGCGCGCAGGCCAATTTCCTGGAGACGTTTCCGTTCTTCGCCGCCGCCGCCATCGCAGTGGTCGTGGCCGGTCGCGGCAACGACACCACTGCACTGGCCGCGCAGGCCTACTTCTGGGCGCGTGTGGTCTATCTGCCCCTGTACGCCGCAGGCGTGCCCTACGTGCGCAGCCTGGTGTGGCTGGTGTCGCTGCTATCGATCCTGGCGCTGGTGTTCGCACTTCTGTAAGTCGGCCTGATCCAGATCAAGGCCGCTCAGGCGCGCGGCGCTATGCTGGCGCGGACTGGATCAACGGCAGGAGGCGCGCATGCGCAGGATGGACGTGGTGGTGGTCGGCGCCGGACCGGCAGGTCTGTGCTTCGCGCGCGCGCTGGCCGGCAGCGGGCTGCAGGTCGGGCTGGTCGAAGTGCAGCCGCGCCAGGCGCTGGCCGAGGCCGCCTTTGATGGCCGTGAGATCGCGTTGACCCATGCCTCGCGGCAGAGCATGGAGCAGCTGGGGCTGTGGCAGCGCCTGCCGCACGCTGAAATTGCTGATCTGCGCGATGCCAGGGTGATGAACGGCGGCTCGCCGTTCGCGCTGACCTTCGCCAGCAGCCAGGTCGACGGCCAGCCGCTGGGCTGGCTGGTACCCAACCATCTGATCCGTCGCGCCGCGTGGGATGCCGTGCAGGGCCAGGACGGCCTGGAGCTGTTCGACGGGCGCAAGGTGCTGGGCGTGCAGGCCGATGCGCAAGGCCACGTGGTCAAACTCGATGACGGCAGCCAACTGCATGCGCGGCTGCTGGTGGCCGCTGACAGCCGCTTCTCCGCCACCCGCCGCATGCTCGGCATCGGTGCGCAGATGCGCGACTTCGGCAAGTCGATGCTGGTGTGCCGCATGCAGGTCGAGCGCGACCATCACCACACCGCCTGGGAGTGGTTCGGCTACGGCCGCACGATGGCGCTGCTGCCGCTCAACGAGGGCCAGGCATCGGCGGTGATCACGCTGCCGCCGCGGCAGATCGAGGCGCTGCTGGCGATGGACGAGGTGGCCTTCGGTGAGGCCATCAGTGCCTGCTTCGAACACCGCCTGGGCCGGATGCAGCCGGTGGCCACGCCGCAGGCGTATCCGCTGGTGGGTGTGTACGCGGATCGCTTCGTCGGCGAGCGTTCTGCGCTGATCGGTGATGCCGCGGTGGGCATGCATCCGGTCACCGCGCATGGCTTCAACCTGGGCCTGGCCAGCGCACAGCGGTTGGCGCAGGGCATCATCGCGCAGCAGCGCCGTGGTGCCGACATTGCCGCCGCCGGCATGCTGGCCAGTTACCAGCGTGGTCATCGGCTGGCGTCGCGGCCGCTGTACGAGGTCACCAATGCGATCGCCAGCCTGTACACCGACGACCGTCGACCGGCGCGCCTGCTGCGTGCGGCCGGCCTGCGCCTGGCGCAGGGCGTGGCACCGTTCAGGCAGCTGATTGCCTCGCACCTGACCCAGCGCGTGGCCTGAACAGCTTCAGATCAGCCTGCAGCCAGCACCCGGATCTGGCTGTCGGCGAATTCGACCACCTGGCCTGCGCGGATCTTGCAGGCCTTGCGCAGTTCCACTTCGCCGTCCACCCGTACCTGGCCCTCGCTGATGACCATCTTGGCCTCGCCGCCACTGGTGACCAGATCGGCCAGCTTGAGCAGCTGCTTGAGTTCGACGTAGTCACCGTCGAGGTCGAATTCGAGAATCTGCATGGAGCGGGGTTCCTGGGAAGAGGGCGCAGGCCAGCGGCCGGGCCGGGAAGAGGGCGCGTATTGTGCGCCAGCACGGGCCCGACGGCATCTGTGAGGAAAGCTGTATGCCTCGTTCAGCATCAATGCGGTATCATTCCGCTCTGAGCGAGTGAAATCTCCTCCGACCGAGCAGCGCCAGGGCACGCGATAAGAAGGGCGCCCAAAGCGCGGACCATCACCTTTTTTATCGCACTGCCAGGAAGACGGCAGTGCCTTCGGAGTTCCCCATGTCCCAAGATTCCCAAGCGCCGCTGCAGTTTGCGCAGCTCGGCCTGTCCGAGCCCGTGATGCAGGCCGTCACCGCCATCGGCTACGAAACCCCGTCGCCGATCCAGGCCGCCACCATCCCGGCGATGCTGGAAGGCCGCGACGTGCTGGGCCAGGCCCAGACCGGTACCGGCAAGACCGCTGCCTTTGCACTGCCGGTACTGTCCAACATCGACCTGCAGCAGATCAAGCCCCAGGCCCTGATCCTGGCGCCGACCCGCGAGCTGGCCATCCAGGTTGCCGAGGCGTTCCAGTCCTATTCGTCGAAGATCCCCGGCTTCCGCGTGCTGCCGGTGTACGGCGGCCAGCCCTACGGCCAGCAGTTGTCGGCCCTGCGCCGCGGCGTGCATATCGTGGTCGGTACCCCCGGCCGCGTGATCGATCACCTGGACCGCAGCACCCTGGACCTGTCCGAGCTGAAGACGCTGGTGCTGGACGAAGCCGATGAAATGCTGCGCATGGGCTTCATCGACGACGTCGAAGCGGTGCTGAAGAAGCTGCCGGAGCAGCGCCAGGTGGCCCTGTTCTCGGCCACCATGCCGCCGCAGATCCGCCGCATCGCGCAGACCTACCTGCAGGACCCGGTGGAAGTGACCATCGCGGCCAAGACCACTACTTCGGCCAACATCCGCCAGCGTTACTGGTGGGTGAGCGGCATGCACAAGCTGGACGCGCTGACCCGCATCCTGGAAGTCGAGCCGTTCGACGCGATGATCATCTTCGCGCGGACCAAGGCCGGCACCGAAGAACTGGCCAGCAAGCTGCAGGCGCGTGGCCTGGCCGCTGCCGCCATCAACGGTGACATGCAGCAGGCCCAGCGTGAGCGGACCATCGCCATGCTGAAGGAAGGCAAGCTGGACATTCTGGTCGCCACCGACGTGGCCGCGCGCGGCCTGGACGTGGAGCGCATCAGCCACGTGCTGAACTACGACATCCCGTACGATACCGAAAGCTACGTGCACCGCATCGGCCGTACCGGTCGTGCCGGCCGCAGCGGCGAGGCGATCCTGTTCGCCACCCCGCGCGAGAAGGGCATGCTGCGCCAGATCGAGCGCGCCACCCGCCAGCCGATCGAAGAGATGCAGCTGCCGAGCGTGGAAGCGGTCAACGACACCCGCATCAACAAGTTCACCTCGCGCATCAGCGAAACCCTCGGCGCCGGTGGCCTGGACTTCTACCGCCAGCTGCTGGAGCGCTTCGAGAACGAGCAGAACGTGCCGGCCATCGAGATCGCTGCCGCGCTGGCCAAGCTGCTGCAGGGCGATACCCCGTTCCTGCTGCAGCCGCCGGTGCGTGCCCCGCGCGAAGAGCGCGCACCGCGCGAGCGCTTCGACCGTGGTGACCGCCCGGAACGTGGTGATCGCTTCGACCGCAACGAACGGGGTCCGCGCTTCGAACGTGGCCCACGCCGTGACGACGCCGAAGGTGGTTTTGAACAGCGTCCGCGCCGTGAGGTTCCGCCGCGTGGTGCACCGGAGCAGGGCATGGAGACCTACCGTATTTCGGTCGGTCACCAGCATGGCGTGAAGCCGGCCAACATCGTCGGCGCCATTGCCAACGAAGCCGGCCTGGAAAGCCGCTTCATCGGCCGCATCGACATCCACGACGACTTCTCGCTGCTGGACCTGCCGGCACAGATGCCGCCGGACGTGCTGTCGCACCTGCAGAAGGTCTGGGTGTCCGGCCAGCAGCTGCAGATGCGTGCGCTGGCTCCGGGTGAAGACACCAACCCGGCCCCGCGCCCGTTCAAGCCGCGCTTCGACAAGCGTGGCCCGGGCGGTCCGGGTGGCCCGCGTCGTGGCGGCCCGGGCGGCCATGGTGGCGACCGCGGCGGTGACCGCGACAGTCGCCCGCCGCGTCGTGACGGCTTCAAGCCGCGCGGCCCGCGCAGCTTCTAAGCCGCACCCGCAGCCGTCCACACCACCGCCAGCCCCCGGGCTGGCGGACAGAAAAAGGGGACGGAGGGGATTAAGTCGTATCTGGCTGGTCATGCGCCTGTGCCAAGAACGACTTAATCCCCTCCGTCCCCTTTTTCGCATGGCCCACACATTGCCGGTCCTAGGCTGAGCCGGTTCCTAAGGAGGTTGTCACCGCAGCACATTCGGGGGGATCCGGGATGGGTAGGAGTGGCACGGACCAACACAGCCGGCGGGTGCCGATGACCCGGGGGCTGGGACTGCGATTTGCGCTGTTGACCGGCATGGCGATCGGACTGGTCGCACTGTCCGCCCTGATCCAGGAACTGCAGGCGGCCTCTACTGCCTGGATCGCCGGCCAGGGCTACTGGTCGCGTGGCCAGCAGGATGCCACCGCCGCACTCAGTCGCTACCTGGCGCGTGGCGATGCCGAGGACCTGGACGACGCACGCCAGGCCCTGCAGGTGCCGTTGGGCGATCTGCAGGCGCGACTGGCGCTGGAACAGGCCGAACCGGACGAGGAGAAGGCCAGGCAGGGCTTCCTGCAGGGCGGCAATGCGCGTGCCGACATCCCACGCCTGGTGTTCTCGTTCCGCTACGCGCGCGACATCGGTGCATTCCGCGAAGCGAGCGCGTTGTGGCGGCAGACCGATGGCGACCTGATGGCGCTGCAGCAACTGATCGATGAACTGCAGCTGCGGCACGACGGCAACCTGGTGCCCGTTGCCGCACGCGACCGCTACCTGCAGCAGCTGCGTGACCTGGACCAGCGGATGAAGGTGCAGAGCCAGGCGTTCTCGCAGGCGCTGCTGCGGATGGCGACGCTGGTGAGGCTGGCCACGTTGATGGTGGCGGGCCTGTCG
Source organism: Stenotrophomonas sp. YJH_SMC_138 (assembly GCF_059369855.1). NCBI lineage: Bacteria > Pseudomonadati > Pseudomonadota > Gammaproteobacteria > Lysobacterales > Lysobacteraceae > Stenotrophomonas > Stenotrophomonas sp. YJH_SMC_138. Next base: position 355,409 of record NZ_JCAFTB010000002.1, read on the forward strand.
GTGCTGGCGATCAGCCTGATGGCGGTCGCCCTGGCGCGCCGCGTCGGCAAGGACCTGACCGAACACGAGAGCCGTTTCCGCGCGGCGTTCTACCAGGCCAACGTCGGCATGCTCAAGCTCGATGCCGAAGGCAAGGTGATCGAGGCCAACCAGGCGATGGCCGATATCCTCGACCATCGTCGTGACATGCTGCTGCAGCTGTCGCTGGGCGACCTGCTGATGGACGGCGAGCTGGTCATCGATGGGGTGGGCCGCATCGATTGGGACCGCCAGCTGCGCCCGAGCGAACTGCGCTTCCGCCGTCGCGATGGCAGCCTTGTCTGGGGCCGCTGGAGCGGCACCGGCGTGCGCAGCACCGGCGGTGGCCTGTCGGTGTTCGCCATCATCGAAGACGTCAGCCAGAACCATGCACTGGCGCGCGAGATCGAGCACCACGCCAGCCACGACCCGCTGACCGGCCTGATCAATCGCCGCGAGATCGAACGGCTGCTGGAACGCGCGCTGCTGCAGGTGCGCAGCGAAGGTGGCACGCACGCGCTGTGCTACATCAACCTGGACCATTTCAAGCTGGTCAACGACAGCTTCGGTCACGCCGCCGGCGACCAGATGCTGCGCAGCTTCGCCGACTACCTGGTGGCGGCGGTGCGCGATGGCGACTGGGTGGGCCGGCTGGGCGCGGACGAGTTCGCCGTGTTCCTGGCCCATGCCGGGCAGGACGAGGCCAAGCGCGTGCTGCAGCGGGTAATCCGCAACCTGGGGCAGGCGACGTTCCCGGTCAGCGAAGGCAGCCCGCAGCTGAGCTGCAGCATCGGCGTGGTCGAGGTCAGCGCCGATGCGCCGGATGTGAACTGGCTGATGAGCGCCGCCGACAGCGCGTGCTATGCGGCCAAGCAGGCCGGCCGCAACCGCGTGCACTGCTTCAACGAGAACCGCATGGCGCTGGAGGAACGGCGCCAGGAAGCCGAGCGGCTGCAGGGCGTCAGCCTGGCCATGGCCGAAAACCGCATGGTGTTGTATGCGCAGCGCATCGCCCGCGTCGGCGATCCCTCCTACCTGCACTACGAGGTACTGGTGCGCATGCGTGGCAGCGATGGCAGCCTGCACCTGCCGGGCCAGTTCATGCCGGCGGTGGAGCGCTATGGCATGGCCGTGGCGCTGGACCGGCACGTGCTTGGCCTGCTGTTCCGGCACCTGCAGGTGTGCCCGGCACACGTGCGGCAGCTGGGCCTGTGCAATGTCAACGTCTCGGCGCAGTCGATCGCCGAGCCCGGCTTCCTCGCCTTCGTCTGCGACCTGCTGGAGCGCAACCGCGCGCTGGCCTCCAAGCTGTGCTTCGAGATCACCGAGACCGCTGCGATCAGCAACCTCAGCCAGGCGCGTGCCTTCATCGATGCAGTGAAGGCGCGTGGCTGCCGGATGGCGCTGGACGATTTCGGTTCCGGGCTGTCCTCGTTCGGCTACCTGCGCCAGCTGCCGGCCGACATCCTGAAAATCGACGGGGCCTTCGTGCGCGACATGGATACCGATCCGGTCAGCCATGCCACCGTGCGCGCGATCAGTGAACTGGGGCGCGAGCTGCAGATGGAGGTGGTGGCCGAATGGGTGGAGACTGCCGACGTCGCCGCCGCGCTGACCCGGCTTGGGGTGCAGGGCCTGCAGGGTTATGCGGTCGAGCGGCCGCAACCGCTGGAGCGGATGACCCTGGCCGACCTGCGGCCGGTGCGCCTGGTGGCGGTGAAAGGTCCGCCCGCCGCTGGCTGAACGCCCGTCGGCGACTTTGGTCTACACGTGGGCTGCAGCCGCGGCTGCGATAATGCCCGGCAGGGGCGACGCGCAGTGGGCGCGGGCGTAAGCAGGAACAGGACGTGGCGTGGGCGGCAGGCAGGGGCAGTACGGAACGGGAGCGGTGCTGGTCGTGCTGCTGGTGTGGTTGGCAATGCCGTGGCCGCTGTCGGCGGCCGTAGCCGAAGCCGGGCGTGACTACCTGCTGGTCGGTGCGGCGACCGATGAACCCACCCCGCATCGCGCATGCACGCCGGAGATGCTGGCGGGGCCACGGCAACAAGTGCAGGTGTCCGCGCCAACGGGCGGCTGGTCGGGCCAGCCGCAGGCACTGGACGTGTTCAATGTGTTCGCGGGCGAAGTCCGCGTGCAGCATGGGGATCGCGAAATCTGCGGCAACATGCACGATGCCCGTACCCGTGATTCCCGGTTCCGCGCAGGCATCGGCCTGGTCGCGGTGCCGCCGGCGGGCAGCCATGAACCGTTCCTGGTGTCATGGCAGACGCCGCTGAAGGCGCGCTGGGTACCGACCCTGCGGCTGGGCGCGCCCAGTCCCGTGCAGCAGAACGATACTGCCCGCCTGCTGGTGCGCGCGGCCTGCATTGCCGTGGCAATCGCACTGGCGTTGTCGGCCCTGATGGCCTTCCTTACCACCCGCGACCGCAGTTTCCTGGTCTACATCGCCGGTACCACCGTGCTGGTGCTGTGGCAGGCGATTCTCGGAGGGCTGAGCGGCTACCCCGAGCCATGGCTGCCGGTGGGTGAGCGCAGCGCGTGGTGGCTGCTGTCGTTGACCGCTGCATCCCAGGCGCTGGTGCTGCCCGCGTTGTGGCGACTGAACGGCGGCGACCGCCTGCTGCCGCGATCGCGCCCGATGCAGCTGCTGGCGCTGTGGGGATTGCTGGCGCTGGCCGCGTGGGTGCCCTGGCTGCAGCGGGACAGCCTGGCCTGGGTGGCGCAGGTCCTGCAGGTGTCCTACCTGCTGGGCTGCGGCCTGGCATTGATGGCCGGGGTGTGGGCATGGCTGCGCGGCGACCGCTGGGCGCAGGCGGGGTTGGCGGCGCTGGCACCGATGCTGGTGTTGATCCTGGCCGACGCCTGCCGCGCTGCGTGGTTGCTGGAGTACCGCGTGGAGGCACTGCAACTGTCGGTGACCTGGCTGCTGATGATGGCTGCCTATGCGCTGAACCAGCGGCTGGGCCGCCTGCGCCAGCAGCGCGATGAACTTCGCCAGCTGGCCGAGACCGATGGCCTGACCGGGCTGCCCAACCGCCGTGCCGGGCTGCAGCAGCTGGCACGGCACCTGGAACGGGTCGATCGCGAGCGCGGCCCGCTGGTGATCGGTTTCCTCGATATCGACCTGTTCAAGGACATCAATGACCGCCATGGCCACGCCGTGGGTGACCAGGTACTGGTGGCGGTGGCACGTGCATTGCGTGCCGCGGTCCGCAGCCAGGACCAGGTGGTGCGGATGGGTGGCGAAGAGTTCCTGCTGCTGATGCCGGGCATGCCGCGCGAGGCGGCATCGGCGCGTCTGGATCGCCTGCGCCAGCACCTCACCGAGGCGGCCCGGGCGCTGCAGGTGCCCGGTCTGGAGGTCACCGCCAGCATCGGCCTGGCGCAGTGGCGGCCGGGCGAGGACGATCTCGCCGCGCTGCTGCGCCGGGCCGACCACGCCATGTACGTGGCCAAGCGTGCCGGCCGCAACCGGGTATTCGACGGCGAAGAACTCGATCCGCCGCCCCCGGCATGAAGCGCAGCGGGCGGGGATGCCGGATAATAGGGCGATGACCACCCGACTCAACAAACATATCGCCGACACCGGCTTCTGCTCCCGCCGCGAGGCCGATCGCCTGATCGCCGCCCGCCGGGTCACCGTCAACGGCCATCCGGCCGGCACCGGCGCGGTGGTGGGCGAGGAAGACCAGGTGCTGGTCGACGGCCAGCCGCTGCGCGCGCGCGTGGCCCGCAAGCCCGGTGCCCGCCGCCATGTCTACATCGCGCTGAACAAGCCGGTCGGCGTCACCTGCACGACCGAGACCTCGGTCAAGGGCAACATCGTCGACTTCGTCGGCCATGAACAGCGCATCTTCCCGATCGGCCGCCTGGACAAGGAGTCCGAAGGCCTGATCCTGATGACCAGCAACGGCGACATCGTCAACCAGATCCTGCGCGCCGAGAATGGCCACCAGAAGGAGTACCTGGTGGCGGTGAACAAGCCGGTCACCGACGAGTTCCTGCGTGGCATGGCCCGTGGCGTTCGCATCCACGACCAGATGACGCTGCCGTGCAAGACCTCGCGCATCGCCAAGTTCGGTTTCCGCATCACCCTGCAGCAGGGCCTGAACCGACAGATCCGCCTGATGGCGGCCGAGTTCGGCTATCGGGTGACCCAGTTGCGTCGCGTGCGCATCGACAACATCAAGATCGGTGCGCTGAAGCCGGGCCAGTGGCGCAACCTGACCGAGCAGGAGCTGCAGGGCCTGCTGCCGAGGCAGCTGGACTGGTAAACGGCTTCTGTAGAGCCGAGCCCATGCTCGGCTGCTCTTTTGTCCGGGTGCAGCCGAGCATGGGCTCGGCTCTACATCAGCTAGACTTCGCGGTGACCTGCCGGAACGTGACGCTGCATGATCAAGCCCGACAAGCCTGCCAATGAAGCCCTTCGGCTTGAGGCGCTGTACCGCTACCGTATCCTCGATTCGGAGCGTGAAAAATCCTTCGACGACCTGGTGGTGATCGCCAAGGCGGTCTGCGGCACCTCGATGGCGGCGGTGACCCTGATCGACGTCGAGCGGCAATGGTTCAAGTCGATCCAGGGCATCGATGCGGCAGAAAACCTGCGCAGCGAATCGATGTGCGGCCACGCGATCCTGCAACCGCAGCAGGTCATGGTGGTCGAGGACGCGCTGCAGGACATCCGCTTCCACGACAATCCGGTGGTGGTGGGCGATCCGCACATCCGCTTCTATGCGGGCGCGCCTCTGATCAGCTCCGATGGCCTGCCGCTGGGCACGCTGTGCGTATTCGATGCGCAGCCACAGCACCTGGCCAGCGACAAGGCTGAAGCGCTGGCGGCGCTGTCGCGGCAGGTGATGCTGGTGATGGAACTGCGCCGCTTCGCGCTCGACATCCAGAAACACATGCTGGAGCGCGATGACTACGAGCGACTGCTGTCTGAGTACCAGGACGTACTGCTCGCGCAGAATGCCGACCTGGCCGAACAGAGCCGCACCGACGCGTTGACCGGCCTGCCGAACCGCCGTGCGATGGCGGCAGCGCTGGAAGAGGCGGTGGCGGTGAACGGAGACCAGCCCGGGGTGGCCTGCGTCGCGCTGCTGGACATCGACCATTTCAAGCACATCAATGATTTCCAGGGCCACGCCACCGGTGACCGCGTGCTGGCCGAACTGGGCGTGCTGCTGCGTTCGCATTTCGCCGGTCGCGGCATGGCCGCGCGCTATGGCGGCGAGGAATTCGTGGCGGTGATGCCGGCTACCGACCTGCGCACCGCCGAACTGCAGTGCGAGTTCCTGCGCCTGGCCGTGGCTGATCTGCCGCTGGGATTCCCGGTCACGATCAGTATTGGAGTGGCCCAGCACCAGCCCGGTGAAAGCGTGGATGACACGCTGGCACGTGCCGACAAGGCGCTGTACCGGGCCAAGGGCAATGGCCGCAACCGGGTGGAAGTGGCCGGCTGAAGCATCTGCCACCCGCGCGGTAAACGGATGCCGCTCCAGTAGATCAATACGATGCGTGGATGCTGTCACCGATTCACATCGCGTCGCAGCTCCTGCGATCAGAACCGGGCAGCATGATCCCCTGGTTCCCCGGACGCCGACCATGCTGCAGACCCTGGCCATCGCCCACTATCGTTCGTTGCACGGGCTCGTACTGCCGTTGCAGCAGTTGAATGTGGTGACCGGTGACAACGGCAGTGGCAAGTCCAGCCTGTACCGTGCCCTGCGCCTGCTGGCAGAGACCGCGCAGGGCGGCGTCGCGGCGGTGCTGGCCCGCGAAGGCGGGCTGGGCTCGGCGCTGTGGGCGGGTCCGGAAAAGATGGACCGTCGGGTTGCTGCCGGCGAAATCCCCCTGCAGGGCGGCCCACGCCAGGAATCGGTGGGATTGAAGCTGGGCTTCGCCACTGACGAATTCGGCTACGCCATCGATCTGGGCTACCCGCCGCCCAGTCGATCGGTCTTCGCACTGGACCCGCAGATCAAGGCCGAGGCGATCTGGGCCGGCCCGTTCCTGCGCAGCGCCAACCTGCTGGTCGACCGTCGTGGAGCGATGGTGCGGCAGCGCCATGCGCGCGGTTGGGATCTGGTGGATGACCGGTTGTCGCTATTCGACAGCCTGTTCACCCAGGTCGGCGATCCGCAGCGCCTGCCGGAAACCATCGCCCTGCGCGAGTACATCCGGCGTTGGCGCTTCTACGATCATTTCCGCAGTGATGCCGATGCCCCGGCGCGGCAACCGGCGATGGCCACGCGCACGCCGGTGCTGCATCACGACGGCCGGGATCTGGCGGCGGCCTGGGTCACCATCCTCGAGATCGGTGACCCGGTGGCGTTGGCACGCAGCGTCGATGACGCGTTCCCGGGCGCCACGGTCGGTTTCGAGGAGCTGGATGGACGCTTGGCGCTGCGTTTCCACCAGCCTGGGCTGCTGCGGCCCTTGTCGATGGCCGAACTGTCCGACGGCACGCTGCGCTTCCTGCTGCTGGCCGCTGCGCTGCACACGCCGCGTCCACCGCCGCTGCTGGTGCTCAACGAGCCGGAGACCAGCCTGCATCCGGACCTGCTGCCGGCGCTGGCGCGGCTGATCATCGCAGCCAGTGCGCGCAGCCAGGTATGGGTGGTGTCGCACGCCAGCCGGCTGATCGCGGCGCTGGAACAGGCGCCAGGGTGCCATTCGCTGCATCTGTACAAGGAACAGGGCCGCACGTTGCTGAGCGGGCAGGGCCTGCTGGATGCACCTGCATGGCACTGGCCGCAGCGTTGATACGGGCATCCACGCCATGCGTGGATGCACTCAATCGGCGATGTTGCGCGCCTCGGCCGTGCCAAGGATTTCCGGATGCTGCACCGGCTTGCGGCGGTTCAGCAGCGGATGCAGGAACACCGCGCCGACGATGATCGCCACGCCCAGGTAGAACCACGGGGTGACTTCGTGCTGCTCGCGCAGCAGCACCACCGCCAGCACCACCGCATAGACCGGCTCCAGGTTGGTCACCAGCTGCACCGTGTAGGCGCTCAGGTGGCGCAGTGCGACCAGGGCCAGGGCAAACGGCAGCAGCGTGCAGAACCCGGCCAGCACCAGCAGCAGGATGCCGTCGTGCAGGTCCGGGACCACCCACAGCGGGCTGGCCAGCGCAGGCAGCAGGTAGGGCATCAGCGGCGCCAGCAGGGTCAGGGTGAGGGTGCCCGCACCCAGCTCCAGCGCGGTGACCGTGAGCGGATCTGCGTGGCTGACCATGCGCTTGTTGAGCGAGCCGAACACTGCCACCAGCAGCGCCGAGATCGCGCCGATCAGCACACCCAGGCGCATGCCGTCGGGCACGCCACCGACCACCAGCGCGACACCCGGCAGCACCGCCAGGCCGAACGCCAGTTCACGCAGCTGGAATGGCCGCTTGGCCACCCACGGTTCGATGATCGAGGTGAACACCGGCGCCAGCGCGATGCAGGTGGCGGCCACCGACGCATTGGCCAGCTTTACCGCACCGTAGAACGTCAGCCAGTGCAGGGCGACCAGGGCGCCGATGCCGGCATAACCGGCCACCAGCCGCACTGGCAGCGTACGCAGTCCACGCCAGACCCGCGGCAGCAGCGCCAGCATCGCCGTCACCAGCAGCATGCGCCACCACACCAGCGGCAGTGCGGGCAGGGTGATCAGCTTGCCGAGGATGGCGGTGACGCCCCACAGCAGGACACAGAAGTGAATCTGCCACAACGCTTTGCGGGTGTCGGGTGTGCTCATCCGCCTATTGTGCGGCAATCGCACGGCCGCCGGCGATGCCTGTGGCATGCTCGCGGAAACTCCCCAGGGGAACCCCGCAATGGCTGCCAACCGTTCCGCCCAGCGTGCATGGGCAGCGCTGACTGCACTGATGGCGGCCACCTCGTTGCTGCTGCAATACCTGTTGCTGCTGCATGGCCCCGGGGCGGCTGCCGGGGTCGGCATGGCGACGCTGCGCTTCGTTGGTTACTTCACGATTCTCAGCAACCTGGCGGTGTGCCTGGGATGCGTCCGGCTGATCCGTGCGGGTGTGCTGAACGCGACTGTCGCCGCGGCGATCGCGTTGTGCATCGGGGTGACCGCGTGCATCTACGTGCTGGCGTTGCAGGGGCTGTGGCAACCCACCGGGCTGCAATGGTGGGTCGATGCCGGCCTGCACTACGCTGTGCCGGCGCTGTACCTGCTGGGGTGGTGGTGGCTGCTGCCGCATGGCGCGCTGCGCTGGCGCGCACTGGGCGGGGTGCTGCTGGTACCGCTGGTGTACCTGGGCTGGGCGATGCTGGTGGCCGAAGTGACAGGACAGGCGCCGTATCCGTTCCTCGAACTGCAACGCCTGGGGCTGGCGGCGTTCCTGCTCAACGTGCTGCGCGTTGCGAGCGTGTTCGTGGTGGGGTGGACCCTGCTGTGGGGGCTGGACCGCTGGCGCTGTCGATGAGGCGCTGCAGGGCCATCGCTGCCGCCGGGTTGCGCGCTTTGCCTGCGCCGATGCACAGCAGGTAGACCTCGCGCGGGGCCTCCGCAGCGGGCCCGGCCAGGCAGGGCAGGTCATCCACTGGTTCACCGCGTGACCAGCGGCGTGCGCGTTCGGCCCAGCGTTGCTGCACGGGCACCGGCAGGCCCTCGTTCAAGCGGGCCTGGCTGCGCTTGATCCGCGCATAGACGAAGCCGGCACTGACATCACCGTGCAATGGCGCCTCGTCGCTGTCCTCGATCACCAGCGCCACGCCATGGCGGCGGGCGGCGTCGACCAGTGCCGGGCCATGTGCCTCGGCGTTGCGGACCTCCAGCGCATGCTGCAGCGGCACCCCGTCCAGCTGCTTAGGCAGCTGTGCCATCAGCGCCTCCAGTGCATCGGCGTCGGCCGGGTGGCGCGGATCGAACTGCCACAGCAATGGGCCGAGCCGGTCACCGAGCGCCAGTGCCGCCTGCAGGAACGGTGTGGCCGCTTCCACGGTGCTGGACAGGTCGCGTCGCTGCACCAGGTAGCGCGGCGCCTTCATCGAGAAGCGGAAACCGTCGGGTGTCTGCGCAGCCCATTGCGCGCACTGGGCCGCAGTTGGCGTGCGGTAGAACGTGCCGTTGATCTCGATGCAGCGCAGGGCGCGGCTGGCGTGGGCCAGTTCCTCCCGCTGCGGCAGGCCTGCTGGATAGAACACACCGCCGCGCCATTCGGGAAACACCCAGCCGCCGATGCCGCAGCGGATCTCTGCCTGCCTGCCGGCCGTGGTCACTGGCCGTGGTCCGTGCGCCACGGGTCGTAGCTGCCGAACCACCACAGGTAGCCTTCCGGGTCGGCGCAGGCGTAGCCGCGTCCGCCATAGTCCTGGTCGGCGATGTCGATGACGATGCGGGCACCGGCGGCCTTGGCCCGCGCGTAGTGCGCATCGGCATCGGTGACGATCACGCAGGCGCTCTGGGTCTGGCGTCCGCCGACCTCGTCAGGCAGGGCAGCGTGTTTGCTCCACGCACTCTGGTTGCTGGCCGAGCCCAGCATGATCATGCCGCTGCCGAAGGTGAGCTGCGCATGGAAGACCGTATCGCCATCGGCGTAGACGGCCTGGGCATGGAAGCCGAAGGCGCGCTGCAGCCAGTCAATGGCGGCCTGCGCGTCGCGATAGCGCAGGCACGGAATGATCGTGGAGCCGCTGCTGGGTTGGCCGTTCTCGCCCATGACACCCCTCCTATGGCACAGGGCAGGATGCGCCGCCGGACGTTACCATCCCGCGAAACCCCGGTGACGGCCTGCACATGGCCGCCACCCCTGTTCGGAGATCGTGCTGGATGAAACCCTGGATCGGAGGAGCCGTGCTGCTGGCGTGCACGACCATGGCGAGCGCGGCGACCCCGCCGCCGCTGCAGGACCTGGATGCGACCGTCGAGCGCGTGCGCGCGCAGTTCGACGTGCCCGGCATTGCCGTAGCGGTGGTCAAGGATGGCGAGGTGGTGCTGGAGCGCGGCTGGGGCGTGCGCGAGCAGGGCAAGCCGGAACCGGTGCAGGCCGATACGCTGTTTGCCATTGCGTCCAACACCAAGGCGTTCACGGCCACCTCGCTGAACCTGCTGGCGGAAGAGGGCAAGTTGAAGATGGACGACAAGGTGATCGACCACCTGCCGTCGTTCCGCATGTCCGACCCGTTCGTGACCGGGCAGATGACGATCCGCGACCTGCTGTCGCATCGCAGCGGCCTGAGCCTGGGCGCCGGTGACCTGCTGTTCTGGCCAACCACGTCCTACAGCAACGCCGAAGTGGTGCAGCGGCTGGGCAAGGTGCCGCTGAAGGGCGGCTTCCGCGAAAGCTATGCCTACGACAACATCCTGTACGCGGTCGCCCAGCAGGTGATCGAGCACGTCTCGGGCGTGAGCTACCAGCAGTTCCTGCAGACCCGCATCTTCGACAAGGTGGGCATGGCCGGCACGCGCTACAACGCCGACCACCTGAAGCCAGGTGACACGGCGGCGGTCGGCCACGCCAAGTACGATTTCAAGGACCTGCGCACCGTCGCACCGCTGACCTGGTCGAACAATGCCGGCGCCGGTGGCATTTATTCCAGTGCGCACGACATGGCGCGCTGGATGCAGGTGCAGCTGGCCGAAGGCAAGCTGGCCGACGGCACTGCGCTGTTCAGCGAAAAGAGCCAGCAGCAGATGTGGCGGATGATCACCCCGCAGTCGATCCCGGCGCCGAGCGTGCCGGAGCTGGCACCGGCACGGGCCAACTTTGCCGGCTATGGCGAAGGCTGGAGCCTGAGTGACTATCGCGGCCGGAAACTGGTCTGGCACACCGGTGGCTGGCCGGGCATGGTCTCGCGCTTGACCCTGGTGCCGGGCGAGAAGCTGGGCGTGGTGGTGCTGACCAACCAGGAAGTGGGCGCGGCGTTCAACGCGATCACCCTGAGCGTGCTTGATGCCTATCTGGGCGGCGACAAGCACGACTGGGTGGACGCCTATGCCAAGGCCGTGGCCAAGGGCCAGGACAAGGCCGACGAGGCCTGGGCCAAGCATCAGAGCGCGCGCGACAAGGGCAGCAGGCCGTCGCTGGCGCTGGCCGGCTACACCGGCACGTTCCGCGACCGCTGGTATGGCGAGATGCAGGTCAGTGCCGCAGGCAAGGGCCTGCGCCTGCGCTTCATGAAGACCGCGCAGCTGAGCGGCCGCCTGGAGCACTGGCAGCACGACACCTTCATCGTGCGCTGGGATGACCGCTCGCTCAACGCCGATGCGTTCGTGAACTTCAGCCTGGACCCGGACGGCAAGGTGCGCGAGGTGCGCATGCAGTCGATCTCCGACCTGACTGATTTCAGCTTCGATTTCCAGGACCTGCTGTTCACCCCGGTCAACGAATGAAGGTAGTGCCGGCCGCTGGCCGGCAACCTCATGATCTTCCGAAATGCCGCAAGGGTGCCGGCCAGCGGCCGGCACTACCGGAGTGGCGGCGATCATCGGCTGGCGTACACATCCGGCGTGGGATACTTCGCCGCTTGCAAGAGGCGAGGGAGTGCGATGTTCCGTTGGTTTGAATCCCTGATCCCGGTGTTCCCGCCCGTGGATGGGCGCATGCCACCGCGCAAGGTGCTGCCGTTCTACCTGCACTACCTGCGCCCGGTGTGGCCGGTGCTGCTGGCGACCCTGATCGCCGGCCTGCTGCTGGCGCTGGTGGAAGTGGCGATGTTCGATTACCTGGGCCGCATCGTCGACATGGTCGCCGAGCAACCGGGGGCCGATTTCTTCAAGCGCCATGCCAATGAACTGGGCTGGATGCTGTTCATCACGGTCATCGCGCGGCCGATCCTGGTCGGCCTTCACAACCTGCTGGTCAACCAGGCGATCGTGCCCGGCCTGAGCAACCGCTCGCGCTGGCTGATGCACAACTACGTGGTGCGGCAGAGCCTGAGCTTCTTCCAGAATGACTTCGCCGGCAGCGTCGCCAACCGGGTGATGCAGACCGGTACCTCGCTGCGCGAGTCGGCGGTGCAGATGGTCGACTCGCTCTGGTACATCGTGGTCTACACCGGCACCGCGCTGTACCTGTTCGCGCAGGCGGACTGGCGGCTGATGGTGCCGCTGATCCTGTGGCTGCTGGCCTATGCGGTGATCATGGTCTACTTCGTGCCGCGCGCGAAGGAACGGGCCTGGATTGCGTCCGAAGCGCGTTCCAAGGCGATGGGCCGCATCGTCGATGGCTACACCAACATTCCCACGTTGAAGCTGTTCGCCCATGGCGGGCGCGAGCAGGCCTATGTGGCCGAATCGATCCAGGAACTGGCGGTCAAGCACCGCGCGCAGACCCGGGTGACCACCGGCATGGACCTGACCATCGCCATCGTCAACGGTTTCCTGATTGCCGGTACCTGCGGGCTCGCGCTGTGGTTGTGGAATGGCGGCCACATCACCGTCGGTGCGATCACGCTGGCGACCGGCCTGGTGATCCGCATCCACAACATGTCCGGCTGGATCATGTGGACCATCAATGGCATCTTCGAGGACATCGGTACGGTGCAGGACGGCATCACCACCATCGCCCAGCCGCTGACCGTGCAGGACCGCGAGGACGCGGTGCCGTTGCAGGTGACCCGCGGTGGCGTGCACTTCCAGGACATCCACTTCCACTATGGCAAGAAGGGTGGCGTGATCGCAGGCCTGGACCTGGTGGTGAAGCCGGGCGAGAAGATCGGCCTGGTGGGTCCTTCCGGTGCCGGCAAGTCGACCCTGGTCAACGTGCTGCTGCGCCTGTACGACCTGGAAAGCGGCCGCATCCTGATCGACGACCAGGACATTGCCTACGTCACTCAGGAAAGCCTGCGCCAGCAGATCGGCGTGGTCACCCAGGACACCTCGCTGCTGCATCGCTCGATCCGCGACAACCTGCTGTACGGCCGTCCGGACGCGACCGATGAGCAGTTGCGCGCTGCGGTGGCCAAGGCGCGTGCCGAAGCCTTCATCGACACGCTGGTGGATGGGCAGGGGCGTCGTGGTTACGACGCACATGTCGGCGAGCGTGGCGTGAAGCTGTCAGGTGGCCAGCGCCAGCGCATCGCCATTGCCCGCGTGCTGCTGAAGGATGCCCCGATCCTGGTGCTGGACGAAGCGACCTCGGCGCTGGACTCGGAAGTGGAAGCGGCGATCCAGGACAGCCTGGATGAGCTGATGGGCGGCAAGACGGTGATCGCGATCGCGCACCGGCTGTCGACCATCGCACGCATGGACCGGCTGGTGGTGATGGACCAGGGCCGCATCGTCGAGACCGGCAGCCACGCCGAACTGATCGCCGCCGGTGGTCTGTACGCGCGCTTGTGGGCGCGACAGACCGGTGGTTTTGTGGCCGCCGATCAATGATTGCTTTCGGGGTCGGAGCCTTCTCTGCGAGCAGGATCCGACCCTGGCCACGTATGCCTTGGGGTCGGATCCCTTTCCGCAGGAAAGGGCTCTGACCCCAGCGTGTTTCCGGAGACCTGCATGATCCGACCCGTACGCTCCTTGTTGCTGGCACTCATTCTGGCCACCACGGCCGCAGCCGCGGCACCGACACCGGTGCAAGGCGACCAGCTCGAGCAGGTCGTCCTGCTCAGCCGCCACAACCTGCGCGCGCCGGTGGTGGCGTCGGGCGCCCTTGCCCATGCCACGCCGGAACGCTGGCCACGCTGGGATGTAGGCCCCGGCGAGCTGACCACCAAGGGCGGCGTGCTGGAGGTCTACATGGGGCGCTACATCGGCCAGTGGCTGCGCCAGGCGCAATTGTTGCCGGCGTCGGGTTGCCCGCAGCCGGCTGACTTCCACGCCCATGCCAACAGCCTGCAGCGTACCCAGGCCACCGCGCAGTTCTTCATTGCCGGTGCGTTTCCGGGCTGCCATGTTGCGGTCGAACAGCGCATGGCGCTGGGGACGATGGATCCGCTGTTCGACCCGGTGATCCACAACGATGACGCGGCATTCCGCAAGCGCGCGCTGGCGGCAATGCAGCAGGCGCTGACAGCATCGGATCTGGCATCCGCACTGTCCGTGGTGGAGGAAATCACCCGTTACCCGCAGTCGGCGGCCTGTACGGGGCGCAGCGACTGTCATCTGGTGCTGGGCGACACGACCTTCAATGCGGAGCCGGGCAAGGAGCCACGCGCTTCGGGTTCACTGGCACTGGCCAGCGGTCTGGTCGATGCCCTGCTGATGGAGCATTACCAGGGAAGTGGCGTTCCGCGCGAAGGTTGGGGCCGCTTGAACACGGAAGGCCAATGGCTGGCGTTGGCGCAGATCCGCAACCGCTACCAGGACATCCTGTTTGGAACACCCGCGGTGGCGCGTGACGTGGCCGCTCCGCTGCTGGCGCGCGTGGATGCGTCGTTCGGTGATCCGGCGTCGCCGAAGGTGATCCTGCTGGTCGGCCATGATTCCAATATCGGTTCGGTGCTGGCGGCGTTGGGAATCCGCGACTACAGCCTGCCAGGCCAGTTCGAGAAGACGCCGATCGGTGGCCTGCTGCAGTTCGAGCGTTGGCGTGACCGCCAGGGCGGTGGCGAGCGTTTCCGCCTGGCCTACGTCTATCCGACCGCCGCGCAGCTGCGCGATGCCGTGCCGCTGACCGAGGCACAGCCGCCGGGACGCGTCGCACTGCCCTTGCCGGGCTGTGACCGGCAGGGCTGCAGCCGTGCGCAGTTCCAGCAGCTGCTACAGCGGGCCCGTCGCTGAAACAGGGGGCTATCGCAGCGGCGTGCGCACGATGCCCTGCGCAGCCATCAACGTAAGGTCGCCGCCCAGCCGTGGGGAACGGAACGGTCCGCGTGCATGCGCGGCATCGAACAGGCCGCCATCGGGTGAGCGCAAGCGGTAGAACTCGACCCAGCCGCTGGCCTGCAGGGGCAGCTGTGCAACGCCGGTGTGTTCGTTGAACCATGCAGGGTCCTTGCTGCCTTCGATGACGCGGCGGGCAAGGCGGTCAATGGCGCGATCCCTGCTGGCGTACCAGTCCTGGCCGCGCAGCCGTGCCAGCTCGGCCATCATCACCAGCGGCGCCAATGCGTAGTCGTGATAGTGCAGGGCGCGTTGCCCGCGCGCCATCTCCAGCGGCAGGCTGCCATCGTCCTGGATGTCATCGACGCCCTGCTGGAAGGCGGCGTGGCCGGCTTGCCACAGGGCATCGTCGTCGGTGGCCAGTCCGGTGGCCAGCACGCCCAGGCCGCCCCAGTAGTAGTGGTTGTTGCGGCGCCGTTTCGGATTGTTCCAGTACGCCAGGTTGGCCCGGGCCAGCCTCTGCAACCACGGATCGATGCGCGCGCGCTGCCGGGCATCTGCCTGGTCGTGCACCTTCAGGTAGGCCATCGCTACCGCATCGAGCATCCACTGCCGCATGTAGAACGACTGGTTGTTGTTGACCCGGATCATCTGCCCGAGCATGGCGCCGTCGTCGGCCCACGCACCCAGCCAGGCCAGTGTGCATTGCGCCGCCGCCCGGTCACCGGTGCGCAGGTAGTCATCGCTCATGCGTGCCACGTCGGCGGCATAGCGGTCCAGCGGCGCGGTTGCGTCCTTGTTCTGCTGGCGAAGTGCCGGGTGGATCACCGAACCAGCCTTGTCGGTGTAGTAGCCCAGGGCACGGATGTCGGGCTGTCCCGCCGGTGGCGGCGGGCAGGCAGCGTAGGCAGGAGTGCTGGCCAACAGCGCGGGCAGCAGCGCAAGACGCAAGAGGGGGAGAGACATGGACGCCGGCGGAAGGGGGAACCTGGCGAAAGATGCGCCCGGAGTTGTTCGCCAGGTGTGAGGTCACGCACGCCCGATGTGCAACGGTTCAGGACCGGAGCGGCTCCAACGTGGCGGGAAGGATGCGTTGCCCTGTAGGCGACGCGTGCCCTTCTGGGCTGCGGGGTTGCGATGTAGTCTGCGGGTGATTCACCTACTCTGGAGATCGACCATGAAAATCACGGACTTTCTGGTAATGGATCACTATGGCGACCAGATCGACGCCGATCCCCATGGCAACAACATTGCATTCTGCTGTTTCGACTGCGGGCATCCCATACTGGCCGTCGCGCTGGAGAACCAACGTGGGTTTGATGAAGTGCATCCGGCGGCATGCCGGGGCTGCAAGGTGAAGTACTTTCTTGATATCCGCAGCAATGCCGGGAAGCTGTACATACACCGGATGTGAGGCCGTCGGGCGCTTCAAACGAGAACGGCCCGGGAAGCCCGGGCCGTGAGGTGCTGCCAGAGCCGCGGGGCATTCAGCCCCGCAGCCGATCACTCGATCGGCTGGTCCAGCATCAGCTGGCGTGCGAAACGCACCGGCGGTGCGCCGTAGGACAGTACCTGGTCGTGGTACGCCTTCAGGTTGAACTTGTCGCCCAGCTTTTCCTGCACCGCCTTGCGGGTGTCGAAGTGTTCCTGCGCACCCACGAAGTAGGTCGGCAGCTGCGCCGAGGTCAGCTGCGCGCGCACCCACTTGCCGGCCGCTTCGCTTTCCTGCTGGAACGCGTCGTGGGTCATCAGGTGCATCGCCTTCTCGCGATCCCAGTTGTCCACGTGCACGCCCTGGTCGAGGATCGCGTTGGAGATCGTGCGCAGGTAGAACTTCAGCTGCACCAGGTGGAACAGCGGGTCGTTGTCGAGGTAGCCCTGCTCCTGCATCATGCGCTCGGTGTAGACCGCCCAGCCTTCGGCGAACAGGCCCGAACGCAGCACCGCACGCAGGGTGGAGGGGAACTTGGCCGAATGCCAGCCCTCCAGGTAATGGCCCGGGGTGCCTTCGTGGATGCTCAGCAGGTGGATCATGCGCGAGTTGTATTCACGCAGGAACGAGTCGACCTGCTTCTCGTTCCAGTCGTCCGGAATCGGCGACACGGCGTAGAAGGTCTTCAGGTTCTTGTCCAGCGGGCCCGGAGAATCGCAGTAGGCCACGGCCACGCCACGCTGGAATTCCGGCATCAGGATGATGTCCACCGGCGCATCGGGCAGGGTCACCAGGTCGTGCTCGCGCACGAACGCGGTGGACTGCTCCAGCGCGGCCTTGGCATCATCGACCACCTTGTCGCGCGCCGGCTTGTCGGCGTAGGCCAGTTCCAGTGCGGCCTCGATCGCCTTCTGCTGCTGCTCGTCGGTCGGCTGGGCCGGCATCTCCGGCGCACCCGGCTTGTCCTTCAGTACGGTCTGCGCGATGCCGTACATGTCCTCGCGCACGCGCTTGAGTTCGGCGCGTGCACGCTCACCGATCTCCTGGCGCGACAGCGAGGAGCTCAGCGCGAACTTCAGCTTCTGGTCGTACTTTTCCGCACCAATGCGGAAGTCGCCCTTGGCGTTCGGCACCAGGGTCTTGTCCAGCCAGGTCTGCTGCTCGTCCACGGCCTTCTTCAGGCCGTCGATGGCGGCCTGCAGGCGCTGCTGGTCGGCCTGCGGCAGTTCGCCGATGTGCGGGGTGATGAAGGTATCGACGATGCTGAGGATGCCCTTGTTCTGCTTGGCCACCGTCTCGGCATGGATCTTCGGAACGCGGGCCGGATCCAGGTTCTCGCGTGCCTGGGCGAAGATCGCCGGCAGCTTTTCCATGCGCGCGGTCGCCGACTTCAGGCGTTCCGGCAGCGGCGCGAACTCCCGGGCCATCAGGCCATAGATCGCGCTGCCGGCGATGCCGTTGTACAGCTGCGGGTCCCACTTGCCGGACTGGAGCACTTCGGCGTTCCAGATTTCCGACTGCAGCTGGTTGCGCAGGATCGCCGCGTCCACCTGGTTCTCGCGGCCCAGCTTGGCCACCTCGATCTTGTCCAGCTCACCCAGCAGCGCCTTGTAGGCGGCCACGGTCTTCTGCTGGCCGGCGGCGCTCAGGTCGTCCAGTTCGCTGTCGTAGCGGTGGTCACCGATCTGGGTGGCGCTGACCGGCGACAGCTGCATCCAGGTGTCCAGGGCGCGCTTGGACAGATCGGCGAAGGCGGCATCGACCGCCGCGTCACCGGCCTGCTGGCTGGTGGCCGGGGTGGAAGCGTTGGTCGGGGCGTCGGCAGGCTGGCAACCGGCCAGCGCAGCGACCAGGGCGAGGGCAAGAAGATGCGGGCGCATCGGCATTCCTGTACGGGGTCAAACCCTGAGCATAGGGCCCCGTCGCTGCTTTGTCCCCGTGCCATAGGATTACCATGGGCGGATTCAAGGACCCTCCAAAGGAGCGCAGGACATGGAATACCAAGGAAGCTGCCATTGCGGCAGGATCGCATTCACCGTACAGGCCGAGGCGCCGATCAGCGACGTCATCGACTGCAACTGCTCGATGTGCCGCCGTCGCGGCAGCCTGCTGTGGTTCGCCCCGCGCGAGGCGTTCCAGCTGGCCACCGATCCGGCTGACGTGGCCACCTACCACTTCAACAAGGCGCATATCGACCACCACCACTGCCGCCAATGCGGTATCGCCCCCTACAGCGAAGCGATCGATCCGCGTACCGGCACACCGATGGTGGCGGTGAACGTTCGCTGCGTGCCGCAGGTGGATCTGGCCGGTCTTTCGGTGACCTCCTACAACGGAGCCGCGCTGTGAGGCCGCTGTGCGCGTGGACGCGCACGCTGGCAGTGCCGGTGCTGCTGTTGGCACTGGCAGCCTGCGCCAAGAACGGTGAGCGCGCTGCAGAGGCGGGCGCGACCGCGGCCGATGCCGCTGTTGCTTCGCCGGAAGGCGCATTCCTGGCCTACGAACATGACGTGCAGGTGCAGCTGGAGGCGGCGCAGATCGCACCGCGCATCCAGCAGATCGCCCAGGCCTGCCAGAGCGCGAAGTTCGGCGACTGTGCAGTGTTGCAGGTCGACCAGCGCGGCGGCGAGCAGCCCAGCGGTGAAGTGAAGGTGCGCATCGCGCCGAAGGGCACCGAGCCGCTGATCGCGATGGCCGGTGAGGGCGGCACGCTGCAGTCGCGCAACACGCGCGCGGAGGACCTCGCGCAGGAAGTAGCGGACACCGCGCTGACCAAGTCCCGGCTGGAGAAGGAACACGCGCGGCTGTTGTCCTACCAGGACCGCAAGGACCTGAAGATCGAGGACCTGATGGCGATCACCACGCGGCTGTCGGAGATCGAAGCAGGCGTCGAGCAGGCCAACAAGGATGCCGCACAGCAGCGTCGGCGCATCGATACCCAGCTGGTGACGATCCACGTCGACACCACCTCGGGCCAGCGCAGCCGCAGCGAGATCGGCGAGGCGCTGAGCGAGTCGGGCAGCATCCTCAGCGGCAGCATTGCGTTCCTGATCCGCGCCGTCGCCGCGTTGCTGCCGGTGGGTGTGCTGGCCCTGGTCGTGGCCTGGGGTGTGCGGGCGTGGTGGCGTCGCCGCCGTCGCACGCTGCCGCCCACCCGCTGAGGTGACGGCTGATGCCGGCAGGGAGCCGGCGTCAGCCCTCGTCGGTCTCGTACTCGACGAACACATCCAGCTCCAGCGCCAGTTCCTGCACCGCGTCGCGCACCTTCTGCGCGGTGCTTTCATTGCCGACTTCCACTTCCAGCTCGTGGATGCCCGGGCCGATGTCATCGGACAGCCCGGCCGAACTGGAATCGTCGTCGTCCATGTGCGGCATCAGGTCGTCGGTTTCCTCGACATGTTCGATGCCCTCCAGGCCGAGCAGCAGGTCGCTGATGGCGCGGGCGTCGTCTTCGGTTCCGGTGATGCGCAGTCGCAGCATGGCCATGGCGTAGGTACGTTGTGGAGTTGCCTGCAGCCTAGCCAGCGCCGGGCAAAGAACGGGTGAGGGCGCAGTCAGGCGCGTGTGGCCGGGCGTCCGAGCAGGCTGTCCGGCAATGCGGGAATCGGCGTGCGTTCGTCCTGCGCCTGCTCCAGCAACCAGTCGATGAACAGGCGTGCGGCCGGGCTCGGCGGTTGTCCTTCGGCATGCACCACGTGATACGCATAGCGCGCCTTCAGCGCCGGGCCGGGCAGGCGTACCACCTCGTAGCGCTGCAGGTAGGGCTGCGCGATGTGGGTACGTGCCAGCACCGCGCCCATGCCGTACACCGCTGCACGCATCGCATCGGTGCTGTCGGCGAAGGTGTGCATTGGCGGCAGCGGCGAGGGCGGGCGCACGCCGGCATGACGGAACCAGTCGCGCCAGCCCTGCGGCGACAGGTCGGTCAGCAGCGGCAGGTCGGCGATGCGCGCCGGATCGACCAGTGCTTCGACCCCGGCCAGCGCCGGCGAGGCCACCGGGAACAGGTAGTCGTCCATCAGGTGCTGCGCACGCAGGCCCGGCCACTGGCCCAGACCGTAGCGGATGCCGACTTCCGGCCCATTGTCGTCGTAGCGATCCAGGCCGCTGCCGGTGTGCAGCTCGATGCGGATGTGCGGATGGGCCTGGGTGAAGCGCGGCAGCCGTGGCAGCAGCCAGCAGTAGGAGAGCGAGCGCAGCGTGGTGATCCGCAACGGCACGCTGTCGGCATCCGGCTGCAGGTGATGGGCGACGGCCGCGACATCGGTGAAGGCGGCGCTGGCGGCGTCGGCCAGTTGCCGGCCCTCGGCGGTCAGGCGCACGCCGCGGGCGTGGCGCAGGAACAGGCGTACTTCCAGCACTTCTTCCAGCCGGCGCACATGGTGGCTGACCGCGCTGGCGGTCAGGTGCAGCTCCTGCGCGGCCTGGGCGAAGTTCTGGTGGCGCGCGGCGACCGCGAACACGGCCAGTGCGGGGAGCAGGGAAGGGCGTAGCTGCATGTCGAGCCTCAAACCATATTTGTGGCTGGCAGCGATACTACGCGCTTGTGCGGCAGGCGTCTGCGCCCGATCCTGTCTGCCTTGGCGAAGAATTGACGATGGACGGAGGCGAGGCATGAATGCGGTCCCACAGGCAGCCGAGCGCGACTGGCGCACACCGCTGGAGTTGACCCTGCTGGGCGCCATCTGGGGCTGCTCGTTCCTGTTCATGCGGGTGGCGGTGCCGTCGTTCGGTCCGTTCGCGCTGGTCGAGGTGCGGCTGGTGCTGGGCGCGCTGGTGCTGCTGCCGTTCCTGTGGCGTGCCCGCGCGCAGTTCCCACCGCGGCGCTGGCTGTGGCTGGCGCCGATCGGGCTGATCAACTCGGCGCTGCCGTTCGTGCTGTTCGCCTACGCGGCCGAGCGAGCCCCTGCGGCGATCGGCGCCATCTGCAATGCGATGACCGTGCTGTTCGCCGCGCTGATCGCGTTCCTGTTCTTCGGTGAAAAGATCGGCATGCGCCGTGCGGGCGCGCTGCTGGTCGGCTTCGCCGGCGTGGTGGTACTCGCCACGGCCAAGGTCTCGGGCCTGAGCATCGGCACTGCAGTGCTGGCTGGTGCCGCGGCTTCGTTGCTGTACGGCCTGGGCGTGAACCTGGTGAAGCGGCACATGACCGGCCTGCCTTCGGCGGCGGCCGCTGCTGCAACGCTGTCGTGTGCCTCGCTGTGGATGTTGCCGATGGCGGTGACCCACTGGCCGCAGGCGGCGATTCCGCTGAAGGCGTGGGGCGCGGCGATTGCCTTGGGCGTGGCCTGCACCGGGCTGGCGTTCCTGATGTTCTACCGCCTGATCGGTCGTATCGGCCCGTCGCGGGCGTCGACGGTGACCTACCTGATTCCGCTGTTCGGCGCGGCGTTTGCGTGGTTGTTCCTGGGTGAGCCGGTGACGTTGCAGATGTTGATTGCCGGTGTGTTGATTCTGGGGAGCGTGGCGGTGAGTCAGAAGGGCTGAGCGCGCCGACGCACTGGTAGTGCCGGGCGCTGCCCGGCAGCTCTTTTCCACGCCTGCGGAGAGGTGTCACTTTCTTTGCTCGTGCAAAGAAAGTAACCAAAGAAACACGCCGCCAGGCCGCGAGCCGGTGCTGCGCACCGGTGCCCTGCGCTCCTCGGCCCGTCGAGGGACGGCGCGGGAACTCGCTGCGCTCAGACACCCGCGCCTCTTCGCCCTCGCCAGACCTGCGGTGCTCGGCTCGCTCAAGGCGGACTGGAAGGTCAAGATCAACAGCAAAAGCATCCACGCATTGCGTGGATCTTCTGGGTGCAGCTGTGGCCTTTGAACTGGGTCCGCCTTGAGCGACCCGAGCATCGCAGGGGAATCAGGGGCGAAGAGGTGCCGATGTCCTGTAGAGCCGACTGCTAGTCGGCTGCCTTGTGCACACCGTCCCCTGATTCACCGAGAAGCGCAGGGGACCGACGTGCGAAGCACGGCGGCTCGCGACCTGGCGGCGCGTTTCTTTTGGTTACTTTTCTTTGCGTACAAAGAAAAGTAACGCCCATGAACAGTGAAGCACCTTCAGCACGCGTCACGCGCAGGAAACCATCAGCGAACCGGCACCGGAATATTGCACAGATCGATATGCCCGGCCGGGCGCTTGTAGAAATCATCCACGCGGTTGCGCCGCGCCTCCACCGTATCGGCGAAGGTCTTCGAGTCGGTACGCAGTACCTGGATCGGCGTGCGCTCGGCTGCCGGCACGTCGCTGGCGCGGCGGATCGACACGATCGGCGTGCGCAGTGTCGGGTCGGTGTAGAAGCCCATCGGCGCCGGCCCGCGCGGCGTCGCGCTGAGCAGCTCCATGCCCTTCAGCACGCGACCGACCAGGGTGATGTTGCGGTCCAGTTGGCGCGGCGACTGTCCGGTCACCACGTACAGTTCGGCACCGATGCTGCTGTCTTCCTCGTTGCTGCGGCCCGCGCCCAGCATGCCGTAGCAATGTGCCAGCCAGGCCTTGCCGGCCTGCGGGTCCTGGCCGACCGGGAAGCCGTCGACAAAACCGGTCTGCGCGGCCCAGCCATCGCGGTCCGGCAGCACGGTGACCTTCAGGCCGGCGCTGGCGCGCTCGAACTCGGCCGGCAACTTGCGCGCGGCGCTGCCGAACGGCTTGGCCTTGGCTGCGTCATCGGCGTCGGCATCGCCGAACTGCACCACGAAGTTGTCCTGCGAGCGGTAGATGCTGGTGCCGTCCCAGAAATGCTCGTGGGCGAAGGTCTGGATGTTGGCGACATGGCGCGGGGCGAACTGCGGTGCCAGCTCGATGATGACCCGACCGGCCGGCAGGTCCATGTACAGCAGGTTGGCCGGGTCCGGGGTGCGCCAGTCGCTGGCCGCCGAGGCGTCGAGGATCTGCTGAGGGCTGCGGTAGGGCGTGGCCGCGCTGGCCAGGGCGGGCAGCAGGCAGGCCAGGGCGAGGGCGGTCAGGGCAAGGCAATGGCGGTGCGGCATGGGAACCCCGGAACATGAACGAGGCTTCGATTCTGCGCGAGCCGCGCAGCGGCGCCAACCGGGAGAGTGACTAACGACACATTCGCTATACCGAACTTCGCACTACTGTGGACTTCAACGTAGTGGAGGGCCGGTCATGTCCGAGGACGATGTCCACCTGAAGAAGTTCCAGAAGGAACTCAGCGCCGGAACGGTGTCGCTGGCCCTGCTGGCGGTGCTGGCCCGGGCCGGGGAGCCGCTGTACGGCTACCTCATTGCCAAGGAGCTGGAGCGGGTGGGCGAGGGCGTGCTGAGCGGCAAGCAGAGCGCGCTGTACCCGGTACTGCGCAACCTGGAGGGCGCCGGCCTGCTGGAAAGCCATGTGGAACCTTCCAGCAGCGGGCCGCCGCGGCGCTACTACCGCATCAACGAACGTGGCCGCGAGGTGCTGGCGCAGTGGCGCCAGGCCTGGCAGGCCACCCGCGATTCCGTCGATTCCGTGTTGGAGGGGGTACCGCAATGAACGACCCGAGCCTGGCAGGCCGCGCCCTGCCCACGACCATCCCGCAGTACCTGGCGCAGCTGCGCGCGGCGCTGGAAGGTGCCGATCCGGCGATGGTGCAGGACGCGCTGTACGACGCCGAGGAATACCTGCGCTCGGAGCTGGCGGCGCAGCCCGGCCGCAGCGAGGCCGAGGTGATCGCCGACGTTGCCGGCAGCTATGGCGCGCCGGATGAAGTGGCCGACATCTACCGCGAGACCGAAGTGACGGTGAACCGCGCGCTGCGTACGCCGCGTGCGGATACCGCGCCGGTGCTGCGTGCAGCGGCGGAAGCCAGTGGCGTCGAGCCGGCCTCACCGCCGCAGGCGCCGGTGCAGCGTTCGCTGCTGGCGCGCTTCTTCGGCGTGGTGACCGATCCGCACACCTACGGTGCGCTGTTCTACATGCTGCTGTCGCTGGCCACCGGCATCTTCTTCTTCACCTGGGTGGTGACCGGCCTGTCATTGTCGCTGGGCCTGCTGATCCTGATCATCGGCATTCCGCTGACCGTGCTGTTCTTCGGCTCGGTGCGCGGGCTGGCGCTGCTGGAAGGACGGCTGGTGGAAGCGCTGCTGGGCGAGCGCATGCCGCGCCGCCCGCGTTACACCGACCGCAGCCGCACCTGGCTGCAGCGCATCGGCGACATGTTCACCGATGGCCGTACCTGGCTGACGCTGCTGTACTTCGTGCTGATGCTGCCGCTGGGCATCATCTACTTCACCATCGCGGTGACGTTGCTCTCGCTGTCGCTGAGCCTGATCTGGGCGCCGGTCGCGGCGATCTTCAGTGGTGACATCCCCGGCGTGTACATCAACGACGTGAATGTACTGCCGATGGCGGCCTCGCCGCTGGTGGCGATCGCGGTTGCTGCGGCGGGCGCACTGCTGCTGGTGCTGACGATGCACCTGGCACGCGGCATCGGCAAGCTGCATGGGCTGATTGCCAAGAACCTGCTGGTGCGGTTGTAAGCGGGCGCACATGCTTCGGCAGGTGCCAACCTTGGTTGGCACAAGCCATCAGCGTCGGGACGTTTGGTGGGCCTTGCTTTGGCAGGTGCCAACCTTGATTGGCACGATCCATCAGCTGCAGGGATTCACGGTAGAGCGCCAACCAAGGTTGGCATCTACCAAGGCGTACCGACCAAGGTCGGCACACGCCAGAGGCGAGTTACCCCGCCTTGCGCCGCAACGGGGTGACGTTGCTCTTCTTCTTCGCGGCCTTCGCCGCAGGGGCTTCGGCATGCGCGGCGAAGAAGTCGCGCACCTTCGGGTACACCACCTCGCGCCAGCGACGGCCGCTGAAGATGCCGTAGTGGCCGGCACCTTCGACGATGAAATGCTCACGGCGGTCCGCAGTGATGCCGGTGCACAGCGCCTGCGCGGCTTCGGTCTGACCAAGGCCGGCGATGTCGTCCAGCTCGCCTTCGATGCTCAGCAGCGCGGTATCGCGGATTGCCGACGGATCGACCTTCTCGCCGTTGACCACCCACTCGCCACGCGGCAGCAGGAAGTCCTGGAACACCACGCGGATGGTATCGAGGTAGTACCTGGCCGGCATGTCCAGCACCGCGTTGTACTCGTCGTAGAAACGACGGTGCGCGTCGGCGTCTTCCAGGTCGCCCTTGACCAGGTCGGTGTAGAAATCCCAGTGCGAGCTGAAGTGGCGGCTCGGGTTCATCGACAGGAAGCCGGCGTGCTGCAGGAAGCCCGGGTACACGCGGCGGCCGGCACCCGGATAGCTGGCCGGCACGGTGTGGATGACGTTGTTCTCGAACCACGACAGCGGGTTCTGCGTGGCCAGGTTGTTCACTGCGGTCGGGCTGCAGCGCGCATCGATCGGGCCACCCATCATCACCAGCGTGCGCGGCGTCGGTTCACCACGGCTGGCCATCAGTGAAACCGCGGCCAGCACCGGTACGGTCGGCTGGCACACGCTCACCACGTGCAGGCGTTCGACGCCGAGGTGGCGGATGAACTCCTGGATGTAGGCGATGTAGTCATCCAACCCGAACTCGCCTTCGCTGGCCGGCACCATGCGCGCGTCGACCCAGTCGGTGACGTACACGCGGTGGTCGCGCAGCAGCGTGCGCACGGTGTCGCGCAGCAGCGTGGCGTGGTGGCCGGACAGCGGCGCCACCACCAGCACGAACGGCTGGTTGAGCATGGTGTGCAGCTGGTCGGCTTCATTGCTGTGGCGCTTGAAGCGCAGCAGCTTGCAGAACGGCTTGCTCACTTCCTCGTGCACGACGATCGGCACGCGCTCGCCATCGACGTCGATTTCGTTGATGCCCCACTCGGGCTTCTCGTAATCCTTGCCGATGCGGTGGAAGAGTTCATTGACCGCCGCCAGGCGATCAGCGCCGGGCATCTGCGACCACCAGTGGCCCTGGTTGGCGAAGAACCTGGCGTTGGCCTGGGCCTGGTGCACCCAGGGGGCGAGCAGGTTGCGGGTCAGTTCGTGCAGTTGATAGAGCATGACGACCGAATATGTATGGTCATATGTTGCCGCGCAGCATATCCCATCCAGGTGTCCCGCAGGTTAAGTCGGCTGAAAATAATGAATCCGGATTCACATCCGTTCCAGCGCGGCCGCATCGCCCGCCAGGGCGGGGCCGAGCCAGCAGTGCGACCCTACCGGCTGCAGGCCCTGGCCGGCCAGCGTGCGGCGGTACCAGCGCGCCGGTCGGGCCTGGAGGCCGTCGTGGTCGCCTTCGAACGCGTCCTCGGCGGCGAAGGTCTCCAGGAAGGCCACGCCGCCGGTCAGCTCGGCCACGCCGGCCAGTCCTGCACGCAGCTCGCGGTCGGGCACGTAGTGCATCACGTCCGAACACACCAGCAGGTCAACCGGGGCGCAGGGCCGCAGCCAGGCGAAGTCGCCGAAGCGGGCCAGGTGCAGGTTGCGGGTCCTGCCGTAGCGGCGCACAGCGTACTCGCTGCTGTCGAAGCCGAGATATTCGACCTTCGGACGCAGCTTCAGCAGCGGCGCGCGCCAGGCGCCTTCACCGCAGCCGATATCCAGCACGCTGCGGATCGGTCGCTCCAGGTAGTACTCGGCGCTGGCCACGGCCAACGCCACCTTGCGCCCCAGGCGGGCGCTGCCGCCGATATCGGTACGGCGGTACCAGCGTTGGAAATAGGCGGCGTCGTAGGTCTTGTCCATGGGGCAGTGCGCGATCGGGGAAAACGGCGCCTATCGTACGGTGTTGCGGCGCGCCATGCGTCGATGTGTCGCGGCGCGCGTGCCTGCGGCGGCTTCGCCACGGCATGCGAGAATGGCCGCCAACCTACGCCAGCCGCCGGAGCGAGCGCATGCAGAGCTACTACTGGGTCAAGACCTTCCACATCGTGTTCGTGGTGGCGTGGATGGCCACGGTGTTCTACCTGCCGCGCATCCTGGTGAACCTGGCCGAGACCGCGGGCCAGCCGGCGGTGACCGAGCGCCTGCAGCTGATGGGCCTGCGCCTGTACCGCTTCGGCCACTCGATGTTCGGCCTGGCGTTCCTGCTCGGCCTGGTGCTGTGGCTGGGCTACAAGGTCATCCCCGATTTCCCGACCATGGTGGCGCCGGGAGCTGCCGGCTGGCTGCACGCCAAGCTGGGGCTGGTGGTGGTGCTGCTGGTGTACTTCGGCTGGACCGGCCGCCTGCTCAAGGGCGTGGCCAAGGGCCGGGCGCTGCCGTCGTCGCGCGCGCTGCGCTGGATCAACGAGATCCCGCTGCTGGCGTTCATTCCGATCGTGTGGCTGGTGCTGGCCAAGCCGTTCTGAGGCGGGGTCACCTGCGTCCGGTAGATCCACGCCATGCGTGGATGCTGTCAGGGCGCAAACGAAGGAGCCGGGCAAATGCCCGGCTCTTTCATTTCTGCAATCACCTCGTGTTGCCGGCCAGCGGCCGGCACTACCGGGCTTAGGCTGCTTCGTACGTGCCGTAACTGCGCAGGCGCGTGTAGCGCTGTTCCAGCAGCTGTTCGGTGGACAGCTTGTCCAGCGCGTCCAGTTCGTTCAGCAGCACGGCCTTCAGGCGCTTGGCCATCTGCGTCGGGTTGCGGTGGGCGCCACCGGTCGGCTCGCGCACGACCTTGTCGACCAGGCCCAGGCTCTTCAGGCGCGGCGCGGTCAGGCCCAGCTGTTCGGCCGCTTCCTTGGCCTTGCCCGCGTCCTTCCACAGGATCGAGGCGCAGCCTTCCGGGGTGATGGTCGAGTACACCGCGTATTCCAGCATCACGGTGCGGTCGCCCACACCCAGTGCCAACGCACCGCCGGAGCCGCCTTCACCGATCACGGTGCAGATGATCGGCACCTTCAGCTCGGCCATCTCGATCAGGTTGCGCGCGATCGCTTCGGACTGGCCGCGCGACTCGGCGTCGATGCCCGGCCAGGCGCCGGCGGTGTCGATCAGGGTCAGCACCGGCAGGCCGAAGCGCTCGGCCATCTTCATCAGGCGCAGTGCCTTGCGGTAACCCTCCGGCTTGGGCATGCCGAAGTTGCGCTTGATCTTTTCCTTGGTGTCGCGGCCCTTCTGGTGGCCGATCACCATTACCGCGCGGCCATTGATGCGGGCCAGGCCGCCCATGATCGCCTTGTCGTCGGCGAAGGCGCGGTCACCGGCCAGCTCCTGGAACTCATCGAACATGACGCGGAGGTAGTCGGCGGTGTACGGGCGCGACGGGTGGCGGGCCAGCTGCAGCACCTGCCACGAGGTCAGGTTGCGGAAGATCTGCGCGGTGCGCATGCGCAGCTTGTCCTGCAGCGCGTGCACTTCCGCCTCGACATTGACCGCCGGCCCGGCACTGGCGTTGCGCAGCTCCTGGATCTTGGCTTCCAGGTCGGCGATGGGTTGCTCGAAGTCGAGGTAGTTCGGATTCATCGGAAGCCGTCGTGTAAAGAAGGGGGGAATTCTAGCCGAATGCGTGCAAACCACCCGTACGCCTTCGTCTGGAAGGCGACGGTAGCGCAGCCGGGCAGGGGGCGCCAGTCAGCTCAGGGCACCACCAGGGCGCTGCGGCCCATCAACTGGCTGCGCTGGGAGACGAAGTCGTTGTAGGCCTCGTTGGCTTCCCGGCCAAGGCCGCTGCCCAGGGTGGCAGTGGCCGAGGTGAAGGCCATCTGCGCGGCGAAATCCTGCTTGCGCAGGGCCTTCTGTTCATCGGCGGTGGTGGCCTTCAGCCAGCGCGCATAGACCTCGCGCAGGGGCGCGGCGTGGGCCTCGAAGGCCGGCACCAGCGCCGGCAGGCTGGCCGGGGCCGGTTCCAGGCTATAGGCCGGGGCCACGTAGCCACCTGGCTGTTCGCGCTTGAACGCGCCGGGCTCGCCCATGCCTTCTTCCACGTAAGCGATGAAGTCGGGAGCGGTGAACACCTTGGCCACGATCTGGCCGCCGCTGGAATCAACGTGGGCCACCACCTTTTCCTTGGGGAAGGGTTCGCGCACGCCGTAGGTCCAGGTCTTGTCGATGAACAGGTCGTGGCGCTTCTCGAACGGGCCTTCGAAGTCGACGCCGCCGAGCTGGATACCGCTGTTGCCGACGCCGAAGTTCTTCACCTTGCTCTCGTCGGTGACGTAGATCTCGCGGGCGATCACGTACTCGCTGAGGGTCGGATTGATCAGCCCGCCACGACCGTCGACGTAGACGATGAAGCGCACATCACCGAGCTTGTCGGTATGCAGGCGATGCTCGCCGACAGCGAGCGAGACCGGGCGCGAGCCCTGTGCGGCCACCGGCAGGTCCTGGCCGTCGATGCTCAACGCCAGCGGCGTGTCGGTCGGGTTGTCGATCTGGAACTCGATCTTCGACGGGGAGCAGGCGGCCAGGGCCAGTGCGGCAGCGAACGGGAACAGCAGGGTCTTCATCGGCAATCGTCCTTGATACTTGGAACGGGGAAACAGGGGAGACAGGGCAGTGAGGGAGCCAGCCTCAGCTGGCCCATGGCGGGCTGTAGCGCACCTTCAGCGTGCGCACGGCCGGGTCGGCGCGCAGCGCCTCCATCAGCTTGGAATCGATGCGTACCGCGCTCTGCCCGGACACATCGAGCATGCCGGCGACGCCGCCGTGCGGCCCCTTCAGCAGCAGGTCCAGGCGCAGTGGCGTCCGTCCCGGGCGATGGCGGTCGAGCAGCGCATCGATGCGCTCCCAGACCGGGCGCTGCTGGCGCAGGTCCAGGCGCAGCGACAGCCGCGTGGCGTAGTTGGCGCAGACCTCATCGAAGTCCCAGCACTGGCGGATGCGCAGCGCGAAGCCGCCATTGAACTCGTCCTCGCGCAGGCCGCCCTTGACCACCAGGATGCGGTCCTTGGTCATCAGGTGGCCGAACTCGGCCATCGCGTCGGAGAACGCGCTGCACTCGACGCGGCCACGTCCGTCCTCAAGCTGGATGAAGATCTGGCTCTCGCCCTTGCGGCGCACGCCGACCACCTGGCCGGCCAGCACCGTCTGCACTTCCGGGCGCCAGCGCTTTTCGCCGCCGCCACCACCACCGCTGTTGGCGCTCCAGATCTTCTCCACCGAACCCAGGTCGTTGCCGACCAGATCGCGCACATCGTCGCGCCAGGGATCGAACGGGTGGCCACTGAGATAGAAGCCCAGCGTGTCGCGCTCGCCGTTCAGGCGCTGCAGCAGCGGCCACTCCTCGGCTTCGGGCAGGTCCAGCTGGATCGTGGTCGCGCTCGGGTCCGGGCCACCGAACAACGAGTTCTGTCCCGAAGCCCGCTCGCGGGCCATCTGGTCGGTAGCCTTGATTACCTCCGGCAGCTGCAGCATCAGCGAGGCACGGTTGCGGCCGAGCTCGTCCAACGCACCACAGTTGATCATCGCTTCCAGCGTGCGCCTGTTGAGCTTGGCCGAACCAACGCGCGTGCAGAAGTCGAGCAGGTCCTTGAACGGGCCGCCCTTCAGCCGCTCCTCGACCACCGCCTCGCAGGCACCCTGGCCGACGCCCTTGATCGCCCCGAGGCCGTACTGGATGGTGTCCGGCGTCACCGCTTCGAACATGAAGGCCGACTGGTTCACCTTGGGCGGCAGCACGGTCAGGCCGAGGTTGCGCACCTCGTCGAGGAAGCCGACCACTTTGTCGGTGTTGTCCAGATCGGACGACAGCGTGGCCGCCATGAACTCAGCCGGGTAATGGCGTTTCAGCCAGGCGGTCTGGTAACTGACCAGCGCGTAGGCAGCGGCGTGCGACTTGTTGAAGCCGTAGCCGGCGAACTTCTCCATCAGGTCGAAGATTTCGTCGGCCTTGGGGCCATCGACGCCGCCCTTGGCTGCACCTTCGCGGAAGATCTCGCGGTGCTTGGCCATTTCGGCCGGCACCTTCTTGCCCATCGCGCGGCGCAGCAGGTCGGCGCCGCCCAGCGAGTAGCCGCCGACGATCTGCGCCATCTGCATGACCTGCTCCTGGTACACCATGATGCCGTAGGTGTCCTTCAGGATGGCTTCGGTGCGCGGATCGGGATAGATGATCTCTTCCTGCCCGTGCTTACGCGCATTGAAGGAGGGAATCAGGTCCATCGGGCCGGGGCGGTACAGCGACACCAGCGCGATCAGGTCTTCGAAACGGTCGGGGCGCGCGTCCTTCAGCAGGCGGCGCATGCCCGAGGATTCGAACTGGAACACCGCGCCGGTATTGCCGTTGGCGAAGATGTCCCTGTAGGTGGGCGTGTCGTCCAGCGGGATCGCGGCGATGTCCACCGGCGGGATGCCGGCGCGCTCATGGCGCTTGTTGATCGCCTTCACCGCCCAGTCGATGATGGTCAGCGTGCGCAGGCCCAGGAAGTCGAACTTCACCAGGCCCACTTCTTCCACGTCGTTCTTGTCGAACTGGGTGACCGGGTTCTTGCCGAGGCCGTTCTCGTCGTGTTCGGCGTACAGCGGGCAGAACTCGCTCAGCGGCTCGGGCCCGATCACCACGCCACCGGCGTGCTTGCCGGCGTTGCGGGTCAGGTCTTCCAACTGCAGCGCCAGGTCGATCAGGTCGCGGACATCGTCCTCGGTCTCGTAGCGCTGGATCAGTTCGGCCGACGCCATCTCAGAGCTCGGGCCTTCCTTGCCCTTGCCCAGCGCATCTTTCAGGTGGATGCCCAGAATGTTCGGGATCAGCTTGGAGACGCCGTCGACCAGGCCGTACGGGAAGCCGAGCACGCGGCCGGAGTCGCGCACCACCGCCTTGGCGGCCATGGTGCCGTAGGTGATGATCTGGCTGACGCGCTCGCGCCCGTACTTGCGGGCGACGTAGTCGATCACCTCGTCGCGGCGGTCCATGCAGAAGTCGATGTCGAAGTCGGGCATCGACACGCGTTCCGGGTTCAGGAAGCGCTCGAACAGCAGGTTGTACGGCAGCGGGTCCAGATCGGTGATCTTCAGCGCCCACGCCACCAGCGAACCGGCACCCGAACCACGGCCGGGGCCGATCGGAATACCCTGGTTCTTGCCCCACTGGATGAAGTCGGCCACGATCAGGAAGTAGCCCGGGAAGCCCATCTTGATGATGGTGTTGAGCTCGAATTCCAGGCGCTCGAAATACTCTTCGCGGGTCTTGCCCGGCGCCAGCGGATTCTTCTCCAGGCGCTCTTCCAGGCCATCGCGCGACATCTTCTGGATCCAGGTGTCCAGCGTCTCGTCGTCCGGCACCGGGTAGTTGGGCAGGAAGTAGGTGCCCAGCCGCATCTCGATGTTGCAGCGCTCGGCCAGCGCCAGCGTGTTGTCGATCGCATCGGGGATGTCGGCGAACAGCGCGCACATCTCCTCGGCCGACTTCAGGTACTGCTGGTCGCTGTAT
The DNA here is from genome assembly GCF_059369855.1 of Stenotrophomonas sp. YJH_SMC_138. Lineage (NCBI taxonomy): Bacteria > Pseudomonadati > Pseudomonadota > Gammaproteobacteria > Lysobacterales > Lysobacteraceae > Stenotrophomonas > Stenotrophomonas sp. YJH_SMC_138. The sequence continues at coordinate 387,845 of NZ_JCAFTB010000002.1, forward strand.
TCGCGCGGGCGCTTGGGGTCGTCCAGCACGCGGCCGGTGGAAATGCACACGCGCGCTTCGTGCGCGCTGAAGTCCGACGGCGACAGGAAGCGCACGTCGTTGCTGGCCACCACCGGCAGGCCACGCTGGCCGGCGGCCATCAGCGCGAACTGGTTGAAGGTTTCCTCGCCCTCGCGGCCGGTGCGGGTCAGCTCCAGGTGCAGGCCATCGCCGAACACGCGCTGCCAGTCGGCCAGCTGCTGCTCGGCCAGTTCATGCTTGCCGTCCAGCGCCAGGCGCCCGGCCAGGCTCTGCCGCCCGGCCAATGCGAACAGGTTGGCGTTGCCGGCCTTCAGCCAGTCCGGGTGCACGGCCACGCCGCCCTCGGGGCGATGGCCTTCCATCCAGGCGCGGGTCAGCAGCCGCGACAGGCTCAGGTAACCCTCGCGGTCGCGGCACAGCAGGGTCATCCGCCACGGGTCCTGGCCTTCCTCGGCGATCAGCACGTCGGCACCGGCGATCGGCTTGATGCCCACGCCTTCGGCGGCCTTGTAGAACTTGACCAGGGCGAACAGGTTGTTGAGGTCGGTCACCGCCAGCGCGGGCAGGCCGAGTTCGACCGAGCGCGACAGCAGGTTGGCCTGCTTGGCCTTCTTCGGGTCCGCCTGGTCCGGTTTGGCCGGCACACGGATGGTGGAGTCCGCCAGCGAGAACTCGGTGTGGACGTGGAGATGTACGAAGCGGGAGTTGGACATGCCGGACCAGGTTGGAGCGCGCGGGCCCCGGGTGCTGACGGAAGATCGTCGCCGGGGTCGGGAAGCGCTGGAATGCCCGGTCAGGGTAGCGAGGGCAGGGGGTTGCCACAAGGCTTGACAGGGGCACGGCGTGGCGCCGGATTCAGGCGTGCGGGAGGCCGCCTTCTGTAGAACCGAGCCCATGCTCGGCTGTCCACAGCAGCCGAGCATGGGCTCGGCTCTACAACTCCAGCAGGCTCAGGCGATGGCCGCCGCCTGCGTCAGGCCCAGGCACTCACGCACCGGGGCGAAGCTGCGCCGGTGTTCCATGCAGGGGCCGTGCTCGCGCAGGGCGGCCAGGTGGGCCGGGGTGCCATAGCCCTTGTGCTGTTCGAAGCCGTACTGCGGGTGGCGGGTATGCACGTCCTGCATGTAACGGTCGCGCGAGACCTTGGCCAGGATCGAGGCGGCCATGATCGCGCGGTCGATGCCATCGCCGCCGACCAGCGCCTGCGCCGGCAGCACCAGGCCCTTGGGCACCACGTTGCCATCGATGCGGGCGAAGCCGGCCACATGGGCAACCGCTGCAACGACGTCACGCATGCCCTGCAGGGTGGCCTGGTAGATGTTCAGGCGGTCGATGGTGTCCACGTCCACCAGCACCACGTGCCAGGCCAGGGCACGCTCGATGATGCGGTCATGCAGCTGTTCGCGGCGGGCCGCCGTCAACTGCTTGGAATCGTCCAGGCCGTTGATGCGTGGCCGTGACGGATCGAATACCACCGCCGCCACCGCCACCGGCCCGGCCAGCGGGCCACGTCCGGCCTCGTCGACGCCAGCGACCAGGCGTTCCGGCTCGACCACCGTCGCGCCGTCGAACAGGGCCAGGCTGGCCGCTGCGGCGTGACGGCGGCTCATGCCTGCGCCTGGTCGCGCATCAGCAGTTCGCCGACGGCATCGGCGGCACGCGCCGAAGCATTGCGGCGCAGGCGCTCGTGCAGTCGCACGTACGTGTCCTGCAGGTCGATCACCCGCTGCGGGTGGTCGAACCATTGCTGGATGGCCGCGGCCAGCCTGTCCGGCGTGCAGTCGTGCTGCATCAGCTCCGGCGCCAGGTCCTGGCCGGCCAGGATGTTGGGCAGGGCGAAGCGGTCGACCTTGATCAGGCCCAGCGCCTTGACCAGGCGATAGGTCAGTTCGTTGACGCGGTAACCGACGACCATCGGCCGCTTCACCAGCATGGCTTCCAGGGTCGCGGTGCCGGAGGCCAGCACCACCACGTCGGCGGCGATCATCGCGTTGCGCGCCTGGCCATCCAGCACGTGCGAGTAGGCCACCGGCAATGCCGAGCGCGACAGCTGTTCTTCGATCAGCTGCCGGCAGGCCGGGTTGGCGGCAGGCACCACCACATGCAGGCCCGGAATGCGTTCAGAGACCTGCCAGGCGGCTTCGAAGAAGGGTTCGCCCAGGCGCGAGATCTCGCCCAGGCGGCTGCCCGGCAACACCGCCAGCACCTTGGCCGAGGTCGGCAGCCCGAGCGCGGCACGGGCTTCCTCGCGGTTGCCCTGCAGCGGAATGTCATCGGCCATCGGGTGGCCGACGAAGCGTGCGTCGATGCCGTGCCTTGCATAGATCGGCGGTTCCATCGGGAACAGGCACAGCACCAGGTCCGCGCTGCTGCCGATCTTCTCGGCGCGCTTCTCGCGCCAGGCCCAGACCGAGGGACTGACGTAATGCACGGTGCGCACGCCGCGTTGCTTCAGCCAGCGCTCGATGCCCAGGTTGAAGTCGGGTGCGTCGATGCCGATGAACACGTCCGGCTGCCATTCCAGGGCGCGCTGGCGGAACGCCGAGCGCAGCTTGAGCAGCCGCGGCAGGTGGCGCAGCACTTCGGTCAGGCCCATCACCGCCAGCTCGCTGGCATCGTGCCAGGTCTGGCAGCCGGCGCTGCGCATGGCATCGCCGCCAATGCCGGCGAACTCGGCATTCGGGAAGCGCGCCTTCAGTTCACGCACCAGGCCCGCACCGAGCAGGTCGCCGGACGCTTCGCCGGCAACCAGCGCGATCCGCAACGGGCGCTCGCTGAGCACCCGCTGTGCGGGAACGCTGCCGGCCATCGAGGCCAACGGAATCACCGCGGCGCCGGCCGCCGCCTGGCCGGTCGTGCTGCTCATCGCAGCAAGGGCCTCTCGGCGTGCTCGATGAAGTCCAGCATGGCCTTCACGTCATTGCTGTCACGCGCCTGTTCGGTCAGCTGCTGCTTGGCTTCGGCCAACGGCAGGCCGGCCACGTACAGCGTGCGGTAGGCACGCTTGATGGCCGAGATGCGGTCGGCGTCGAAGCCGCGGCGCTTCAGGCCTTCGCTGTTGATGCCGCGCGGGCGGCCCAGCGAATCGGTACCGACCATGGTGAACGGCGGTACATCGCCATTGGTCAGCGCGCCCATGCCGAGGAAGGCATGCGCACCGATGCGGCAGAACTGGTGGGCACCGGCGAAGCCGCTGATGATCACGTAGTCGCCCACGGTCACGTGGCCGGCCAGGGTGGTGTTGTTGGAGAACACGCAGAAATTGCCGACATGGCAGTCGTGCGCCACGTGCGTGTAGGCCAGCATCCAGTTGTCGTTGCCGATGGTGGTGATGCCGCCGCCGCCGCCGGTGCCACGGTTGAGCGTGACGAACTCGCGGAACACGTTACGGTCGCCGATCACCAGTTCGGTGCGCTCACCGGCGAACTTCTTGTCCTGCGGCTCGCCACCGATCGCGGCGTGGCCGACGAAGCGGTTGTCGCGGCCGATCCGGGTCGGGCCGTGGATGCTGCAATGGGGGCCCACCACCGTGCCGGCGCCGATTTCAACATCGGGGCCGATCAGGGTGAAGGCGCCCACCTGCACATCGTCGGCCAGGCGCGCGGCCGGATCGATGACGGCGGTGGGGTGGATCCGCGGTGCGTTGTCAGTCATTGCTGCCTCCAGTGGATCAGCCCTTGGCGCCGGCGCACATGACCTCGGCCGACGCGACGACTTCGCCGTTGACCTTGGCTTCGCCGTAGTACCAGCCCATGTTGCGGATCAGGCGCTTCATCTGCACGTCCAGCATCAGCACGTCGCCGGGCACGACCTGCTTGTTGAAGCGGGCGTTTTCCACCTTGACCATGTAGAACAGCTTGGACTGCGCATCGCGGCCGAGCGTGAGCTGGGTCATGACGCCGCCGGCCTGCGCCAGCGCTTCGATGATCAGCACGCCGGGCATGATCGGGCGGCCCGGGAAGTGGCCCTGGAAGAACGGCTCGTTGATGCTGACGTTCTTCTGCGCCAGGATGCGCTTGGCCTCGACGTCGAGTTCAAGCACCCGGTCCACCAGCAGGAACGGGTAGCGGTGCGGAAGCAGTTCCTGGATCTGGCAGACATCGATCGGAAGCTGCAGCGAATCGTTCATTCTTTCTCCTTGCCAGCAGCCAGGACGCGGCGAGCCAATGCGTCCAGCTGCTTGAAGCGCGCGGCGTTCTTGCGCCACGTGCGGTTGTCGGTCAACGGGGTGCCGGACGAGTACTCGCCTGGCTCATGGATGGAGTTGCGGACCACCGACTTGCCGGTGATCACGACCTTGTCACAGATTTCGAGGTGGCCGACCACGCCAACGTGGCCGCCAAGCAGGCAGTAGCGGCCGATCTTGGCGCTGCCGGCGATGCCGGTGCAGCCGGCGATGGCCGAATGCGCGCCGATCTGCACGTTGTGGGCGATCTGCACCAGGTTGTCCAGGCGCACATCCTCGTCCAGCACGGTGTCTTCCAGCGCGCCGCGGTCGACGCAGGTATTGGCGCCGATCTCGCAATCGTCGCCGATGCGGACGCCGCCGAGCTGCGGCACCTTGATCCACTTGCCAGCGTCCATCGCCAGGCCGAAACCGTCGGCGCCGAGCACGGCACCGGGATGCACGCGCACGCGCTTGCCCAGCGTGACCCGGGTGACCAGGGTCACGCGGGCGATCAGTTCACAGCCGGCATCCAGGCTGCAGTCCTCGCCGATCACGCTGCCGGTGCCGATGATGCAGTTCTCGCCGACCACGCTGCGCGCACCGACCGAAACGAACGGGCCGATATGGGCGCTGGCGGCCACCTGGGCGCTGGGGTCGATGACGGCGCTGGGGTGGATGCCCGGCGGGCGGGTCGGCGCGATGTCGAACAGCGCGGCGATCTTGGCGAACGCGGTGTACGGGTCCTTGGCGACGAGCGCAGTGCCCGGGGCGGCCTCGGCGTCGTCGGCACGCAGGATCACCAGCGAGGCCTGGCTGTCGGCCAGCTGGGCGCGGTAGCGCGGGTTGGCAAGGAAGGTCAGCTGGCCAGGGCCGGCATGGGCGAGGGTGGCCACGCCATGGATGGCGGTGGCGGGGTCGCCATGGACCTGCAGGCCGAACTGCTCGGCGAGTTGCTGGGCGGTGTAGGTGGGAGTATTCACGGCGGGAGTTTAACGTGTGACGCCATTTCGGTCATGCGGGGGGCAGGGCTTGGCGCCTGCCTGGTACGGGCGGGAGGCGGCGGGTGGCCCTGGCCAGGACACGCAAAACCCCCTCCATGGTGCTCGATGGCGCCATCCATGGCGCCAACGGTCCTGTCCAGGGCCACCCGCCGCCTCTGGACAATTTCCCGCGAGCGCGGCCAAAAGCCCGTGCCGTGCAGCGTCATCTGCAAAACGAAAACGCCGGGCAATGCCCGGCGCTTCGCACCCCGTCTGGTGGAGAGCCCCCCTTTGTTAAGGGGGGCGCGCCAGCGGCGCGGGGGATAGGTGAAATGCGCGGGCAATTCACCGGAGGTGGATCAGTTCTGAGGAACAACGTTCCTCAGAACTGGCCACCGAACGTGAATTGCAGACGCTCGATCTTGTCATCGTCTTCCTTCTTCAGCGGGAAGGCGTAGCTGATCGAGATCGGGCCGACCGGGGCGCGCCACAGCAGGGCCACGCCGGTGGACACGCGCAGCTCGTTGGCCTTGAAGTTCTGGGTGCCGTTGTAGACGTTGCCGAAGTCGACGAAGGCCGACACGCGTGCCGACGGGCTGTCGAACAGGCGCGGGAAGTAGGCTTCGACCGAACCGACGGTCTTCAGCGAACCACCCAGCGGCTGGCCTTCCGGATAACCGGTGGTGACTTCGCGCGGGCCGAGGGTGTTGTCCTCGAAGCCGCGCACCGAGTTGGTGCCACCGGCGTAGAAGTTCTCGAAGAACGGCAGGCCGCTGGCGGTGACGGTGCGGGTGGTGCCATCCGGATTGGTCAGCGTACGGGTGTAGTCGTTGCCGTAGGCATCGCCGTAGCCGATTTCCGCGCGGGTGTTGATCACCAGCGACGGCATGATCGGCCAGTACTTGCTGATCTGGTAGTTCAGCTTGTAGTACTCGATGGTCGAACCCGGCAGCGTGGTTTCCAGGCCGATGCGCTGGTAGGTGCCGCGCGTCGGCATGAAGTAGTCGTTGCGCGAGTCGCGCGCCCAGCCCAGCTCGGTGCGCCAGGCGTGGAAGGTGCGCTTACCGACCGCGTTGATGTAGTCGATGATCGACTGCGGGGTCGAGCCCTGGTAGGTGGTGATCTGGTTGCTGTCGATGCCGAACATCAGCGAGACGGTATCGGTCTCGGTCAGCGGCACGCCGAACACCACCTGCGCCGAACCATTGGTGCTGTTGTACTGCGCGGTATTGAAGTCGGAGTAGTCCAGTTCGCGCCAGGACAGGTTATAGCCCAGCGACACGCCGTCATCGGTGAAGTACGGGTTGGTGTAGCTGAAGCCGTAGCGCTGCAGGTAGCTGCTGCGCGAGGCTTCGACCGACACGCGGTTGCCGCCGCCAAGGAAGTTGTTCTGCGACAGCTGCACCGAGGTGGTCATGCCGTAGGACTGCGAGTAGCCCAGGCCGAACACGAAGCTGCCCGAGGTGGTTTCCTTGACGTTGTAGACGACGTCGACCTGGTCGTTGCTGCCGCTGACGGCCGGGGTCTCCACTTCCACCGATTCGAAGTAGCCCAGGCGCTGCAGGCGGATCTTGGAGCGGTCGATCGCGGCCTGCGAGTACCAGCTGTTCTCGAACTGGCGCATTTCGCGGCGCATCACCTCATCGGAGGTGCGGGTATTGCCACGGAACAGGATGCGGCGCACCGACACGCGCGGGCCGGGCACGACCTGCATGTTGATGGCGACGGTCTGCTCGGCGCGGTTGGTGGTCGGGATCGGGTTCACCTTGGCGAACGCGTAGCCGATGTTGGACAGCGAATTGGTGATGGTGTCCGAGCTGAATTCCAGCAGGGCACGCGAGAACGTGTCGCCGGACTTCTGGATCACCATGCGCTCGACGTCCTCCTGCGGGAGGATGGTGTCGCCGCTGACCTTGATCTCGGAGATCTTGTACTGCGCACCCTCGGTCACGCCCGCGGTCAGGAACATGTCGCGCTTGTCGGGGCTGATCGAGACCTGGGTGGAATCGATGCTGAAATCGACGTAGCCGCGGTCCAGGTACCAGGAGTTGAGCTTTTCCAGGTCACCGGACAGCTTTTCCTTGGAGTACTGGTCGTCACGGCGGTACCACGACGCCCAGTTGTGCTCCTTGGACTCCCAGGTCTCCAGGATGTCCTTGCTCTCGAACTTTTCGGTGCCGACCAGGTTGACGTGGCGGATCTTGGCCGCCTTGCCTTCCTTGATGGCGATGGCGATGTCCACGCGGTTGCGGTCCAGCGGGCTCACCGTCGGGGTGATGTCGACGTTGTATTTGCCACGGTCGTTGTACTGGCGGCGCAGTTCCTGGGTCACGCGGTCCAGGCTCAGGCGATCGAAGGTGCCGCCCTCGGTCAGGCCGATGTCGGACAGGCCCTTGAGCAGCTGGTCGGACTTGATGTCCTTGTTGCCGGTCACGGTCAGCTTGTTGATCGCCGGACGTTCCTTGACGGTCACCACCAGGATCGTGCCCTGGCGGTCCAGCTGCACGTCTTCGAAGAAGCCGGTCTTGTACAGGGCGCGGATCGTCTCGCCGACCTTGTTGTCGGTGACCGTCTCGCCACGTTCCACCGGCAGGTAGGTGAATACCGTGCCCGAGCTGATGCGCTGCAGGCCATCGACGCGGATGTCGCTGACAGTGAAGGGCTCGGCTGCCTGGGCCAGGGCGGGAGCGCCGGTGACGGCGGCGAGGGCGAGGGCCAGCAGGCGGCGATTGGGGAGTCGCGTCATGTCACGTCCGGTAGGAAGGTCGATTTCATTGGTGCGGGATGCCGACGCTGTAGACGGCAACAACATGGAAAAGTTCATCGCGGGACCAGGCCGAGGATGTCGTTGTAGAACGCCAACCCCATCAGCCCGGCCAGCAACGCCAGGCCGATGTATTGGCCGGCGGCGATGGCACGCTCGCTCAGCGGGCTGCCCTTGACCAACTCGATAAGGTAATACAGCAGGTGGCCGCCGTCCAAGATCGGGATCGGCAGCAGGTTGATGATGCACAGGCTGAGGGACAGCAGGGCAAGGAACTGCAGGAACCAGTCGAGGCCGCGCTTGGCCGAGACATTGGCCACGCGGGCGATGGTGACCGGCCCGGAAACGTTCTGAAGCGAGGCCTTGCCGGTGACGATGCGGCCCATCATGCCCAGCGAGTCGGCCGCCAGGCGGCCGGTTTCGCGTACCGCGACGGTGACCGAGTCCAGGGGACCGTAGCGCAGGAGGGTGTCGTAGGGGGGGCTGAACTTGGTCGGGAACTGAACGCCGATCTGCCACGTGGGGCCGCCCTTGGCGTCCTGGCCCTTGCGTGGCGTCACTTCCAGCGCCAGGCGCTCGCCGCCACGCAGGACCTCGATCATGCCCGGGCCACCGGCACGGCCCAGGGCCTGGATCTCGCCGATCACCTGGTCGGCGCCGTCGATGCGCTGGCCGTCAATGGCCACGATCAGGTCGCCCGGCTGCAGTTGCCCGGCCACCACGGAGTCCGCGGTGAGCGACTCGACCAGCGCGGGCTGCAGCCACGACTGCCAGTACATGCCAGCCAGGATCGGCACCCGCCGCTCATCGAAACCCGCCGGCAGCTGCGACAGCGGCAGGGTGCGCGTGCGCACCTGGTCGGCCGTATCCAGCACTTCCAGCTTCACGTCGCGGCGGTCCATCGCGGCCGCGGTCAGTGCCATGCTGGCCTCGCCGAGGGTGACCACCTGGCGGTCGTCCACGCGCAGCACGCGGTCGCCGCTGGCCAGGCCGGCACTGGCGGCGATGCCGCTGACGCGGCCGACGGTGGGCGAGTAGTCCTGCTTGCCGATCACGAACATCGCCCACAGCAGGAGGATGCACAGCAGCAGGTTGGCGATCGGGCCGGCGGCAACGATCGCGATGCGCTGCCAGACCGTCTTGTGGTTGAAGGCCTGGCCGCGCTCGTGCGGGTGGACTTCGACCTCGCGTTCGTCGAGGAACTTCACGTAGCCACCCAGCGGAATGGCGGCGATGGCGAACTCGGTACCATGCCGGTCGCGGCGCGACCACAGCGGCCGGCCGAAGCCGACCGAGAAACGCAGGATCTTGACCCCGCACAGGCGTCCGACCCAGTAATGCCCGAACTCGTGGAAGGTGACCAGCAGCCCGAGGCTGACAATCATCCACCAGACCGATCCGATGAAGTCAGTCATGCAGGCTCACAGTGGCGGGCAGGGGCGGCGGCGTCATGCTGGGCGAGGCGGTCGTTCAGGCGGCGTCGATGGCGTTCAGGGTGAGCTGGCGTGCCCGCTGGTCGGCGGACAACAGGACCTCCAGTGTATCGGCTGCTTGCGTCGGCAGTGTTGAAAGAGCGTTAGCAACCAGCGCCGGGATCGTCAGGAAACCGATCCGGCCCTGAAGAAACGCTGAAACCGCCTCCTCGTTGGCAGCATTCAGCACCGCCGGTGCGGTGCCGCCGGCCTGCATGGCCTGCCAGGCCAGCGCCAGGCAGGGGAAGGCGTCGGTGTCCGGGGCCTCGAAATCCAGCCGGCCCTGGGCCAGCAGGTCCAGCCCGGCCACGCCCGATTCGATGCGCTGTGGCCAGCCCAGGCCAACCGCGAGGGTGGTGCGCATGTCCGGCAGGCCCATCTGCGCCAGGGTCGAGCCGTCGACGAACTCGACCAGCGAATGGACCAGGCTCTGCGGGTGCACCAGCACTTCGATGCGCTCACCGGGCACGCCGAACAGGTGGTGGGCCTCGATGACTTCCAGGCCCTTGTTCATCAACGTCGCCGAATCGACCGAGATCTTCGGTCCCATCGACCACTTCGGGTGGGCAACGGCCTGGGCCGGGGTGACCTGGGCCAGTTCGGCGCAGCTGCGGCCACGGAACGGGCCGCCGGAGGCGGTCAGCAGGATCCGGCGCACGCCGGCGCCGTCGACGCTGGCGTCGCGCGAGCGCAGGCACTGGAAGATGGCGCTGTGTTCGCTGTCGATCGGGATGATTTCGGCGCCGGCACGTTCGGCGGTACGGGTCAGCAGTTCGCCGGCCAGCACCAGCGATTCCTTGTTGGCCAGCAGGATGCGCTTGCCGGCGGCGGCCGCGGCCAGGGTCGAGGACAGGCCGGCAGCGCCGACGATGGCCGCGACCACGGTATCGCAGGCGTCGCTGGCGGCCAGCTGGTCCAACGCGGCATGGCCGGCATGGGCTTCGGTGGCCAGTCCGGCGTCGCGCAGGCCGTCACGCAGTTCGGCGAACAGCGATTCGTCGGCGATCACCGCGTGCGCGGGCTTGTGCTGGCGGCACAACGCCAGCAGCCCCTGCACCTGGCGTCCGGCGGCGAGCACGGTCGCCTGGTAGCGCTGCGGGTGGCGGGCGATCACGTCCAGCGTGGAGGCACCGATCGAGCCGGTGGCGCCGAATACGGCGACCCGGCGCAGGTCTGCAGCAGCATTCATGGTCAGAACCCGAAGATTTCCTTGCCCAGCGCGAACACCGGGACGGCGGCGAGGACGCCGTCGACCCGGTCGAGCACGCCGCCATGGCCCGGGATCAGGTGGCCCGAATCCTTGGCGCCCGCGTGGCGCTTGATGAGGCTCTCGAACAGGTCACCCAGCACCGAGGCGAACACGGCCACGACCGCGGTGATCAGCAGGCCCGGCAGGTGTGCGGTATCGATCCCGGCCAGCCAGCCCAGGCCGACGGCCACGGCGACACCGGCCAACAGGCCGCCGAACAGGCCTTCCCAGGTCTTGTTGGGGCTGATCCGCGGGGCCAGCTTGTGCTTGCCGAAATGGCGGCCGGCGAAGTAGGCGCCCGAGTCGGCCGCCCACACCAGTGCCAGCGCAGCCAGCAGCCACAGGTGGCCCTGCTTGCCCGGCGGATCGCCACCGGCATGGATCAGCACCAGCGCGGCCCAGGCGGGCACGATGGCAAGCGTGCCGGCCAGCATCTTCAGGATGCGCGAGGGCGCCGACGGCTGTGCACCGAAATTGAAGAAGCGCAGCCAGACCAGCGCGGCCAGCCACCAGGCAACGCCGGCCAGCGTGGTTATCTGGAACAGCACCAGCGTACTGCCATCGGCCCAGACCAGCAGCACCATCAGCAGCAGGTTCAGCACCAGAAGTACGGTGCGTGCCAGGGTGTCTTCGATACCGGCCAGCTTCAGCCATTCCCACAGGCCGATCAGCAGCACCGCAGCGGCGGCGGCGGCCAGCCATTGCGTGGGCAGCAGCAGGATCGCCGCAATGGCAACCGGCGCCATGATCAGCGCGGCGAGGACTCGGGTCTTGGTCATGGGCTGGAAGTCTCGGTGGCCAGTGCGGCAATCTGGGCGCTGGTCAGGCCGAAACGACGCTCGCGGCCGGCATAGGCGTCCAGCGCCTGCTGCAGCTGCCCGGCATCGAAGTCCGGCCACAGGGCCTCGGTGAACCACAGCTCGGTGTAGGCCAGCTGCCACAGCAGGAAGTTGCTGATGCGGGTGTCGCCGCCGGTGCGGATGAACAGGTCCGGCGGCGGCAGGTCGGCAAGGGCGACCTGGCTGCCCAGCAGCGATTCGTCGATCTGCTCGGGCAACAGGCGACCGGCCGCCACTTCGACGGCCAGGGCGCGCGCGGCGCGGGCGATGTCCTGGCGGCCGCCATAGCTGGCCGCGATCGACAGGGTCAGGGTGGTGTTGTCGGCGGTGCGCTGTTCGGCCAGCTGCATGCGGCTGACCAGCCCGGCACCGAAGCGCTCGCGTTCGCCGATGAAGCGTACGCGCACGCCGCGCCGGTGCAGCTCGTCCACCTCGCGGTCGAGCGCGCCGAGGAACAGCTTCATCAATGCATCCACTTCCTCCTGCGGCCGGCCCCAGTTCTCGCTGGAGAAGGCGAACAGGGTCAGCGCCGGAATGCCCAGTTCAAGGCAGCGCTCGATGGTGCGGTTGACCGCGCGCGCGCCGGCACGGTGGCCGATCACGCGGGGGCGACGGCGCTGCTGTGCCCAGCGCCCATTGCCATCCATGATGATGGCAATGTGGCGGGGCAGGGCGGCCGGTAACGGAGGCGGGGCTGAAGGCATCGACTTCAGACCGACAGCAGTTCTTTTTCCTTGTCGGCAACGACCTTGTCGACGTCCTTGATGTTGGCGTCGGTCAGCTTCTGGATGTCGTCTTCGCCGCGCTTCTTCTCGTCTTCGCTGATCGCCTTGTCCTTGACCAGCTTGGCGATTTCCTTGTTCGCGTCCTGACGGATGTTGCGGATCGCGATCTTGGCGCCTTCACCTTCCTTCTGCACCTGCTTGGCCAGCTCCTTGCGGCGCTCTTCGGTCGGCGGCGGCATGTTGATGCGGATCGCGGTGCCGAGGGTGTTCGGGGTGAACTCGGCGTTGTAGAGACCCTTTTCGATCTCCTTGATCATGCCCTTGTCGAACGGCGTGACCAACAGCGAGTGCGCGTCGGCGTTGGAGATCGAGGCAACCTGGTTCAGCGGGGTGCTGGCGTTGCCATAGGCACTGACCGTCACGCGGTCCAGCAGGGCAGGCGTGGCACGCCCGGTCCGGATGGAGGTGAGGGTGTGCTTCAGAGCGTCGATGCTCTTGGCCATGCGCGTCTGCGCGTTGTTCTTGATGTCGTTGAGCATCGCCCGGTCCTGGATGTATCTGGAATCGGGCGATTATAGGCGAATACGGGACGCTGCCGGGCCTGAATCGGCCCGATCGCCGCTTCGCGCTCAGGCTCAGGCCGGGTCGCGGCCCTGGACCAGGGTGCCGATGTTCGCGCCGTTGAGGATCTTCAGCAGCTCGCCCGGCTGGCCCATGTCGAACACGCGCATCGGCAGGTCGCTGTCGCGGGCCAATGCGAAGGCCGCCGTGTCCATCACTTCCAGGCCGCGGCGGATCACTTCGTCGTAGCTCAGGCTGTCGAAGCGGACCGCATCGCTGTGCTTGTTCGGGTCCTTGTCGTACACGCCATCGACCTTGGTGGCCTTCAGCAGCAGGTCGGCGCCGATCTCGATCGCGCGCAGGGCGGCGCCGGAATCGGTGGTGAAGAACGGGCTGCCGACGCCGGCGGCGAAGATCACCAGGCGGCCCTTTTCCAGGTGGCGGATGGCGCGGCGGCGGATGTAGTCCTCGCACACGTCGTTGATCTTGATCGCGCTCATCACGCGGGCCTTGGCGCCCAGCTTCTCGAGGGCATCCTGCATGGCCAGGGCGTTGATGACCGTGGCCAGCATGCCCATCTGGTCGCCGGTGACCCGGTCCATGCCGCCGGCGGCCAGGCCGGCGCCGCGGAAGATGTTGCCGCCGCCGATCACCAGCGCTACTTCGGCACCGGCCTGCTGGGCTTCGATGACCTCGCGGGCCAGGCGATTGATGACCTTCGGGTCGATGCCGTAGTCCTCGTCTCCCATCAGCGCCTCCCCGGACAGTTTCAGAAGGATGCGGCGATAGGCGAGCTTGGACATGAGGACCTCGGGTGCGTGGAAATCGCGGGCGATTCTACGCGCATGCGGCGTCGTGCCAAAGTGTTTTGTGCACTGCGGCGCAGAATCCGGTCGTTCGCCCCGGTCAAACGGGGCTTCCCGTTCAGCCCAGCTCGGCGCCAGCGGTGGCCGACAGCTCGTCGTGGCCGAGGGCACCTGGCGAGCGGGCGATCACCCGGTTGCGGCCCAGGTTCTTGGAGCGGTACAGCACGTCGTCGGCTGCGCGCAGCAGGTCCTGCACGTCGGCGAAGCGCTCGTAGCCACCCTGGGTGGCCACGCCGGCGGAGAAGGTGACGAACAGCGGCCCGCCCTCCAGCTCGGCCATCGGCGTGGCGACGATATTGGCCAGCACCCGGCGGATCACGTCCAGGGCCACGCTTTCGCTGGTGTTTGGCAGCAGCGCGACGAATTCCTCGCCGCCGAAGCGGGCGACGGTGTCACTGTTGCGCAGCTGGCCCTGCAGCTTGCCGGCGAAGGCGCGCAGTACCTCGTCGCCGGTCAGGTGGCCGTGGGCGTCGTTGATCTTCTTGAAGTCGTCCAGGTCGATGAAGGCCACCGACAACGGCCAGCCCTGGCGGCCGGCGCGCAGGAATTCCTGCTCCAGCACCGCTTCCAGCTGGCGGCGGTTGAGCACGCCGGTCAACGCGTCACGATGGGCCTGGTCGGCGAGGCGCTTGGCGCGCGCCTCGAACTCGTCGGCGCGGCGTCGTGCCTGGTCGGCGTCCTGCAGTTCGCGCAGGTTGCGCAGCGTGGCCAGCTCCTGCGCGTGATCGATCAGCTCGCGCACCCGCGCCGGTGAATTGAGGCCGGCATCAAACAGGCTGGCGATGTCGGGCAGGGCTTCACTGATGCGGGCGAGGACCTGGTCGAAGCGCGCGCTGTCCAGCTCCAGGCGGTCGTGCACCTGCTGCAGGGCGCGCTCACGCGCGGCGTCGGCGTCGCTGTCCAGCCAGATGTCGGCCACCGCGCCGGACAGCTGCACGCAGGCCTGGAACGGCGATTCGGCGACGTCCTCGTCCTCGCTGTGGCTGATGCTCTCCACCAGGTAGCGGGGCAGGCCCCATTGCTCGGCCACCCACGCGCCGACCTCGGCATGGCTGCAGCCCAGTTCCTCGCGTTCGCGGGCGACCAGGTCGGTGTTGTCGCGTGCCTCGCGCAGCAGCGGCAGGTAGCGCTCCGACTCGGCCTGGGCCAGGCACAGTACGCCCAGGTCCTGCAGCAGGCCGGCCAGCATCAGTTCTTCCAGCCGGCGCAGGCCTCGCGCCTGGCCCAGCTGGCTGGCAGCCAGGGCGCTGAGGATGCTGCGCTTCCAGGCGCGCTGGCGCAGGTCGTGGTCGGCGCCGGTGCCGCCGGTCAGGCCCTGGGTGACAGTGAAGCCGAGGGCGAGGCTGATCGTGGCGTTCAGGCCCAGCATGGTCAGCGCCTGGCCGAGGTTCTCGATCCGGCGGCGGCTGGCGTACAGCGGCGAATTGGCGATGCGCAGCATGCGAGCGCTCAGCGCCATGTCGATGGCGATGATGTCGGCAGCGGTGGCGATGTCCGCTTCCGGGTCCTGGGCCAGTTCGATGATGCGCAGGGCAATACCGGGTGGCGAAGGCAGGTTGCGGCAGAGCGCCAGGGCAGCTGTCAGCTCGGGAGGCATGTCGGGTCGTTCAATTCCATTAGGACAAGAATACCTAGGAATGCATCACAGTCCGCGATTTTCGTTCCTGCTAAATGACTGTGGATTCCCTGCGCCGAGTATCGGCTTGATTCGCGCGCAACGCAAAGGTGCCGGTTGTGCGCACCAACGGTGCGCACCCACCGGTGGGCCATGGGTTGATCCCTGGGCCCATGCATAAAAAAAGAGCCGCGGTTTCCCGCGGCTCCTTCTGGTCGCTTCACAGCCGGAAGGCTGGAATCAGACCTGCATCGCCTTGGCAACTTCGGCGGCGTAGTCTTCCACCACCTTCTCGATGCCTTCGCCGACGATCAGCAGCTTGAAGCCTGCCACGTCGGCGCCGGCGGCCTTGACCACCTGCTCGACGGTGGTGTCGCCCAGCACGTAGGTCTGGCCGTACAGGGTCACGTCGCTGACGATCTTGTTGATCTTGCCGCTGATGATCTTTTCCAGGATGTCGGCCGGCTTGGCCTTGTCCTTATCGGTCATCTTGGCCAGCTCGATTTCCTTTTCCTTCTCGACGAACTCGGCCGGGACGTCCGCAGCCTTGTTGTGCGGCGGCTTCAGCGCGGCCACGTGCATGGCCAGGCCACGGGCCAGCTCGACGTCGCCGCCGATCAGGTCGACCAGCACGCCGACCTTGCCGTTGGTGTGGACGTAGGCGCCGATGTTGCCGGTGGTGTCGACCTTGACCATGCGGCGGATCTGGATGTTCTCACCCAGGGTCTGCACGGCGGTGGCGCGGGCTTCCTCGACGGTACGGCCGTCGGCCAGCGTGGCGGCCTTCACGGCTTCGACGTCGTTGGCGCCCGATGCCAGGGCAGCAGCGGCGACGGCGTTGACGAAGGACTTGAAGTTGTCATCGTTGGCGACGAAGTCGGTTTCCGAGTTGACTTCGACCAGCACGGCCTTGCCGCCGTCCTGGGCCAGGCCCAGGCGGCCTTCGGCGGCCACGCGGTCAGCCTTCTTGTCGGCCTTGGCGGCGCCGGACTTGCGCATGGCTTCAGCAGCGGCGTTGATGTCGCCGTTGGCTTCGGTAAGCGCCTTCTTGCATTCCATCATGCCGGCGCCGGTGCGCTCGCGCAGTTCCTTGACCAGGGAAGCAGTGATTTCCACGGGATTACCTCACGAAAGAAAGGGGTTGGGCCGGCATGGTGGCCGGCCCGTGTGACACGGTCCTGTCACGCGCCGATGGCTGCGTGCAGGGAGGGTGGACGCCGGGCGTCCACCCGGGGCCTGGATCAGGCCTGGGCGTCGTCGCCCTTCTTGGCAGCCTTCTTGGCCGGAGCGCGGCGGGCCGGCTTCTCTTCGCCTTCAGCAGCGGCTTCAGCGAATTCTTCCTCGCGCACCGAAGCGGCGTGCGGGGCAGCCGCCTTGCCTTCCAGCACGGCGTCGGCAGCGGCGCGGGCGTACAGCTGCACAGCGCGGATGGCGTCGTCGTTGCCCGGGATGGCGTAATCAACCAGTTCCGGGTTGTAGTTGGTGTCGACCACGGCGATGACCGGGATGCCCAGCTTCTTGGCTTCCTTGATCGCGATGTCTTCGTGGCCGATGTCGATCACGAAGATGGCGTCCGGCAGGCGGTTCATGTCCTTGATGCCGCCCAGCGAGGCTTCCAGCTTGTCGCGCTCGCGACGCAGGCCCAGCACTTCGTGCTTGACCAGCTTCTCGAAGGTGCCGTCGGTTTCACCGGCTTCCAGTTCCTTCAGGCGGGCAACCGACTGCTTGACGGTACGGAAGTTGGTCAGGGTGCCGCCCAGCCAACGCTGGTTCATGAACGGCATGCCGCAACGCTCGGCTTCTTCCTTGATGGTTTCGCGGGCGCTGCGCTTGGTGCCCAGGAACAGGACGGTGCCGCGCTTCTGGGCAACCGACGAGATGAAGTTCATCGCATCGTTGAACAGCGGGACGGTCTTTTCCAGGTTGATGATGTGGATCTTGCCGCGGGCGCCGAAGATGTACGGAGCCATCTTCGGGTTCCAGTAGCGGGTCTGGTGGCCGAAGTGGACGCCGGCTTCCAGCATCTGACGCATGGTGACCTGGGGCATTGCAATACTCCTGATATGGAACCAGCGATTCCGCCCGCGGGGATAGGTATGCGGGACGCGTGGAAGCGCGATCGGTTCCGGGGTTGGGCTTCCCTGTTGCCTCCGTGGCCGAACTCCTTGCGGAGCACCCCGGCACGGATGGGGGCAGCAGGTGTGGATTCACCGGTGACGTCCGGTGTGGACGGGTTCGCGCGCACGCTGGCGGCAGGAATCCGGTCGATTATAGCCCGCTGGGGGCGCTTGCTGCAATTGCAGGGTCAGTTGCGGCCAGATCGACCTCGCGGCCGTCCTGCAGGCGTGCCTGGAAGCGGCCGCCTGCATAGCCATCGGCGCGGGCAGGCAGGGGCCAGCGGCGTTCATGGCCCGCCAGAATGTAGCCGGCCAGGCCAGCCGTCAGCAGCGTTGCCTGGCCGTCCGCCGTGATGAAGCGCAGATCGTGCAGGCGGCCGTGCAGGGTACCGGCATTGCTGAGTCGCAGTACGGCCAGAGACCCGTGGGCCTCGACGCGGCCCAGCAGCCGGGCCTGCAGTGCTGGCCCCGCTGGGCCGCGGAACAGCGGCAGCGAATAGCGCGGCAACCCCGGCAACGTCGGTGCCAGTACGACCCGATAGGCCTGTTCAGCGGCCGCCGCTGGCGGATCGCCTGGCAACAGCCAGACGCGCTGGGTGCTGCCGGGGGCCAGGTCCAGCCGCGCCGGGCTGACCCGGATCTGGTCGCTGGGGTGCAGTCGTTCGGCGTCCAGCTGCTGATCCCACGCCAGCACCTGCACCTGGCCCTGCCAGCGGCCGGGCCCGGGGTTGTGCAACCACAGTTCGGCGCTGCCGCCCTGGGCCGGCAGCTGCAGGGTGGTCGGCAACAGCTCCAGCGCTGCGGCAGGCAGTGCCAGCAGCAGTGCCAGCAGGATCAGCAACGCGCGCATCAGTAGATGAGGGTCACGGAGGGTGTTGCGTTCCCGTCCGTCGCCGGTGGTGCGAGCTCGCGGACCTGGCGCGGCGCCTGGGGTGCGTCACTGCGCTGGTGCGGTGCCGGGCAGCGGATGCCGCCGCCATCGTCGCTGCAGGATTCAACCACGGTCAGCCGGATCTGCAGGGGGCTGCTGGGTTCGGCCCATGCCGGCAGGCTGGCGACCAGCATCGCCCCGATCAGGAATGTGCGAACCACCTGCCATCCACCATGCTGAAAGACTTGCTGCGCGGTATCGGCGGGATGTGCCGGAACTGTAGCGCCGAGCCGGCGCTCGGCACGGCCTTCGTCCGGTGGGTGCCGACCGTTGGTCGGCACGCCGGTCAGTAGGTGATCGTCACCGTCACCAGGTCGTTGTAGGTGCCGGCCGGCGGCTGGCCGCTGACCGGTGGCACCCGGCCATGGATGGTCAATTGCTGCGCGCTGCCGGTACCGGTGCCGCTGGCCGTGTCGACGGTCAGGGTATTGCCCCAGCGCAGGCTCCGCGCCGAGTCCCGGTAGAGCTCGTAGGCGAGGTAATAGGTGCTTCCGCCGAGGGTGGTGGCCATGCGCCGGGTGGTGGTGGCGGTGGGATTGTTCTGGCCGTTGTTGAGGCCGACCTGGAAGGCAGTGTTCTTCAGGCAGGTCAGGGTGAGGGTGGCGGTCCGGTCGATGTTGGCCGGAATGCCGCCGGTGACGTTGCCGAAGTCCATGGTGGTGGTGACGTAGCTGCCACATTGCGGCAGCACGTTGGCGGTGGCGGTGAAGCTGAAGGCTGCACTGGCGCTGTTGGTGCCGGTGGCGCCGCCATTGCAGGTGGCGGGCACGGTGGCGGTACCGAGCAGGACTTCGTTCCAGGCCCAGGTCAGGACCACGTTGGCCCCGCTGAAGGTGCTGCTGTACGCGCCGGAGGCCAGGATCTGGTTGGCCGGGATCTGCCCGAACAGCTGTATGGACTGCGCACCGCTGCCGCCCGTCACCAGCGGCACGTTGTAGGTCATGGTCAGTTCCTGCGCAGGTGGCGTGCCGCGCGGCACCAGTCCGGTGACCTGGCCGAAGCTGGCGTTGTTGTACAGCTGGAAATTCAGGGTGTCACTGCTGGAGGTGACCATCGTGCGGAAGGTGGAACTGCTGCCGCCGCCACTGCCTGCGCCGATGCCCACGCAGACGCGCACGCCGGTGGTGGCCAGCAGGCTCAGCGCGGCGGTGGTGCAGGTCACCGTGATGTTGAGGTTGGCCGTACTCGGGCCGGGTGCATTGCTGTTGATGTTGCCGAACGGCAGGGTCGGATTGGCGACCGCCGTGCAGACCGCGGTGGCACCGGCGGGCGCCGCTGCCAGCAGGCCGGCGCAGAGCAGCAGGACGAGCAGCAGCACCCTCATGGCGCCACCTCCGGGATGCACTGCTGCGGCGCCGGCTTCGGCCGTGCGCCGGACGCCACCACCTTGGGCAGGTCCGGCACTTTCACGCGGCAGGGGCCGCGGCTGGTGGTGGCGTACAGCACGCTGCCGGCGGCAACGTCTTCCAGATAGAGCAGGCCGTCGTAGCCGACCGTGGCCTGGCGGCCATCGGGCAACCGCACCTCGCTGCCGACCTCCAGAGGCTGGCCGTCCATTGCCAGCAGGGTCAGGCTCAGTGACGGCCGCGAGCGCAGCTGGAAGGTCACGCGGGTGCCGGCGCGCTGGCGCGGGGTCACCCAGTCCTCGATGCGGTCGGCGCGCATGTCTTCGGGCAGGTCCAGGGTGTCGATCGAGACCCGGTTGCGCTGCCAGGACAGCAACGGACTGACCAGCAGCAGGCCGCGATCATCGGTGACGCCGATCAGGCGGTTCTCCAGCCGCACCGGGACGCCGCCCACCCCATTGGTGCTGATCACCGCGAACGCATCGGACACCTCGCGCGTGGCGAAGGTGTGCCCGCCCATCCACACCAGGCTGCCGCTGGCGCTGGCGTAGGCATAGTTGAGTCCACCCTGGCGCGAGGCGCCGAACGAGTAGCGACCGACATCGTTGAGGATGCCGACCTCGGCCAGGCCGCCGTTGCCGTCCTCGCCGTGGCGCAGCTGCGCGCGCCAGCCGACGCCGCCGGCGCTGCCATCGCCCGGCACTGGCTGGGTCACGTCCGCCACCCAGCTCTGGCTGTCGCCGTTGCGCTGGCTCGAAAGGCTGGCCTGGCGGTTGTTGCCCAGGCTGGCAGTCACCGACAGGTAGATGCTGCGGTCGTCGCTGCGGTCCAGGTTCTGGTTTACCGAAAGATAGGCCGACCAGCGCTGGCTCCAGGTACGTGACCAGAACAGGCTGGCATAGCGGTTGTCGTCTCCATCCGGGTAGCGCAGGCGCAGATAGCTGGCGCTGAGCGTGCCCAGCCGCAGCAGGTCCAGGCCGAGCGTGGCCTGCTCGCTGATGCTCGGCGGCAGGTTGCCCTGCAGTGCGCCGAGGTCGCGGTAATCGCCATGGCTGCGTACGCTGCGCAGATTGACGTTGAAGCGACGGTTGTTCCAGCTGTAGCCCAGTGCCCATTGCCCACCCTGCAGGCCGTGGTAGCCGCTGTGCGCATAGGCGGCATTGAACACGCCAGCGGCGCCGAGCAGCCACCAGCCACCGACACCGGCCTGGGCCAGGCCGCCGCCGCCTTCGGCATGCGCCTCGCCGGTGAACGTGTCGGTGACACCGCCGCGCCAGCTGGCACTGGCCACCGTGCGATCGTCATAGGCGAAGGAGCGCTGGCCAAAGTCCTCGCGCAGGTGGCCGACGCCGGCCGACCAGTCCGAAAGGCCCCTGGCCAGCAGCTGCTGGGTGCCATAGAAACTGAAATCCAGCGTCTGCATGCGGCCGAACGCATCGGTCACCACCACCTGCGCGTTACCGGTGCCGCTGATGCCGGGCTGCGCCGCCAGCTGGAAGGGCCCGACCGGCACCTGGCCGCTGTACTGGCGCAGGCCATCGACATACAACTCGACCGTGGAGGGCACCACCGCCTGGCCGAGGAAGCTGGGCGTGGGCGTGAGCACGCGGTAGGGCTGCAGGCCGTAGTTGCGGCCGATCTGCAGGCCGCCCAGGCGAACCGGGCGGGTCCAGTCGACGAAGCCGCTGTAGAAGTCACCGACCTCCAGCGTGGTTGCACTGTCCGGGAAATCCAGGCTCCAGCGTGTGTCCAGGCGCACGCTCTCGCCGCGCCAATGGCGGTCGCCGGGTTGCTGGTAGCGGCGGCTGATGGCGGTGTTTTCGAAGGTGCCGTTGCCGATACCGAACACGCGCAGCTCCGCGCTCAGGCTGAGGTTGCTGAGCGTGTCCACCCGGCTGGCGTAGACGTCGTAGTTGAGCAGCGCGCCGGGCGAGGCACTGCCGGTGGGCGCGCGCGTCTGCGGGCGGCTGAGCACGGTGGTGGGCAGGATGAGCTGGTCCAGCGGCACGTCCAGTGCCAGGGTCTGCATGTGCGCGTCATAGCGCACCACCGCACCGCTGATCTGGTCCAGGTAGACCGGCGCATCGCCGCTGGCGTTGAAGCCAAGCTGGCGCAGCACTTCGGGGCTGGCCTGCAGCCGGCCGCGGTTCTCGGTGAATGGCAGCAGGCCGCGCGGGGTGCTGTTGAGCGACACATCCAGGTACAGCGCCTGGCTGGCGGTCAGCGGGGTCGGGGGAGGCAGGATGGCATCGGCCGACACGCCGGATACATCAACGGCCGCCACGCCGGACACATCGGCGGCCTCGGTCGCCGCGGGAGCCAGGGCCGCCAACAGCGCGCCCATCAACGCCTCAGCGAGCCGGTGGGGGCGACAGTGGCGTCTGTTCCGACTCGCCATTGAGCTTGGCCGTGATCTGGTCGTTGTCGCGGTCGATCGCCGTGCGTTCGATCGGCCAGCGCATCACCTGGCCCGGCAGCACGTAGCCCAGCAGCCCGGGATGGACAATGCGCGGGCGCGCGGCGCTGCCCAGCGCAAGATCGGCGATCTGTGCGTAGCTGTCGCCCGTATTGGCGACTTCCACGCCATTGCGGCCGTCCGCCAGTTTCACCAGGTGCGCCTGCAGCCGTGGGGCCAGGCGGCCGGCCGAAGGCTGCACGAATACCGGGATCGAATAGCGCAGCACGAACTGCATGCCCTCGGCACGGGTGGCCAGGTCGGGTACCTCGTCCACGATCAGCCGGTAGTGCCGCTGTGCAGGCGGTGGCTCGCTGTCCGGACGCATCACCCGCACCAGCTGCTGCTGGCCGGCGGCCAGTTCCTGCATCGGCGGCGTGGCCATCACTTCATCGGTGGGCAGCAGCTGTTCCTGGCCGTCCTGCTGCACCCAGCGGAACACGCGCACCTGCAGCGTCACCGGTGAGGTGCCGCTGTTGGTCAGCCACAGCTCGCCGGCACGCTGGCGGGCTTCCAGCTGCAGGCTGGTCGGGGCGACCTGCAGGCTGGTGGCGCCGGCACCGGCGGGGGCCAGCAGGTACAGGGCGAGCAGCGCCACGCCGGTGGCGCGCCACGGGCGGGGTCCGGCCATGCGGGCGTGCTCCATCAATAGGTGATCGTGGCGGTAACCGTATCCAGGTAGTTACCGGTGGCCGGGTTGTTGGTGCTCAGGTTCAGGATCTGGCCATAGACGATGTAGGGCACGGCCAAGCCAGTGCCGATGCCGGCCTGGGTATTGGTGCCGGTTGTGGCGCCCCAGACCAGGGTATGTGCGGCATCCTGGTAGAGCTGGTAGCCGACATAGTTGTTGGCGGTCACCGCGGCATTGGTGTTCTTCATGCGCCGGGTGGTGACGTCGTTGGCGGTGCCGGCGTTGGCGCCCGCGTTCAGCGCAATCGTGTAGGGCGTCAGTGCCGAGCACTGCGCGGTCACCGTACCCTGGCCCAGGGTGGGCGTGGCGGTGGTCGAGGCCGCCGTGCCGAAGTCGACGTTGGTGGCGGCCGCCGCCGTGATGGTGCAGGCCTTGGTGACCACCAGGGTGACGTTGAAGGTGGTGGTGTCGGCGGCCAGCGCCGGGCTGGAAAGCAGCAGCCCGGCCATGACCCATGTCAGCGGGGATCGAACTGGGGATCGCATGGACAACCTCCCTGACCCGAAGGTCCGTTGAACAAGGCGAAGACGGCACGTTCGGCTCCGCTTTGACGACAGTGGGTCCAGCTTAGGAGGCGTAAGTGTCTGTAATCCGTGATAAATAGGCAGGCGCAAGAGTGGAGGCCATCACGCTTTCACTTTCCTTGCCGGAATCGTGCATGGCCCGGATCGCCAGTTGGGCGGCGTTCGTTCAGATTGCGGCCGGATCGGCGATAATGGGTGCCATGAGCGTGAATCTGAAAACCCCGCAGGAAATCGAGATGATGCGCATCGCCGGCCGCCTGGCCAGCGAAGTGCTCGACATCGTCACCCCCCACGTCAAGCCCGGTGTCACCACCGAGGAACTGGACCGCATCTGCCACGACCACATCGTGAACGTGCAGGGTGCCATTCCGGCCAACGTCGGCTACCGCGGCTTCCCGAAGACCGTGTGCACCTCGGTCAACAATGTCATCTGCCACGGCATCCCCAGTGAAGGGAAGGTGCTCAAGGATGGCGACATCATCAATATCGACGTCACCGTCATCAAGGACGGCTGGCACGGCGACACCAGCCGCATGTACTTCGTCGGCACCCCGTCGGTGATGGCCCGCCGCCTGGTGGAAACCACTTACGAAGCGATGTGGCGCGGCATCCGTGCGGTGCGTCCGGGCGCCACCCTGGGCGACATCGGCCATGCCATCCAGAGCTACGCCGAAGGCGAGCGTTTCAGCGTGGTGCGCGAGTACTGCGGCCACGGCATCGGCAAGGTCTACCACGACGAGCCGCAGGTGGTGCATTACGGCCGCCCGGGCCAGGGCCTGGTGCTGCAGCCCGGCATGACCTTCACCATCGAGCCGATGATCAACGAGGGCACCCGCTACAACAAGGTGCTGCCGGATGGCTGGACCGTGGTGACCAAGGACCGCAAGCTGTCGGCGCAGTGGGAGCACATGATCGCGGTCACCGAGACCGGCGTGGACGTGCTGACCCTGTCGCCAGGCGAGTCGCAGGTTTCCTGAAGATGCTGCCGGCGAGTTCGCTGCTGGACACGCCGGCCGCGTCGCTCAACGACCCGGATTGGGCTGCTGCCGCGCGCCAGGCGCTGCAGCAGGCCGACGCGCGCCTGTACCGCCGCTTCGACCAGGGCGACAACATCGAGCGCCTGCTGGCGTTGCGCGCGCGCGCTGCCGACCATCTGATCCGCCTGGCCTGGCAGCGCTGCCTGCCGGCCGACAGCGGCCTGTCGCTGTTCGCGGTCGGCGGCTATGGCCGCGGTGAACTGTTCCCGCGTTCGGACATCGACCTGCTGGTGTTCGGCGATCCGCCGGCACAACTGGCGCACGAGGCGGCATTGGCGCGCCTGTTCGCGCTGCTGTGGGACTGCGGATTGGCTGTCAGCCATGCGGTGCGTTCTGCATTGCAGTGCCGGGAGGCGGCGGCTGACCAGACCGTGCTGACCGCGCTGATCGAGGCGCGCCCGATCCTGGCCGATGATGCTGCGCGCCGCGCGCTGCGCGAGGCGATCGACGACCGCGAACTGTGGCCGGCACGCGCCTTCTTCCTGGCCAAGCTGGAAGAGCTGCGCAACCGCCACCAGCGCTTCGGCGATACCGCCGACAACCTGGAGCCGGACCTGAAGGATGGCCCCGGTGGCCTGCGTGATCTCAATACGCTGGGCTGGATGGCGTTGCGTGCCTTCGGCGTGCGCGACCTGGAGGCCCTGGTCGGGCTCGGCCACCTGGGCGCCGACGAAGCCGCGGCGTTGAAGCGCGAACGTGCAGTGCTGGCGCGGTTGCGCTTCGGCCTGCACCTGGTCGCGCGCCGTCCGGAAGAGCGCCTGCGTTTCGATTACCAGAAGACCCTGGCCGCGCGGCTGGGCTTCGAAGACGATGCCGAGAACCTCGGCGTCGAGAAGATGATGCAGGGCTTCTACCGCGCCGCGCTGGTGGTGCGCCGGATCAGCGACCGGCTGCTGCAGCGCTTCGAGGAGCAGTTCGACGGCGAGGCCCAGCCGGAGCCGCTGACCGTGGGTTTTTCCCTGCGCCGTGGTTACCTGGCCGCCAACGAGGCCGACTGGCCGCGCGGCGACATCGGCCAGGTGTTCGCCCTGTTTTCCAGCTGGGCCAACAACCCGCAGGTACGCGGCCTGCATTCGCTCACTGCGCGTGCACTGGCCGAGTCGCTGCCGCTGCTGCCGGCCTATGACCAGGCCGATGCCGATGCACGCGAGCAGTTCCTGGCCCTGCTGCGCGGCCAGCGTCCGGTCGATACGCTTTCGCGCATGGCGCGGCTGGGCGTGCTTGGCCAGTGGATTCCCGCGTTTGCCCAGGTCAGCGGGCGCATGCAGTTCGACCTGTTCCATGTCTATACGGTCGACCAGCACACGCTGATGGTCCTGCGCAACATCGGCCAGTTCGCCAGCAGCCGCGCCGACGAGCGCTTCTCGATCGCGCACGAAGTGTGGCCGCGCCTGCGCAAGCCGGAACTGCTGCTGCTGGCCGGCCTGTTCCATGACATCGCCAAGGGCCGCGGCGGCGACCACTCGGAGCTGGGCGCGGTGGACGCGCGCGCGTTCTGCCAGGCGCATGCGCTCAGTGGCACCGATACCGAGCTGGTGGCATGGCTGGTCGAACAGCACCTGCGCATGTCGGTGACCGCGCAGAAGCAGGACATCGCCGATCCGGTGGTGATCCATCGCTTCGCCACCCTGGTCGGCAGCCGCGACCGCCTGGATTACCTGTACCTGCTGACCTGTGCCGACATCGCCGGCACCAGCCCGAAACTGTGGAATGCCTGGAAGGACCGCCTGCTGGCCGATCTGTACTTTGCCACCCGGCGCGCGCTGCGCGAGGGGCTGGAGCACCCGGTACCGGCCGCCGAGCGCGTGGCCGAGGCACGTGACAGTGTGCGCGCACTGGTGCGCGAGCAGGGTTACGACGATGCCACCATCGACCGCCAGTTCGCGGTGATGCCGGATGAGGGCTTCATCCGCCTGCGCCCCGAGCAGCTGGCCTGGCAGGCCGCCGCACTGGTGCCGGTGAAGCAGGGCCAGGCGCTGGTGAAGGTGCGCCGGATCAGCGTCGACGACCCGGCGCTGGAAGTGTTCGTGCACTCGCCCGACCGTGATGGCCTGTTTGCCGCGATCGTGATGACCCTGGACCGCAAGGGCTACGGCATCCATCGCGCGCGCGTGCTGGACGGTCCGGCCGACACCATCTTCGATACCTTCGAAGTGAACCCGGCCGACACCTTTGCCGATGGCAGCAGTGCCAACCTGGAAGCGGCACTGCGCGAGGCACTCAGCGGTGACCTGTCGCGCCTGCGGCCGTCGCGCCGGGTGGTACCGCGGCAGCTGCGGCACTTCCGCTTCGCCCCGCGCATCGAGTTCCGCGATGAACCGGGCGCAACCCGATTTGCCCTGGTCGCACCCGACCGTCCCGGCCTGCTGGCCGATGTGGCGTTCGTGCTGCGCAACCAGGGCCTGCGCGTGCATGATGCGCGCATTGCCACGTTCGGCGAACGCGCCGAAGACACCTTCGTGATCAGTGACGAACACGACCTCCCCCTGACTGAACCTGCCCGGCAGCAGCTGCATGACGCGATGCTGGCCTGCCTGGACCCTGATCGAAACGCCGGAGACCCCGCCTGATGGCCACCAAGCCCGCCAAGAAGACCGCCGCGACCCCCAAGAGCGCAGCGGCCCGGAAACCCGCTGCTGCCGCACCGGCCGCGAAGAAGACTCCTGCGCCGAAGAAGGCCGCTGCGGCGAAGGCCCCGGCGAAGAAAACGGCTGCAGTGAAGCGTGCTGTGAAGAAGCCGGCCCCGGCCAGGAGCGCCGAAGCCGTCCGCGCCGAAACCATCGCCCGCAAGTCGCTGCGCAAGCCGTCGGCACCAGGCGTGGAAGAACTCAAGTTCGGCATCGAGAGCGCCTTCGAGCGCCGCGCCACCTTGACCCTGCACGAGCTGGAAGGGTCGACCAAGCCGCTGGTCAACCGCGTGATCGACGGCCTGGAGAGCGGTGAGTTCCGCGTCGCCGAGCCGGACGGCCAGGGCGGCTGGAAGGTCAATGAGTGGCTGAAGAAAGCCGTGCTGCTGTATTTCCGCGTCAACGACATGGCGGTGGTCGATGCACGCCCGGCGCCGTTCTGGGACAAGGTCGAATCGCGCTTCGCCGGCTATGACGAAGCGAAGTTCCGCCGTGGTGGCGTGCGCGTGGTGCCAGGCGCGATCGCCCGCCGCGGTACCTACTTCGGCAAGGACGTGGTGCTGATGCCGAGCTTCACCAACATCGGCGCCCATGTCGGCGAAGGCACCATGGTCGACACCTGGGCCACCGTCGGTTCCTGCGCGCAGATCGGCCAGCACTGCCATCTGTCCGGCGGCGCCGGCATCGGTGGCGTGCTGGAGCCGCTGCAGGCCAGCCCGACCATCATCGAGGACCACTGCTTCATCGGTGCGCGTTCGGAAGTGGTGGAAGGCGTGGTGGTCGGCCACCACAGCGTGATCGGCATGGGCGTGTTCCTCAGCCAGAGCACCCGCATCTACAACCGTGCCACCGGCGAGGTCACCTACGGCTACATTCCGCCGTACAGCGTGGTGGTGTCCGGCTCGCTGCCGAGCAAGGACGGTACCCATTCGCTGTATTGCGCGGTGATCGTCAAGCAGGTTGATGCCAAGACCCGCAGCAAGACCAGCGTCAACGACCTGCTGCGCGGCCTGGCTGACTGAAGATGACGGCGCCGGAGGATCTGGCGCAGTCCGCGATCTACCAGCATCCGTCCGACACCCTGTTCGGGCGGATGCTGCCGCGCCTGCTGCACGCTCTACGCTGGACCAGGCTGCGCCGCGCGCTGTCGCGGCGCTGGCCGATGCCGGCGCTGCTAAGCGATGTGCGCGACGTGGTCTACGTGAGCTGGTGGGTCGACGTACGCCAAGCGCCGATGCCACCACCAGGCCATCACTACGTGGTCCATGCCGGACGCACGCCCTACACCATCCTCAGCTACCGGCACGGCCACTTCGGGCCCGCGCTGGCCGGGCCGCTGCGCTCGCTGATGCCGTCTCCCCGGCAGAGCAACTGGCGCTGGTACCTGCGTCGTGACGGCGATCGGGACGGGACGCCGGTGGTGCTGTTTGATCGCAACGTGATGGACCAGCTGGCCTTCGTCGCCGGCGCGCGCGCTTTCAGCGATGCCATGCAGCCGCATCTGTCGGTGCGCTTCGCGCACGTGGTGCGCGCCGATGGCGGTGGGTACACCCTGATCGAGGGCGGGCAGGGCAGTGCGCCGGCGCTGCACCTGCAGTGGCAGGGCGCTGCGGGCTGGGACGATGCCGGGTGGGCGGCGGCCTTCGGCGGCTACCAGGCCCTGCTGCGCTTGCTGACCTGCCAGGACGAGGCCATCGCCCGCACCTGCGACCAGCGCTGGGCCAGCACCCGCATTGCTCTGCCGGTGGACATCGCGCAGCTGCAACCGCTGCAGCTGGAAGGCGAACAGCAGTGCCCGCGCCTGCAGGCGATGGGCGTGGCGCTGCACGAGGGGCTGGCCTTCCAGCTGCCAAGAGTACCTTTCCGGGTCGTGTCCGAGCGCCTGTTGTGAGATTCTGGCCCTCTGTTTTCCAGCATCACAGATGGCCATGAGCACCACTGTCTACGGTTTGAAGAACTGCGATACCTGCAAGAAGGCGACCAAGTGGCTGGACCGCTTCGGCGTGCCGTACACCTTCGTCGACTACCGCGACAACAAACCCAGCCCGGAAATGCTGCTGGCGTGGGCCGCGCAGCTGGGTGGCCTGGCCGCGATGGTCAACAGGTCCTCCACCACCTGGCGGCAGCTGCCGGACAACCGCAAGGCCGCCGATTCCGAGGCCGAATGGAAGCTGCTGCTGCGCGAGTACCCGCAGCTGATCAAGCGCCCGCTGGTGGTCACGGCCGATGGCACGGTCAGCCAGGGCTTCAGCGACAACGGCTTCAAGGCCCGCTTCGGCGTGGGTGACGCATGAGCGCGGTGCTCGACCTGACCTGCGAGCTGATCGCGCGGCCCTCGGTGACGCCCGATGATGCCGGTTGCCAGGCGCTGCTGGCGGCACGCCTGAAGCAGGCCGGGTTCCAGTGCGATCACCTGCGGCTGGGTGAGGTCGACAACCTGTGGGCGACCCACGGCCAGGGCGCGCCGGTACTGGTGCTGCTGGGCCATACCGACGTGGTGCCGACGGGCCCGCGTGAGGCCTGGGCCAGCGACCCGTTCATGCCGCAGATCCGTGACGGCGTGCTGTACGGCCGTGGCACCGCCGACATGAAGGGCAGCGTGGCGGCGTTCGTGGTAGCCGCCGAGCAGTTCGTTGCCGCGCATCCTGATCATCCCGGCACGCTGGCGGTGCTGCTGACCAGCGACGAGGAAGGCGACGCCATCGATGGCGTGCGCCACGTCGCACGCCTGTTCGCCGAACGCGGCCAGCGCATCGACTGGTGCATCACCGGCGAGCCGTCCTCGACTGCGACGCTGGGTGACCTGCTGCGCGTGGGGCGTCGCGGCAGCCTGTCGGCCAAGCTGCGCGTGCAGGGCGTGCAGGGCCACGTGGCGTATCCGGAGAAGGCACGCAACCCGATCCACCAGGCGGCGCCGGCCCTGGCCGAGCTGAGTGCGCGGCGCTGGGATGACGGCTACGAAAGTTTCCCGCCGACCAGCCTGCAGGTCTCCAACATCCATGCCGGTACTGGTGCCAACAACGTGATTCCCGGCGAGCTCGAGGTGGATTTCAACATCCGCTACAACCCGCACTGGGACGCACCGAAGCTGGAAGCGGAGATCACCGCGCTGCTGGAACGGCATGGCCTGCAGTACACGCTGAAGTGGCACCGCAGCGGCGAGCCGTTCTACACCCCGGAGGGCACGCTGCGCGCCACCGCGCGTGCGGTGCTGGCCGAGCACATCGGCCGTGCACCGGAAGAAAGCACCGGCGGCGGCACCTCCGATGCCCGCTTCATCGCGCCCTTGGGCGCGCAGTGCATCGAAGTGGGGCCGGTCAACGCCAGCATCCACCAGGTGGACGAGAACGTGCGCGTGGCCGATCTGGAGGCATTGCCGGGGCTGTACCAGCGGCTGGTGGAGCGGCTGCTGGCGTGAACCTGCGACGCTGGGTGCCGACCGTTGGTCGGCACGCCTTTCGCCGGCATTGCTTTCCTGTAGGGCCGAGCCATGCTCGGCTGCTTCTGCAGGGAATGCCCAGCCGAGCATGGCTCGGCTCTACTCAGAAAAAATGAAGAATGGCGGCTTGATCGCTTTTTCCCAGTAGCTCGGCGCCGCCATGTAGAAGCGCTGCGCCTCGGCCCGGGCGAACCAGCGTGCGGCTGCGTCGGTGTCCTTCTCCACGCCCGGTGCACCGCGGCCCAGCAGCAGTCCGGCGAAGTACTGGCCGAACACATTGCCCTTCTCGCCGGCACGCTGGTACAGCTGCAGCGCACGTGCGGGATCGCGCGGCAGTCCCATGCCCTTTTCCAGCAGCGCGCCCAGGTCTACCTGCGCTTCGGCATCGCCACGCTCGGCGCGGCGCTGGATCTGCGCAACCAGTGGATGCACGGTGCCATCCTGTGCGGCCACCGCATCCGGTAGCCGTGACGATGAACTCGGGTAGCGCTCGTAGATCATTCCGCGCAGGTCCCAGCGCAGCGCCTGTTGCGCGTCGCCTCGCTGACGATAGGCCTTGGCGAGTTCGTAGAACGCATAGGGATTGCCGTGGTAGGCCGCCGCCAGGTAGGCGCGTTCTCCGCGTCGCCAGGACGCACGCAGCACCGGCGCCGGATTGATGTGGGGGCTGTCGGCATGCCGCAGCGTGCCGGAGATCCAGATCCTGCCCAGTGCTTCTTCCGCCTTGGTGTTGTGGAAGGTCCAGGGTGTGACCGCGGCGGCACGCTCGTAGTAGGCGATGGCGCGTGGATCGTTGAAGCGCTCGAAGGTTTGCGCAGTGTCAAAGGCACCTTCGAAGCTGCCGTCGGTGCCGCGTTGTTCCAGGCCCTGCAGCTGGGCCGGCGGCAGGGGCGACGGTGGGGGCAGGGTCTGGCAGGCGACCAGGCCCAGGCAGAGCAGGGCGGCCAGCGCCACGTTGCGTCCAGTGCGGTGTTGCATTTCCATTACACGTTTCACGGCGCGCCATTATGCGCGCCGGGGAGTGGTTGCCAACGCAACGGTTGCGCTGCGCCGGAAAGCGGGGTAGGGTCGATGCCATGTCGATCCGCCTGGCCACCGCCGTCAATAACAACAACCGCAATAATCTGCGCGCGAATAATCGTGCGCGGCCGATGCGGGACTGCGACCTGGGTAGATAGACAGCAACACACGCCCGGACACCAGAAAACCCGCATCAGCCGATGCGGGTTTTTTTGTGCCCGGGCGCAGCCTGCCCGGGCCTGGATGGCCGGTCGAACACCTTCCCACCCGTGAAATTCCCCAACAGGAGCTCCCCCATGTGTTCGATCTTCGGAATCTTCGGCCTGCAGGCCGGTGACGATCTTCCCACCCTGCGCCGCCACGCGCTGGAACTGTCGCAACGCCAGCGCCACCGTGGCCCGGACTGGAGCGGCGTGTACCTCGACGAAGGTGCGCTGCTGGTCCATGAACGGCTGGCCATCGTCGATCCGGCCGGTGGTTCGCAGCCGCTGCTGTCGGCCGATGGCCAGCTGGCGCTGGCGGTGAACGGCGAGATCTACAACCACCAGGCGTTGAAGGCGGCGCTGACCACCACCTACGACTTCCAGACCGGCTCGGACTGCGAGGTGATAAACGCGCTCTACCGCCAGGGCGGCGCGCCGACGCAGTGGCTGGAACAGCTCAACGGCATCTTCGCCTTCGCGCTGTGGGACCGTGACAGTGGACGCGTGCTGGTGGCGCGCGACCCGGTGGGCGTGGTGCCGCTGTACTGGGGCCACGATGCCCAGGGGCGCTTGCGCGTGGCCTCGGAAATGAAGGCGCTGGTCGATACCTGTGCCGATGTCGCGCAGTTCCCGCCGGGCCACTATTTCGACAGTGCCAGCGGTGAGCTGGTGCGCTACTACCAGCAACCGTGGCGCGACTACGCCGACGTGCAGGGCCGCCGGGCCGATCTGGCTGAACTGCGCCAGGCGTTCGAGCATGCGGTGGAGCGCCAGCTGATGAGCGATGTGCCTTATGGCGTGCTGCTGTCCGGTGGCCTGGACTCGTCGCTGGTGGCGGCGGTGGCCGCGCGCTATGCACGTCGTCGCATCGAGGATGGGGGACAGACCGAAGCCTGGTGGCCGCGCCTGCACTCGTTCGCGATCGGCTTGAAGGGCTCGCCCGATCTGGCCGCCGCAGCGATCGCCGCCGAAGCGCTGGGCACCGTGCATCACGGTTTCGAGTACACGTTCGAGGAAGGCCTCGATGCGCTGCCGGAGGTGATCCGCCACATCGAGACCTACGACGTCACCACCATCCGCGCATCGACGCCGATGTTCCTGCTGGCGCGGCGGATCAAGGCGATGGGCGTGAAAATGGTGCTCTCCGGCGAGGGCAGCGACGAGATCTTCGGTGGCTACCTGTACTTCCACAAGGCACCGGATGCGCGTCAATTCCACGACGAGCTGGTACGCAAGCTCGACGCCCTGCACAACTACGACTGCCTGCGCGCCAACAAGTCGATGATGGCCTGGGGCGTGGAGCCGCGCGTGCCGTTCCTGGACCGTGAGTTCCTCGATGTGGCGATGCGCTTCGATGCCGCACACAAGATGGTCGGTGCCGGTTTTGGCGGCCGCCGTATCGAGAAGGCCGTGTTGCGCGAGGCGTTCGACGGCTACCTGCCGGACAGCATCCTGTGGCGGCAGAAGGAACAGTTCAGCGATGGCGTGGGCTATGGCTGGATCGATGGGCTGAAGGCACATGCCGAGGCGCAGGTGAGCGACCGTGTACTGGCGGCCGCCGACAAGCGCTTCCCGCACAACCCGCCGCAGACCAAGGAGGCGTACTACTACCGCCACCTGTTCGAGCAGTTCTTCCCGAGCCGGGCAGCGGCCGAGACCGTGCCGGGAGGCAAGTCGATCGCCTGTTCGTCGCCCGCGGCCATCGCCTGGGACGCCAGCTTCGCCGCGGCGGCAGATCCCTCCGGTCGCGCGATCGCCGGCGTGCACGAGCAGGCACTGGCCTAAGCACCCCAAAAAGGGGACGGAGGGGATTAAGTCGTTTGTGCCATTAACGCCTTAATCCCCTCCGTCCCCTTTTTGTATGATCGCCCCCTGCACATTGGGGAATGTTCATGGACGTACAGGCAGGCGGCAACGCGCCGCACACGAAATGGGGATGGCGCTACCTGGCCTGGGCCGGGGTTCCGTTGCTGGCTGGCGTGCTGCTGGCGCGGTATGCCGGGCCGGCGGCGCCCGAGGCGGTTGCCCGTGCCTCCGTCGCCGCCGAAGGCGGCTGGGTGCAGCATCTGGCGTCTCCGCTGGGCCTGTTCCTGCTGCAGCTGCTGGTACTGCTGCTGGTGGCCAAGGGCGCGGGGGCGCTGCTCAAGCGCATGGGACAGCCGGCGGTGATCGGCGAAATGGCCGCTGGCCTGATGATGGGGCCGCTGGTGCTTGGCAGCCTGCTGCCGCAGCTGCATGGTGCGCTGTTCCCGGCCAGTTCGCTGGGCCCGCTGGGCATGCTCAGCCAGCTGGGCGTGCTGATGTTCCTGCTGGTGGCCGGTGCCGAACTGGACCTGGCGGCGCTGCGTGGCCGCCGGCGTTTCGCCTTTACCGTCAGCCATGCCGGCATTGCAGTGCCGTTCGTGCTCGGCGTCGCCTTGGCGATCTGGCTGTATCCGCAGCACGGCCCACAGGGTGTGGGCTTCACCGCATTCGCACTTTTCGTAGGCATCTCGATGAGCATCACGGCCTTCCCCGTGCTGCTGCGCATCCTGGCCGACCGCGGGATCACACAGACGCCGCTGGGGCAGACCGCGATCGCCTGCGCTGCCTTGGGCGATGCCACCGCGTGGTGCCTGCTGGCGCTGATCGTGGCTGCCGCCCAGGCCAGCGGCTGGTTGCCGGCCAGCCTCAACCTGGTGTGCGTGGTCGCGTTCGTGGCGCTGATGCTGGGGCTGGTGAAGCCGTGGTTCGCGCGCCGGCAGATTGCGCCGGGCCGCGAGGGGCGCTGGCTGCTCGGCATCCTGCTGCTGTCGCTGGGCAGTGCGCTGGTCACCGAGATGCTGGGCATCCACGCGCTGTTCGGCGCGTTCGCTGCGGGTGTCGCGGTATCGTCGAACGCGCAGCTGCGTGACCTGCTGATGGCACGTGTCGAGCCGTTCGCGGTCACGCTGCTGCTGCCGTTGTTCTTCGCCATGACCGGGCTGCGCATGCGCGCCGATGCGCTGCAGGCCAGCGACATCGTGCTGTGCGTGGTGGTGATCGCGGTGGCCACGACGGGCAAGCTGCTGGGCACCTTCAGTGCCGCGCGCAGTGCCGGCATGCCCAGGCGCGAAGCGTGGCGGCTGGGCGCGCTGATGAACACCCGCGGCCTGATGGAGCTGATCGTGCTCAACCTGGGGTATGAGCTGGGCCTGCTCGGTGACCGCCTGTTCGCGGTGCTGGTGATCATGGCACTGGTGACCACGGCGATGACCGGGCCGCTGCTGAACCTGATCGAACGGCGCAGGGCCTGAACGTTGAACGGTAGTGCCGGCCGCTGGCCGGCAACCTGGTGATGCTGGACACACCTGCATGGATGCCGGCCAGCGGCCGGCACTACCGCGCTGGCACCAGTGTCATCACGTGCTGCGTCTTGCCCGGCAGGAACGGTGTCGGGCGCCCATGCACCCAGTCCTCGTGGCCGGCACCCCAGTACGGTGACAGCGGATGGCCGCTCTGGCCGCCGGGCATGTGCACGATGCCGTCGGCCTCGTGGCCGGGCGAGACCACCATGCGCTCGGAGGCGCCGAAGTTCGGCGTCTGCACGCGCGGCATGTCCCGGTCGCCGGGCAGGCGGTCGGCGGGCATGCACAGCCAGCGCTTGGCGATGTCCGGCAGCGCCCGTGCGATGGGGTGGCAGATCGCCGCGGTATTGCGTTCACCCCAGCTGCGCTTGGCCAGCGGCCCCTGCTTGGCCAGCTCACCCTCGGTACGGCGGGCGGCGTCGATCAGCAGCGCATCCCAGCTGTCGAAGGCCGGTGGCAGCAGGTTGGCCGGGCGCTGTTCCAGCATCGGCCAGGCCACGCCTTCCAGCTGTGCCAGGCGTGGGTCCAGGTAGGCATCGCCCAGCTGCGCGTTGGCCGGGGCCAGCAGTGCATCGGACAGCGTGGCCATGACCTGCGTGCGGAATTCACGCACCACCCGGTAGCTGACCGAACTGGCCGAGGCGCGCCCGCCCCATTGATGGCTGGCCTCCTTCAAACGCTTCAGCGCAGGGTCGTCACTGCGTTCGATGACGTCGTGCAGCAGAGCCCACCAGCGCTGCAGGAACACCGCGCGGTCGTCGAGCTGGATCGCCAGCAGGTCGTGCTCGTCGAAGCGCTCCTGGATCGCCAGCAGGTCGCGGATCTGCCGCGCCCGCGCACCCAGGTCATAGCCGCCGTTGCCGACGCTGGCGAGTGCCTCGCCGTCGAGGACGCGTCCATTGGCGGTCCACAGGCGATGGTTGGGGGGATCGATCAATGCCGGCGAGGCATCGCTGCGGATCGGCCACGGCGCGCAGCCCTGGTTGCTGGCGGCATTGAAGCCGGCCGGTGCACAGCCGGGGCCGCGGTCCGGGCGAGCGCCGATCAGGCGCCAGGCAATGCGCCCGCTGCGATCACCGACCACCAGGTTCTGTGCGGGGATGCCGGCACGGTCGGCGAAGTGCAGTGCACCGTCGAGGTCACCGGCGCGGGCCAGGTCAGCGAAATCCAGGCGTACGGCACCGGGCAGGTGTGCGACCCAGCGCAGGGCGTCGCCACTGCCATCGGCATGGGTATGCAGGATCGGCCCCCAGTCGGTTTCGCGCACCGCGAACAGCACGTCGGCCTGGCCGGCCACGGCGATGCGCTCTTCGTGCACGGTCACGGCGGCGTTGGCCGGTTCCGTGCGATAGTCCGCCGTGTCGATGTAGCTGTTGGTGAAGCCCCAGGCGACGTGCCCGTTGCTGCCGACGATCACCGCCGGCAGGCCCGGCAGGGAGAAGCCGGTGACATCGACCTGGCCGCCGGCGGCCTGTGGGTCGGGGTAGCGCAGGCGCACGCGGAACCACAGGCCGGGTGCACGCAGGCCCAGGTGCATGTCGTCGGCAACGATGGCGCGGCCGTCGGCGGTAAGCGCCCCGGCCACCGCGAAGTTGTTGCTGCCGATGACGTCGCCCTCTTCCTGCTCAGTGCCCGTTTTTCCCTTCAATGTGCGCAGGTCCAGCTGGCTGGCATCGGGCAGGGCGGCGTTGCCGGTGGGTTCGCCAAACAGCGGCGCATCCCATTCGGTGCCGTCGTGGGCGATCAGCGCGTACAGCGCCGGCGGCACCACTGCGCGGATGCGGCTGAGCGCAAGCTCGGTCTGGTTGCCGGGGTCCTGCAGGTCGGCATACATGGCCAGCCCGGTCAGCACGCTGTCGCTGGCCTGCCACGGTTGTGGTGATTGCCGCAGCAGCAGGTAGGCCCATGGGCGCACGGAGAGATCGGCCAGGCCTTCGTTGACGCCATCCACGTAGGCGCGCACGGCCGTGCCGTTGTCGCCCAGTGCGGCCTGCAGATTCGCCTCGGTGCGTGCACGCAGCCGGTGCACGCGCATGCGCTTGTCGGCGTCGATGGCCTTCGGCCCGAACAGCGCCGACAGCTCGCCAGCGGCACTGCGGCGCATCAGGTCCATCTCGAAATAACGTTCCTGCGCGTGTACGCGGCCGAGCGCACGCATCGCGTCGGCCTGGCTGCCGGCAGTGATGGTGACCACGCCCAGCCCATCGCGCTCGATGGTGACCGGCTTGGCCAGCCCCGGCAGCGCATGCTCGCCGTCCAGGTCGGCCAGGCTGCCGCGCAGCAGCAGCCACAGCACCAGTGCGGTGACCAGCACAATGGCGATCAACACGCCCAGCACCCAACGCCATGTACGTCGCATCGCACGTCCTTTCCGAACTCGTGGGCCGATTGTAGCCGCAGGCGCAACTGCGACTGATTCCGATTAGATCACCGTATTTTGAAATGCGGCACCCTATGCCGCATCGATTCACAGGAGCCCCCCATGAAAGGCAACCCGGACGTCATCGCCTGCCTGAAGGAACTGCTGCGCGGCGAGCTTGCTGCGCGCGACCAGTACTTCATCCATTCCCGCCGCTACGAGGACCAGGGCCTGTTCGCGCTGTACGAGCGCCTGAACCACGAGATGGAAGAGGAAACCCAGCATGCCGATGCGCTGCTGCGCCGGATCCTGTTCCTGGGTGGCGACCCGGACATGCGCCCGCATGCCACCGAGCCGGGCAAGACCGTGGAGGAGATGCTGCAGAAGGATCTCGATACTGAATACGCCGTTCGGAACAATCTCGCCGCCGGCATGAAGCTGTGCGAGGAGAAGGGCGATTACGTGAGCCGCGACATCCTGCTGGCGCAGCTGAAGGACACCGAGGAAGACCACGCCTGGTGGCTGGAGCAGCAGCTGGGCCTGATCAAGCGCATCGGCCTGGAGCTGTACCAGCTGAGCAAGATCGACGGCAACGGCGCCCCGGCGCACTGAGCGGGCATCGTTTTTTGTAGAGCCGAGCCAATGCTCGGCTGCCTTCTGGTAGAGCCGACCGCTGGTCGGCTGCTCTGCAGAAAGCAGCCGACCAGCGGTCGGCCCTACCAGGAGCCAAAAGCAGCCGACCAGCGGTCGGCTCCACCAGCAGCACAGCGTTCTGTCGCCCGCCAGCACCGGAGCACCGCCAGCCAGCCTTCGCCCGCCAGCCGCTCCACCGCCCGCCAGCCGACAACGAAAAAGCCGGGGAATGCCCCGGCTTTTTCGTGCCTGGGGTCAGAGCCCTTTCCCATGGAAAGGGATCCGACCCCCGTACCTCTTATTCGACCGACAGCCCTTCCACCTTCTGCCAGCCGCGCGGCAGCAGGTGGCCGCGGGTGGCACGGGCGCCGAGGTAGGCGTCGAGCTCGTTGAACTTCAGGCCCATGGTGCGCTGGCCGCTGCGCACCTGCAGGGTCTGCCCCGGGCTGATCGCCACGATGGCGACCACGCGTTCGGTGGCGAGCTTGGCCTTCGGGATCTCGATGATCTTGTTGCCCTTGCCCTTGTCCAGTTCCGGCAGGTCGTTGGCGGCGATCGCCAGCAGGTTGCCGGAGCTGGTCACCGCCACGATGCGGTCGGTGGCCACGTTGGCGACCATCGACGGGGTGAGCACCGACGAGCCGGACGACAGGTTCAGCATCGCCTTGCCGGCCTTGTTGCGGCCGATCAGGTTCTCGAAGCGGGTGACGAAGCCATAGCCATGACTGGAGGCCAGCACGAAGCGGGCATCCGGCTCGGCACTGGCCAAGGTCACGAAGCTGGTACCGGGAGCCGGCGAGAAGCGGCCGGTCAGCGGCTCACCATTGCCACGCGCGGAGGGCAGGGTATGCACCGGCGTCGAGTAGGCGCGGCCTTCGCTGTCGAGGAACGCGACCTGCTGGGTGCTGCGCGCACGCACTGCGCCCTGCAGGGCGTCGCCGTCGCGGTAGGACAGGGCGGACGCATCGACGTCGTGGCCCTTGGCCGCTCGGATCCAGCCCTTCTCCGACAGCACCACGGTCATCGGCTCGCTCGGCACCAGCTCGGTCTCGTCGATGGCCTGCGCGGCCTGGCGCTGCACCAGCGGCGAGCGGCGTGCGTCGCCGAACTTCCTGGCGTCGGCGGTCAGTTCGTCGCGGATCAGCTTCTTCAGCTTGGCCTTGCTGTCGAGGATGCCGAGGATCTTCTCGCGCTCCTTGGCCAGCTCGTCCTGCTCGCCACGGATCTTCATCTCTTCCAGGCGGGCCAGCTGCTTCAGCTTGGTTTCCAGGATGTACTCGGCCTGTTCCTCGGACAGGCCGAAGCGCGCGATCAGCGCGCCCTTCGGTTCGTCCTCGGTACGGATGATGTGGATCACCTCGTCCAGGTTGAGGAAGGCGACCAGCAGGCCTTCCAGCAGGTGCAGGCGGCGCTCGACCTTCTGCAGGCGGTGCTGCAGGCGGCGGGTGACGGTGTTGCTGCGGAAGGTCAGCCATTCGCTGAGCAGCATCTTCAGGTTCTTCACCTGCGGACGGCCGTCCAGCCCGATCACGTTGAGGTTGACGCGGTAGCTGCGCTCCAGGTCCGTGGTCGCGAACAGGTGGCCCATCAGCTGGTCCGCGTCGACGCGGTTGGAACGTGGCACCAGCACCACGCGCACCGGGTTGGCGTGGTCGGATTCGTCGCGGATGTCCTCCAGCCACGGCAGCTTCTTGGCGCGCATCTGCGCGGCGATCTGCTCGATCACCTTCGACGGCGACACCTGGAACGGCAGCGCCGTCACCACGATGTTGTTGGCCTCCTTGGTGAAGGTCGCACGTGCACGCACGCTGCCGTTGCCGGTCTCGTAGATGTTCCGCAGGTCGTTGGCCGAGGTGATGATCTCGGCGCTGGACGGATAGTCCGGGCCCTGCACGTGCTCGCACAGGTCGCGCACGCTGGCATCGGGGTGGTCCAGCAGGTGCAGCAGTGCGCTGACGATCTCGTTGAGATTGTGCGGCGGCACGTCGGTGGCCATGCCCACGGCGATGCCGGTGGTGCCGTTGAGCAGCAGGTGCGGCAGCCGTGCCGGCATCCAGGTCGGCTCCTGCAGAGTGCCGTCGAAGTTCGGTGCCCAGTCGGTGGTGCCCTGGCCCAGTTCGCCCAGCAGCACTTCGGCGATCGGGGTCAGCTTGGATTCGGTGTAACGCATCGCCGCGAACGACTTCGGGTCGTCGCTGGAGCCGAAGTTGCCCTGGCCCTCGATCAGCGGATAGCGGTACGAGAACGGCTGTGCCATCAGCACCAGGGCCTCGTAGCACGCGCTGTCGCCGTGCGGGTGGTACTTACCGATGACGTCACCGACGGTGCGCGCGGACTTCTTCGGTTTGGACGCGGCATTCAGGCCCAGCTCGCTCATCGAATAGATGATGCGGCGCTGCACCGGCTTCAGGCCGTCGCCGATGAACGGCAGGGCGCGGTCCAGGACCACATACATCGAGTAGTCGAGGTAGGCGCGTTCGGCGTACTCGCGCAGCGGCAGTTGTTCGAATCCGTGGAACACGGGGCGGGCAAGTTCGGTCATGCGGCGTTGTTACCTGTTGTCGGGAGGCGGCGACGGCGGTCGCCGCTCGCAATCCTGTGATTATCCGGATGCGGCGGGGGATGCCAAGCCGCGCGCAGGGTCCAGCCCGGTTTCCAGGCCGTGCCCGGCCCGTGCCAGGTAGCGACCGGGCGGCAGCCCGAAGTGGCGGCGGAACACGGTAACGAACGCGCTGGCGCTGCTGAAGCCCAGCGCGTGGGCGATGTCGGCCACGCTGCGGCCGTCGGTCAGCTGGCGCAGGGCCTCTGACAGGCGCGCCTGCTGCCGCCACTGGGCGAAGCTGAGCGTGGTCTCGTCGCGGAAGTGACGGGTCAGGCTGCGCGGTGACAGACCGGCCCAATGCGCCCATTCGGCCAGGCTGCGTTCGTCGGAGGGGTCGGCCAGCAACTGCGAGGCGATCTTCAGCAGGCGCCGGTCGTGCGGCATCGGCAGGTGCATGCGCTGGCGCGGCGCGGTGCGGATCTCGTCCAGCAGCACGTCGATGATGTGCTGGCGCTCGGGCGTGGTGTCATGGCCGAGCGGCCATTCGCAGATGCGGTCGGCCAGCGCCTGCGCCAGCTTGGACAGGCCCAGCACGCAGGGGTCGGCGGGCAGGGTGGCGCAGGCCGGTGCAGCCAGTGCCATGCCCCAGCCGCGCAACGGGCCGTCGAGGGTGACGGTGTGCGGTTCCAGCGGCGGCATCCAGCCGGCCGAGCCCGGCGCCAGCGACCACGTGCCATGCGAGGTGCGGGTGGTCAGCAGGCCGCGTTCGACGCAGATCAACTGGGCACGCTGGTGGTGGTGCCAGTCGACCTCGCGGGCCAGGCCCTGCTGGCTGTCGAAGCGGAAGGCGATGACCGGCGGGCCGTCGTTGCGCTCGAACCAGTCCAGTGCCTCATCTCTGAGTAGGCGTTTGGGAACCTGAATTTCTGCCTTGTTCATCATGTCCGCTGGCTGAAATGTGACATCCATTGGCTGGATTGTACTACCGGGCCACCTGACCAGATCATTAAGGTAGGCGCCTTCACTGATCGAGCCCGCTGCTGCAACACAGCATTCGATGCCAGATCGAATATTTCCATTGAGAAATATTTTTTTTGGAAGAGAATGCTCCCCCATGATCTGTCCTGCAACCACTCCCCCCAGCTTCGGCCTGCTGCTGCGCCAGGTGCGCGACGGCCTGGTGCGCCAACTCGACGCGTCCATGGCGGAAGAAGATCTGGGAATCGGCTTCACCCATTACATCGGGTTGAAGGTGCTTTCCCACATGGCGCCCTGCACCGCCAACGAACTGGCCCAGGCCATCGACCAGGTGCCCAGCGCGGTCACCCGCCTGCTGGACAAGCTGGAGGCGCTGGGCTGCGTCCGCCGCGAGGCGCATGCGCAGGACCGGCGGGCACTGCAGATCGTGCTGACCGACGAAGGCCGTGCGTTGTGGGCGCGGCTGAAGCTGCGCGGCGACGCGGTGATGGATTACGCGCTGCGTGATCTTTCCGCCGACGAGCGCACGCTGCTGCTGTCCCTCCTTACCCGAATCCGCGATTCACTGACGACCCCATGAACCCGATCCCGCATTCCACTCTCCGCCGGTCCGGGCGCGCGCTGCTGGTGTCAGCGCTGGCGCTGGCCCTGGCCGCCTGCGCCAGCAGTCGTGGCCTCAACCCGCAGGGCCACGTGCTTGACGTGGACAGCCTGCACAGCGAACGCACCCTGGCTGACACCGACCTGAGCGCCGCCGGCTTCCCGGCGCAGGACTGGTGGAAGGCACTGGGCGATGCGCAGCTGGACGCACTGGTCGCCGAAGGCCTGGCCGGTCATCCGAGCCTGGACGCCGCCGACGCGCGCCTGCGCCAGGCCCAAGCCCAGGTCGGTACCGCGCGCGCCGACGAGCTGCCCAGCCTGTCGGTGTCCGGCGGCTACACCGGCCTGCGCCTGCCCGAGTCGATGGTCGGCAGCGAGATGGGCGGCCGCTATGGCGGCAGCAGCCAGGTCGCCTTCGATTTCAGCTACGGCGTGGACCTGTGGGGCGGCAAGCGCGCTGCCTGGGAAGCCGCCGTGGATGGCACGCATGCCGCCACCGTTGAAGCCCAGGCAGCACGCCTGAACCTGTCCACCGGCATTGCCCAGGCCTATGCCGACCTGGCTTACGCGTGGCAGCTCAACGACGTGGCCGAGGAAGAACTGACCCGCTCGCAGAAATCGCTGCAGCTGACCCGCCAGCGCCGCAGCGCCGGCATCGACAGCGATCTGCAGGTGCGCCAGGCCGAGGCCCGCGTGCCGGCCGCGCAGCAGCAGGTGCTGGCCGCGCAGCAGCGCATCGACGCCGCCCGCACCGCGCTGGCTGCACTGGTCGGCAAGGGGCCGGACCGTGGCCTGTCGATCCAGCGCCCGCAGCCGTTGAACCCGATGGCACTGCAGCTGCCGGGCGTACTGCCCAGCGAACTGCTCGGCCGTCGCCCCGATATCGTGGCTGCGCGCTGGCGCGTGGAAGCGGCCGACAAGCAGATCAAGGTCGCCAAGACCAAGTTCTACCCGAGCTTCAACCTGACCGCGCTGGCCGGCGTGGTCGCCCCGAACGTGGGTGACCTGCTGAAGAGCAGCTCGACCTTCGCCTACATCGGCCCGGCGTTGAGCCTGCCGATCTTCGAAGGCGGCAAGCTGCGCGCCAACCTGGCCAACACCGACGCGCAGTACGACCTGGCGGTGGCCAACTACAACCAGGCCGTGCTCGATGCACTGCGCGACGTCGCCGACCAGGTCAACGCGGTGCGCTCGCTGGCGCAGCAGGCGCACGCGCAGCAGCAGGCAGTGGACACCGCACGCTCGGCCTTCGACCTGGCCCAGCAGCGCTACCGCGCCGGCATCGGCAGCTACCTGGACGTGCTGACCGCGCAGTCCACCCTGCTGCAGTCGCAGCAGCAGCTGGCCGGCCTGCAGTCGCAGCAGGTGCAGACCTCGGTGCGCCTGAGCAAGGCGCTGGGCGGTGGTTTCCAGCCCGCCGACACCGACCGCGCACCGATCGCCTCCCATTCCGATTCCTCGCATTCCTGAAGACGCCCGCCATGAGCCAGACCCAAGACACCGCGGCCCCGGCCGCCCCCAACCGCCGCGGCAACCTGCTGCGCGGCCTGTTCGTGATCGTCGTGCTGCTGCTTGCCGCCCTGGCGCTGTGGTACTTCATGTTCGGCCGTTGGTTCGAAGAGACCGACGATGCCTACGTGCAGGGCAACCAGGTGCAGATCACCCCGCTGGTGGCCGGTACCGTGGTCGCCATCAATGCCGATGACGGCATGCGCGTGGAGCGCGGCCAGCTGCTGGTGCAGCTGGACCCGTCCGACACTTCGGTGGCGCTGCAGCAGGCCGAAGCCAACCTGGCCAAGACCGTGCGCCAGACCCGTGGCCTGTACCGCAGCGTGGAAGGCGCGCAGGCGGACCTGAACGCCCGCCAGGTGACCCTGAAGCGCGTGCGCGAGGACTTCGCCCGCCGCAAGGATCTGGCCGCCACTGGCGCCATTTCCAACGAAGAACTGGCCCACGCCCGCGACGAGCTGGCTGCGGCCGAAGCGGCCGTTGCCGGTTCGCGCGAGACCGTCGAGCGCAACCGCGCGCTGGTCGACGACACCGTGATCGCCACCCAGCCGGACGTGCAGGCCGCCGCCGCGCAGCTGCGCCAGGCCTTCCTCAACAACGCCCGCGCCGGCATCGTCGCGCCGGTCACCGGCTACGTTGCCCGTCGTTCGGTGCAGGTGGGCCAGCGCGTGCAGCCGGGCAATGCCCTGATGGCCGTGGTGCCGACCGAGCAGATGTGGGTCGAGGCCAACTTCAAGGAAACCCAGCTGCGCCATATGCGCCTGGGCCAGGAAGTGGAGCTGAAGTCGGACCTGTATGCCGGTGACGTGAAGTACAAGGGCCGCATCCAGAGCCTGGGCCTGGGTACCGGCTCGGCGTTCTCGCTGTTGCCGGCGCAGAACGCCAGCGGCAACTGGATCAAGATCGTGCAGCGCGTGCCGGTGCGCATCGCCATCGATGCCAAGCAGCTGGCCGAACACCCGCTGCGCATCGGCCTGTCGATGAAGGCCGAAGTGAGCCTGCGCGACCAGAAGGGTGAAGTACTGCCGAGCACCCCGGCCAAGGGCACCGTGTTCGACACCGACGTATATGCCAAGCAGCTGCATGATGCCGATGAGGTGATCCACACGATCATCCAGGGCAACCTGCCGCAGCAACAGGCAAAGGTGGGCTGAGGTCGCCATGTCCGCACAAGCTCCAGCCGCACCCGGCGCTCCGGGTGCACCGGCGGCGCCGGGTGCGGCCTCCGGGTTCCTGCCACCCAGCGTCGCCCTGTGCACCGTGGGCCTGGCGATGGCGTCGTTCATGCAGGTGCTCGACACCACCATCGCCAACGTTTCACTGCCGACCATCGCCGGTAATCTCGGCGCC
Source organism: Stenotrophomonas sp. YJH_SMC_138 (assembly GCF_059369855.1). Classification (NCBI taxonomy): domain Bacteria; kingdom Pseudomonadati; phylum Pseudomonadota; class Gammaproteobacteria; order Lysobacterales; family Lysobacteraceae; genus Stenotrophomonas; species Stenotrophomonas sp. YJH_SMC_138. Next base: position 432,792 of record NZ_JCAFTB010000002.1, read on the forward strand.
AGTTCGCAGCAGGCGACCTGGGTCATCACTTCGTTCGCGGTCAGCACGGCCATCGCGCTGCCGCTGACCGGCTGGCTCAGCCGTCGCTTCGGCGAGCGCAAGCTGTTCGTCTGGGCCACGCTGGCCTTCGTCATCACCTCGCTGCTGTGCGGCCTGGCGCAGAGCATGGGCATGCTGGTGCTGTCGCGTGCGCTGCAGGGTTTCGTGGCCGGCCCGATGTACCCGATCACGCAGTCGCTGCTGGTCTCGATCTATCCGCGCGAGAAACGCGGACAGGCATTGGCGCTGCTGGCGATGATCACGGTGGTGGCGCCCATCTGCGGTCCGATCCTCGGTGGTTGGATCACCGACAACTACAGCTGGGAATGGATCTTCCTGATCAACGTGCCACTGGGCATCTTCGCTGCGCTGGTGGTGGGCAACCAGCTGAAGGGGCGCCCGGAGCAGATCGAGAAGCCGAAGATGGACTACGTCGGCCTGGTCACCCTGGTGATCGGTGTCGGTGCCCTGCAGCTGGTGCTCGACCTGGGCAACGACGAGGACTGGTTCTCGTCGATGAAGATCGTGGTGCTGGCCTGCGTGGCGGTGGTGACGCTGACGGTGTTCCTGATCTGGGAGCTGACCGACAAGGATCCGATCGTTGACCTGAAGCTGTTCCGGCACCGCAACTTCCGCGCCGGCACGCTGGCGATGGTGGTGGCCTACGCGGCGTTCTTCAGCGTGGCGCTGCTGATCCCGCAGTGGCTGCAGCGTGACATGGGCTACACCGCGATCTGGGCAGGCCTGGCGACCGCGCCGATCGGCATCCTGCCGGTGATCATGACGCCATTCGTCGGCAAGTACGCATCGCGCTTCGACATGCGCATGCTGGCCACGGTGGCCTTCATCGTGCTGTCGATGACCAGCTTCCTGCGTTCGAACTTCAACCTGCAGGTGGACTACATGCACGTGGCCGGCGTGCAGCTGATCATGGGCATCGGCGTCGCGCTGTTCTTCATGCCGGTGCTGCAGATCCTGCTGTCGGACCTGGATGGGCGCGAGATCGCGGCGGGCTCCGGCCTGGCCACGTTCCTGCGTACGCTGGGTGGCAGCTTCGCGGCGTCACTGACGACGTGGCTGTGGGCGCGGCGTACCCAGGTGCACCATGCCGACCTGACCGAGCACATCTCGGCCTATCAGCCCGGCATGCAGGACCAGGTGACGGCGATGGGGCAGGGCGACCTGCAACACGGTGCAGCGGTACTGAACAACATGATCAACCACCAGGCATCGCAGATGGGCTTCAACGACATCTTCTTCCTGCTGGGCTGGATCTTCCTGGCGATCATCACGTTCCTGTGGCTGGCCAAGCCGCCGTTCGGCGCGGGTGCAGGTGCTGCCGCCGGTGGCGGGCACTGACCGCTCATTGCTGTTGAAACGCAGAAACCCCGCCGCAAGGCGGGGTTTTTCTTTTGGTGGATCCACGCCACGCATGGGTGGATCTCGGAGCGTGAATTCCCAGACCCCGGAAACGAAAAAACCCGCTTTCGCGGGTTTGATCATCTTGAGTCGTGGTGCCCAGGAGAGGACTCGAACCTCCACGGTTTTACCCGCTAGTACCTGAAACTAGTGCGTCTACCAATTCCGCCACCTGGGCGACTCAGGAGATGAATTATGGGGAGCGACAGAAGATGTGTCAACAACATTTCACACTTTTTTCTGGGGCTGCACGCCCAGGTGATGCAGCAGGCTGCGCATCGCCGGTGACAGTCGTGTCCACTCGGCAAAGCACGCGCACAGGCGTCGTTGCGCCCACGCATCGGCGAGCGGTACGGCGACGGTGTGCGTGCTGCGCCGATGCTGGCGCGCGATGGTCCGCGGCACGATGCCGACGCCGATGCCGTGGCCGACCATGATGCACACGCCTTCGAAGGTCTTCATGCGGATGCGTACATCCAGGCGGCGCCCGATGTCGCGCGCCTGGTCCTCGATGTAGGTCTGCAGTGCATTGCCATCGGCCAGGGCAACGAAGGTCTCTCCGGCAGCCTCGGCAAAAGCCAGGCTGCGCCGCGAGGCGAGGCGGTGGTCGGCCGGCAGCAGCATCACCAGGGGATCTTCGGCGACCACATGCTGCTGCAGGCCGGCAGCGTCGACCGCATCGCTGATGATGCCGGCCTCGGCCTGGCCCGCATTGATCGCACGCACGACCTCGGGGCTGGTGCGCTCCAGCAGTTCCACATGCAGGCGTGGCCGTTCGGCCAGCCACGGCGCGAGCCGCGAGGGCAGGTAGTTGGTCAGCGCGGCGGTGTTGGCATACAGGTGCAGGGTGCCGCGCGAACCCTGCGCGAACGCCTGTAGTTCGCCACGCAGCTGTGCCTGCTGCTGCAGGATCAGGTGTGCGTGGTGGGCGAGGGCGGCGCCGGCCTCGGTCAGGCTGACGCCGCGTGGGTGCCGGTGCAACAGCGCGGTGCCGGCATCGGCTTCGATCGTGCGCAGGCGCTCGCTGGCTGAACCCAATGCCAGGTTTGCCTGTGCCGCGCCGGCGGTGATGCTGCCGGCTTCGGCGATTGCCAGGAACAGGCGCAGGTCGGCGATGTCCATCCGCATGTCGTGCCTCATTGCTGATCCGGCGCCTTCGGGTCAGCCGAAGGCTGGGCCGGGAAGACCGCATTGTGCGCCTGGCGAGGGCCCGGTCCAATGAAGCCATGCATGAATCGACGTACTTCTATTTGCTGCTGGTGGTGGTGTTCGTGCTGGCCGGCGTGGTCAAGGGCGTGACAGGGATGGGGTTGCCGACGGTGGCGATGGGCCTGCTGGGCAGCACCCTGTCACCGGTGGCGGCGGCGTCGATGCTGTTCATTCCAACCTTCGTCACCAATGCGTGGCAGCTGTTGTCCGGACCGTCGCTGGGTCGCATGGTGCGCCGACTGTGGCCGATGATGCTGGCGGTGGTGGGGGTGACGCTGGGTTCAGCGGCGCTGCTGGTGCGGGTCGATCGCACCGCATCGCGCATTGCACTCGGCGTGGCGCTGGTGGTCTATGCCGCCTATGCGCTGCTTGCGCCGGTGTTCCGCGTGCCGCAGCGACGCGAGCGCTGGCTGGGGCCGCTGGTGGGGGCACTGTCGGGCGTGGTGACCGGGGCCACCGGCGTGTTCGTGATGCCGGCAGTGCCGTACCTGCAGTCGCTCGGGCTGCAGCGCGACGAACTGGTGCAGGCGCTGGGGCTGGCGTTCACCGTGTCGACGATATCGCTGACCGCCGGGCTGGTGCTGCACGGTGCATTCGGTATCCAGCAACTGGGCCTGAGTGCACTGGCCGTGCTGCCGGCGTTGCTGGGCATGTGGCTGGGGCAACTGATCCGGCAGAGGATCAGCGCACGGGTATTCCGCGCCTGCTTCCTGGGGTTCCTGCTGCTGCTCGGGCTGGAGCTGGTGCTGCGGCCGTTGTTCTGATGCCGGATTCCGGGCATGAAAAAACCCGCTTTCGCGGGTTTTTCTCATTCTCGACGTGGTGCCCAGGAGAGGACTCGAACCTCCACGGTTTTACCCGCTAGTACCTGAAACTAGTGCGTCTACCAATTCCGCCACCTGGGCGTCGAGGAGCGAGATTATGGGGTGCCGTGACGGGGGTGTCAACACTTTTTGCTGATCCCGGGTCGGTTGCCGTTGCGCATGCGAAACGGGCTCTGCCCCCCATCTCACTCGCTTGGGGCCAGAGCCCTTTCCTCTGGAAAGGAATCCGACCCCGGCTGCCGGATCACAGGCAAAAAAAATCCCCGCCGAAGCGAGGAGTTTTTTCGTTGGTGCCCAGGAGAGGACTCGAACCTCCACGGTTTTACCCGCTAGTACCTGAAACTAGTGCGTCTACCAATTCCGCCACCTGGGCGTTCCAGAGGCGCAATTGTGAAGATGAATCCGCAGGCTGTCAACGACTTCCTGAATATTTTTGACGCGATCGCTTGAAGGCGACCGCTGACCCGTTCTGCACGCCGCCAGCGGCTACCATGTAGGGCGATGACTACCAAAAAACCAAGCAAGGGCGGGAGCAAGTCCCGCAGCCAGGCCCCGAACAAGGGCGCCAAGGCGGGGGCAGCCCGCACCACCAAGTCGGGCAAGCCGCTGCCGGGCTGGTTCCCCGAATTGAATGAAGGCGGTGTACCGCCACGCGGCCGCAAGGTCCGCAGTACCGATGCACCGGGCCCGGCCCCGGGCCGCAAGCTGCCGCCGGCCGGCAAGGTGATCGACGATCCCTATGCCGCCCGCGAAGCGGAGAAGTACGAACAGCCCATCGCCAGCCGCGAGGCCATCCTGGCCCTGCTGGAGCGCTGCGAAGGGCCGCAGACCGCCGAGGAACTGGGCGCGCGCCTGGGCCTGACCGCTCCGGACCGGGCCGAAGCGCTGTCGCGCCGGCTCGGTGCGATGGTCCGCGACGGCCAGCTGGTGCAGAACCGTCGCGGCGGTTTCGCCCCGATCCAGACCCTGAACCTGGTCACCGGTGTGGTGATCGCCAACCCGGAAGGGTTCGGCTTCCTGCGCCCGGTCGAGGGCGGCGACGACCTGTTCCTGCCGCCTTATGAAATGCGCAAGGTCATGCACGGCGACAAGGTGCTGGCCCGCGTGACCGGCATCGATTACCGCGGCCGTCGCGAAGGCAGCATCGCCCGCGTGCTGGAGCGCGGCATGACCCGCCTGATCGGCCGCTTCAGCATCGAGATGGGCATCAACTACGTGGTGCCCGACGACAAGCGCGTGCAGCGCAACGTGCAGGTGCCGCCGGACCAGACCGGTGGTGCGCGCGACGGCCAGCTGGTGGTCTGTGAACTGACCCAGGCGCCGGACAGCCGCCGCCCGCCGATCGGCCGCATCATCGCGGTGCTCGGCGACAAGCTGACCGCGTCGCTGGTGGTGGAGACCGCCATCCATGGCCACGAGCTGCCGTTCGAGTTCCCGCAGGAGGTGCTGGACGAAGCGGCCTCGGTGCCGCTGGTGGTCGAGCCGGCGATGATTGGCGACCGTGTCGACCTGCGCAGCACGCCGCTGGTCACCATCGATGGCGAGGATGCCAAGGACTTCGACGACGCGGTGTACTGCGAGCCGAATGCCGAGGGTTTCCGCCTGGTGGTGGCGATTGCCGACGTCTCGAATTACGTTCGCCCTGGTACGCCGCTGGATGAAGAGGCGCAGAAGCGTGCGACGTCGGTGTACTTCCCGGGCTTCGTGGTGCCGATGCTGCCGGAGACACTGTCCAACGGCATCTGCTCGCTGATGCCGAAGGTCGACCGCATGTGCTTTGTCTGCGACATGCAGATCGACCGCGATGGCCTGGTCACGCATTCGCGCTTCTACGAGGCGGTGATGAACTCGCATGCGCGCCTGACCTACACCCAGGTCTGGAAGGCGGTGGGCGAGGACGATGCCGATACCAAGGCCTGGATGGGCGACCTGCTGCCGCAGGTGCAGCGCCTGCACCAGCTGTACAAGGTGCTGTCCAAGGCACGCGCCAAGCGCGGTGCCATCGAATTCGAAAGCAGTGAAGTGCGCTTCGTGCTGGACAACCGTGGTGAAGTGACCCAGGCCGGCATGCTGGTGCGCAACGACGCGCACAAGCTGATCGAGGAGTGCATGATCGCGGCCAACGTCGAGGCCGCCAGGTACCTGCTGTCGCGCCATGTGCCGGCGCCGTACCGCATCCACGAGAAGCCGCCGGAAACCAAGTACGCCGACCTGCTGGAATTCCTCAAGGAGTTCAAGCTGAGCCTGCCGCCGTGGTCGAAGGTGCGCCCGGGCGATTACACCAAGCTGCTGAAGAAGATCCGCGACCGCCCCGATGCCACGCTGCTGGAATCGGTGTTGCTGCGCAGCCAGAGCCTGGCGATCTACAGCCCGGAGAATCACGGCCACTTCGGCCTGGCGCTGGAGGCGTACGCGCACTTCACCTCGCCGATCCGCCGTTACCCCGACCTGCTGGTGCACCGTGCGATCAAGCATGCGTTGTCCGGCAAGCCGCTGGACAAGTTCACCTACAACGCGCGCGAAATGGCGGCCCTGGCGCTGCAGTGTTCCGAGCGCGAGCGCCGTGCCGACGAAGCCGAGCGCGAGGTCGACGAGCGTTACCGCGCGGCGTGGATGGAAAAGCACGTGGGCGGCCAGTTCGACGGCGTGATCAGCGGCGTGACCAGCTTCGGCCTGTTCGTGGAACTGGACGAGTCCAAGGTGCAGGGCCTGGTGCATGTGACCCAGCTGCCGCAGGACTATTACAAGTTCGACGCCACCCGCAAAACGCTGACCGGCGAACGCCGCGGCAGCAGCTACCGGCTGGGTGACCGCGTGCGGATCCTGGTGCTGAAGGCCAGCATGGAAGAGCGCAAGATCGACTTCCGCCTGGTCGAGCACAAGGGCGAGGACGAGGGCGATGGCCTGCCGCCGCCGCCCGAGCGGGGCAAGCCGGCCAAGCGCACCAAGAAGAAGTATTGAAAGGTGTGCCGACCAACGGTCGGCACCTACCGCAACTGGTAGGTGCCAACCTTGGTTGGCACGACGTTCCGGAGGAACCCCAGCATGCAAGGCCAACCCGAATACAGTGGCGGCTGCCAGTGCGGCGCGGTCCGCTTCCAGGCGCGTGGCGAGCTCACCGACAGCTCGATCTGCCATTGCCGGATGTGCCAGAAGGCGTTCGGTGCCTATTACGCGCCGCTGGTATCCGTGCGCGGCGTGCAGTTCAGCTGGACCCGCGGCCAGCCGCGCTATTTCCAGTCGTCCAACGTGGTGCGGCGTGGTTTCTGCGCCGACTGCGGTACACCCCTGACCTATGAAGCCCCGGATGGCGTGGCCGTGGCTGCCGGCGCCTTCGATGAGCCGGAACGCCTGCCACCGACGATCCAGTACGGGGTGGAGCGCAAGCTGCCGTTCGTCGACAGCCTGTCCGGCCTGCCGGCGCGGCGCACCGAGGACGACGTCGCCGCGCTGGAGTTCCTGGCCACCATCGTCTCCCACCAGCACCCCGACCACGACACCCCGCACTGGCCGCCGCGCAGTCGGTAACGCCCCTCTGCGGCCGGTCGCAGCGCCCGGCCTGCCGATGCTCTACCATAGCCACCCCCTTTCCGGTCCCCGCCCGCATGAGCAAGAACAGCCAGTGGATTGTCGGCGTCAACGCCGTCGCCTCCTCCATCGAGAACGACGCCGAGAACGTCCGCGAAGTGCTGGTCGAGGCCGGTGCGAAGAACCCGCGCCTGACCGAGATCGAAGAGAACGCCCGCCGCAAGGGCATCGATGTGCGCAAGGTGAACAGCCAGGCGCTGGACGGTGTTGGCGGTTCGGTGCGCCACCAGGGCGTGGCCGCGCGCTACGCCGCCGCCCGTACCTACAGCGAGAACGAGCTGGAAGGGCTGGTCACCGCGGCCGAGGGCAAGGCCCTGCTGCTGGTGCTCGACGAGGTGCAGGACCCGCACAACCTCGGCGCCTGCCTGCGCTCGGCCGCTGCCGCCGGGGCGACCGCGGTGATCATCCCGAAGGACAAGTCGGCCACGGTCAATGCCACTGTGCGCAAGACTTCGGCCGGTGCCGCCGACCTGATCCCGGTGGTGGCGGTGACCAACCTCTCGCGCTGCCTGAAGGACCTGCAGAAGCAGGGCGTGTGGATCTACGGCCTGGCCGGTGAAGCCACGGCCTCGCTGTACCAGCTGGACCTGAAGGGCAACATCGCGCTGGTGCTGGGCGGCGAAGCCGATGGCCTGCGCCGCCTGACCCGCGAGAACTGCGATGGCCTGGTCAAGATCCCGATGCCGGGCGAGATCGAGAGCCTGAACGTCTCCGTCGCCGCCGGCGTCAGCCTGTTCGAGGCCGTGCGCCAGCGCGGTTGATCGGCCAGCGCGATGTGATCGGGGTCAGATCCCTTTTCCAATGGGAAAAGGGATCTGACCCCGTTTCATGGGAAAAGGGATCTGACCCCGTTTCATGTCCCGCCTCACCCCGCGCTGCCGCCCAACGCCTTGAACAGCGTCACGTCGTTGTTGAGCTGGCCCTGGCGCGCGCGTGCCAGCGACAGTTCGGCATCACGCCGGGTCTGCTGCGCTTCCAGCCAGGTGCGCAGATCGGTGGCACCCACGCGGTAACGCACTTCCTGCGCGCGTTCCACTTCCACCGCTTCGTCGTATGAAGCCTGCGAGGCCGCCACCTGGCGCGCCAGCTGCTCGCGCGCCGACAGTGCGTTGTCCACTTCCGAGAGCGCGGTATACAGCGTCTTGCGGAAGTTGCTGGCGGCGATCTGGTAGGTGGTGCCGGCGATATCGGTATCCAGCTGCGCACGCTGCAGGTTGAGGAACGGCAGCGACAGGCCGGCGCCCAGCGTGGCCACCGGGTTGCGCAGTACGTCGCCCAGCGAGGTCGCGCTGGAACCGAGGCTGCCGGTCAGGCTCAGCGCAGGGTAGTACTGGGTGGCGGTGACCTTGATGGTCTTCAGGCTGTTGCGCAGGCGAAGTTCGGCCGCGCGCAGATCGGGGCGGCGGCCGAGTAGATCGGTCGGCAGGCCTTCGCTGATGGCTGGGCTGCGTGCACCCAGCAGGTCCTGTGGTTCGTCCTGCTGGGGCCAGGGCGTGCCGTCCAGCAGCACGGTCAGCGCGTTGCGCACCTCCACCCGCTGCTGTTCCAGCGCGCTCTGCAAGGACCGCTGCGACTGCAGGTTCTGCAGTGCCTGGCGCACTTCCAGGCGCGATACCGCACCGGCGTCGAAGCGGGCCTGCACCAGTTCGCGGGTGCGTTCCAGGCGCTCCAGGTTGGCCTGGCCGGTGGCGATCGACTGGTTGAGGTAGGCCAGGTTCCAGTACTGGGTGATGGTGTCGCTGATCACCAGCAGCGCGGTGTTCTGCCGATCTTCCTCGCTGGCCTCGGCTTCCCAGCGGGCGATGTCGCGCTGGGTGCGCAGGCGGCCCCACAGGTCCACTTCCCAACCCAGCGAGACGCCGGTGGAATAGCTGCGGCGCCAATCATCAGACTGGTCGGTGGCGCGGCTGGCGCTGCCGCTCACGCCGGATGACGAGGGCTGCGGCCACAGTGCGTTGCTGGCCAGGCCGGCCTGCAGGCGCGAACGCTGCACGGCCAGGCCGGCGGCGGCCAGATCGCTGTTGGCGGCCAGCGCCTGCGCCACCAGGCGGTCCAGGCGTTCATCGCCGAAGCCGGTCCACCAGGTGTCCTGGCGGATGTCGCGGCCCGGTGTATCCAGGCTGCTGCGCGGGTCATCGGCTGGCGCGTTGAGGGTGGCATCGCCACGTCCATACTGCGCCGCCACGGCCGGGTCGTGCACCGGGTAGCGGCCGACCGACGCGCAGCCGGACAGGGCGAGTAGAACGGCACCGGCCAGCAGCAGGTGCCGGGGAGCGGGGAAGGGCAGTCGGGTCATCATCTTCATTCGCGGGCCAGGGCCTCCACCGGGTCGAGCTGCGCGGCGTTGCGCGCTGGCAGGAAGCCGAACGCAACGCCGATCAGGGTCGAGCAGGCAAACGCGGCGACGATCGAGGCGGTGGAGAACAGCACCTGGAAGTCGCTGGCGAAGCGGCCGATCATCGAGCCCAGCAGCAGGGCCAGGCCGATACCGAGCACGCCGCCGAGCAGGCAGACCAGCACCGCTTCAATCAGGAACTGCTGGCGGATATCACTCTGCCGTGCACCGACGGCCATGCGCACCCCGATCTCGCGGGTGCGCTCGGTCACCGATACCAGCATGATGTTCATCACGCCGATGCCACCGACCAGCAACGCGATGGCGGCGATGGCACCGATCAGCAGGGTCATCGTGCGCGTGGTCTGCTCGATGGTCTCGCGGATCTCGGCGCTGTTGCTGAGGAAGAAATCCTCGGTGCCATGGCGCAGGGTCAGCAGGCGGGTGATCGCTTCCTGCGCGGCGTCCATCGGCGTGTCATCGTCCACGCGCACGGTGATGCTGGACACGTGGCTCTGGCCGAGCATGCGCGACATCACCGTGGTGTACGGCACCCACACGCTGAGGCTGGTGCTGCCGCCGAAGCCGAAACTCTGCCGCTTGGCCACGCCGACCACGCGCGCCGGCACGTTGCCGAGCAGGATCACCTGGCCGACCGGGTCGACATCGGGAAAGAACTGGGACTGGGTGTTCTCGTCGATCACCGCCACCTGGCCCAGGCCCTTGACCGCATCGGCATCGAAGAAGCTGCCGCTGAGCAGGGTCACGCCCTTGACCCGGAAGAACTGCTCGCCAACGCCGCTGACCTGGGCGGTGGACGACTGGTTGCGGTAACGCGCGGTGACCGAAGTCGATACGCTGGGGGTGGCGCTGTCCACGTAGCTCTGCCTTGCCAGTGCATCGGCATCGCTGGCCTTGAGCGTCTGTACGCGCGCCGAGCGCATGTCGCCGAAACCGCGGCCGGGATAGACGTCGATGGTATTGGTGCCGAGCGCGCTGATGTTCTGCAGGATCTGCTGCTGGGAGCCATTGCCCAGCGCCACCACCGAGACCACCGAGGCGATGCCGATGATGATGCCGAGCATGGTCAGGAAGGTTCGCAGCCGATGTGCGTTCATCGCCAGCAGCGCCATGCGGAACGCTTCGGTGAAGCGGTCGCGCGCGGCCCGCCAGCTGTTGCCGCGGGCGACGCCGGTACTGGCCTCGCGCTGCGCACGGTAGGTCGGCGCATTCGGGTTGGCGCGGTCGGCGATGATCTCGCCATCGCGGATTTCGATGATGCGCTGCGCGTGCTCGGCCACGCTCATGTCGTGGGTGACGATGATGATGGTGTGGCCTTCGGCATGCAGTTCGCCGAGGATCGCCATCACTTCCTCGCCGGATTTCGTGTCCAGCGCGCCGGTCGGTTCGTCGGCCAGGATCACCTCGCCGCCGTTCATCAGGGCGCGTGCGATCGACACGCGCTGCTGCTGGCCACCGGACAGCTGGCCCGGCTTGTGATGCATGCGGTCGCTCAGGCCCAGCCGCTGCAGCAGTTGCTCGGCACGCGCATTGCGCACCGGGCCGGGGCTGCCGGCGTACACCGCCGGCACTTCCACGTTGCCGCGCGCGTCCAGGTCGCCGAGCAGGTGGTAGCGCTGGAAGATGAAACCGAAATGCTCGCGGCGCAGTTCGGCCAGTTCGTCCGGTTGCATCTTCCCGGTTTCGCGGCCGGCCACCTGGTAGCTGCCACGGGTGGGACGATCGAGGCAGCCGAGGATGTTCATCAGCGTCGACTTGCCCGAGCCGGACTGGCCGACGATGGCCACCATCTCACCGGCGTGGATGTCGAGATTGACGTCGCGCAGCACGGCGATCACATCATCGCCGGCCGGGAATTCACGTCGCAGGTCGCGCAGGCGCAGCAGCGGCGCCGTCGTGCTCATCGGCGCCCCATGCCCGGGCCGCCAACCCGCATCTGCATGCCGCCGCGGTTGCCGCCGCCGGCGCTGGCACCGGCCGCACCCGCTTCGCCAACCACCACGCGCTCGCCTTCCTTCAGCCCGGACAGGATCTCGGCCGAGGCGCCATTGTTGATGCCCACCGTGACCTTGCGCGGCTGCGGCTGGCCCTTGTCGTCCAGCACCCGCACCATGCGCTCGTCGCCACGGCGCTTCGGCCCCAGCGCCACTGCCGGCACCATCAGCACGCCCTTGGCCTGGTTGAGCAGCACCGAGACCTGCGCGGTCATGTCGATGCGCAGCGTGCTATCCGGGTTCTCCACGTCGAACAGCGCGTTGTAGTAGACCGCGCTGCTGGAACTGGAACTGGAGGAGCTGCTGGAGCTGGATGAATTCTCGTTGGCGATCGAGGCTGGCGCCGGATTGATCTGGCGCAGCGTGGCGTGGTACTTGCGGTCCGGGTCGCCGAGCGTGGTGAAGTACACCGGCATGCCGGCCTTGATCTTGACCACGTCGGCCTCGGAGATCTCCGCATTGACGGTGACCACGTCCAGCCGCGCCAGCATGACGATGGTCGGCGCGGTCTGGTTGGCGTTCACCGTGCGGCCTTCCTCCGCCACCACCGCCACCACGGTGCCGTCCATCGGCGCGGTGATGCGGGTGTAGGCCAGGTTGGCGCGGGCGGTGCCCAGCTCGGTTTCGCGGCCCTTGATCTGCGCCTCGTAGGACTGCAGCTGGGCACGGGCGGTCTTCAGCTGCGCCTCGGCGGCATCGTATTCCTGGCGCGAGGTGGCCTCGGCGGCCAGCATCTGCTGCTGGCGCGCGAATTCCAGTTCGGCCTGGCGCAGGGTGGCCTGCTGGACGGCGCGCTGGGCGGTGACCTGGTCCAGCGAGGCCTGCGCGTTGAGCACCTGGTTCTGCTGGGTAGTGGCGTCGATCTCGGCAATCAGGTCGCCTTCCTTCACGGTGTCGCCCAGCTGCACCTTCAGCGACTTGATCTGGCCCGAGGCCTGCGCACCGACGCTGACCAGCTTGTAGGCATCGATCACGCCGGTGGCGTCCACCGTCTGCTCGATGTCACCGCGGCTGACCGGCGAGGTGGCCACCGCCGGCGCGGCGGGCTTGCGCAGCAGCCACCAGGCGGTCGCGGCGACGATCAGGGCAAGCAGGGCGATCAGTATCAGGCGACTCCGGCGGGTCGCGGGCAGCAGGCGGAACGTCACGTCGTGGCTTCACTCTCGGGGCCGCGCGTGCGGCGTTGGCGGGCATTGTGAAGACCGGGCGATGGACGGCTCAATCCTCGGGGTATGTCTGTATGTAACACTGTCGGTGAATACGCGTAACCACAGGTATCCCGCCCGTGGGTGGATACACTGGTACGCATTGCCCCGGATGCGGTTCAGCTGCCGACACGGGATGATCGCGACATGGAGACTGAAAACCCGATGCATCGACTGCTGATCGTCGACGACGACAACGACATCCGCACGCTGCTGGCCGAGCAGCTCGGCCGCGCCGGTTACCTGGTGAGCACGGCGGCCGATGGCACCGCCATGCGCCAGCTGCTGGACCGCGAGCACGTGGACCTGATCGTGCTCGACCTCAACCTGCCGCGCGAGGATGGCCTGACCCTGTGCCGCGACCTGCGTGCGCGTTCCAACACGCCGGTGATCATGCTGACCGCGCGCGCCGAGCCGATCGACCGCGTGCTGGGCCTGGAAATGGGCGCCGACGACTACCTGGCCAAGCCGTTCGAGCCCCGCGAGCTGCTGGCGCGCATCCGCAACGTGCTGCGCCGGACCGAGGCGCTGCCGGCCAACCTGGAGCCGCTGGCGGTGCGCCGTGCGCGCTTCTCGCGCTGGGTGTTCGACCTGGAGCATCGCCACCTGGTCGATCCGGATGACCGCGTGGTGGTGCTGTCCGGCGCCGAGTTCCGCCTGCTGCGGGTGTTCATCGCGCACGCCAACAAGGTGCTGTCGCGCGAGCAGCTGGTCGCGCTCAGCAGTGGCCGCAACTACGAGGCACAGGACCGCGCGATCGACCTGCAGGTCAGCCGCCTGCGCAACAAGCTGGGCGACGACGGTGGCCCGGACGGACTGATCAAGACGGTGCGCAACGAGGGCTACGTGCTGGCCTCCGCGGTCAACCTGGAATAAGCCGCGATGAAGCGCCTGCGCCATTTCCTGTCCTCGATGGTCGGGCGGTTGTTCGTGATCCTGCTGCTGGGCATGGCGGTGGCTGCGATCGGCGCGACCATGCTGGCCACTTCCAAGCGCCAGCAGGAGTTCGAGCGGCAGAACCTGAACCGCATCGCCGACCGCCTGCAGGGCTACGTCAACCTGCTGGACGGCAATCCGGAGCTGCGCGAGCGCCTGCTGGCGATCGGCGGGCCGAGCGTGCGCGCGCTGCAGCCCGGAGCCCGCCTCGGGCGTGCCGACACGGCGCTGATGGAAGTGCTGGAAGACCGCCCCGGACCGGTGTCGCGCGCGCATGTGCACTTCGCTTCGTTCCGCTCCTGCATTCCCAAGCTGCAGGACCTGCTGCCGCCGCCACCGCCGGGTCACCGGCGGCCGCCGCGCGAACGCGACCCGGCGTTCATCCCGCCCAAGTGCCGCGCGGTGGACGTGACCCTCAACGACGGCACGCTGCTGAAACTGGCGCTGGACTCGCCGGCGGTGGCGCACAACGGCATCCTCGCCGTGGACCCGTGGTTCCTGACCCTGCTGGTGCTGGCGATTGCCGTGCTGGCCTATATCGTTGCGCGCATGGCCAGTGCGCCACTGCAGGAACTGGCCGCCGCTGCCGAGGATCTCGGCGACGATCTGCAGCGCGACCCGTTGCCATTGCGCGGGCCGCATGAAGTGCAGCGCGCCGCCGAAGCCTTCAACGCCATGCAGCACCGCCTGCAGCGGCACCTGGCCGAACGCACGCAGATGCTGGCGGCGATCACCCATGACCTGCAGACGCCGCTGACCCGGTTGCGCCTGCGCCTGGAGAATGTCAGCGACGAAGCCCTGCGCGAGCGCCTGATCGGTGACCTGGCGGCGATGCAGGCGCTGGTGCGCGAGGGCCTGGAACTGGCCCGCAGTGCCGAGAGTGCCGAGCAGCGCGCCGCACTCGACCTGGATTCACTGCTGGAGAGCATCGTCGAGGACACCGCCGAAGGCGGCGCCGACGTGGTCTTCGAGGGGGGCAGTGGTTCGGTGCTGATGCTGCGTCCGCTGGCCATGCACCGCCTGTTCTCCAACCTGGTGGACAACGCGGTGATGTACGCGCAACGGGCGCGGGTACGGGTCGAGCGCAGCGGCGGTGCGATCACCGTAGTGGTGGCCGATGACGGCCCCGGCCTGGCCGAAGAGCAGCTGGAGGCGGTGTTCGATCCGTTCGTGCGGGTGGAAACCTCGCGTTCGCGCCAGACCGGCGGGGCCGGCCTGGGCCTGACCATCGCCCGCGCCCTGGCCGAGAAGGACGGCGCTCGGCTGTGGCTGCGCAACCGGGCCGAAGGTGGCCTGGAGGCGGTGGTGCAGTGGCCGGCCAGTGCCCAGGTGGTGGCGCCCGGCCGCGCCGGCTGAGCCGGCGGGCCGCGGACGGTGACGCCGGGGCCGGGGTTTGGCCTATCATCTGCCCATCTCCCCAGTCTCCCCTCGATGAGCCAGCCCGTTCCCGCCGGCATGCCAGTGCGCGCTGCCCGGCTGTTCCCGCACGCTGCCGCGCCCTGCAGCCGCACCTGGCCGCCGCTGCTGCGGTGATGGGCGGGCAGGGGGACGAGGGGCGCTGGGTGGAGCGCCGCGCATCAGGATTCAGGCGGGCACTGCGGCAGGGCCTGCTGTGGTTGCTGCTGGCCCTCGCGCTGCCGCTGGCGGCACAGGAGGGCGCGCCCCCGCTGCGCGACTACGCCATCGACGTATGGACCTCGCGCAACGGCCTGCCGCACAACTCGCTGCGCGACATCGCACAGACGCCGGAGGGCCATCTGTGGTTCGCCACCTGGGAAGGGCTGGTGCGCTACAACGGACTGGACTTCACCGTGTTCGACCGCAGTACGCGCCCGGGCCTGCGCGACAACGGCATCGGCGCACTGTTCGTCGACCGCCAGGGTGGGCTGTGGATCAGCGATTCGCGCGGCAACGTCAGCCACCGCGGCAGCGACGGCCAATGGCGGGTCTGGGAGCACCAGGCCGGTACACCGCAGGTGCTGATCCAGTCCATGCAGATGGACAGCCAGGGCCGGCTGTGGCTGCTGTACGAAGGCAAGGGCATCGGCTACCTGACGCCGGATGCCGGCATCGTCTACCAGGCACCGGCGGCGGACCTGCCGATGGCGATGAGCTTCACCAAGCTGGTGGTCGATGCACAGGACCGGGTATGGGTCGGCACGCTCGACGGGCTGGTGCTGCGCGACAACGACGGCGTGCTCAAGCGCGCGCCCGCCGCGTGGGGGCTGGGCGCCGGCAGCGGCCTGTCGTGGCCGTACCGGGCACCGGATGGCGCGCTGTGGATCGTCGCCGGCGAGCGCCTGTACCGGGTGGAGGACGACCAGCTGGTGCTGGTGCACCGCCTGCCGGGCCAGCTGCACATGACCTCGATGCTGCAGGACCGGCATGGCGATCTGTGGCTGGGTACCGAGAACCAGGGCCTGCTGCGCATTTCCGCCCATGGCCTGGAGCGGCTGCCGGCCGGCCTGAACCTGCCGGGCGGACGCGTGGTCAGCCTGCGCGAGGATGCCGAAGGCAGCATCTGGGTGGGAGCCAATGGGGGCCTGTACCGCCTGCGCGAAACACTGTTCAGCAGCTTCACCGAGCGCGATGGGCTCAGTGGCGACTACGTGCGCACGGTGTTCGAGGATCGCGACCGCCAGCTGTGGGTCGGCAGCGCCAGCGGCCTTGACCTCCAGACCCGCGACGGTCGTTTCCGCGCGGTGCCGCTGCACAACCGCGGCGGCAAGGCGCCCTCGGTACTGAGCCTGGCACAGGGGCCGGACGGTGACCTGTGGGTGGGAACCTTCGGCGACGGCGTTTACCGGCTGGGTCGCGATGGGGGCCTGCGCCACAACTATGCGGCGGCTGACGGCATGCCGGGCGGCAACATCCGTGCGATCACCGTTGACCCGCAGGGCGTGGTCTGGGCCGGCACGCAGAAGGGCGTGGTGCGCATCGACGGCGACCGGGTGCAGGTCTCGAACGTGCCGGGCATGCCCGGCGGCCTGATCACCGCGCTCGAGCATGATCACCAGGGCAACCTGTGGATCGGCACCATCGAAGGCATCCGCGTGCTGCGTGGCGACCACGTGCAGTCGATCGACCTGGCCCCGCTGGGGGGCGGCCGCAGCGTGTTCGGCTTCCACCAGCTGGGCGATGCGATGTGGATCAGCAGTGATCGTGGCCTGTACCGCTGGCGCAACGGTGCGCTGGCGCGGGTCGGCCTGGAGCAGGGCATGCCGGTGGACGCGGTGTTCCAGCTGGTGCCGGACCGCCTCGGCAATGTCTGGATCAGCAGCAACCGTGGTGTGCTGCGCACCGACATGGCTACCCTCAATGCGGTGGCCGATGGCCGCACGCCGCGGGTGGTGCTGGAGCGCTACAACGAGATCGACGGCATGGCCAATGCACAGGCCAATGGCAGCTCCAGTCCATCGGCGATCCTGCGCCAGGATGGCACGTTCTGGGTGGTCACCGCCGGTGGCCTGAGCACGGTCGACCCGCAACGCCTGCAGCGTTTCCGCGAGCGGCCATCGCCGCCGGCGGCGATCGAGAGCGTGCAGGTGGATGGTGCGCCGGTGCACTGGGAGGGACCGGATCGCAATTACATTCCCGGTGGCCGCCGGTTGGCGGTGAGCTATGTCGGCCTGAGCTACCTGATGTCCGACCGGATCCGCTACCGCACGCGGCTGGATGGCCTCGATGCCGGCTGGGTCGAGCGTGGCCCGCAGCGCAGCGTCGAGTTCGTTGGCCTGCCGCCGGGCGACTACACCCTGCATGTGGCTGCGGCGCATCCGGGCGGCAGCTGGGGCCAACAGGAGGCGGTGTGGAGCTTCAGCGTCGAGCCGTTCTGGTGGCAGCGGCGCAGCGTGCAGGCGCTGGGCGGGCTGTTGCTGCTGGCCGGCCTGGTGGCACTGTACCGCCTGCTGCTGCAGCAGCTGAAGGCCAGCAACCTGCGCCTGGCGCGGCGGGTGGACGACGCGACCTTCGACCTGCAGGCCAAGACCGTGCACCTGCAGGCGCTGAACCAGGAAAAGACCGAGCTGGCCGAGCGCCTGGCGCGCCAGGCCGAAGCCTTCGAGCGCCAGGCCCGCGAGGATGCGCTGACCGGGCTGGCCAACCGCCGCGGCTTCGACGAGACGCTGGCGCGTGACTTCGCCCGTTCGCAGCGTAGTGGTCATCCACTGTGCCTGGTGGTGCTGGACATCGACCATTTCAAGGACGTCAACGACCGCCACAGCCACAGCATCGGCGATGCCGTGCTTGTGCAGGTGGCGACGCTGATCGCAGCCGCCAGCCGCGACTCCGACCTGCCGGCGCGCACCGGCGGCGAAGAGTTCGCGCTGCTGCTCAACGACACCCGCCTGGAGGAAGCCGCGCAGCTGTGCGCGCGCCTGCGCGGCCTGTTCCATGACCACCCCGACTGGGCCGGTGTGGAAGGCCTGCGCGTGACCTTCAGTGCGGGGCTGGTGGAGCTGGATGCCGACGACCGCACCCCGGCGCTGCTGTACCAGCGCGCCGACCGCGCGCTGTACCGCGCCAAGAGCGACGGCCGCGATCGCACGAGCATTGGTTGATCGCATCCACGCATGGCGTGGATCTACTGTGCGGCGATTGATTCGCCACCATGCATCGATGGAACGACGTCGGCCTGTAGAGTCGAGCCGTGCTCGACCACCGCGCGGCAGCGCGGAAAAAGGTGCAGCCGAGCATGGCTCGGCTCTACAGAAAGCGCTTTCTTACCGCGGCCAGGCGTTGGCGATGGTGCAGAACAGCCGCGCGGTCTGCTCGGTGTCATATACCGCGCTGTGCGCTTCATTCGCATCCCAACCCAGCCCGGCGGCAGTGGCCGCACGCGCCAGCACGGTCTGGCCGTAGGCGATACCGGCCAGGGTGACCGTGTCGAACACGCTGAACGGATGGAACGGATTGCGCTTGTGGCCGGTCCGCGCCACGGCCGCGTTGACGAAGCCGAGGTCGAAATGGGCATTGTGGCCAACCAGGATCGCGCGCTGGCAGCCGTACTTCTTCATCGCCGCACGCACCGGAGTGAAGATGTGGTCCAACGCCGCTTTTTCTTCCTTGGCCAGCCGGAACGGATGGTCGAGGATGATGCCGGTCACTTCCAGCGACTTCGGGTCGATCTCCAGGCCCTCGGCCGGGACCACGTGGGCACTGGCGGTCTGGCCGGGGTAGAGCAGGCCGTTCTCGTCCATCTCGATCGGCACCGCAGCGATTTCCAGCAGCGCGTTGCGCTGGCTGTCGAAGCCGCCGGTTTCGACATCCACCACCACCGGCAGGAAGCCGCGGAAGCGTTGTGACATCGCGCGCTGCGCCTGGGGAAGTGCGGAATCGGGAACGGCGGCAGGTGCGGGGATGGGGTCAGTCATGCGTGAATTCTATCAGAGCGGCCCTGAGCGCCCGGCCACGCAGCCCATGCCAGCCACCGTGGTGGCACGAACGCAGAACCCGGTAGGTGCCAACCTTGGTTGGCACATGACGCGCCGACCAAGGTCGGCATCTACCGAACCGCTGGCCGCGCAGGTGTGGCCGAGGGAGACCACCGCGCCAACCAGGCGTCCACGCTCAGCTTGCCGGCGCCGGTGAAGATCAGCGGCAGCAGCATGGCCATGAACAGCACCGGCAGCTTGAAGTTGCCGAAGCCCTGGTCGCTGATCGCATAGCCCATGGCCAGGTCGGCCAGCGAGTTCCACTCCATCGGCCAATGCACCGCATAGGTGGCCACCACGGTCAGCACCAGCAGGCTCGCGGCGGCGAAACGGGTGCCGAAACCGAACAGCAGGCAGGCCGCCCCGAGCAGTTCGAACCAGGTCGCCAGTTGCCAGTTCAGGGTGGCCGGCAACTGGTCGAACGGGAATGGAAAGGCGTCCTGCAGGTCGGCGAACCAGTTCTGGCCGCGCAGCTTCTCGCGGCCGGATTCGAAGAATTCCAAGGCCAGCAGCAGGCGCAGGCCGAGCGGGGCCAACCAGGGGGCGAGACGGTCCAGCTGGTCACGCGCGGCGGCCAGGGTCGGAAGGTTCATCAGGGGATCTCCGCAAATGGGGTGTCAGGGCGGGGCGGTGAGCGGGCCGATCACGCCGGCCTGCAGGAACTGCCGCAGCAGCGCGGCACCGGGGCCGGCCAGCGCGTCTTCGGCCAGCCCATGCGTGGTGGCGAGGCGTTGCAGGTACGTACGGCCTTCCAGCCCAGGCTGTTCACCGATGCTGGACAGCAGGTGCACCGCCAAGGGGCTGAGCGCGGCGAATCGCACTTCACCGTCGGCTTCGCGGCGGACCAGCAGGCCGGTGGGTTCTGGGAGGGGCTGGGTCGGCGCATCCTCTGCACCGAGACGGTGCACCGGCCACTGGTACAGCAGCGGCCACGCCAGCGGCGAACGCTGCAGCGGCACCCGCAGCGGATCGACATCGCCAGGCGCAGGAAGTGGCTCGGCCTGCAACTGGTACAGCGCGGTTTCCACCCACTCGTAGTGGGCCAGTTCGGCCAGCGCCGGGTGCGGCAGCTGCGACTGTGCCTGCAGCCACTGCACGAACTCGGCGGCCAGCTCGGTGAACAGGGGGGTCTGGCAGCGATGGGTGGCGAAGTAGTGGCGCACCAGCGCGCTCCATGCCGGTTCGCCGAGCAGGCGGACGCAGACCGGGAAACCGTTGCTCAGGAGCCCGAGCAGGTTGTTGAACAGCAGGTGCTGGTACACCGCCAACCGGCGTGCATCCAGGCCGGCCGGTGCCGGCACCGCCTGTGGATCGCGCAGGTGCGCGGTGAACGCGTGCTGCTGCGCGCGCAGGGTGTCGATAGCGTCAGCCATGTGCAGCCCCGGCGTGTGCGGCCTGCAGGCGGCGGATGGTCTGCAGTTCGCCCTGCAGTTCCGCATAGGGCGGGAAATTGAAATCGCGTTCGAGCAGGGTGGGGCGTGGGCCGATGCGAGCATAGGTACGCGCCAGCAACTCCCAGACCGGATCAATCACCGCGCTGCCATGGGTATCGATCTTCAGGTCGGGTGCCTCGTCCAGGTGCCCGGCCACGTGCAGGCAGACGATGCGCTGCGCGGGCAGGCCGGCGATGAAGGCATCGGCATCGTAGCCGTGGTTGCAGGCGTTGACGTAGACGTTGTTGACGTCCAGCAGCAGGTCGCAGTCGGCTTCGGCGAGCACCGCATTGGTGAACGCCAGCTCGTCCATCGCCGGTTCCGGCGCCAGGTAGTAGGACACGTTCTCCACCGCGATGCGGCGGCCGAGCAGGTCCTGCACGTGGCGGATGCGCTGCGCGGTATGGCGCACGGCTTCGTCGGTGAAGGGAATCGGCAGCAGGTCGTACAGGTGGCCGTCGTCGCTGCAGTAGCTCAGGTGCTCGCTGTACAGCGGCACGCGGTGCTTTTCGAGGAACCGGCCGACCTGCTCCAGCAGCTGGGTGTCCAGGGCGGCACTGCCGCCCAGCGACAGCGACAGGCCGTGGCAGCTCAGCGGATGGCGGTGTGCCAGTTCGGCCAGGGCATCACCGGCCGGGCCGCCGACATGGATCCAGTTCTCCGGCGCGCATTCCAGGAAGTCGAAGTCGCCTGCCGGAGCGTCACGCAGATCCTGCAGCAGCGCCCGGCGCAGGCCCAACCCTGCAGCCGCCGCGCGAAGCGGCGACTGCGGGTGGACGAGGCTGGCGCGGACGTCAGTGCTTGCCACCGCACTTGCCTTCGCCGCACTTGCCTTCAGCCGACTTCGTGTCGCCGGTCTTGGCCTTGGCGCCCGCTGCGCCGGCAGCCTTGCCCTTGTCGGCACCGCACTTGCCTTCGCCGGTCTTGCCGTCGGCACCACACTTGCCTTCGGCGTGCTTGGTCGCGTCGGCTGCCATCTTGGTATCGGCGGCCTTGGCATCGGTGCTGGCCTTGGCTGCCTGGCCGGCCACCAGGTAGCCCTGGGCGAGGTCGCTCATGCTCAGCGCCGAGGCGCTGGCGGTCATGCCCAGGCCGGCGGCCAGAGCGGTAGCGGTCAGCAGGGACAGGGTCTTGTTGGAACTGCTCATCGGTCTTACTCCTGGGTGGTGGGCAGGTGCCCGGGGTGAATCGATGGTGCAGCGATCCTACTCAACGAATCCTCGCCAAGAACTCAAATTTTCGTGAGATCTGTTACAGAAGCATCCGGCAGGTCCGCACCGGGCAAGCCCGGCGGGCCCAATGCGGGGGAACTCCCCAAAAAAGAAGGCCGCTGTCACCAGGACAGCGGCCACCTTGGAGTCGACTCCGGTGTTGCAGTGCAGCGTCAGGGCTGGCCGGTGCTGGAGGTCTCGTC
The DNA here is from genome assembly GCF_059369855.1 of Stenotrophomonas sp. YJH_SMC_138. Classification (NCBI taxonomy): domain Bacteria; kingdom Pseudomonadati; phylum Pseudomonadota; class Gammaproteobacteria; order Lysobacterales; family Lysobacteraceae; genus Stenotrophomonas; species Stenotrophomonas sp. YJH_SMC_138. The sequence goes on from NZ_JCAFTB010000002.1 coordinate 454,641, forward strand.
GCGCTTTTCACGCGGTGGCAGCGGCTGCTCGCCATGCACCAGGAACCATACGTTCTCGGCGATGTTGGTGGCGTGGTCGCCCACGCGCTCCAGGTTCTTGGCCATGAACAGCAGGTGCGTGCACGGGGTGATGTTGCGCGGGTCTTCCATCATGTAGGTCAGCAGCTCGCGGAACAGCGCGGTGTACTGCGCGTCCAGGCGGGCGTCGTCCTCACGCAGTTCCAGCGCGGCATCAGCATCGTTGTCGCGGTAGGCGGCAATGGCACGCCGGACCTGCTGCGCGGCCAGGCGGCCCAGTGCACGCAGGCCCTGGATCTGCGGCAGCGGCGGCACCTTGCCCAGCGCGATCGAGCGTTTGGCGACGTTGGCAGCGTAGTCACCGATGCGCTCGATGTCGGCCGGAATGCGCAGGCCGGCAAGGATCTCGCGCAGGTCGCGCGCCATCGGGCCACGCAGCGCCAGGCGCATCACGTCGTGGCTGATCTGCTGTTCCAGCGCATCGATCGCCTCGTCGTTGGCGATGATGCGATGGGCAGCGTTCTCGTCGCGCTTCTCGATCACGTCCATCGACGCTTCGAGCTGGGCGACGGCCATCTCGCCCATGCGCACGATCTCGGCCACCAGGCGCTGCTGCTCTTCGTCGTAGCTCTTGACGATGTGGTCGTTGGGAAGGTTCATGGTTGTTCCACTCTGTAGAGTCGAGCCACGCTCGACTGATGGTGTCTGCAGGGTCGAGCCGTGCTCGACTGACGTTTCAGCCGAAGCGGCCGGTGATGTAGTCCTCGGTCTGCCGCTGCGACGGCTGCGAGAAGATCACTTCGGTGCGGTCGTGCTCGATCAGGTCGCCCAGGTACATGAAGGCGGTGTAGTCGGACACGCGTGCGGCCTGCTGCATGTTGTGGGTGACGATCACGATGGTGTACTCGTGCTTGAGTTCTTCCACCAGCTGCTCGATGCGGCTGGTCGAGATCGGATCCAGCGCCGAGGTCGGCTCGTCCAGCAGCAGCACCGACGGGCGCAGGGCCACGGCACGGGCGATGCACAGGCGCTGCTGCTGGCCGCCGGACAGGCCCAGTGCGCTCTGCCCCAGCTTGTCCTTCACTTCGTCCCACAGCGCGCCCTGGCGCAGCGCCTGCTCGACGCGGTCTGCCATGTCGGCCTTGCTCAGCTTCTCGTGGTGGCGGATGCCGTAGGCCACGTTCTCGAAGATGGTCATCGGGAACGGCACCGGCTTCTGGAACACCATGCCGACCTTGCTGCGCAGGCGGTTCATCGGGTACTTCGGCGACAGGATGTTCTCGCCGTCCAGCAGCACTTCACCGCGCGCTTCCAGCTTCGGGTACAGCGCGTAGATGCGGTTGAAGATGCGCAGCAGGGTCGACTTGCCGCAACCGGAAGGACCGATCAGCGCGGTCACGCGCTTTTCCGGGATTTCCAGGTTGATGCCCTTCAGGGCGTGGAACTTGTCGTAATAGAAGTCCAGTCCACGCGCAGCCAGCTTCACCGGCGACGGCGTGTGCAGGCTCTCGTGCGAGGACGGCACGGCGATGCGCTGCATCGGCACGGCGTTGGAAAGGTCGTTCATGGCGTTATCCACGGAAAGGTCAGTCATGGGAGATACGGTTGCGCAGCAGGATGCCGCGGGCGGCAAGGCTGACCAGCAACACGAAGACAGTCAGCACCAGGGCACCGGCCCATGCCAGCACCTGCCAGGATTCATACGGGCTGCCGGCGAACTGGTTCATCACCACCGGCACCGAGGCCATCGGCTGGAAGATGTTGTTGTTCCAGTACTGGTTGCCGAAGGCGGTGAACAGCAGCGGTGCGGTCTCGCCGGAGATGCGGGCCAGTGCCAGCAGGATGCCGGTGATGATGCCGGCCGAGGCACTGCGGTACAGCACCTGCACGATCACCTTCCACTGCGGGATGCCCAGCGACAGGGCCGCTTCGCGCATCTGCGAGGGCACCAGGCGCAGCATCTCGTCGGTGGTGCGTACCACCACCGGCAGCACGATGAAGGCCAGCGACAGCGCACCGGCGAACGCCGAGAAGTTGCCGCCGGTCTGCATCACGTACAGGGTGTAGACGAACAGGCCGAGCACGATGGACGGGGCCGACAGCAGGATGTCGTTGACGAAGCGGACCACGGTGCCGGCCTTGCGGGCGTTGCCGTACTCGGCCAGCCAGGTGCCCGCCAATACGCCCAGCGGGGTGCCGATGCCGATCGCCAGCGCACACATCACGGCGCTGCCGAAGAACGCGTTGGCGAGGCCGCCTTCCTGCATCGGCGGCGGCGTCATCTTGGTGAACAGATCCAGGTTGATGCCGGCCAGGCCCTTGGAGGCCAGGGTGAACAGGATCCAGCCCAGGAAGAACAAACCGAACAGCGCGGTGGCGCAGGAGGCGGTGATCGCAACGACATTGCCGATGCGGCGGCGCAGGTACAGGGAGTCAGCGGTGCTGGACATCAGTTGCCCTCCTTGCGGGACAGGCGCATCAGCATCAGGCGGGCGATGGCGAGCACCACGAAGGTGACGATGAAGAGGACGAAGCCGAGCAGCAGCAGGGCCGAACGGTAGGTTTCAGTGGCTTCACCGAAATCGTTGGCGATCAGCGCAGCAATGGTGGTGCCCGGTTCCAGCAGCGACGGCGACAGGCGCACGCTGTTGCCGATCACGAAGGCCACCGCCATCGTCTCGCCGAGGGCGCGGCCGAGGCCGAGGAAGATGCCGCCGATCACCGCCGAGCGGGTGTAGGGCAGCACGATGTCCCAGCTCACTTCCCACTTGGTGGAGCCCAGCGCATAGGCCGATTCCTTCAGGCGGGTCGGCACGGTCAGGAACACTTCGCGCATCACCGAGGAGATGAACGGAATGACCATGATCGCCAGCACGAAACCGGCGGTGAGCATGCCGATGCCCAGCGGCGGGCCCTGGAACATCGGGCCGATGATCGGCCATTCGCCCAGGGTCTCGTTGAGGAACGGCGTGACGTACTCGGTCATCACCGGCACCAGCACGAACAGGCCCCACATGCCGTAGATGATCGAGGGAATGCCGGCCAGCAGTTCGATGGCTGTGCCGACCGGGCCACGCAGCCAGCGTGGCGCGACTTCGGTGAGGAAGAAGGCGATGCCGAAGCTGACCGGCACGGCGATGACCATCGCGATGACGGCGGTGACCAGGGTGCCGTAGATCGGGGCGAGCGCGCCGAACTTGTTTTCGACCGGATTCCAGTCGGCGGAGAAGAAGAAGCTCAGGCCCTGCATCTGCAGGGCATGGCGGCCGCCCCACAGCATCGACAGCGCGGCGCAGGCCAGGGCGATCAGGACGAAGATGACGGTGCCGACCAGCACCCATCGGAACAGTTTGTCGTTGCGGGCATCACGCGCATCACGCGTGGACGGGGCGGCTACAGGCTGGGCGATGGCATTCATGGGGACGGCAGGGCCAGGAAGGGGCGGGGCGGCACGGCGTGGAAGCGGTGCCCGCGCGGGGCGGGCACCGTCGAGTCCGTCACTTCAGGTCGGTCGCCCAGTAGGCCTCGATCTGCTTGACCAGTTCGGCCGGCAGCGGCACGTAGTGCAGCTCGTTGGCCTGGGCCTGGCCGTTCTCGAAGGCCCACTTGAAGAAGGCCAGGGTGTCCTGGTTGCGCTTGGCGTCCTTCGGCTGCTTCTGCATCAGCATGAAGTTGGTGGCGGTGATCGGCCACGCCTGCTCGCCCGGGGCGTTGGTGATGACCAGGTTGAAGTCCTTGGCGCTGGCCCAGTCGGCGCTGGCGGCCGCCGCGGCGAAGGTTTCCGCGCTGGGCTCGACCCAGTTGCCGGCGGCGTTCTGCATGGCGGTGTACGGCATGCCGTTCTGCAGCGCGTAGGCCAGCTCGACGTAGCCGATGGAGCCCTTGATCTGCTTCACGTACGAAGCGACGCCTTCATTGCCCTTGCCACCGACGCCGTCCGGCCACTGCACCGAGGTGCCTTCGCCGACCTTGCTCTTCCACTCCGGGCTGACCTTGGACAGGTAGTTGGAGAAGTTGAAGGTGGTGCCCGAACCGTCCGAACGGTGGACCAGGGTGATCTTGCCGTCCGGCAGCTTCACGCCCGGGTTGGCGGCGACGATGGCCGGATCGTTCCAGGTCTTGACCTTGCCCAGGAAGATGTCGGCCAGCAGGGCGCCGCTCAGGCGCAGCTTGCCGGCTTCCAGGCCTTCGATGTTGACCACCGGCACCACGCCGCCGATGGCCGACGGGAACTGGGCCAGGCCGGCCTGTGCCAGCTCTTCGCTGCTCAGCGGCTTGTCGGAGGAGCCGAAGTCGACGGTGCCGGCCTTGATCTGGGCGATGCCGCCGCCGGAGCCGATCGACTGGTAGTTGATCTTGGCCCCGGTGGCGGCGTTGTAGTCGGCCGACCACTTGGAGACCAGCGGGAAGATGAAGGACGCGCCCGCGCCGGACACTTCGGCGGTCACCTTGGCACCGGCAGCGGCCGGGGCAGCGGCACCGTCGGCCGCCGGCTGCTGCGCGGCCTGCTTGTCGCCACCGCAGGCCGACAGGCCCAGGGCGATGGCCAGGGAAAGGGCGGCAAGGCCGGCCGAGTGCAGTTTCATGGTCACTCCATAGCGGGGAAGAGCCGACGTGGTCGGCGGATGCGGCTATGAAATGATGTTTTTGTTACAGCCGTATTACGACCATGACAGAGGTGTCCTGGATCACGTTCTGACAAGGGTTTCACCGGGTTGGCCCCCATCCGGCAGAGCCCCGGAGACCCCGGATCTGCGCACCGGTATGGCGGCCGGTTGGCCCGTGTGGAGTCAAGCCATGTTCGATAGGTCCCTGCCCTCGGTAGGTGCGGACCGTCGGTCCGCACGCTCCAGCACCCAGCCGAGCGTGGGCTCGGCGCTGCAGAGGCAGATGCATGCATCCCCGAAAACAAGAAGAGCGCGAGATCTCGAGGATCTCGCGCCCGGTTGGGGCCGGCGGGGGAGAGAGGACCCGCCGGCCCCGTTCCTGCGGGGGAACGTGCTTACTTCAGGTTCTGCGACCAGTAGGTCTCGATCTGGCGGACCAGGCTGTCCGGCAGCGGCACGTAGTCCAGCTGGCGGGCCTGGGCGTCGCCGCTCTTGTAGACCCAGCGGAAGAACTCCTGGGTGGCCTTGCCGTTGGCAGCGTTCTTCGGCTTCTTGTGCACCAGGATGAAGTTGGTGGCGGTGATCGGCCAGGACTCGGCGCCCGGGGCGTTGGTCATCACCAGGTAGAAGTCCTTGGCGCTGGCCCAGTCGGCGCTGGCGGCAGCGGCGGCGAACGATGCATCGCTCGGCTGGACGAACCTGCCGGCAGCGTTCTTCATCGCCGTGTACGACAGCTTGTTCTGCAGTGCGTAGGACAGTTCGACGTAGCCGATGCCGCCCTTGATCTGCTTCACGTAGGCAGCAACGCCTTCGTTGCCCTTGCCGCCGATGCCGGCCGGCCACTGGACCGAGGTGCCTTCACCGACCGAGCTCTTCCACTCCGGGCTGACCTTGGACAGGTAGTTGACGAAGTTGAAGGTGGTGCCCGAACCATCCGAGCGGTGCACGACGGTGATCTTGGCGCTCGGCAGGGTCACGCCCGGGTTCAGCGCGGCGATGGCCGGGTCGTTCCAGGTCTTGATCTTGCCCAGGAAGATGTTGGCCAGCACGGTGCCGTCCAGCTTGAGTGCGCCCGGGGCGATGCCGGCCACGTTGACCACCGGCACCACGCCGCCGATCACCGACGGGAACTGGGCCAGGCCCGAGGCGGCCAGTTCTTCCGGCTTCAGCGGTGCATCGGAAGAGCCGAAATCAACGGTCTTGGCCTTGATCTGCGCAATGCCGCCGCCGGAACCGATCGACTGGTAGTTGACCTTGTTGCTGGTGGCAGCGTTGTAGTCGGCCGACCACTTCGACATCACCGGGTAGATGAACGAGGCGCCCGCGCCGGTGATTTCAGCGGCGTTGGCGGCGAACACGGACGACGCTGCGAAGACGGCAACGGCAACGCGCGACTTGAAGGCGTGGATCACGGGGTGGCTCCTGGGTTGATTGGGATGCGGGGTTACCCGCCCGGCGCACATTCCATAACGGTTCGATGACAGCGCGGGGACCGTTGTATGACGCATCCGTTACAGCGCTGGCTGGCGCTTGCGCAGCGCGGGCCGTGAAGGTTTCGCGCAGCGGCTGAGGCGGTCGTGCGGGCACAAGGGAGGTGCGCCGGCGCCGGTTGCGGTCACCTTGCATAGGTGGCCGATGAGGTGACGGCTGCCTCCCTTCGCGCGGTCTGCGCCTGGCGTTGCGCAGGGATTCCGCGTCATCCGCGCGAAGCCGGGCGGTGCGGACCAGGGTGACCCGGCGGCTTGCCCGCGTGTCGGTGCCGATACACCACGCCATGGGGCGCAAGGGATCGATAAGCATGTGCGCGCAAATGAGTCGTACGCATGACCGCACGAAGAAATCTGGGGTTGGTGCTCAATCTGTCATTCGGCTGTCATGGTTTTAACGGAACGTTCGCAAAACGCTTGACCGGCCTGCCGGCGTGGCGTTCTGCCCAAGCCATTCCAACCCTCTGGAGAAATCCAAAATGCGTTCCCATTTGCTCGCCGCCGCGGTCGTTGCAAGCCTCGGTCTGGTTTCCGCCGACGCCTTCGCAGCCCCCGCCAGCTCGGGCGTGTCCCAGGCACAGTTGCAGCAGCTGCAGGCACAGATCGCTGCGCTGCAGGCCCAGGTCCAGCAGTTGCAGAACGATTCGCAGGCGCTGCAGGCGCAGTCCGACGCGCAGTCCGAAGTGAACATCACCCAGGCGCAGGCCCTGGAAGGTGCGCAGAAGACCCAGACCAGCGTCGACAAGCTGGCCAAGCTGGTCAATGACAACAAGATTGGCGGTCGCATGTTCTTCGACCTGACCAACATCGACAAGACCAGCAACGGCAAGGACACCGCCGCCAGCGGCACCGGCCTGGACGTCAAGCGCTTCTACCTGACCGTCGACCACAAGTTCAACGACATCTGGTCGGCCAACCTGACCACCGACTTCCAGTACAGCTCGGCCATCGGCAACACCGAACTGTTCGTCAAGAAGGCCTACGTGCAGGGCAGCTTCGACCCGGCCTTCAACCTGCGCGTCGGTGCCGCCGACATGCCGTGGATCCCGTACGTCGAGAAGTTCTACGGCATGCGCTATGTCGAGAACACCCTGACCGACCGCCTGAAGTACGGCAACTCGTCCGACTGGGGCCTGCATGGCTTCGGCAACCTGGGCAACAACTTCAACTACGCCGTCTCGGTCGTGTCCGGCGCCGGCTACAAGAACCCGACCCGCAGCAAGGGCATGGACGTGGAAGGCCGCGTGGCCTACACCCCGAACGAGAACTTCGTGGTCGCCGTCGGCGGCTACAGCGGCAAGCTGGGCAAGGAAACCGACATCCAGAGCGCCGAGAACACCTACACCCGCGCCAACGCGATGGTGGCCTACGCCGACAGCAACTTCCGCGTCGGCGGCGAGTACTTCCAGGCCAAGAACCTCAACAACGTGCTGACCGTTGCCACCGACAAGACCAGTGGCTGGTCGGTGTGGGGCAGCGTGCGCGTGACCGACGGCGGCATCAACGTGTTCGGTCGTTACGATGACACCGACGTCAGCAAGACCCTGGACCCGACCCTGAGCGACAAGTACTGGAACGTCGGCGTCGAGTTCCCGGTCATGAAGAACCTCAAGCTGTCGACCGTGTACAAGTACACGCACCTGGCCAACGCCAGCGACAAGAAGAACGACAAGACCAAGGAATTCGGCGTCTGGGGCGACCTGTCGTTCTGATCTCCTGAAGCACCCTTGTCCATACACGCGGACGGCGGGCCTGGTGCCCGCCGTCTTCGTTTCGTCACAACACGATCCGCGTCACGTCTCGGCTGTGGTCTTTTCCTTGAACCGGCACAGGTCGGCGATCACGCAGCCCGGGCAATCCGGCTTGCGCGCCTTGCACACGTAGCGGCCATGCAGAATCAGCCAATGGTGCGCGTCGAGCAGGAACTCGGCCGGAATCACCTTCACCAGCGTGTCCTCCACTTCGCGCACGTTCTTGCCGGGGGCCAGGCCGGTACGGTTGGAGACGCGGAAGATATGCGTATCCACCGCCATCACCGGCTCGCCGAAGGCGGTGTTGAGCACCACGTTGGCGGTCTTGCGGCCCACACCGGGCAGCGCTTCCAGCGCTTCGCGGTCGCGCGGCACTTCGCCGCCGTACTTCTGCAGCAGGATCGCGCAGGTGGCGATCACGTTCTTCGCCTTGGCGTTGAACAGCCCGATGGTGGCGATGTACGGCTTCAGGCCATCCTCACCGAGCGCGAGGATCTTCGCCGGCGTGTTGGCGACCGGGAACAGGCGGCGGGTGGCCTTGTTGACGCCGACGTCGGTGGCCTGGGCAGACAGCGCCACGGCCACCAGCAGTTCGAACGGCGAGCTGTACTCAAGCTCGGTCTTCGGGTGCGGATTGAGCTCGCGCAGGCGGGTGAACATTTCCACCACGTCGGCGCGCGGCATGCGGCCGCCGCGCCGCGCCGGTGCGCGGGCAGTCTTCTTCGCGGTGGCCATTACGGCTCCTTGCCGGTGACGCGGGCCTTGGCCCGGGCGAGAATCGCGGCCGCCGCGGCGGGCAGGGGGGGCTTCACGTCCGGCGCCGGGGGCGGGGTGCGACGTGCATCGCGCTCGGCTTCGCGGCGGGCCAGGCGCACCGCGCGGGCGCGATAGCGTTCGCGTGCGGCCCAGGCCGTACGCAGTTGCTGCTGGGCCTGCTGCAGCCGCTGCGGAAGGTCCGGGTGGCCAGGCAGCAGCTGTTCGTCGCCGGCTCGGGCGACGTAGTCCATCAGCCCCGCCTGCAGGGCGCCATCGAGATCGTCTGCCTGGACCCGGGCGAACAACTGCGCGGGGTTGGGTCGGGATGCCATGGCGTCAGCGGTTCTGGAAGGCCGGCGGGCGGCGCTGCAGGAAGGCACTGGTGCCTTCACGCATGTCCTCGGTGGCGAACAGCAGGCCGAACTGCGCACTTTCGTATTCCAGCCCGGCCTCCAGGCTGCACTCGCCGCCCACGTGCACCGCGTCGAGCAGGCCACGCAGGGCCAGCGGTGCTGAGCGTGCCAGCTGGCGGGCGACGTCCTGCACGCGGTTGTCCAGCGCGTCGGCCGGCACGACTTCGTTGACGATGCCCAGCTCCAGCGCACGCGCGGCGTTGATCGGCGCCCCCAGCAGGCACAGCTCCAGGGTGGCGGCGCGGCCACACAGGCGCAGCAGGCGCTGGCTGCCGCCGAAGCCGGGAATCAGGCCGAGATTGATTTCCGGTTGGCCGACCTTGGCGGTATCGGCGGCGATGCGCAGGTGGCACGCCATCGCCAGCTCAAGCCCGCCGCCCAGCGCGAAACCGTTCACGCGCGCGATGACCGGCTTGGGCATGCGTTCGATCTGGCGCATCAGGGCCTGGCCCAGCAGCGAGAAATCACGTCCCTGAACGGCGCTGAGGGTGTTCATTTCCGCGATGTCGGCACCGGCCACGAAGGCCTTCGGGCCCGCCCCGGTCAACACCACCACGCGCACCTCCGGATCGGCAGCGGCGACCCTGAAGGCATCGGTCAGCGCCTGCAGGGTCGCGGCGTTCAGGGCATTGAGCTTGTCCGGGCGCTGGACGGTCACGGTGCGGATGGCGCCTTCGTCGGCAACAGCGATCAGGGCATCGGCCACGGGGAAACTCCTGGAACGTTAAAAAAAAGTGATATTGAACTCTGCAAACGCAGACGGGTCATAGCCTGCATCGTGAGTAGCGGTTACACGTTGCGCCCGTTATCCTAACCCGTCGCCTCAGGGCGGCGAAGAACGTCCCTGAGTTACCACCCCTGGAGAACTGTTTGATGAAGTTGCGTTCTATCGCGGTCGCCGTCGCGGCCCTGGCCCTGACGGGCAATGCCTTCGCCCAGGACATCGCGTCCGAGAAGGGCAAGCTGAGTTATTACTTCGGTTACGACTACGGCAACAACCTGGCGGAGCTGACCGGTCGCGGTGAGCAGCTGGACATCAACTCGGTGGTGAAGGGCCTGCAGGATGCCTACGCCAAGAAGCAGCCGGCGATCACCGCCGAGCAGCTGAAGCCGGCCGTTGAAGCGTTCCAGAAGCGCGAGCAGGGCCGTGCCCAGGCTGCCAAGGCCGAGTACGAAAAGGCGGCTGCCGAAAACAAGACCAAGAGCGATCAGTTCATCGCGGCGAACAAGGCCAAGGCCGGCGTGCAGTCCCTGCCGAGCGGCGTCCAGTACCGCGTGATCGAAGCCGGCAAGGGCGCCAAGCCGACCCAGGCCAGCACCGTGCAGCTGGAAGTGGCCGGTCCGTTCCCGTACGGCCAGCGCCCGACCGAAGCCCGCCCTGCCCAGCAGATCCCGTCGATCAAGGTCAGCGAAGTTGAAATGAAGGCCATGCGCGAGACCCTGCTGCAGATGCCGGCCGGCTCGAAGTGGGAAGTCACCCTGCCGCCGGACCAGGCCTACGGTGCCGACCCGCGCACCCCGTTCCCGCCGAACGTGGCTGTGCAGTTCGAGATCAAGCTGGTCAGCGTCAAGTAAATCGAAACAGCAAACGAAACGCGCCGGTGATCCCACCGGCGCGTTTCTGTTTGTGCAGCCCCTGGCGGTGAAACGCCCGCGCTGCGCGCGAGCGTCGACTCTACCGTTGGGCCGGGCCACCCGCGCAAATTCAGCCCGATCGCGCTACTGTTGCCGGGTGCAAACAATGGAAGAAACGGCGCGTGTTGTCGCAAGTCCCTGCATCGGAGTGTGCACGCTGGATCCGCACCGGCAATGCACCGGCTGCGCGCGGCATATCGATGAGATCGCGCGGTGGTCGTCGATGAGCAACGAGGAACGCAGCCGCATCCTGCACCGCGTGCAGCCCCTGCGCGAACAACTGCAGCAATCGCTGCGTGGCTCGCTGGCCGACCACGAGCGACTGATGCGCGCGCTGCACCCCTTGGCCCAACCGCCGGCCGGCGACGGCTGGAACCGCAGTGAGCTGATCGACCTGCTGCCGCCCGGGCCTCCGGTGGAGGCTGCGGTGCTGGCCGGCATCGTCCCGCGCGCCAACGGCGCACAGGTGATCCTGACCCGCCGCACCGAAACCCTGCGCACGCACGGGGGCCAGGTCGGATTCCCCGGCGGCCGCACCGAGCCCGATGACCGTGACGCATTGGCGGCCGCGCTGCGCGAGAGCCAGGAAGAAATCGCATTGGCGCCCGGCCAGGTGCAGGCGCTGGGGTATCTCGATCCCTTCGTCACCATCACCGGCTACCGGGTCACGCCGGTGGTGGCGGTGGTGGATCCGGATTTCGTGCCGGTGCCGCAGCCCAGCGAAGTGGCCGAAGTGTTCGAGGTGCCGCTGGATTATCTGATGGCGCCCGACAGCCTGCGCCAGGTCGAAATCACTCATCGCGGCCGGGTCCGCCACGTCCTGGAGTATGGCTGGCCGGGGCAGCGCATCTGGGGCGCGACCGCCGCCATTCTCTACAACCTGCGTCGTCGCCTGGAGCAAGTGAAATGAAGCCGATCGATCCGCCGTGGACCACCCTGGTCGATGTCACCAGCCTTGCCGCTGCGCTGGGCGCAGGCGTGCGCGTCGTCGATGCGCGTGCCACCGCCAGCACCGCCGTGCGCGTGGTCGATGCGCGCGCTTCGCTGGCCGATCCGCAGGCGGCGGGCGGCCAGTATCTGGCAGGGCACATACCGACTGCGGTGCATGCCGATCTCAACCGTGATCTGTCGGATCTGACCCGAAGCGGCCACGGCCGGCACCCGCTGCCGGACAGCGATGCGTTCGCCGCGAAGCTCGGTACGTGGGGCATCGGTCCCGAAACCCAGGTGGTGGTCTACGACGGCAGCGACGGCAGCATGGCCGCCTCGCGCCTGTGGTGGCTGCTGCGGCTGATCGGGCACACCCGGGTGGCCGTGCTCGACGGCGGTATTGCCGCCTGGCAGGCCGCCGGTCACGCGCTGGCGAGCGGGCCGACTGAAGTGACGGTGTTACCTGCCTACCCGGGCCGTTTCGACACCACCCAGATCGCCAACGCCGATGAAATCAGCGCACGGCTGAAGCACGCGCCGGGCTGGTTGGTCGACGCGCGCGCGGGTGAGCGCTTCCGCGGTGACGTCGAGCCGCTGGACCCGGTCGCCGGCCACGTGCCGGGCGCGGTCAACCGCCCGTTCGCCTTGAACGTACTCGATGGCCACCTGCGCGACCCACAGGCGCTGCGCGCCGAACTGCAGGGCGTGATCGGCAACCGCGATCCGCAGCAGGTGGTGCTGATGTGCGGCTCCGGCGTGACCGCCTGCCATCTGCTGCTGGCGATGGAAACGGCGGGCCTGTCCGGCGCGCGCATCTACGCCGACTCCTGGAGCGGGTGGGTCAGCGACAGCAGCCGCCCGGTGGCGACCGGCGCCTGAGCCGCGCGGGGTCGGATCCGTTTTCCAACGGAGAACGGTTCTGACCCCATCAACCGAAAATCGGGTCAGAGCCCGTTGCGTAGCAACGGGATCCGACCCCGTGTCGATTCGAAGGATCGCGGAGAACTGTTGAAGGCGGGGTGGGGCCGGTTGCGGGGGTGTCCGCAACCGGACCCCCCCCGCCATCCCACGGAATGCCAGCGTTTGACGTTGACGTTGACGTTGCCGTTGCCTCTGCGGGTGCAGGGCGCAGCCCTGCCGCTTACCCAACCGGCTGCAACGGCACCTTCGCCAGCACCCGCGCCCACGGGAACAGCGGCCCCGGATCGCGCTTGCGCGCCACCGTCAACGTCGCATCGTCGCTGGCCGGCACCCGTTCCAGGTCCAGCTGGTCATGCCCGGCAATCCGTCGCAGCGACGGGTAGTGCGCCACCAGCGCCAGCAGCAGCTGTTCCAGCGCCTGCAGCTGTGCCTCGGTGTAGGCCTCGTCCATCGCCTGGTGGCGGCTGTCGAACCAGTCCGGATAGCGCCCGGTATTGACCAGCTCGATGCCCAGCGTATGCGCGTTCATGCCGCGCACGTGATGGGCCACGCGTTCCGGTGCCACGTACTGCACCACGCTGCCATCGCGGTCGATGTAGAAGTGCCCGCTGTTGCCGGCGCCGCTGTCGTACAGTACGCGCTCGCCGTACTCGCGGGCCGTCGCCAGATCGGGCAGTTCGGTGCAGTGGATCACCACCATCTCCAGCGTGGCCGGGTCGCGCAGCGGCAGACGGTCTTCGTAGGGCAGGGGCTGCAGCTGCAGGCCGGGCAGGAGCGGGTTGGGCATCCGGCGATGCTAGCATTGCGGCATGAACCTGCCTTCTCTTTCCTCGTTGGCCCGCTCGCACGGAGCACGTGCATGAGCCGCGGCCACTGCATCCTGTCGCATGGCTTCGAGAGCGGCCCGGAAGCGACCAAGGTCACCGCGCTGGCCGACGTGGCGCAGCGCCTGGGCTGGACCCATGAGCGCCCGGACTACACCGACCTGGACGCGATGAGCGAGGTCAGCCGGGTAGGCGACGTGCCGACCCGCCTGCGCCGCCTGGTCGAGCGCGCCGCCATCGCGGCCCGGCAAGGGCCGGTGGTGCTGGCCGGCTCCAGCCTGGGCGCCTACATTTCCGCCATCGCCTCGTTGCAGGTACCGGTGGCCGGCCTGTTCCTGATGGTGCCGCCGACCACGATGGGCCCGATGCCGGCGCTGGACGCCGCCGCCGTGCCGACCACCGTGGTCCAGGCCTGGCATGACGACGTGGTGCCAGCAGCGGGAGTGATCGCGTGGGCGCAGGCGCGCTCGGCGCAGCTGCTGCTGGTCGACGACGGCCACCGCCTCGAGCGCCACGTGGAGGCTTCCGCGCAGGCCTTCGAACGCTTGCTGCGGCAACTGTGAAGCCCGGGCGCACGGCGCGCCCGCCCGCATTGACTACAATGGCAGCCCCGCCGCCCCCGGCGCGGGCCTGCCGGCCGTGCCTACGGCCCTCCTTTCCGACCGGCCCGGCCCCTGTGCCGCGCCCGACCACCTGCGAACCGATCCCGTGAAATTCTTCGTCTCCTGCGCCAAGGGCCTGGAATACCTGCTTGCCGATGAACTGTCGGCCCTGGGCCTTGGCAAGGCCACTGCCACCATTGCCGGCGTCAACGCCGAGGGCGAACTGGCGCAGGCGCTGCGGATCGTGATGTGGTCGCGCCTGGCCAGCCGCGTGCTGTGGCCCATCGACGAGTTCGAGTGCCCGGATGAGCAGGCCCTGTATGACGGCGTGCGTGCGCTGCCGTGGCACGAGCACATCACGCCGGAGATGACCCTGGCGGTGGACGCGCACGTGTCCGGCGACAAGATCACCCACGCCCGCTTCGCCGCGCAGCGGATCAAGGACGCCATCGTCGACCGCATGCGCGATGAAGGCCTGGAACGCCCCTCGGTCAACACCGATCTGCCCGACGTGCGCGTCAACCTGTCGCTGCGCAAGGGCCGTGCCTCGTTGTCGATCGATCTCGGCGGCGGCCCGCTGCATCGCCGTGGCTGGCGTGGTGCTGCCCACGAGGCACCGCTGAAGGAAAACCTGGCCGCCGCGCTGCTGCTGCGCGCGCAATGGCCGCGCCTGCACGCTGCCGGTGGTGGCCTGCTGGATCCGATGTGCGGCAGCGGTACCCTGCTGATCGAAGGTGCGCTGATGGCCGCCGACGTCGCTCCCGGCCTGATGCGTCATGGCAGCCTGCCGCCGAGCCGCTGGCTGGGCTTCGACAAGGCCGCCTGGAAGTCCATCCAGAGCGAAGCACGTGAGCGCGAAGCGGCCGGCCTGGCCGCGCTGAAGCCAGTCATCCACGGCAGCGACATCGATCCGACCGCGATCCAGGCGGCACGCGAGAACGCCGAGGTCGCGGGCGTCGCCCACGCGATCCGCTTCACGCGCGCCGACGTGGCCGACCTGTCCGCGCCGGAGCAGGAGATCGGTGCGGTGGTCTGCAACCCGCCGTACGACGAACGCCTGGCCGCCGATCCGGCGCTGTACCGCGCGCTGGGCAACGCCCTGCAGAAGGCGGTGCCGCAGTGGCGCGCCAGCCTGCTGTGCGGCAACGACGAACTGGCCTTCGCCACCGGCCTGCGCGCCGGCAAGAAGTACCAGATGTTCAATGGTGCGCTGGAGTGTGCGCTGATCGTCTGCGACCCGATCGCCGTGCCGGGCCGTGATCCGGCACAGCCGCGCGAGCTGAGCGAAGGCGCGCAGATGGTGGCCAACCGCCTGCGCAAGAACCTGAAGAAGTTCAAGAGCTGGCGTGCCCGCGAAGACATCACCTGCTTCCGCGCCTATGACGCCGACCTGCCGGAGTACGCGGCCGCCATCGACGTCTACGAGGAAGACGGCGGCAAGCGCCGTACCTTCCTGCACGTGCAGGAATACGCCGCACCGGCTGCCATTCCCGAGAACGACGTGCGCCGCCGCCGCAACGAGCTGCTGGCCGCTGCGCGCGAAGTGTTCGGCGTGCCGCCCGAGCAGGTCTCGATGAAGTCGCGCGAGCGCGGCAAGGGTGGCAGCAAGTACGGCCGCTTCGAGCAGCGTGACGAGTTCATCGTGGTGCGCGAGAACAATGCACTGCTGCAGGTGAATCTGTTCGACTACCTGGACACCGGCCTGTTCCTCGACCACCGCCCGCTGCGCCGGATGATGGCCGAGCAGGTACGTGGCAAGCGCTTCCTCAACCTGTTCTGCTACACCGGCGTGGCCAGTGTGCAGGCGGCGGTGGCCGGTGCCGCCAGCACCACCAGCGTCGATCTGTCGGCGACCTACCTGCAGTGGTGCTACGACAACCTGGCGTTGAACGGGCAGGGCGGCAACCAGCACCTGCTGGTGCAGGCCGACGCGATGGCGTGGCTGGAGGGCGACCGTGGCCAGTACGACGTGATCTTCTGTGACCCGCCGACCTTCTCCAACTCCGCGCGCGCCGATGACTTCGACGTGCAGCGCGAGCAGATCAAGCTGCTGCGTGCAGCCGTGGCGCGGCTGGCGCCGGGCGGCGTGCTGTACTTCTCCAACAATTTCCGCCGTTTCAAGCTGGAAGAGAACGCCATCGCCGAATTCGCCCAGTGCCGCGAGATCACCGCGCGCACCATCGGCCCGGACTTCGAGCGCAACGCGCGCATCCACCGCGCGTGGGAATTGAAGCGGTTGGGGTAATCGCGACGCCCGGGGTCGGATCCCCTGCGCGAAGCGCAGGGGCTCTGACCCCATCCGGATCTACGCACCAGGGGTCAGAGCCCTTGCGCTTCGCGAAAGGGATCCGACCCCGGTGGCCCGGCTACAGCACCGCCACCACCAGCCCCAGCACCGGCAGCACGATCGCCAACGCCGCGATCCACTTCGGCCGGTACGGGTACAGCCCGAACGACAGCGCCAGACCGCCCAGTGTCATCGTGCCCAGCCACAGCACCGGGCCCATCGCCCAGCCGTGGTCGATCACGCACAGCGCGAACGCCACCGTCAGCAGGGCCCAGCCCAGCACGCGCCACTGGGTGCGCCGTGCGGGCGTGGCTGCGGCGCTGCCGTGCAGGTCGTGCTGGTGCTTTTCCATCGCCAGCGACAACGCGGTGAACGCGGAGAACGACAGGGCCAGTGCCAGCAGCATCATGCGCTGGCCTCCGCTTCGGCGGTTTCCGCAGCGTCCACCGGGGCCCTGGGTGCTGCTGCGGCGGCGGCGCGCTTCTTCTTCTCGGCCGCGCTCAGCGGTGGCGTCCAGCGCTGCATGCGCCAGCCGCACAGCGCCAGCATCGCACCGAACGCGATCATCGACAGATCGACGCCAGCCAGTACCCAGTCACCGCTGCGCAGTGTGATGCCAAGATGCGCGTGCGTGGTCAGCGCGTTGACCACCGGTACCAGCGCGAACGCAGCCGCACCCAGGTACAGCTGCCACGCCCACATCATCCGCTTCGGCCAGATGAAGGCGGCCAGCAGCGCGCCGCCCCAGGCGTAGAAGAACACGCTGGCCTCCGCACTCGCGCGCCCGGCGATGTCCAGCGGCAGCAGGCGGTTGCCCCAGAAGTAGGCCGCGAAAGCGATCGGCAGGCCGGCCACGGTGCCGATGTTCAGCGCATCGACCAGGCGCAGGCCGAAGCCGGTGCGCCCACTCTTGGCATGCTTCGGCCGTTCCTTCACCGCCCACAGCACCACGCCGCTGGCCACCATCAGGCAGCCGACCAGGCCGGACAGGAAGAACAGTGCACGCAGGCCCCAATCGGCGAAGCGCGCCAGGTGCAGGCCGTACAGCACGCCACGGGTGGCGGTGGCGCCGCCGGATGGAGGCGTTTCCTCCAGCAACGTGCCGTTGACCATGTTGTAGCGAACGGCGGGAGTGTCGGTGGACAGGCGCTTGCCGTCGCGTTGGCGGATGTCGATCACCGCATTGGCCGCCCCCGGGTTGGACACGGTGAAGCCGGCCACTTCCACGCCGTGCCAGTGCGCACGTGCGCTGTCCAGCAGCTGCGCGATCGGCAGCGGCGTGGCGCGTCCTTCGGCCGGCGCGGTCACCTCCGGCATGCCACCGAAGGCTTCGCTGAAGAACTTGTCTTCGTCCTGCGGGTAGGCGACTTTCACCCCCCACGGCAGGTACATGACCATCAGGGTGACGATGCCGGTGTAGGTGATCATCGCGTGGTAGGGCAGGGCCATCACCGCGCTGACGTTGTGGAAATCGAGCCAGGAACGCAGGCCCTTGTCCTTGCGGAACGTGAAGAAGTCCTTGAAGATTTTCTTGTGGGTGATGACGCCGGTGATGATCGCCACCAGCATGAACATCGCGCAGAAGCCGACCAGGTAGCGCGCCCACAGCACCGGGATGTAGTGCAGGTCGAAATGCAGGCGGTAGAAGAAATCACCGCCCCGCGTTTCGCGTGCCTTCAGTGCCTGGCCGGTATTCGGGTCCAGCGTGGCTTCGCCGAAGCCACCGCGACGGCCGCGACTGGGATCGGCCAGCTCCGGTGGCAACCGCCAGAACATCTGCATGGCCGGGTTGCGCGGCTGCGGCAGGGTGACGAACCAGTTCCCGGCCTGCGCCGCATTGGCCTGCAGGTAATCCACGGCGCGCTGCGCGGCGACATCGATGCTGACCTGGCTGGACGGAAGTTCCGGTCGCATCCAGCGGCTGATTTCCTCGCGATAGTAGCTGGCGGTGCCCGCCATGAAGATCAGCAGCAGCAACCAGCCGACCAGCAGGCCGGTCCAGGTATGCAGCCAGGCCATCGACTGGCGGAAGCCGTTCTTCATGCCCAGGCCCCCAGCAGGCGCGCAATGGCGGCCATCAGCAGCGCGGGCGCGAGGATGCCCACCCAGGCGCGCAGCGCGCTGCGGGTCGCGAACGCCCACAGCGCTGCGCAGGCGGCCACCAGGATGGCCAGCAGCATGCCGGTCAGCACGGCCTGGCCGCGCGCACCGGGCAGCGCCACCGCGCAGAACACGCTGGTGGCCGAAGCCAGCGCGTAGCCGCCGAAGATCGCGGCCAGCGAGCGTGACAGCACGCCCCAGCGTGGATTGGAGAAGAAGGTGCGGGGGCTGGCGGTTGCGGGCGAGCGGTCCACGGCGTTCCTGCAGGTAGGGGAGGGGATGGAACGCGTCCGCGGCCCCCTTGCGCCCTGCGCATGTCGCCCAGCGTGTCCCATCGACGAAGCACTGCCCGCGCAGGCGGGCAATCCAGAGGTCGGGGATGTACACGGGCGATGGGCGCGTCTTCCGCGCCCGCTTGGCTAAGCGTACAACCGATCAGTAAATGATAGGCATTCGCATTTTATGAATCAAGCATGATGATCCGGGGGCGCACCGGGGCCTAGAACCTGAACACCACTGTCGCCGCATGCAGCAACAGGCCGATCAGCCCACCCACCAGCGTGCCGTTGAAGCGGATGAACTGCAGGTCGCGGCCCACGCTCAGTTCCAGCTGTTCGACCAGATGGCGCTCGTCCCAGCCCTTCACGGTCTGCGCGATATGCGTGGTCACACCCTCGCGCAGGCGGCCGGTCAGGCGTTGCGCACCTTCCAGCAGGTGCTGGTTGAGGGCCTCGCGCAGGGCCGGGTCGGCCTGCAGGCTGGCGCCCAGCGAGGCGAGGCTGCGCTGCAGGTGTCCGACCAGCGCCGAGTCCTCGCGCTGCAGGTCGTCGCGCAGGCTGGCGTGGATGCGCGCCCACAGCCCTTGCACGTAGTCCTGCAGGGCGGGGTGGTCGATCATTTCCCGCTTGAGCTGTTCGATGCGCTCGGCCAGGGCCGGGTCCTCGCGCAGGCGCTGCACGTAGTTCTGCAGCCAGGTCTCGTAGTCCTGGCGCAGCGGATGCTGCGGCTCGGCCAATACCTGCTGCAGTTCTTCCAGCACCGCCCGCGCCAGGCGCTCGGCCAGGCTGTCGCCGATCTCATCGATCGGCTTCACCCAGTTCACCGTGCTCGACAGCGTCGGCCATTCGCGCTGGATGTAGCGCACGATCAGCTGCGAGGCGCGTTCCTTCACTTCTGGCTGTTCCAGCCAGCGGCCGAGCCGCTGCAGGCCCTCGTCCAGCACGCGCTGGTGGCGCCCGTCGGCGGTCAGCAGGGCCAGCAGCTCACCGGCGGTGGCGGCGGCATTCCACTGCCGCAGCTGCTGCACCACGAACGCATGCAGCTGCCGGCGCACCGCTGTCTCGTCGAAGAAGTCCAGTGCCTGCAGGGCCCAGCCGCGTGCCATGTCCGCCAGCATCCGCGAGCGCGCCGGGTCGGCCAGCCAACTGCCGAGGCGGCTGGCCGGATCGAACACCTGCAGCTTGGCCAGCAGCACCTGCGGTTCCAGGAACTGGTCACGCACGAACAGGGCGAGGCTGTCGCCGATGCGTTCCTTGCTGCGCGGGATGATCGCAGTGTGCGGAATCGGCAGGCCCATCGGGCGCCGGAACAGCGCGACGACGGCGAACCAGTCGGCCAGTGCGCCCACGGCTGCGGCCTCGCAGAACGCCGAGACCCAGGCCCAGATGCCGCGTTCGCCCTGCCAGTGGCTGACCGCGAATCCGGCCAGCATCAACAGCAGCAGGCCCAGTGCGAGGGCTTTCAGGCGTCGCAGCTGAGCGCGGCGCGGATCGTGGGCAGGCGTCATGCCGGAAGTCTAACCGCAGCCCGGTGACGCCTGTCTGTAGAGCCGAGCCCATGCTCGGCTGCCTTGCGCGTGGCAAAGAGCAGCCGAGCATGGGCTCGGCTCCACAGAAGCGCGTCGAGAGCGCTTACAGCGCTTCCAGTTGCTTGCGCAACGCAGCCAGCTGCGCGCGCAGGGTGTCGTTCTCGCGGGTCAGCGCGACGACGCGGCGGCGCAGTGCCGGGGCATCCTCGCCCAGTTGTTCCAGCGCCGACAGCACTTCGGCGTCGCGGCTGGCGATCTGCTCCTCGTCCGGTTCCTCGAAGTCCATCTCGGCCGCTTCCGGCTTCGGTGCGCGCGGCTTGCGCTTGGACTCGCGCACGCGCTTGGCGGCCTGCTTCAGCTCGTCCTTGCCACCGGCGGCGGCGGCGCGCTGCTCTTCTTCCGGCAGGTCGGCCACGGCGGCGGCGGCGCTGATCGAGATCACGCCGGCCTTGACCGCTTCCACCACCTCGGCGGCGGCCTGGGCGTGGATGCGCTCGATCATGCCGACCTGGCTGGTGCTCAGCTTGGCTTCGCGCGCCAGCTCGGCGCGGCTGATCTTCGGTGCCGGTTCCCACGGCGGACTGTCTTCACCGGTCTCATCGGCGACGTCGGCGGTGCCATCGCTCTCGCGCTGCAGCTGCGCCTGCTCGACCTGCTTGCGGGCGGCCAGGATGTCGCGCTTGCGCAGCGCCAGCACGCCGCGCTGGAAGTCGGACACGCTGCGGCGGCCCAGATGCTGTTCGATCATCCACAGGTGCACGTCTTCCATGCTCTGGAAGCGGGTGTTCTGCACGGTATTGAAGGGCAGGCCATGCTTCTGGCAGATGCCGAAACGGTTATGGCCATCGACCAGTACATTCCCCCACAACACCAGCGCATCGCGGCAGCCTTCGGCCAGGATGCTGCGCTCCAGCGCGTCATGTTCGTCCGCGGTCAGCGGGTCGATGTAGGCCTTGAGTTCTTCTTTGACGACGATATCCATGGGCACGGCAGCGAGCAGGAGCGGAACCGCCCATTGTACCCGCTCGCCACCACCGGCCCGGGCTCAGGCGGTGGCCCGGATCATCTCGCCCAGGGTGCCGGTGATCTGGTCGATCTGCGCCTTGTCCACGATCAGCGGCGGCGACAGCGCGATGATGTCGCCGGTGCAGCGCACCAGCAGTCGGCCGTCGTGGAAGCAGCGCCGGTAGACCTCGTAGCCCCGGCTGCCCGGCGCATCGCGGCGAGGCGCCAGCTCAACCGCGCCGACCAGGCCGAAGTTGCGGATGTCGATCACGTTGGGCAGGCCCTGCAGCGCATGCAGTCGTTCCTGCCAGTACTCGCCCAGCTCGATGGCGCGCTCGAACAGACGCTCCTCGGCATAGACCTCCAGCGTCGCCAGCGCCGCGGCGCAGGCCAGCGGGTGCCCCGAACAGGTATAGCCATGGAAAAGCTCGATGGCCTGTGGCGGTGCCTGCATCAGGGTTGCATGCACGGCGTCGCTGGCCAGCACGCCACCCAGCGGTACCGCGCCGTTGCTGACCGCCTTGGCGAAGGTCAGCAGGTCCGGGGTGACCCCGAAGCGCTGCGCGGCGAAGGGCATCCCAACCCGGCCGAAACCGGTGATGACCTCGTCGAACACCAGCAGGATGCCGTGCTGGTCGCACAGTTCGCGCAGGCGCTGCAGGTAACCCGGTGCGGGCAGGATCACCCCGGCTGAGCCGGCAATGGGTTCAACGAATACGGCGGCAATCGTCGAGGCATCATGCAGCGCGATCAGCCGTTCCAGGTCATCGGCCAGCTCCGCGCCCTGGCGTGGCAGGCCCCTGCTGAACGCATTGCGCGGCAGGTCCAGGGTGTGGCGCAGGTAGTCGACGCCGCCCAGCTGCAGGCCGAACGGCTTGCGGTTGTTGGGCAGCCCGCCCAGCGCCATGCCGCCGAAACCCACCCCGTGGTAGGCCTTCTCGCGGCTGATGAAGCGGGTGCGCTGGCCCTCGCCGCGCTGGCGGTGGTAGGCCAGCACGATCTTCATCGCGGTATCCACCGCCTCGGAACCGGAGCTGGTGAAGAACACATGGTTGAGCGGGCCCGGCGCCAAGGCGGCCAGCCGCTGCGCCAGCGCGAAGGCCGGCGGCGAGCCCATCTGGAAGGCCGGCGAATAGTCGAGCGTGCGCGCCTGCTCGACGATGGCCTCGACGATGCGCGGCCGTGCATGGCCCGCGTTGCAGCACCAGAGGCCGGCGGTGCCATCGAGGATCTGGCGGCCGTCGACATCCTCGTAGTGCATGCCCTCGGCACGCACCAGCACACGCGGCGCGGCCTTGAACTGGCGGTTGGCGGTGAACGGCATCCAGTACGCCTCCAATGACTCCGGGCGTCGGGTGGCCAGATCGTGCAGGTCGCTCGCGGAACGCTTCATGCCAGCTCCATCGGGTCCGATGGGGGAAATGTAGCGCAGCCACGTCACGGTGGAGTCGCGGCCGCGCCGGTATAACCGGGGAAACTGTTCCGAGGAGCCCGACATGGCCGACTTTCCCGACCGCAGCCACTGGCAGGCACTGGCCCAGCAGCTTTCGATACCCGGACAGGCCTTTATCGAGGGTCGTTACACCCACGCTGCCAGCGGCGCGCGCTTCGACTGCATCAGCCCGATTGATGGTCGCGTGCTGGGGGTGGTCGCCGACTGCGATGCACAGGACGTGGAGCGCGCAGTGGGCGCGGCGCGGCGTGCCTTCGATGCGGGCCACTGGTCACAGGCCAGCCCGGCCCATCGCAAGCGCGTGCTGCTGGCGTTGGCGGCGTTGGTGGAAAAACACGCGGACGAGCTGGCCCTGCTGGAAACCCTGGACATGGGCAAGCCGGTGCGTGATGCGCGTCGTATCGACCTGCCCGGCGTGGTGCGCTGCCTGCGCTGGACGGCCGAAGCGGTGGACAAGCTGTACGGTGAGGTCGCGCCCACCGGCCCGCATGAGCTGGGCCTGGTCACGCGCGAGCCCGCCGGCGTGGTGGCGGCGATCGTGCCGTGGAATTTCCCGTTGCTGATGGCGTGCTGGAAGATCGCGCCTGCATTGGCCATGGGCAACTCGGTGGTGCTCAAGCCTTCCGAGCGCTCGCCCCTGAGTGCGTTGCGGCTGGCGGCGCTGGCCGCCGAAGCGGGCCTGCCGGAGGGCGTGCTGAACGTGCTGCCGGGCCACGGTGCGCGCGTCGGTGAGCCGTTGGCCCTGCACATGGATGTGGACGTGCTGGCGTTCACCGGCTCCACGGCCACCGGCGCGCGGCTGCTGCAGTATTCAGGGCGGTCCAACCTCAAGCGGGTCTGGCTGGAGTGTGGTGGCAAGAGCCCGCACGTGGTGTTTGCCGATGCCCCCGATCTGGATGCCGCTGCGAAGGCGGTGGCACGGGGCATCTTCTTCAACCAGGGCGAGGTCTGTACTGCCGGGTCACGGCTGCTGGTGCAGCGCTCGATCCGCGAGGATTTCGTGCACCAGGTGGTTGCCTACGGCCAGCACATGCAGCCGCGCCACCCGCTTGACGCCGACGCACCGATGGGCGCGCTGGTGGATGCCGCGCATCTGGACAAGGTGATGGGGGATATCGTGCGTGCCGAAAGCGAGGGCGCCCGCCTGCTGCTGGGCGGTCATCGCGCCGATGTCGAGGCGGGCGGTTGTTATGTGCAGCCCACGGTGTTCGATCAGGTGAGCCCCGACCAGGCATTGGCGCGCGAGGAAGTATTCGGGCCGGTGCTGGCGGTGCTCGGCTTTGACGACGAAGCCGAAGCGGTGCGCCTGGCCAATGACAGCCGCTACGGCCTCGCCGCCGGCCTGTGGACGCGCGATCTTGCCCGCGCCCATCGCGTCGCACGCCAGCTGCGCGCCGGCAGCGTCTGGGTGAACGGCTGGGATGGCGGTGACATGACCGCCCCGTTCGGTGGCTACAAGCAGTCCGGCAATGGGCGCGACAAATCGCTGCATGCGTTCGACAAGTACAGCGAGATCAAGGCCACCTGGATCCAGCTGTAACGGCGTCGGGACTTGCGCCCACCTGTGGAGCCGAGCCGATGCTCGGCTGCATTTCGTGGAATGTGGTCGAGCAGGGGCGAGAACCTGCAGAACAATGGCGCCTGCCACCCTCGTTGGCATCGGTGTCGGCTGAAACCATCGTCCCGTGCGGCCACCGGCCCGTGGCAGAATCGGGCGATCCGCCGTTACCCGTGTTGCCGATGTCGACGATCACCGCTGCCGCACCGCCCGTGAACTCTCCCCGCCGCGTCCTGTTGGCCAGCCTGATCGGCACCACCATCGAATTCTTCGATTTCTACATCTACGCCACGGCCGCGGTGCTGGTGTTCCCGCACCTGTTCTTCCCGGACAGCAGCGAACAGGCGGCGCTGTTGCAGTCACTGGCGACCTTCGCGGTGGCGTTCATCGCACGGCCGGTCGGCTCGGCGGTGTTCGGCCATTTCGGCGACCGCATCGGCCGCAAGGCCACCCTGGTCGCCGCGTTGCTGACCATGGGCCTGTCCACGGTGCTGATCGGTCTGCTGCCGACCCACGCGCAGATTGGCCTGTGGGCGCCCGCGCTGCTGGCGCTGTGCCGCTTCGGCCAGGGCCTGGGGCTGGGCGGCGAGTGGGGTGGGGCGGTGCTGCTGGCCACCGAGAACGCGCCGCCGGGCAAGCGCGCCTGGTACGGCATGTTCCCGCAGCTGGGCGCGCCGATCGGTTTCCTGTTGTCGGCGGGCATTTTCCTGGCGCTCGGCCGCTGCCTGAGCCAGGACGACTTCCTGCAGTGGGGCTGGCGTATTCCGTTCGTGGCCAGCGCGCTGCTGGTCGGCCTGGGCCTGTGGGTGCGCCTGAACATCCATGAGACGCCCGACTTCAAGCAGGCACTGGAGCGCAAGGCGCCGGTGCGGCTGCCGATGTGGACGGTGCTGCGTGACCATCCGGTGGCGATGCTGCTGGGCACGCTGGGGGCGTTCGCCACCTTCGTGCTGTTCTACCTGATGACCGTGTTCAGCCTCGGCCATGGCACCGCCGTGCTGGGCTACAGCCGCGAGCAGTTCCTGCTGATGCAGATGGCCGGCATGCTGTTCTTCGCGCTGGGCATCCCGTTGTCGGCGCGCTATGGCGACCGCTGGGGCACGCGTCGCACGATGATCGTGGCCAGCGTGCTGATCATCGGCTTCGGCGTGCTGTTCGCTCCGCTGTTCCAGCCGCACAGTCCCTGGCTGGTCACGGCGTTCCTGTGCCTGGGCCTGTTCCTGATGGGGCTGACCTACGGCCCCTGCGGCACCTTCCTGGCCGAGATCTACCCGGTGGAAGTGCGCTACACCGGCGCCTCGCTGTCATTCAACCTGGCCGGCATTCTGGGTGCGGCGCCGGCGCCGTACCTGGCCACCTGGCTGGCGGAACGCTTCGGCCTGGTCGCGGTCGGCTACTACCTGTGCCTGACTGCGGCAGCGACCCTGTGCGCGCTGGTGGCCCTGCACCGGCGCGCGCTGCGGCTCAGCCAAAGAAGCGCTTGAGCGTGCGCCCCAGCCAACCGCCGCCCTGGTGTTCGCGGGCGAACTGGTTCAAGTGCGCCTTGACCTGTTCGGCGTAGGCCTGGTCATCGCCGCGGATGTGGTTGAACAACCAGCGCGAGAGCATGGTGCGCAGTTCATCGCTGATGTCCTCGCCGGCCTGGAAGCGCATGCGGTACTCCGATACCCGCTTGATGAAGACTTCATGCACGCGCTTGTGCGCGGCACAGAACGGATAGCCCGCTTCCTCCATCAGTTCTTCCTCGAACGCGAAGTGCGACATGGTGTAGTCCACCACTTCGTCGATCACCTCGCCCACTGCCGCACGCTGCATGCTGGCCTGGGCCACGTGCAAATGGTTGAGCATCTCGATGATGCGGCGGTGTTGTTGGTCGATCACATCGATGCCGATGTTCAGATCGTCCTGCCAGACCAGTAGTGCCATCCCCGGCTCCCCTTCATGCGTATGTCGGGGCTGACTGTAGAGCTGCCGCGCTGGCGCGGCGTTGATCTGGATCAAGGCTGCCCGGTCAGGTCAGCGCGGACTCGCGCGGGCGCAGCGGGCTGGCCACCGTGGTGCAGCTGACCCGGTTGCGGCCGCCGGCCTTGGCCAGGTACAGCTGGCGGTCGGCTTCGGAGATCAGCCGATGCAGTGCATCGCGCTGCGGGCGCAGGCAGCACAGGCCGATGCTGACCGTCATGCGCAGGGTGGCAGTGCCGATGTCCACTTCCAGCGCGGCGATGCGCTGGCGCAGTTCCTCGAAGTACAGCAGGGCCTCGTCCTGCTCCATGTCCGGCACCAGCAGGCAGAACTCCTCGCCGCCGAAGCGGGCGGTCAGGTCGTGGCTGCGGGCATGCGCGGCCACCGCACCGGCCACCGCGCGCAGCGCGTCATCGCCGGCTTCGTGACCGTAGGTGTCGTTGATGTGCTTGAAGTGGTCGATGTCGATCATTGCCACCGCCACGCACTGGCCATGCAGCTGCAGTTGCGGCAGCTGGCGCTGGCTCTGTTCCAGGAAGCAGCGACGGTTGGGCAGGCCGGTGAGGAAGTCGCGGGTGGCCAGGTCCTGCAGCGTGCCGATCAGCTCCAGCTGATCCACGTTCTGCGAGACCCGGCAGAAGAACTCCTCGCGCGAGAACGGCTTGCGCAGGAAGTCGTTGGCGCCGTTCTTCAGGAAGCGCGGGATCAGCGAGGCATCGGTATTGCCGGAAATGCCGATCACCGCCACCTTGTCGCGCGAGCGCAGGGTGCGCAGGCGGCGGGTGAACTCCACGCCCTGCATGCCCGGCATTTCCTGGTCGACCACGGCCAGGCGGATCGCAGGATGCGCGTCGATCGCGGCCAGGCCCTCGTTGCCGTCAGCGGCCTCGTGCACCTCGTGGCCATACATGCGCAGCAGGGCGGCGGCATAGCCGCGCGCGGACGGCGAGTCGTCCACCACCAGTGCCGCAATGCGCCGGTTGCGCTCCAGGCGCTGCACCAGCCACACCAGGTAGTCGATGCTGCCCGGCGTGTTCTTCAGCACGTAGTCGATGATCTGCTGCTGCAGTACGCGCTTGCGCAGATCCTCGTCGTAGACGCTGCTGACCACCACGGTGGGCAGGCCGCGCCTGAGGAAGAACTCGACCACCGCGTCGCGGTCGCCGTCGGCCAGCACCAGCCCGGTCAGTACCAGGAACCAGCCCCCATCCTCGCTCAGCAGGCGATCGGCCTCGGCCAGGGTGGAAGCGATCACCACCGGCAGTTCCAGGCGCTGCTCGATGGCCTCGCGCAGCATGCCGGTGAACGCACGGGAGTTTTCGACCAGCAGGATCCGCTGCGGCAGCGGATCGGCCAGGTCGCCATCGACGGCGGCCTGCGGCAGGACGGGCATGATGCGGTGGCTCACGAGGGAGGGACTCGGCACGGATAGCGGCGGTTTCGGGTGCAACTTTAGCCGGAGCAGCGTGCCCTGCGCGTCGTTCACCGATCAGGCAGGCGATGCGAATGCCGCCGCTGTACCCGCAAGCGATTCGTGCAGGACGAGCCGGAGCCGGTTGCCACGGCAATGCACCGTGCCGCCGTAGGCCATTATCCGGCCGGCCAGACGCTCGATGGCCTGCTGAACGGTCCGGTTCGACAGCGTGCGACCGCGGTCAAGCAGGCCAACGACCACCACGATGCCGCGCCGGTCGCCCGCCTGGCCGCTCCGGGCGCGCACGCTGACCTGTCCCGACTCCAGTTCCAGCAGCAGTGACACCGCCTCGATCAGCGAGCGATAGATGGCGAGCTGCAGGTCGACAGTCAGCAGGCAGGGGTTGCCCTCCAGCCGGGGCGGAATCACGCGATGGGAGTTGTCCCAGCTTTCGCATGCGCCGCTAACCCGCAGCGCGATATACAGCCCAACCTGCTCCAGCCCCGTGGGGTAGACCAGACTGGCCTGTTCACGGAACAGCCGCGAGTGCACGGATGAGGCGTGCTGCAGGCTGTTGGCCACCGCATGATGCCCCTGCGCCTTCAGCCAGCTGACCATCTCGCCGAGCGAGCTGTCCATGCCTTCGCCGAGTTGCTTGAGATGGGAGGCGCGCTCGCGAAGCTCACGCTCACGGGTCTGGTGCGAACTACGTGCCAGGCGCAACGCGGTTTCCTCTGCCAGTCCACGGCACCGTGCACGCTCATGGTGATAGCTGATGCTGGACCCCAGGGCGAGCAGTGCGACACTCATCACGGCCATGTTCTGCTGGGTGGCGAAGGTGCCCAGGTCGAACGAGGACGGTAGGCCGGTGCTGGGTGTGGCGAAATGGAGTGGAAGGTTCAACAGCGGAATCGCGATGGCAGCGCCACGCCACCCATGCATGAAGGTCAGGGCGATCGCTGGGAGGGAGGACAGCAGTACCAGGTGGGTGCGTGTGGTGTGGGCGCTGATGGCCGTAAGCTGCATGCACAGGCCCAGGACCAGCATCACCAGGATGGCCGTGACCGTAGGCGCAGCAAAGCGGCGCGTCCAATTGGGGGCCGCGTGTCGTCGCGACCAGAGGAATGCCAACGGCACGAGGGTGATGATGGCGGCGAAGTGGCCAAAGATCGTGCGATCAACTGCGCTAAGCAGGTTGCTCGGCGGTGGGTTCGACCACAGAGCAAATGAAATGCCCATATTGAGAGCCGGGACGAACAACGCCATGCAGAAGGTCAACGACAGCAACCAGAGGCCGGTGGCGGACTCCGATGGCATTCTAATGCGATGCAGGTAGACCACCAGCATCGCCACCGGCATCAGCAGCGTCGAGGCCAGGATGACCCAGGCCAGGCCGTAGCTGTCGATCATGGGAATGCGCAAGGTTGCGAAGTACGCGTACTCGCCAAGCAGCAGGTAGGGCCACAGGCGGGTCGGGACGATCAGTAGTGCCGCTGCCCGGATGCCCGCGGGCAGGAAGAACTGATCCAGCGAGAACTGACGCGAGGCAAGGCAGCCCAGGGCGTAGACGGCCGCGAGTGCGATTCCGACGGGTCGGATCCGGAAGCTCAGTTCAATTGCTTCTTTGAATCGGTCCAAGCCCGCGCCTCTCATCTCCCGGCCAATGATGACTGACCACTTCCGCAGACACTATCGACAGTTGGAGATGGGTGCAATCGAGGTGTCTGGCCTCCCTTTGCGCTGCAATCGGCGGCTTCCCATGCTTCGAGGCCCTACATGCCCGGCAGTGCGGCGGCATAGCCACCAGAGGACGGTGAATCATCCACAATCAGTGCGCCCATGTGTCGATCGCGTTTCAGCCGTTGCACCCGCCACGTTCGGCGGTTGATGCTGTCCGCTGTGTTCGCCGTCACACAATCGACGACATCCTGCTGTTGCACGCGCCTGTCCAGGTCCTTGTCGCAGATGCCGCTGACCCGCACCGTGCGCGGGTTTCGCCGCGGGTATTGGCGATTTCGGAGGCAGCTTCGGCGTGGCATGGGTTTGCATCGATCCAGTGGATTATCTCCGACAGGCACTGCGGAGTCCGCCCGGTATATGCTGATGCGATTGGCGGTAGCATCCTTCTTGATCCGTATCGCATCCAACCTGGAGGTCAGTGTGAGAAGTTTCCGAATTCATGCATTTGCTGGTGCATTGATGTTGGTGCCGGTATCCGTTTTTGCTTTTGCCCCGAGTGACGACCATGGAATCAAGTTGGCCGGCCAAGGACTCGGCCAGTCGATTCCGCAGGCACAAGACCTCAGCGTGGATCCCGGCTGGTTGGTCTATGGGTTCGAGCGCGATGGCATGGATTATTTCCAGGTAAACGATCTCGCAGGGCACGTGCACATCGTGATCGGCAATGCTGCCGGCACGTTCTGGGTGCTGCCGGCAGGTGACCCGTCTGCGAAGGTGTCGTTGCCGGAGCAGCGCCTGCCTGTTCCCGCCAAGGCCACCAGAACGGTTGTCTATCGGGCCCCCGCATTCACGCTGGTCAGATATGCAAGCGGAGCTGATGTGTTGTGGGCAGTAGAGGCACCCTGATACTGACAGTTGCCGGGATATCGGCCAGCTTCAGTATCAGACTGCATGGGCACCCGGTGTTCGCCGGGTGCCCATGACGCCCTGGGCCAGGGGGACGAGCGGGACGTTATGCGATTCTGCTGTGTTGGTTCGATCCGGTCGCTTGACTGTGAAATGCACTACTGCAGCGCAGAGGGTGCGGGGCAGCCGTACCGCGATGGAGTACTGGCTACTGCCTCCAGTCTGGTTTCGCGGTCGAGGAACAGAATCCTGACCCGGTTGCGATAGCAGTCAACGGTCCCGTCATAGGGGAGGGTTCGCCCGGTCAGTCGCTCGAACGCTGCCATCGTTGTCTGCTTGGAAAGGCGTCTGCGCTGTTCCAGCAGTGACACGACCATGAGGATTCCGCGCCTGGAGCCCATTCCGCCGCACCTTGCACGAATGCGAATCTGACCACCTTCATGCTTGAGAAGAATGGAGACCGCATCAATCAGTGTCCGGTAAGCGGCCAACTGCAGTTCCACGCTCAGGTTGCAGGGGTCGCCTTTCAGATCCGGGCGGAGAACGCGCTCCGTCAGCTTCCACGACTCACGGATGCCACCCGCCTGCAGGGCCACGTAAAGCCCAAGATGCTCCAGGCCCGAGGGATAGACCATGCTTGTCTGTTCGCGAAAGAGCCGCGAATGTACATTCGAGGTATGCAGAAGGCTGT
The DNA here is from genome assembly GCF_059369855.1 of Stenotrophomonas sp. YJH_SMC_138. Taxonomy (NCBI): domain Bacteria; kingdom Pseudomonadati; phylum Pseudomonadota; class Gammaproteobacteria; order Lysobacterales; family Lysobacteraceae; genus Stenotrophomonas; species Stenotrophomonas sp. YJH_SMC_138. Next base: position 485,448 of record NZ_JCAFTB010000002.1, read on the forward strand.
TGGCCACTGCGTGATGTCCCTGGGCCTTGAGCCATTCGGCCAGCTCAACCAGCGACGTATCAATGCCGTCGCCGAGCTTGCGAAGGTGCAGGGCACGTTCACGCAGCTCCATCTCGCTGGCCAATTGCGAGCTCCTCGCCAGATGGATGGCGTCCCTTTCCCCCATCTCGCGCAGCCTGTAACGGTGGTAGAAGTGGGTGATGCGTGATCCGAGCAGCAGCAATACGATGCCGCTGATCGCCATGATCTGCTGGGTGATGAAGGCCGCTGGATCGAATGCGGTGGGATGGGTGTTGGGCGTGGTCAGGCCGATGACCATGTTGAGCACCGGCACTGCAAGGGCAGCCCCCTTCCAGCCATACAGGCAGGTAAGCGCGGCCGCGGGGAGTGCCAACAGCAGCAGGAACGTTGCCTTCAATGCAATCCAGTCTGCGGGCAGTTGAGTCGCTGCTATCCCGATCAGCAGCATCGATGAAAGTGCTGCCAGCATCGGGGTCTTTCGTCGAGCGTTCCACTCCTGCCCCACGTCCTGCCGCGCCCACAGCATGGCGATGGGGGCCACCGTCAGAATGCCGATGAAATCACCCACGCTGAAGCGCGCGGCATTGGTCAGGAAGGGTGTGGAAGGAGGTGTTGGCCAGAGCAGATGGGAAAAGCTGAGGTTGAGCAGAGTAATAACGACGCTGGAAGCGGCGGCAATCAACAAGAGGCCGATCGTCTGCGACTCCGCCATCAGTCGCCGTTGCAGCTTCACAATCAGCATCACCGCTGGCATGAGGAATGCGGAGGCAACAATGACCCATGTCAGGCCGTACTTCTCGATCATCGGCACGCGGGACTGTGCAAAGTATGCATATTCGCCCAGCAGCAGGTAGGGCCACAGGCGCGGCGGGCACAACAGCACGGCTGCCACCCGGATGCCGGCTGGCAAATAGAACTGATCCAGCGACAGCTGTCGGGTTGCCCAATAGGCCACTGCATAAAGCAAGGCAATCATCAGGCCAGCCGGACGAATGCGCACCTTCAGCAACAATCCTTCTTTCCACCAGTCCAATCGCACGTCCCCCTCTCCTACGTGTCCCCTGTCAGCATCCATTCGCCGCGGGGCCCGGTTTCTCAGGACGGTATCGGTCTGCGAACGATTATGCAATTGCATAGCTGCGCATTTAGGAAATTGTCCAGCCATCCATCACAGATGTCGCGTGAAAATCTGTGACGTGTGCAGCACGATCAGCGCTGCGGTACGTTTGTCAGAACGTTCAATACAGGTGGAGATGCAGAATCTTCACCACAACGCATCCCGCAGCTTGTACCAGGACATCGCCGCCACCAGCAGCGGCGTGCGCAGCAGCCGGCCGCCGGGGAAGGGCGCATGCCGAAGGCGCTGGAACACGTCCAGGCGCTCGCTCTGGCCGGCAATGGCGGCGGCGATCACCTCGCCGGCCAGCCCGGCGGCGGCCACCCCATGGCCGGAGAAGCCCTGCGCGAAGTACAGGTCGCCGTCCAGCCGGCCCCAATGCGGGGCGCGGTTGCGGGTGATGTCGACGTAGCCGCCCCATACCTGGTCCAGTGCCACGTCGGCCAGCTGCGGGAACACCTGGTGCATGCGCCGTTGCATCACCCCACGCAGGCCGGGTGGGGGCAGCGCCGAGTAGCTGGCGCGCCCCCCGAACAGCAGGCGGTGGTCGTGGCTGAGGCGGAAATAGTCCAATGCCCAGGCGGTGTCGGCCACGGCCATGTCGTTGCCGATCAGGGCGCGGGCGCGCTCGGCCCCCAGCGGCGCGCTGGCGCCGATATAGGTGCCGACCGGCATGATCCGCCGTTCCAGCTCGGGCAGCAGGCCCTGCAGCCAGGCATTTCCGGCCACCACCAGATGCGCGGCGCGTACGCTGCCGTGGGCGGTGTGCAGGGTCGGCTGCGGTCCGCGCTGCACGCGGGTTACCGCCGAATGCTCGTGGATCACCACGCCGGCCGCGCGCGCCGCATCGGCCAGACCGCGCGCATAGGCCAGCGGGTGCAGGTGCGCGCTGAGCGGATCGAACATCGCGGCACGATAGCGCGGGCTGTCCAGCTGCGCGCGCAGGGCGTCACGGTCCCACCATTGCATGGGGTAGTCGTAGTGGCGTTGCAGGTGCTCGCAGTGGACGCGCAGCTCCCGTTCATGGCGTTCGCGGATGGCGACGCTGGCGTGGCCTTCCACCCAATGGCAGTCAATGCCGTGGCGATTGATGCGGGCGCGCATCGCCTGCACCGCGTCGCGCGACCAGTCGAACAGGTGGCGCGCATCATCACGACCGAGCTGACGCTCCAGTTCGTCCACCTCGCAGCCATAGCCGACCAGCGCCTGCCCGCCGTTGCGGCCGGACGCGCCCCAGCCGATCCGCTGCGCTTCCAGCACTACCACGCGCCGGCCACGTGCCGCCAGTTCCAGGGCTGCGGTCAGGCCGGTATAGCCGGCGCCCAGCACCGCAACGTCGGCCTGCACATTACCCTGCAGCGGGGGCAGTGCGGGCGGTTCGGGCAGGCTGGCGGCGTACCAGCTGGGCGGGAACGCGGCGCTCACTGCAGGCCTCGCGGGTGCAGGGCGGGAGGGCGGAGCGGGGCAGGTCGATCGGCGTTCACCCCGGTAGTTTCGCCGATGCGTGACGGCTGTGGTGTGACGGCACCGACTTGCCGCCTTCGCCGGGCGACGGGTAACGTGTCGGCACGCCAAGGAGTTTTCCCATGCGCCGCCTGCCCTGGGTGGGCCTGCCCACCGACAGCACCGTGCTCGGCCATCACCGTTTCGTGGTGGCCGGCGAGAAGTACGTGCGCGCGCTGGCCGAGGCGGCCGAGGTGACTCCGGTAGTGTTGCCGAGCCTGCAGCCACCGCTGCCGGCCGGCGACTGGCTGCAGGGGCTCGATGGCCTTCTGTTGACCGGTGCAGTCAGCAATATCGAACCGCAGCACTATGAAGGTGGTCGCAGCTGGCCAGGCAATCCACATGACCCGGCCCGCGATGCCAATGCCTTTGCGTTGCTGCACGAGGCACTGGCGCTGGACCTGCCGGTGCTGGCGATCTGCCGCGGCTTCCAGGAGTTGAACGTCGCGCTGGGCGGCAGCCTGCATCCGCAGGTGCACGCGGTGCCTGGCCTGGCCGACCATCGCGAAGAACCGCAGGCGCCGGTGGAGGTGCAGTATGGGCCGGCGCACGCGGTCACGCTGGCCGCCGATGGCTGGCTGGCGCAGTGGCACGGCAGTGGCCGCGCGCAGGTCAATTCGGTACACGGGCAGGGTGTCGCCCGCCTGGCGCAGGGGCTGCAGGTCGAGGCCGTGGCCGACGATGGGCTGGTCGAAGCGGCACGCAGCCTGCACCATCGTTTCGTGCTCGGCGTACAGTGGCACCCGGAGTGGCGTGTCATGCAGGCGCCGTTCTATCACGCTATTTTCCGTGCGTTCGGCCAGGCTTGCCGGCAGCACCAACAGAACCGACTGGATTCCCGATGAGTTCCCGAACGCGCCCGCGCAAGACGGCCACGCCCCCCGCACCGCAGGAAAGCACGCTGCTGCGCTGGCTGAAGGAGCGGCGCATCACCGAGGTGGAATGCCTGGTGCCGGACATCACCGGCAACGCGCGCGGCAAGATCATTCCCGCCGACAAGTTCTCGCACGATTACGGCACGCGCCTGCCTGAGGGCATCTTCGCCACCACCGTCACCGGCGAGTTCCCTGACGATTATTACGAGCTGACCTCGCCGTCGGACTCGGACATGATGCTGCGCCCCGATCCGGACACGGTGCGCATGGTGCCGTGGGCGGCCGACGCCACCGCGCAGGTCATCCACGATTGCTACACCAAGAGCGGTGAGCCGCACGAACTGGCGCCGCGCAACGTGCTGCGCCGCGTGCTGGCAGCCTACGCCGAGCTGGGCCTGCGCCCGGTGGTGGCGCCGGAACTGGAGTTCTTCCTGGTGCAGAAGAACACCGACCCGGACTTCCCGCTGCTGCCACCGGCCGGCCGCTCCGGGCGCCCGGAGACCGCGCGGCAGTCGTACTCGATCGATGCGGTCAACGAGTTCGACCCGATCCTCGACCTGATGTACGACTACGCCGATGCGATGAAGCTGGACGTGGACACGCTGATCCACGAGTCCGGCGCGGCGCAGCTGGAGGTCAACTTCACCCATGCCGATGCGATGGACCTGGCCGACCAGGTGTTCCTGTTCAAGCGCACCATGCGCGAAGCGGCGATGCGCCACGGGGTGTATGCCACGTTCCTGGCCAAGCCGATGGAAAACGAGCCGGGCAGTGCCATGCACATCCACCAGAGCCTGGTGCGGGTGAGCGATGGCAGCAACGTGTTCGCCGGCGAGACCGATGCCGAGGGCGAGTTCAGCCCGGTGTTCGGCCACTACCTGGGCGGCCTGCAGAAGTACGCACCGCAGGCGATGGCGTTCTTCGCGCCGAACGTGAACTCCTACCGCCGGCTGGTGTTCGGCGAAGTCTCGCCGAGCAACGTCCACTGGGGCTTCGACAACCGCACCTGCGGCCTGCGCGTGCCGCTGGATACGCCGGAGAACATGCGCGTGGAGAGCCGTTTCGCCGGGTCCGATGCCAATCCCTACCTGGCGATGGCCGCGACCCTGGCCTGCGGCCTGCTGGGCATCCGCGAGCGGCTGGCACCGGATGCGCCGGTGACCGGCAGCGCCAAGGAACTGGGCTACGACCTGCCGCGCTCGCTGGGCGAGGCGCTGGACGGGCTGGAGCGGTGCAGCGAGCTGCAGGCCCTGCTGGGCGAGCGCTTCTGCCGGGCCTACATCTCGGTCAAGCGCAAGGAATACGAGACCTTTTTCCGCGTCATCAGCTCGTGGGAGCGCGAGTTCCTGCTGCTGAACGTCTGAGCATCCGGAATAGAAAAATCCGCCGCCGGGGGGTAGGCTGGCACCCGTCGCCGGCCCCGCCGGCCCCCCCTTCCCGCATTCTGGAGCACCCGATGAAGCTGCGTATCCTCACGCTCGGCCTGGCCTCCGCCATGCTCGCCGCCTGTGGCGGTGGCAATGGCGGCGCGCAGGACAGCCAGGTCCTGAACGTCTACAACTACAGCGATTACATCGCCGAGGACACCATTCCGACCTTCGAGAAGGAGAGCGGGATCAAGGTGACCTACGATGTGTTCGACAGTGACGAGATGGTCGAGACCAAACTGCTGGCCGGCAACAGCGGCTATGACGTGGTGGTGCCGACCCTGAACTTCTTCGGTCGCCAGATCCAGGCCGGTGTGTTCCTGCCGCTGGACAAGAGCAAGATCCCGAACCTGGCCAACCTCGATCCGGCGGTGATGAAGCGCATCGCCACCCAGGACCCGGGCAACCAGTACGGCGTGCCGTACATGATCGGCACCACCGGCATCGGCTACAACGTGGACATGCTGAAGCAGCGCTTCGGCGGCAGCGCCGACATCGCCAACAGCTGGGACCTGGTGTTCAAGCCGGAGAACATCAGCAAGATGAAGGACTGCGGCGTGACCATCCTGGACACGCCGGCGGACATGATCCCGATCGCACTGCATTACCTGGGCCTGGACCCGCACAGCGGCGACCCGGCCGAGCTGCAGAAGGCCGCCGACCTGCTGAAGTCGATCCGCCCGTACGTGCAGAACTTCCACTCCTCGCAGTACGTGGGTTCGCTGGCCAACGGCGGTACCTGCCTGGTGGTCGGCTGGTCGGGTGACATCATCCAGGCCCGCGACCGCGCCGAGGAAGCCAGCAATGGCGTGCACGTGGCCTATTCGATCCCGAAGGAAGGCGCACCGCAGTGGTTCGACATGCTGGCGATCCCGAAGGACGCCAAGCATCCGGAAGCCGCGTACGCCTTCATCAACTACCTGCTGCAGCCGAAGGTTGCCGCGGCCAACACCAACTTCATCCACTACGCCAACCCGGTGCCGACCGCGACCCCGCTGGTGGACGAGGCGATCCGTACCGACCCGACCATCTACCCGCCGGCCGACGTGGCCGAGAAGATGTTTACCTACTCGATCAACACGCCGGAGACCGACAAGCTCTACACCCGGCTGTGGACCGAGGTGAAGACCGGGCGCTAAGGGCTGGCTGGCAGGTGGGTGCCGACCGTTGGTCGGCATGCTTTTCCGGCGGGGCCGACCAACGGTCGGCCCCCACCAGATCTGCAGATCCCCCCGGCCCGGTGGGTGCCACCCGTTGCCGTCATATCCCCTGCAGCCCCCGGCCGTTAGAATGGCGGCCGCTGTCCACCGCCCGCTCCCGGAGCCCCCATGCCCGTTGAAGCCCAGCCGGTAGCCGCCGTCGTCGACACGACCGGTGCGCCCGGCTATCTCTCCATTCGTGATTTGCGCAAGGAATTCGACGGTTTCGTCGCCGTCGACGACGTCAATCTGGACGTGCGCAAGGGCGAGATCTTTGCCCTGCTCGGAGGCTCCGGCAGCGGCAAATCGACCCTGCTGCGCTGCCTGGGCGGCTTCGAGACGCCCACCAAGGGCAGCATCACCGTCGATGGCCAGCGCCTGGACGCGCTGCCGCCGTACCAGCGGCCGGTCAACATGATGTTCCAGTCCTATGCGCTGTTCCCGCACATGACGGTCGAACAGAACATTGCCTTCGGCCTGAAGCAGGATGGCCTGGGCAAGGACGCGATCAGCAAGCGCGTCGGCGAGATGCTCGACCTGGTGCAGATGGGCCACCTGGGCAAGCGCAAGCCGCACCAGCTGTCCGGTGGCCAGCAGCAGCGCGTGGCGCTGGCGCGGTCGCTGGCCAAGGGGCCGAAGCTGCTGCTGCTGGACGAGCCGATGGGCGCGCTGGACAAGAAGCTGCGCTCGCAGATGCAGCTGGAACTGGTCAGCATCATCGAGTCGTCGGGCGTGACCTGCGTGATGGTCACCCACGACCAGGAAGAAGCGATGACCATGGCCACCCGCATCGCGGTGATGGATGCCGGCTGGATCCAGCAGGTCGGCAAGCCGGACGAGGTCTACGAGCAGCCGGCCAACCGCTTCGTCGCCGAGTTCATCGGTTCGGTCAACCTGTTTGACGGGGTGATCGACGAGGACCTGCCCGAGTACGTGACCGTGCGCTCGCCGCTGTTCCCGGCACCGATCTACATCGCCCATGGCATCACCTGTTACGAAGGGCAGCCGGTCGCATTCGCGCTGCGCCCGGAAAAGGTGATGATCGGCAAGGACGAGCCGGAAGGGCACACCAACAAAGCGCAGGGCGTGATCGAGGACATCGCCTATTTCGGCAGCCATTCGGTCTACCACGTGCGGCTGCCCAGCGGCGCCAAGGTGCTGGCCAACTTCGCCAACTCGCAGCGCTGGGCCAGCGACGGCCTGACCTGGGGTGACAGCGTGTGGGTGCACTGGCGCGACAACGACGGCGTGGTGCTGACCTCATGAGCGTCGCCGGCCTGAAGCGCTGGCTGCCGGGGCTGCGTGCCACGGTGATCGGCATTCCGTACCTGTGGCTGCTGCTGTTCTTCGCAGTGCCGTTCCTGATCGTGCTGATGATCAGCTTCTCGCTCAGCCGGGTCGGCTCGCCGCCGTATACCTGGCTGCTGCAGTACGCCGACGGCGGCTTCTCGCTGAAGCTGAACCTGGAGAACTACCTGGCGCTGTTCCGCGATTCGATCTATGCGCAGGCGTTCCTGAGCTCGATCAAGATCGCGGCGATCTCCACCTTCTTCACCCTGCTGATCGGCTATCCGATGGCCTATGCCATCGCGCGCCTGTCGCCGGCCGCACGCAATGTGGCGATGATGCTGGTGGTGCTGCCGTCGTGGACCTCGTTCCTGATCCGCGTGTATGCGTGGAAGGCAATCCTGGACCGCAATGGCCTGCTCGACCAGTTCCTGCAGTTCACCGGCCTGCAGACGCTGATGACGTCGATGGGGCTGCCGAAACTGCAGCTGATCGATACGCCGACCGCCGCCTATATCGGCATCGTCTACTGCTACCTGCCGTTCATGGTGCTGCCGCTGTACGCCAACCTGGTCAAGCATGACCACCGCCTGCTGGAAGCGGCCTACGACCTCGGCGCCAAGCCGTGGCAGGCGTTCCTGCGCATCACGTTGCCGCTGTCGAAGGCCGGCATCATCGCAGGCTGCATGCTGGTGATGATCCCGGCGGTGGGTGAGTTCGTGATCCCGGAAATGCTCGGTGGTTCGGAGACGCTGATGGTCGGCCGCCAGCTGTGGAACGAGTTCTTCAACAACCGCAACTGGCCGGGCGCTTCGGCGATGGCGGTGGCGATGATCCTGTTGCTGCTGGTGCCGATCCTGCTGTTCAACCGTTCCCAGCAGCGCCTGCTGGAAGGGAAGCAGGCATGAGCCCGCGTACCGCCAAGGGCCTGGGGCTGGGCGTGCTGCTGCTCGGCTTCGCCTTCCTGTACCTGCCGATCCTGTTGTTGATGTTCTACTCGTTCAACAGCTCGCGGCTGGCGATGGTCTGGGCCGGGTTCTCCACCCGCGCCTACAGCGACCTGTTCGCCGACCGCGCGCTGATGGACGCGATGTGGACCAGCCTGGTGGTGGCGTTCTGGACCGCCTGTACCGCCACCGTGCTGGGTACGCTGGCGGCGATGGTGATGACCCGCTTCAAGCGATTCCGTGGCAAGCCACTGTTCGGCGCGCTGGTGACCGCGCCGCTGGTGATGCCGGACGTGATCCTGGGCTTCTCGCTGATGGCGCTGCTGGCATCGATGGGCGCGATTCCCGGCTTCCCGGCGCGTGGCCTGGCCACCATCTGGATCGCGCACGTGACCTTCACCCTCTGCTTCGTCACCGTGGTGGTGTCCTCGCGCCTGCAGGAAATGGACCTGTCGCTGGAAGAAGCGGCGATGGACCTGGGCGCCAGCCGGTTGACCGTGTTCACCCGCATCACCCTGCCCATCATCGCGCCGGCGCTGGTGGCGGGTTGGCTGCTGGCCTTCACCCTGTCGCTGGATGACGTGGTGGTGGCCAGCTTCGTGGCCACGCCGGGCTCGACCACGCTGCCGATGAAGGTGTTCGCTTCGGTGCGCATGGGCATCAGTCCGAAGATCAACGCGTTGGCCACATTGCTGGTGTCGGCGGTGTCGATCGCTGCGGTGATCGGCTGGTACATCAACGCCCGCGCCGAGAAGCGGCGCCAGCGCGACCTGCAGCTGGCGCGGCAGGACAACGGCTGAGTACACGGCCTGTCGACAGCGCCGGCAACACCCGGCTCACGGACAGCGGCGCACAATGGGGGTCTTCCAGATGGAGATCCCCCATGACCGTCGAGATCATCGACCCGGCCACCGGCCAGGTGACCTACCGCCATGAACTGATGGGCGCTGCTGACATCGAGCAGCGCCTGCAGGCCGCCGCCGATGCCTTCCCCGGCTGGGCCGATCGCTCGCTGCAGGATCGCGGCGCCGTCCTTCGCCAGATCGCCGCGCAGCTGCGCACGCGTCGCGACGACCTGCAGCAGGCGATGACCCATGAGATGGGCAAGCTCAAGGCCGAGGCGCTGGCCGAGGTCGACAAGTGCGCTGCCGCCTGCGAGTACTACGCCGACCACGCGGCCGACTATCTCAAGCCGCAGCTGATCGATACCGAAGCCCAGCGCAGCTACGTGCGTTACGAGCCGATCGGCTGCGTGTTCGCGGTGATGCCATGGAATTTCCCGGTCTGGCAGGTGTTCCGTTTCCTGGCCCCGGCGTTCATGGCTGGCAACGTGGCCCTGCTCAAGCACGCCAGCAACGTGCCGCAGTGCGCCGACCTGATCCTGGCGGTGTGTCGTGACGGAGGCCTGCCTGAGGGCGTGTTCGACGTGCTGCACATCGACAACGACCAGGCTGCCGAGGTGCTGCGCGACGCACGGGTGAAGGCGGTGACGCTGACCGGCAGCGAACGGGCAGGGCGCTCGATCGCCTCCAATGCCGGCAGCCAGCTGAAGAAGTCGGTGATGGAGCTGGGTGGCAGCGATGCCTTCGTGGTACTCGACGATGCCGACCTCGACAAGGCCGTGGCGGCGGCGGTGAAGTCGCGTTTCGACAACAGCGGGCAGACCTGCATTGCGGCCAAGCGCTTCATCGTGGTCGATGCGGTGGCCGATGACTTCACCCGACGCTTCGTTGAAGCCGCGGGCCAGCGCCAGTATGGCGATCCCAGTGAGCGTGGCACCACGCTGGCGCCGATGGCCCGTGCCGATCTGCGCGACGAACTGCACAAGCAGGTGCAGGCCAGCGTCGCCAAGGGCGCGCGCGTTCTGGTCGGCGGCGAGCCCATTGCCGGCACCCATGCGGGCTATCCGGCGACCGTGCTCGATCAGGTCGGCCCAGGCATGCCTGCCTACGACGAGGAGCTGTTCGGGCCGGTGGCTGCGGTGATCCGGGTCAAGGATGAGGCCGAGGCGCTGCGCGTGGCCAACGACACCCGCTTCGGCCTGGGCGGCAGCGTGTGGACGCGCGACCCGGTGCGCGGCGAAGCCTTCGCGCAGCGCATGGAATGCGGCGCCGCGTTCGTCAACGCCATCGTCAAGAGCGACGCTCGGCTGCCGTTCGGTGGCAGCAAGCAGTCCGGCTTCGGCCGGGAGCTGGCCGACCACGGCATCCACGAGTTCATGAACATCAAGACCGTCTACGTGGCTTGATGCCGAAGGGTAGTGCCGGCCACTGGGCGGCATTGCCCTGGTTGCCGGCCAGCGGCCGGCACTACCAGAAGCGGGGCATGTGCCACGACCAACGGTCGCGGCCTACCGGATTGCTGGGTATCGACACCCCCGTGCATGGTGGGTATCGACCGTTGGTCGATACGCGCTACAACCACTTCGCGCGCTTGAACAACCGGTACAGGCCCACGCACACACCGCCCACGCCGACAATCATCAGCGGATACGACCACGGCTGGCTCAGCTCGGGCATGTGGCTGAAGTTCATGCCGTACCAGCTGGTGATCAGCGTCGGCGCTGCCAGCAGTGCGGCCCATGCACCCAGGCGCTTGACCGTCTCGCCCTGCGCCAGCGTCACCAGCGACAGGTTCACGCTCAGTGCGGTGCCCAGCATCTCGCGCAGGGTGTCGATCACATCGCTGATGCGTACCGCGTGGTCATGCACGTCGCGCACGTAGAGCTTCACTTCATCGGGAATCAGGTCACCCTGGTAGCGGCGCAGCTGCGCCAGCACATCCTGCAGCGGTGCCACCGCCATCCGCATCTTGTTCAGTTCGCGCTTGAGCTCGTAAAGCCGTACCACCGTGCTGCGCTTGTAGCTGTCGGCAAAGATGTCCTTTTCCAGCAGGTCCAGGGTGTCGCGGAAGCGGTGCACGATCGGCAGGTAGTTGTCGACCACGAAGTCGGTCACCGCGTACAGGCAGTACGACGGGCCCATCTTCAGCAGCTGCGGTTCACGCTCGACCCGTGCACGCACCGGGGCGTAGGACAGCGAGGCGCCGTGGCGCACCGTCACCAGGAAACGCGGGCCGAGGAAGGCGTGGGTTTCGCCGTACTGGATGCGTTCGTCCACCATCTGCGCGGTGGTCACCACCACGAACAGCGAATTGCCGTAGGTCTCGACCTTGGGTCGCTGGTGCGCATTGCGCGCGTCCTCGATGGCCAGGTCGTGCAGGCAGAACTCTTCCTGCAGTTTCAGCAGCACATCGTCGTTGGGGTCGTACAGGCCGACCCAGACGAAGCCGTTGCCACTGGCAATGACATCGCTGATGGCATCCAGGCTGATGTCGTGGCGTTTGCCGTCGTCATCGTAGTGGACGCAGTTGATGACGCAGGCGGGGTTGGCCGAGGCAGGGGCGGAAGCGGAGGCGGGCAATGACATGCCCGCCATCGTGCGTCAGTGCCGTGTTTCGGACAAGTGAGGACGGCGCCCCAGTACCCACGCCAGCGCGACGTGGACGGGCAGCAGCAGCACGATCCACTGCACGTTGTACTGCGCCTGCAGGCTCAGCCAGTGCAGCACCAGCGCCGCCACGGCCTGCACCGCCAGCAGCCACAGCACGACCCTGAACATGCGGCCCGGCGCGCGCCGACGCAGCAGCGCGATCGCGCCTGGCAGCAGCAGCACGGCCAGTGGCGAAAGCAGCAGCAGGTTGCGGTTGGCCCAGGCGGCGTAGTGGGTGCTGAAGCCCCACAGGAACACCAGCAGGCTGCCGGCGATGGCACACAGCAGCCAGAACGGCAGGGCCAGCCCGGCCAGCAGGCGCGGGCGGTTGCGCAGCGCCAGCACGCCGCCGGCCACGACCAGCCCAAGCAGCAGCCACGGCCACCAGCGGCGTGCGAATTCCTTCGGCTCCGGGTCGATGCGGTGCGGCAGCAGTTCCTGTTCGGACTGCACCAGCGGCCGGCCATCGCTGTTGCGCGCCTGGCGCAGCGCATCGGCCAGGCGCATCGGCACGAAGGCTTCCTGCCAGCGCGACAGCGCCTGGTCGGCGAACGGCCCGAGGCCGACATCGAAGCCCAGCCACATCCATGGTGCCGGCGAGGCCAGGCGCACCGATTCACTGCGGTAGGTATTGCCGCGCGAGCGCCCCGACAGCTGCGACTGCAGGCCGCCACCCAGCGCCTTGTCCACCGTGTCGCGTACCATCGTGGCGCAGTTGGCGGTGTAGTAGTCGTAGTGGTAGCGCGCGTTTTCCGGCTTGGCCCGCTCGGCCAGGTCGGCGGCCAGTGCACGTGCCTGCTCCGGGCGCAGGTCCAGCCACTGCACGCTGGCGCCACGGCCGGTCTCGTCGTAGTACGACAGATCCTGCTGCAGCGGCAGCGCCACCAGGTAGTACATCATGTCGCCGCGCACGAAGCGGCTGATGAAATCGTCCTCGGACGGATCGAAGTAGCCGAAGTTGTACGAGGTCGCTTCGCCGCTGAGCGGATCGATCACGACGATGGCGTCGTGGCCGAAGCGCTCGAAGAACACCGTGCCCGGCTGCATGGTCACCACCCCGATGCGCGGGGCGGGAGCCTCGGCGCTGGTGGCGGGTGCAGCAGGTTCGGGTGCCGCCGGCTGCGCGAAGGCGGCCAGCGGCAGGGCCGTGGCCAGCACGCACAGTGCCAGCCACAGCCTCAGGCGCAGTGCCAGGAGGGCGCCGCGCTTCAAGCGTCGTCCTGCGCGTCCGGCGGCAGCACGGTCACGTGGAAGGCCTGGACCCGGCGCGCATCGGCGCGGGCCACGCGGAACATGAAGCGGTCCAGCGCCAGCTCGTCACCGACTTCCGGCAGGTGGCCCACGGCCTCGGTGACCAGGCCACCGATGGTGTCGTAGTCCTCGTCGGAGAAGGTAGCGCCGAAGCGTTCGTTGAAGTCGCCGATCGGGGTCAGCGCGTCGACCACGTACTGGCCGTCGGACTGGATGGCGATCTGCGCCGACGGATCCTCGGCCTCGTCATGCTCGTCGTCGATCTCGCCGACGATCTGTTCCAGCACGTCCTCGATGGTGACCAGGCCGGCGACACCGCCGTACTCGTCGACCACGATGGCCATGTGGTTGCGTGACAGGCGGAATTCCTTCAGCAGCACGTTGAGCTTCTTCGCCTCCGGGATCAGCACTGCCGGGCGCAGCAGCTCGCGCACGTTGGCCGGGCCGTTGTCGGCGACCACGCCGCGCAGCAGGTCCTTGGCCAGCAGGATGCCAAGGATGTCGTCCTTGTTCTCGCCGTGCACCGGGAAGCGCGAATGGCCGGATTCGACCACCTGCTTCATCAGTTCCAGGAAGGGCGCTTCGACCGGCAGCGAAACCATCTGCGAGCGCGAGATCATCACGTCGCCCACGGTCAGCTCGGCCACCGAAATGGCGCCTTCCATCATCTTCAGGGTATCGGCGGCGATCAGGCCCTCTTCCTGCGCGGTGTGCAGGACAGCGACCAGCTCGTCGCGGGTATGGGGTTCGCCGGAGAAGGCGGAGGTCAGGCGTTCAAGCCAGCCGCGCTTCTTTTCACTGGGCTCCTGTGCGGAGCTACTACTGTCGTCTTCTGACATCTCTGGAAAAAGGGCACCCGGCAAGCCGGGCGTTGGCCCAAGTCTAGCAGGATGTGGCGGCCTGTCAGTGACCGTCGCTGCCCGGTCCGGTGATCGGCGGCGGGGCCAGTTCAGGCCGGGCGGGGGCTTCTTCCTCGGGCAGGTCCAGGCTGTAGGTGCAGCCGGCCAGGGTTTTGCCGGGATGGGAGGCCACGGTGGAGACGCTGAGGATGATCGACTCGATCCGGGCCTCGCCGGTCTTCGGATCGGTCACGTCGCGGCTGACCAGCTCGCGGCCGGCCATGAACTTGCCGTCCTGGTCGTAGCCGGTCTCCAGCCCCAGCTGCCTGGCCAGCGGCCGCGGATCGGCCTGGTCGAGGATCGCCATGACGCTGGACCCGGCCACGGCGACCCGTTCGGTGCGGGCGCCGAACACGCTGATCGGCTGGGCCAGCCGGTACTCGCTCATGAACTGGTTGCCCTGCGGCAGCGGCTGCAGGCCGTGGGCGACGGCTTTCAGCGGATCAGCCAGCAGGGGCGCCAACGCGGCCTGCTCGGCCACGCCCTGGCGGCATTCAATCAGGGCCGGCAGGTCCAGGGCAGCGGCCGGGGCGGACACGGCGAGCAGCAGGGGCAGGGCAATACGCAGCACGGGCACGGGATCCGCAACGGAAGGCAGGCCGGTGATCGTACCGGTCCCGGCCAGCCATCGCGAGCGCCCCAAGGCAATCAGGGCGGATGCCTGCGCGTGGTCGCTGGGTACCAGCGCAGCCTGACCGGGTAGCCCAGTTGCACTTGCAAGTGGTCGCGCACGGCCGCCGCCGTCGCGCGGTTGGCTGGGGTATCCCGCAGCTCAACCTCCAGTTCCCCGGTCGTGACATCCAGGCTATAGCCGAACAGGTCGGGCAGCTGGGCCAGCAGCCAGTCCCGCTGTGCGTGCAGGCGGCGCTGCATCTCCGCTTCGGTCATCGCGGCGCCGGTGATGTAGCGCACGCGTTGCGGGCCATCCGCCCCTGGATGTGTCTCATCGGCCGCGGGTGCTGGGCCAGTCAGTCGAACGACGACGTTCCAACCTGCCGCGTTGTCCACCCAGATTCCGGCGAGGCGTGCCGCGTGGCGCGCTTTCAAACGTTCCATCAATGCGTGCTGCTGCGCCTCGGCGACCGCCTGACGCGCCGTCTGTTGGCTGACGTCAAAGAACGCCTGCACCTCGGCGACCTTGGCGGCAATGTCGGCGGCGCTGTCGCTGGCCGGGAACGGCGACGGTCGTTCCCGGCCGGGGTCGATGCCCGGGGCAGTGGTCACCTGCAGAAGAGCGGCGATGAGTGCGGGCAGCAGCGCGATGGGCGCGTCCTCCGTGAAGATCCCGGTGTGCGTGGGCCTCAGCGCTCGCCGGCGTAGGGGTCGGCGATGCCGAGCTCGGCCAGGATCTCGCGCTCCAGCTGTTCCATGGCGTCGGCTTCCTTGTCGTCCTCGTGGTCCCAGCCGAGCAGGTGCAGCACGCCGTGCACGGTCAGGTGTGCGTAGTGGGCGTTGAGCGCCTTGCCCTGTTCATCGGCCTCGCGGGCCACCACCGGTGCGCAGATCACCAGGTCGCCCAGCAGCGGAAACTTCACGCCCTTGGGCAGCCCTTCGGGCACTTCGGCCGGGAAGCTGAGCACGTTGGTCGCGTAATCCTTGCCGCGATAATGGCGGTTCAGTGACTGCCCTTCCTTGGCATCGACCACGCGGATGGCCAGGTCGGCCTCGCGGATGCGGCCTTTCAGCGCAGCAGCCACCCACTTGCGGAAGCTGACCGCCGCCGGCAGGCCGGTGCGCGGCAGGGCATAACTGACGGCGACGTCCAGTCGCACGGGACCACGGGTCATGGAGTTGCTCCAGGTTGGATCTGATGCAGG
Organism: Stenotrophomonas sp. YJH_SMC_138; assembly: GCF_059369855.1. Taxonomy (NCBI): domain Bacteria; kingdom Pseudomonadati; phylum Pseudomonadota; class Gammaproteobacteria; order Lysobacterales; family Lysobacteraceae; genus Stenotrophomonas; species Stenotrophomonas sp. YJH_SMC_138. The sequence goes on from NZ_JCAFTB010000002.1 coordinate 501,282, forward strand.
TCACGGCGATCGTAGGCGCTGACGATGCGCGCCACCAGCGGGTGGCGGACTACGTCGCGCGACTCGAAGAAGGTGAAGCTGACGCCCTCGACCTCGCGTAGCACGTCGATGGCATCGCGCAGGCCGGACTTCACGTGCTTGGGGAGATCGGTCTGGGTCAGGTCGCCGGTGACCACGGCGGTGGAACCGTAGCCGAGGCGGGTCAGGAACATCTTCATCTGCTCGATGGTGGTGTTCTGTGCTTCGTCCAGGATCACGAAGGCATCGTTGAGCGTGCGGCCACGCATGTAGGCCAGCGGCGCGATTTCGATGACGTTCTTTTCCAGCAGCTTGACCACCTTCTCCACGCCCATCATCTCGTAGAGGGCGTCGTACAGCGGTCGCAGGTAGGGGTCGACCTTCTGGCTCAGGTCACCGGGCAGGAAGCCCAGCTTCTCGCCGGCCTCCACCGCCGGGCGCACCAGGATCAGGCGCTGCACCCGTGATTCGTTCAGCGCTTCGACCGCGCTGGCCACGGCAAGGAAGGTCTTGCCGGTGCCGGCCGGGCCGATGCCGAAGTTGATGTCATGCGTGGCGATCTGGTGCAGGTAGCGGCCCTGGTTGGCACCGCGACCGCGCACCGTGCCGCGCTTGACCTTGATCGCCACCTCCTGCGCTTCGTAGGAGCGTTCGGCGATCTGCTCGACGTTGGCCTGCGCCAGGCGCAGGTGGATGGCGTGGTTGTCGAAGGTGGTTTCGCCGGCTTCGGCGTACAGCGCTTCAACCAGCTTCTGCGCCTCGACGATGGCTTCGTTGGGCCCGCTGATGCGGAACACGAAACCGCGGTTGGCGATCTCCACGCCGAGCTTCAGCTCGATCTGGCGCAGGTGCCCATCGAAGGGGCCGCACAGGTTGGCCAGCCGCTCGGTGTCTTCCGGCGACAGGGTGAAGTCTCGATGTTCGATGCTTTTCATTGCCTTGGGTGGGGCGGAAGCCTTCCACCGCAGTGTATTCAGGGAGGACAAGGGTAGCGCGCGCAGCGGGCGCGCGGCCAGCACGGGGTCGATACATGCTTTTCCACACCCGGTGTGGACGGGGGCTGCGGAAACCTGTGGATAGACCTCTACAGTGCTTGTGCCACAAGCGTCATGAGGGGGTGGTGAAAAAATCGTCACGGACCCGGGCGTGCCGGCACCCGCAGGACGGGCGGACCGGGAGGGAGGGCACGTCGCAGCGCGTGCCGAGAACTTCCCGGGCGCGCCGGCGTTCTTCGTGATCGCAGCGCAGGTTCCGCTGCCAGGCGAGCAACAGGATCCCGTGTTGCCGGCTTTCCACACCGGTTGTGGAATGATGCCGAATCAACCTGTGGATAGGTGGCGAGGAGCCTTGCAGCCAAAGGCTCGCCAACGCGTGGTGAAAAAACCGTCAGGGCTGATCGGAATCATTGAGGGTGCACGGGGCGGATGGCACCGTGGCGCCGTCGCAGGAGGGGATGGCATGGGCATCGGCAATGGGATGCGTGGAATCGGATTGGTGGGTATCGGCCTGCTGGCCGGGTGTGGGCAGGCGCCGCCTGCAGCGCTCGGCACGCTGGAGTGGGACCGGATCACGGTGCCGGCGCCGGCGGCCGAAGTGATCGCCACGGTGGAGGTACGCGAGGGGCAGCAGGTCAAGGCCGGAGCAGTGCTGATGCAGCTCGACCCCGCCCGCGGCGACGCGCAGTTCGCCGCGGCGCAGGCCGACACGGTGCGCGCGCAGGCCCAGTTGGAAGAACTGAAGATCGGCCCGCGCCAGGAACAGATCGCGCAGGCCCAGGCGCAGCTGGCCGCGTTGCGCGCGCAGTCTGCTGAAGCCACGGCCTACTACCGTCGGGTGCAACCGCTGGCACGCCAGCGCCTGATCGCCGCCGCCGAGCTGGACCGTGCACGGGCGGCTGCCGGCAGTGCCGAGGCCAGCGTGCGGGCCGCCGAGCAGGCCTGGCTGGAACTGGTGCACGGCAGCCGCGCGCAGGACATCGCCCAGGGCCAGGCGGCCGCCGATGCCGCGCAGGCGCAGCAGGTGGTGCAGGGCGTCAACCTGCAGAAGCTGCAGCTGCGCGCGCCGCGCGATGGTGTTGTCGATGCCCTGCCTTACCGGCAGGGTGACCAGGCGCCGATCGGGGCGCCACTGGCGGTGATGCTGGTCGGCGAGCGCCCCTATGCACGCGTCTACCTGCCGCAGCCGCTGCGCCTGCAGGTCAAGGTCGGGCAGGCTGCGCAGGTGCAGCTGGAAGACGGCAGCACCGTGCTGAAGGGGCACGTGCGCTCAATCCGCAGCGAGCCCTCGTTCACCCCGTACTACGCACTGACCGGTGATGACGTCGAGCGCCTGAGCTATCTGGCCGAGATCGAAGTGGACACGGCCACCGACATGCAGAAGCTTCCGGCCGGACTGCCGGTGCAGGTGCGCTTCTGAACACCGGCGACGACATCGCGGTGCATGCGCAGGGCTTGACCCGCCGCTTCGGCGATCTTCTGGCCGTGGACAATGTCGACCTGACTGTGCCGCGCGGGCAGGTGTACGGCTTCCTGGGGCCGAATGGATCCGGAAAGTCGACCACCATCCGCATGCTGTGCGGCCTGCTGGAACCGAGCGCTGGGCAGATCCAGGTGCTGGGGCTGGCGGTTCCCGAGCAGGCCGAAGCACTGCGCCGGCGCATCGGCTACATGACCCAGCGCTTCTCGTTGTATGAGGACCTGTCGGTGCGCGAGAACCTGGAATTCCTCGCCGCCATCCAGGATCTGCCACGCGCGCAGGCCCGGCAGCGGGTCGACGAGCTGCTGCAGCAGTACCGTCTGCTGGACCGGCAGCCGCAGCTGGCCGGAACCCTCAGCGGTGGCCAGAAGCAGCGCCTCGCCCTGGCCGGCGCCGTCGTGCACGCGCCCGAGCTGCTGTTCCTGGACGAGCCGACCAGCGCGGTCGATCCGGAATCGCGCCGTGATTTCTGGGAAGCCCTGTTTGAACTTGCCGACGCCGGTACCACCGTGCTGGTGTCGACCCACTACATGGACGAGGCCGAGCGCTGCCACCGGCTGGCAATCCTGGACCGTGGTGCGCTGGTCGCCGATGGCACGCCGGCTGAGCTGTGCGCACGGCTGGACGGCCGCACGTTGCAGGTCACGTCGTCGCAGCCGCGGCAGGCCAGCCGCGCACTGTCTGAGCTGCCCGGTGTGCTGAGCGTGGCGCAGATCGGCACCCAGCTGCGCGTGCTGTGCAATGAGGGCGCAGCGGACGTCGCAGTGCTGGCCCGTGCACTTGCCAACGCTGACCCGCAGGCCCGCATCCAGACGGTGGCGCCGAACCTGGAAGATGTGTTCGTGGCCGCCACCCGTGGGCGCGGCCGGGAGCCGGCGGCATGAACCTGCGCCGGCTGTGGGCGATCATGCTCAAGGAGCTGCGGCAGCTGCGCCGCGACCGCATCACGCTGGCGATGATCGTTGGCATTCCGGTGATGCAGCTGTTGCTGTTCGGCTATGCGATCAACCTCAACCTGCATCATCTCGATGCGGGTGTCGCCGATCAGGCCAACAGCGCCGCTTCGCGCGCGCTGGTGCAGGACATGGTGGCCACCGGCGTGATCACGCCGCGCAGCGAAGCCTACACGCCTGCCCAGCTGATGCAGGCGCTGCGCCGTGGCGAGATCAGTGTCGGCATCGTGGTGCCGGCCGACTTCGAGCGTCGCCGCTTCGATGGACGCGAGGCGGTGCAGGTGCTGGTCGATGGCAGCGACACCGTGGTGCAGAGCGCGGCGATCCAGCTGGCGCAGGTGCCGCTGGACACGCGCCCGACCAGCAACACCCGTCCCCTGCGCGAAGGCAGCATCGCCAGTGGTCCGGTCAGCGTGACCAGCTTCTACAACCCGCAGCGGCGCTCGGCGGTGAACATCGTACCGGGCCTGATCGGGGTGATCCTGACCATGACCCTGGTGATGTTCACGGCGGTAGCGGTGGTGCGCGAACGCGAGCGCGGCAACATGGAACTGCTGATCGCCACGCCGGTGTCGCGCAGCGAGCTGATGGTCGGCAAGGTGCTGCCCTATGCGGCCATCGGCCTGCTGCAGACCACGCTGGTGCTGGTGCTGGGCACCTGGCTGTTCCAGGTACCCATTCGCGGCAGCCTGCTGGACATCTATCTGGCCGCGGTGCTGCTGGTGCTGGCCAACCTGGCGCTGGGCCTGCTGATCTCCACGCGTGCGCGCTCGCAGTTCCAGGCGATGCAGATGACGCTGTTCCTGTTCCTGCCGTCGATCCTGCTTTCGGGCTTCATGTTCCCGTTCGCAGGCATGCCGCGGCCGGTGCAGTGGCTGGCCGAGGTGCTGCCGCTGACCCACTTCCTGCGGCTGGTGCGCGGCATCATGCTGCGCGGCGCCTCATTGTGGGAGCTGTGGCACGACGCGCTGGCGCTGCTGGCCTTCATCGTGGTGATGATGACCCTGGCGATCCTGCGCTTCCGCAAGCGCCTGGATTGAAGGCAGGGGGTCGGATCCCCGCAGGGGCTCCGACCCCAATTTATCGGGCCGGCGGGTCGGAGCCCCTTTGGGGCTCCGACCCGAAGATTCATTCCGCCACCACCCGCGCGCGCAGCGAATTGGTCAGCGCTTCGGTGATCACCACATCCACGAACTGGCCGATCAGGCGCGCCGGCGCCGGGAAGTTCACCGAACGCATGTTCTCGGTCTTGCCGGTCAGCTCGTTCGGGTTCTTGCGCGAGGGCCCTTCCACCAGCACGGTCTGCACGGTGCCGACCATCTTCTCGGAAATGCCGGCGGCATGCGCATTGATGCGCTCCTGCAGGCGCGACAGGCGCGCGTGCTTCTCGGCATCGCTGATCGTGTCCTCCAGGTCCGCGGCCGGCGTGCCGGGGCGGCGTGAATAGATGAAGGAGAAGCTGTGGTCGAAGCCGATGTCCTCGATCAGCTTCATGGTCTTCTCGAAATCGGCGTCGGTCTCGCCGGGGAAGCCGACGATGAAGTCCGAGCTGATCGAGATGTCCGGGCGCACCGCCCGCAGCTTGCGGATCTTCGACTTGAACTCCAGCGCGGTGTAGCCGCGTTTCATCGCCGACAGCACGCGGTCGCTGCCGGCCTGTACCGGCAGGTGCAGGAAGTTGGCCAGCTGTGGCACGTCACGGAACGCATCGATCAGCGAATCGCTGAACTCCAGCGGATGCGAGGTGGTGAAGCGGATGCGGCCGACGCCATCGATCTCGGCGATGGTGCGGATCAGCAGGCCGAGGTCGGCGAACTCACCGTCACCATAGGGCCCGCGATACGCGTTGACGTTCTGCCCGAGCAGGTTGATCTCGCGCACGCCCTGTGCGGCCAGCTGCGCCACCTCCACCACCACGTCCTCGAACGGGCGGCTGACTTCGGTGCCGCGGGTGTAGGGCACCACGCAGAACGAACAGTACTTGGAACAGCCTTCCATGATCGACACGAATGCCGAGGGTCCTTCGGCGCGCGGCTCGGGCAGGCGATCGAATTTCTCGATCTCGGGGAAGCTGATGTCGACCTGCGGGCGCTTCTGTTCGCGGCGTGCGCGGATCAGCTCCGGCAGCCGGTGCAGGGTCTGCGGGCCGAACACCAGGTCGACGAACGGCGCACGCTTGATGATCGTTTCGCCTTCCTGCGAGGCGACGCAGCCGCCGACGCCGATGATGACTTCGCGGCCCTTGTTCTTCAGGCCCTTCCACACGCCCAGCTGGCTGAACACCTTCTCCTGCGCCTTCTCGCGGATGGAGCAGGTGTTGACCAGGATGACGTCGGCATCGTCCGGGCTGTCGGTCAGTTCCAGGCCATCGCTGGCGGCAAGCACGTCGGCCATCTTGGCCGAGTCGTACTCGTTCATCTGGCAACCGTGGGTCTTGATGTACAGCTTGCCTTTCACCTGGTCGGGCTTGCGCGGACCAGCGGGCAGGGCAACGAGCGGGGTACCGCCCGGTGTGGTGGGCGGAAAGACGTCTGGCGTCCCGGTCATGGCGCTTAATCCATTCGGGTGGCGGGAAAGCGGGCAATTCTACCCGCATCCCACGCCAGCCGCCGCGCCCGTGCAACCGAGCCCATGCCCAGCGTGGCCATCACTGTAGAGCCGAGCCCGTGCTCGGCTGCCTTTGCAAGGCGGAGGAGCAGCCGAGCGTGGGCTCGGCTCTACAAGGGGCCGCTGCTTACGCCGCCAGCTCCGCATCGATCTGCCGCGAACGGTCGAAGGCGGTCATCGCGCTCATCCGTGCGATGTAATCGGCCGTGGCCGGCGCGGGCTGCACCAGGCCGAAGGCCGTGGTCCAGGCCAGCGCATTGCCCCACAGCACGTCGGCGGCGCTCATCGTCTCGCCAAGCAGATAGGGGCCCTGCGCCAGCTGGGCCTCGATCACCTGCAGCACGGTCTCGGCGTCGTTGTACGGCGACATCAGGCGCGGCGGCGGCTCGCGGTGCATCGCCTTGTCGATCATCGCCGGCTCGAAACAGGCGCCATAGAAGGCCATCCAGCGCAGGTAGGGCCCGCGCAGGGCGTCGCCGATCGGCGGTGCCAGGCCGGCCTCCGGATACAGGTCGGCCAGGTACAGATAGATCGCCACCTGCTCGGTCACCAGCGCACCGTTGTGGACGATCGCCGGCACCTTGCCCATCGGGTTGATGGCCAGGTAGGCCGGAGCCAGGTTGGCGCCCGCCTTAGGTCCAGCACCTGCATGCGGTAGTCGGCACCCAGTGCTTCGAGCAGGGCCACGGCGCCGCTCGAGCGGGAACGGGCGGCGTGGTACAGGGTGATCTGGCGTGAATTCATGGCATTGCTCCTTGCGGTGGGTGGTGAACTGGAGGCCATCCTGGGGCACTATTGCGGACGACTTCTGTCCTCGATCCTTCATGCGCCATACCGCCCATCGACTGCTGCGCCTGATCGCCCTGCTGCAGGCCCGTCGCCAGTGGTCCGGGGCCGAGCTCGCCGAGCGCATGGGCGTGGACCGGCGCAGCATCCGCCGTGACGTCGAGCGCCTGCGCGAGCTGGGTTATCCGGTCCGGGCCTCGTCCGGGGTTGGCGGCGGCTACCAGCTGGGGGCAGGGGCGCCGGTGCTGCCGATGCTGCTGGACGAGGAGGAGGCGACTACCCTGGCCATCGCCCTGCGCGCGGCCTCTGCGACCGTCGCCGGCATCGACGACACCGCGCGCGGCCTGTTGTCCAAGCTCGATCCGCTGGTGCCGACCCGTCGCCGCCAGCAGGCCGGCGAGGTGCATGCCGCCACCGCCACCCTGTCCGACCTTCCGTCCACCGACGCACGCCTGCTTGGGCAGCTGGCCCAGCACTGCCGGCAGGCGTCACGGCTGGCCTTCGAATACCGCAGTGCCCAGGAAGCGGTGACCCAGCGCGAGGTCGAGGCGCAGCACCTGGTCAACTACGGGCGGCGCTGGTACCTGCTGGCCTGGGACCTGGGCCGGCAGGACTGGCGCACCCTGCGCGTGGACCGGATGGGCGCGGTGCGCGAATGCGCCGAGCCGGGCATGCACCGCCGTACGCCCGCACCGCCGGATGTGATGGTGCGGCAGGCGGTCAGCCAGGCCCCGTTCGCCCTGCAGGCCATCGTCCGCCTGGCCGGCAGCCGCGCCGAGCTGGAAGGCCGCATCCCGCCCTGGTGTGGTGTGCTGGAGGACGATGGGCCCGACCATTGCCTGCTGCGCATGGGCGCCGAGAGCCGCGGCATGATGCTGGCGCAGATCCTCAGCCTGGACCGGGTGCCGGTGGCGGTGTGGACCACGCCGCCGGGCCTGCGCGATGAACTGGCACAGCGCCTGGCCGGATTGGGGCAGGTGCTGGCTGTGCCGCCCGTCACAGGCTGAGCCGCGTCGCTTGGCAAGCCCCGTCGAAGCTGGGACACTCGCCGGCATGAAGGGGATACTGGGGACAACGGCGATCATCATCGCTGCGCTGACCGCTGCGCCGGCCAGCGCGGGCACCCTGTTCAAGTGCCAGGGCGCCGACGGGGTCACCAGCTATGTCAGCAAGCGTCTGACCGGGGCCCGCTGCAGCGCCATCAGCTACAGCCGCGACCTCCGCCCGGCACCGCGCCCGGTGGTGGCCGCGCCGAAGCCGGCGCCGACCACCGTGGCCAGCATCGAGCGCAACCCGGTGGCGGTGGCGGCCAGCGCTGCGGCACCGGCGGCTGCGCCAGCCGCCGTACCCGCGCCCCCGGTCGCCTCGCGCAGCGGGCGCATGGTCAGCGGCCAGGTCTATTCCTTCATGAAGGACGGCGTGCGCCACTACACCAGTGCGCGCCCGACCCAGGTCGCCAACCTCGGCCCGGTGCGCACCATCCGCTACAGTTTCATGGAGCGCTGCTACGCCTGTGGCGTCAACCCGCGCGTGGACTTCGGTTCGGTGCGGTTGAACACCACCGCGTTCCAGACCGAGATCAGCTCGGCCGCGCGCGAGTTCGGCGTCGACGAAGCCGTGGTGCGCGCCATCATCCACGCCGAGTCGGCCTACAACCCGACCGCGCTCAGCCGCGCCGGCGCGCAGGGCCTGATGCAGCTGATGCCGCCAACCGCGGCCCGTTTCGGAGTCAGCGATTCCTACGATGCCGGGCAGAACATCCGCGGTGGCGTGCAGTATCTTGCGTGGTTGTTGAAGCGTTTCAATGGCGACCTGACCCTGGCCGCGGCTGGCTACAACGCGGGCGAAGGCGCGGTTGACCGCCACGGTGGCGTGCCGCCCTACAGCGAGACCCAGTACTACGTGCGCCGGGTCGGGCAGCTGGCCGAGCGTTACCGCACCGCATTGACGCACCAGTAGTGCCGGCCGCTGGCCGGCAACCTTGGGCAATGGCCGGTACCGACCGGCCACTGGCTGGCAGCCCCGTAATCAATGTTGTTGCAATGCGTTGTGTGGCGCTCGACGGTTCCGCTACACTCGCCCATGATTCAATGCGGCTCTGGCCCCCACCGGATCCGCTGGCAGCCTTAAAGCTACCTAATCAATATCGGAGTGCCGGATGGCCAACGATGGGGTACACGATCCAGTCAACACCGGACGTCGGCGTTTTCTTTCTGCCACCACAGCCGTGGTGGGCGCCGTCGGCGTCGGATTCACCGCTGTTCCTTTCATCAAATCCTGGAACCCCAGTGCCCGTGCCAAGCTTGCCGGCGCACCGGTGGTGGCCGACATCAGCGCCCTGCAGGAAGGCCAACGCCTGATCGTGGAATGGCGTGGCCAGCCGATCTGGATCGTCAAGCGGTCCAAGGCGATCCTCGATGCACTGCACGGGCTCGATGGCCGCCTCAAGGACCCCGAGTCCGGCGAGAAGGACCAGCAGCCGGACTACGTGCTGAAGCAGAACCCCGAGCTGCGCTCGATCAAGCCGGACATTTCCGTGCTGGTCGGCCTGTGCACGCACCTGGGCTGTTCGCCGGAAATGGTCGCCGAGATCCGGCCTGAACCCTATGACCCGCAGTGGAAGGGCGGCTACTTCTGCCCCTGCCACAAGTCGCGCTTCGACATGTCCGGCCGCGTCTTCAAGGACGTGCCGGCGCCGATCAACCTGAAGGTGCCCGCGCACCATTACCAGGACGACAACACCATCATCATCGGTGTCGATCCGCAGGGGGCAGCCTGATGGCCAATATCCTCGCTCGTACCGCCAGCGGCGTGGCCGACTGGGTCAATGCCCGCGCGCCGGGCCTGATGCCGGTCTACCGCAAGCATGTCACCGAGTACTACGCGCCGAAGAACTTCAACATCTGGTACTACTTCGGTTCGCTGGCGCTGCTGGTTCTGGTCAACCAGATCGTCACCGGCATCTTCCTGACGATGCACTACAAGACCAACGCCGCCGAGGCGTTCGGCTCCATCGAATACATCATGCGTGATGTGGAGTGGGGCTGGCTGATCCGCTACATGCACTCCACCGGGGCCTCGCTGTTCTTCATCGTGGTCTACCTGCACATGTTCCGCGGCCTGCTGTACGGCAGTTACCAGAAGCCGCGCGAGCTGGTGTGGATCCTGGGCATGCTGATCTACCTGGTGCTGATGGCCGAAGCCTTCATGGGCTACGTGCTGCCGTGGGGGCAGATGTCGTTCTGGGGCGCCAAGGTGATCATTTCGCTGTTCGGCGCGATACCGGTGATCGGCAACGGCCTGACCGAGTGGATCATGGGCGACTACCTGCCCAGTGACGCCACGCTCAACCGCTTCTTCGCGCTGCACGTCATCGCACTGCCGCTGGTGCTGCTGTTGCTGGTGGTGCTGCACCTGGGCGCGCTGCACGAGGTGGGGTCGAACAACCCCGATGGCGTGGAGATCAAGAAGGGGCCCAAGGGCAACCGCTGGTCGCCGAACGCCCCGGCCGACGGCATTCCGTTCCATCCGTACTACACGCTCAAGGATGGCGTCGGTGCCGGCTTCCTGCTGATCATCGCCGCCTTCATCATCTTCTTCGCCCCCGGTTTCGGTGGCCTGTTCCTGGAGCACGACAACTTCACCGAAGCCAACCGCCTGGTGACCCCGGAACACATCAAGCCGGTCTGGTACTACACGCCGTACTACGCGATGTTGCGCGTGGTGCCGAACAAGCTGGGCGGCGTGCTGGTGATGTTCTCGGCCATCGCGATCCTGTTCCTGGTGCCGTGGCTGGACAAGGCGAAGGTGAAATCGGTGCGCTACCGCGGCTGGATCTCGAAGGTGATGCTGGGCGTGCTGGCGGTGTGCTTCGTGTGGCTGGGCGTGATTGGTTCCGGCCCGGGCACCGATGTGCACGAGACCTACATCGGGCGGGTGTTGACCTTCCTGTACTTCGCGTTCTTCATCACCATGCCGCTATGGACAAGGTTGGACAGGACCAAGCCGGTACCGGAGAGGGTGACCACGCATGACTGAGCGCTGGATGGTCCGGCTGGCCCTGGCGGCCACCCTGATGCTGGGCAGTTTCCTGGCCTCCGCCGCCGAAGGCGGCACCCCGCTGCTGCAGGCCGGCAACGACCTCGGTGACCGCGCCTCGCTGCAGCGCGGCGCGCAGCTGTACATGAACTACTGCTCCGGCTGCCACGCATTGAAGTACCTGCGCTATTCGCGGATGGCGCAGGACCTCGGCCTGACCGAGGAAGAGGTGATGAACAACCTCAACTTCACCGGCTCGGCGATCGGCGACCCGATCCCGGTGGCGATGCCCAAGGAGAACGCGGAGAAGTGGTTCGGCAAGATGCCGCCCGATCTCAGCCTGATCTCGCGCGTGCGGGGCAGTGACTGGGTCTACACCTATCTCAAGTCGTTCTATCTGGACAGCAGCCGCCCGCTGGGCTGGAACAACGCGCTGTTCGCCAATGCCTCCATGCCCAACCCGCTGTGGGAGATGCAGGGCCTGCAGCATGCGGTGCACGGCAAGGCGGAAGCGCCCGGCATGGACCCGCCGGTGACCGGCCTGAAAATCGAAACGCCCGGGTCGGTCGATGCCGGCCAGTACGATCAGGCCGTTCGGGACATCACCAACTTCCTCGAATACGCCGGTGAACCGGCCGCGCTCAAGCGCCAGCAGCTGGGCGTATGGGTGATCCTGTTCCTGGCCCTGCTGACTTTCCTGCTGTACCTGCTGAAGAAGGAATACTGGAAGGACGTCCACTGATTCTGCCGCCGGCCATCGCCCGGGCCTATTGGCTTTTGTGATGGTCGGTTGCACACTCGGGGTGGAGTCGACCGCTGGCACGGTGCCGGCGGCGCCGATGCGGCAGGCGGTCTCCTGTCGTGGGAGAGCCTTTGATGGCGGCGAGCGTACGCATGCGCAATACACTGACGCTGTTTTCCTCGAACGACGACGTACTGTGCCACCGGGTACGCCTGGTGCTGGCGGCCAAGGGGGTCACCTTCGACTTTGTCCCGGTCGATCCGCAGAACCCGCCTGAAGACCTGATCGATCTCAATCCGTACCACTCGGTGCCGACCCTGGTCGAGCGCGAGCTGGTGCTGTACGCCGCGTCGGTGGTCAGCGAATACTTGGACGAACGCTACCCGCATCCTCCGCTGATGCCGGTCGATCCGCTCTCGCGTGCGCGTATCCGCTTGGCCATGCTGCGCATCGAGCACGACTGGGTACCGCAGGTGCAGGCCATCCAGCTGGGCAACAAGACCCAGGCCGAGGCCGGCCGCAAGCGCCTGAAGGAACTGCTGACCGCCTCGCTGCCGCTGTTCAAGGCCAGCAAGTTCTTCCTCAATCCGGAAATGAGCCTGGCCGACTGTGCAATGGCACCGATCATCTGGCGCCTGCAGTCGCTGGACGTGCCGCTGCCGAAGGACGGCAAGGCGATCGAGGACTATGGCAACCGCATCTTCCGTCACCCGGGTTTCGTCCGCAGCCTGACCGACCAGGAAAAGAAGCTGCGCGATCTGCCGGTCTGATCCGACCTTGCGTAACCCGTCTGCACGCCGACCGGCGTGCAGACGATCCGCCCCGGCGGGGCGCCGGGCGCGTACACTTCACGCATGACCGAAGACTTCTTCCACATGACCAGCCACCGCCCGTACCTGCTGCGGGCGCTGGTGGAATGGATCAACGACAACCAGCTGACCCCGCACATCCTGGTCGACGCCGGCGTCCCCGGCGTGCAGGTGCCGCCTTCGGCGGTCAAGGATGGCCGGGTCGTGCTCAACATCGCCGAACGCGCCGTCGTGCGGCTGATGATCGACAACGAAATGGTGAGCTTCTCGGCCCGCTTCTCCGGCACCAGCTACCCGGTGCAGGTACCGATCAGCGCCGTGCTGGCGGTCTATGCCCGCGAGACCGGGCAGGGCATGGCGCTGCCGGATGACATTCCGGGCAGCGAGACCGCGCCGACCAGTGACGAACTGCTGCACGAGGACGGCACGCCGCCGGACGATACGCCACCGGCCAGTCCGCCGCCCAAGGGCCGCCCGAACCTGCGCGTGGTCAAGTAACCATTCCGACGCCGCCCCGATGGGCGGCGTCTTCCTTTGCAGGTTTTACCGGTGGGTGCCGGAATTGTGTGGGTGCCGACCGTTGGTCGGCACACCTTCAGTTCTTACACATCCTCGGCATCCTCCACATCCGGCCGGATCTGGCTGATCCGCGCGGCACCGGGGCCGGTGAACGAGATCAGCTGGTCGCCGCGCAGCACCATGCGGCCCACGTGGCGATCGATGCCGTCGTAGGAATACTCGAACTTGAAGGTGCGCTCGAAGCCAAGCCGGCCATCCTCGCCGCGCGACAGGCGCAACCCGGTGGCGTGCACCGCTTGGTCCAGCCACTGCACGTTGGCGGCGCGGCAGGCATTGCGGCCCAGCTCGACCGCGCGCTCGGCGGCCGAACGCGCCGCATTCCAGAAGAAATAGATGATTCCGCCGGCAATCAGCAACAACAGCAGGGTGGGCATGGCGTCAGCCGTCAGAGGTGGATCCGGCAAAGATGGCGGCGAACGCGCGCTGGATCAAGCGCTGCACTCACCGCCGTGGCTGCGGTTCGCTGGACATCGGTGATGCGGGCACGTTAGACGGCGCCGTCGCCGGCACCGTCTGCATCGGCGCGGCGGAGGGCGAAGGCATCACCAATGGCGCGGTCGCCGTCAGCTGCAGCAGCGCTGCCCAGTCCTGGCGGTTGAAGCTGCATTCGTCCTCGCGGCCCGGCGTGCAGCTGGGCTCGATGCCGGTGCTGTTGCGTTCGCGCGCCGGCGGCAGCTTGATCAACCCGGTGCGGTCCAGCGGCAGCAGTCGCATCGCCACCGTGTTCATCACGTTGCCGCCCACCAGGTACAGGGTCTGGTCGCCCCCCAGGTTGGCGGCCACCACTACTTCGCAATGTGATTTCCAGTGGCCCACCGAACCGTTGCCCAGTGCCTGCACCAGCCCACTGTAGCTGAGCGTGGTGCTGCGATCGCGCAGGAAGCACAGCAGGTCGCCCGGTGCGGGCTTTGCGGTCGCGGGATCGACCAGCCGGTACGGCACGCCCGAGGGTCCGCCCTGGTACGCGGCACGGATGTAGTCGATGTGGCGTGGCGACGCGTTGAAGCCGGGGACGCCGGACTGCACCATCACCCAGGAAATGAACGCGGCCGACCACGGGTTGTCGATCAGGAAGGTGCGGCAGTCGCTGTCGGTGTAGCGCGTGCCCAGTGGTGCCAGACAGCTGCTGGCGCCGGCGATGCTGCCCATCGCGTTGAGCGTGCCGCTGTTGCGCCAGTAGCCGGCCACGCGCTGCCAGGCAATCAGCCCGTTGTCGGCCAGATGTTCGTTCTCGGCCTCGGTGACACTCAGGCTCGCCGCGCGGCCATCGCGATCGATGAAAGGCCGGAACCAGAGCCGGTGTTCATTGCAGGCAGTATTGCGGATGGCCACCGCCAATGGGCTCAGGCCGAAACGCGGTGGCACATCGCAGGCTTCGGCCGCCGCTGCGGACAGGGGGGCCGCGGCCAGCAGCAGACAGGCAGGCAAGAGCATCCGGCGCATGCGCGGCTCCTGTGGGGGATGCCGGCAGCGTCGCAGAGGCGGCCGTAGCCGAGCCGTGAAGGCGTCCCGGGTCGTGTAGAGCCGAGCCCATGCTCGGCTCATCGCGCGAAGCGCGCGCAGGGCGTGCCGCAAATCGACAAGCAGCCGAGCGTAGGCTCGGCTCTACAAGTCCTGCAGGCCTCAGCCCGGCGGTGGGCCGAGCTTCAACGACAGATCGATGGCCTGCACGTGCTTGGTCAGGCCGCCGATGGAGATGCAGTCGACGCCATCCTCGGCGATCGAGCGCAGGCCACCCAGGCCGACGCTGCCGGACACTTCCAGCGGAATGCGGCCGGCCGTGATGCGTACCGCCTCGCGGCGCAGGTCGGGGCTGAAGTCGTCCAGCAGGATGCGTTCGCAACCAGCGTCGAGCGCCTGGCGCAGCTGCGCCAGATCCTCGACCTCGACCACCAGCGGCAGCGCAGGCCACTGCCGGCGTGCGCCCGCCACGGCGTCGGCCAGTGAACCGGCAGCGCGGATGTGGTTTTCCTTCAGCATCACCGTGTCGTACAGGCCGAAACGATGGTTCTCGCCACCGCCGCAGCGCACCGCGTACTTCTGCGCCAGGCGCAGGCCGGGCAGGGTCTTGCGGGTGTCGAGGATGCGCGTGCCGGTACCGGCCACCGCCGCCACGTAGCGGGCGGTGGTGGTTGCCGTACCGGACAGCGTCTGCAGGAAGTTGAGCGAGGTGCGTTCGGCGCTGACCAGGCTGCGGCTGCGCCCATGCAGCAGGGCCAGCACGGTGCCTGCGGTGACCGCGTCGCCGTCGGAAACCTGCCATTCGATGCGTACGTCCGGGTCGAGCGCGCGGTGGGTGGCGTCGAACCAGGGGCGGCCGGCGATCACCCCGTCCTGCTTGCACAGCAGGTAGGCGCTGTCGGCCTGGTCGGGCAGCAGGGCGGCGGTGACATCACCGCTGCCCAGGTCCTCGGCCAGTGCACGCGCGACATCGGCGGCGACAACGGCCGCATCCGGCGTCGGCAGCGTGCTCATGCGGTCGGGAAATCGGCGATCTGGGCGGTCGGGATGGCTTCCTCGGCCAGCAGCACCGGGATGCCGTCGTCGACGCGGAAGACCTGCTTGCGGTCGCGGGTGACCAGCGCTTCGCGCAGCGGCTGCGCCAGCGGGTTGCCATCGGCCTTGTTCACCGCGCCGGCGGAAATGGCCTTGTTGAGGGCTTCCAGGCCCTTGCCATCCAGCAGGGACAGGGGCTGGCGGGTGTCCGGCGACACCAGCAGGTCGAGCAGCTTGCGATCCATGGTTCTTCGTCTTGCGTGGAAGATGGCTAGAATACGTCTTTAAGGCAGGTGACGGCCAATGACCCCCAACCCGATCGCGCCGCTTGTCGGCATCGTCATGGGTTCCCGTTCCGACTGGGAAACCATGCAGCACGCCGCCCAGAAGCTTGAAGCCCTGGGTGTTCCGTTCGAAGTGAAGGTGGTGTCCGCGCATCGGACGCCGGATGTGTTGTTCAGTTACGCCGAGCAGGCGGGCCCGCGTGGCCTGCGCGCGATCATCGCCGGTGCCGGCGGGGCCGCCCACCTGCCGGGCATGATCGCCGCCAAGACCGCCGTGCCGGTGCTGGGCGTGCCGGTGCAGTCCAAGGCCCTCAACGGCATGGATTCGCTGCTGTCGATCGTGCAGATGCCGGCCGGTATCCCGGTCGCCACCTTCGCCATCGGCAATGCCGGCGCGTCCAACGCGGCGCTGTTCGCCGCCGCGATGCTGGCCAGCGACCAGCCGGCGATCGGCCAGGCGCTCGACGCCTTCCGTGCACGCCAGACCGAAGACGTGATGGCCCACGACGATCCGCGCCAATGAGCCTGACCGTCGGCATCCTGGGCGGCGGCCAGCTCGCCCGCATGATGGTCCTGGCCGGTGCGCCGCTGGGGCTGCGCTTCGAACTGTATGACCCGGCGGCCGACGCCTGCAGCGGCCCGCTGGCGCCGCTCACCGTCGGTGCCTTCGACGACCGCCAGGCGCTGGCGGACTTCGCTGCCAAGGTCGATGTGGTCACCTTCGATTTCGAGAATGTGCCCGCCGACAGTGCACAGTTCCTGGCCGACCGCGTGCCGGTCTACCCGCCGCCGGCCGCGCTGGCGGTGGCCCAGGACCGGTTGAGCGAGAAGACCCTGTTCCAGCAGCTGGGTATTCCGCTGCCGGCCTTCGCTGATATCCGCAGCCGTGACGAGCTGGCGGCGAAAGCCGTCGAATTCGGCCTGCCGTGCATCCTCAAGACCCGCCGCCTGGGCTACGACGGCAAGGGCCAGTTCCGCCTGCGCAGCGAAGCCGACATTGATGCCGCCTGGGATGCGCTGGGTGCACAGGTCGAGCGCACCGGACTGATCCTGGAGGGCTTTGTGGCCTTCCAGCGCGAGGTCAGCGTGGTGGCCGTGCGTGGCCGCGATGGCAGTTTCGAAGCCTGGCCGATCACCGGCAACTGGCATGTCGACGGTGTGCTGTCGGCCAGCGTGGCCCCGGCCGTGCTGTCCGCCGCCGAGCAGCAGGCAGCCATCGGCTATGCACGCCGTGTCGCCGAACACCTGCAGTACGTCGGCGTGTTCGCGCTGGAACTGTTCTGCCGCGATGGCGAGCTGCTGGCCAACGAGATGGCGCCACGCGTGCACAACTCCGGGCACTGGACCATCGAAGGCAGCGAGACCTCGCAGTTCGAGAACCACCTGCGCGCCGTGCTGGGCCTGCCGCTGGGCAGCACCCGCATGCTCGGCCATGCCTGCATGCTGAACTGGCTGGGCCGGATGCCCGACCCGTTGCCGGTGCTGGCCCAGGCCAGTGGCCACTGGCATGACTATGGCAAGGAGTCGCGCGAAGGCCGCAAGGTCGGCCATGCCACGTTGCGCGATGACGATGCCGCAGCACTGGCCGACGCGTTGGACCAGGTGGGCCTGGAACTGGACCGCCAGGCCCAGGTGGCACCGGCGGTGTACGCGCTGCGCAACCGCTGAGTCCGGTAGTGCCGGCCGCAGGCCGGCAGTGCAACGGTGTGGCGCACCGGTGCAGCCATCGGCGCAACATTCCCGGTGGTAGCGTGGAGCTCCTTTCACAGGAGTCACGACCATGCTCGACTGGAATGCCTACCGCAAGGAACTGAAGGGCCGCATCGGCGAGATCGGCAAGCTCTCGCCGGATACGGTCAAGGGCTACGCCACGCTGGCCAATGCCGGTGCCCAGACCAACCACCTGGATGCCAAGACCCGGGAGCTGATCGCGCTGGCGGTGGCGGTGACCACCCGCTGTGACGGCTGCATCACCGTGCACGTGGACGCGGCGCTGAAGCATGGCGCCAGTCGCGAGGAAATCGCCGAGGCGCTGGGCGTGGCGGTCTCGCTCAACGCCGGCGCCGCGCTGGTGTACTCGGCGCGGGTGATGGATGCGGTGGCCGCGCACGAGAGCGCGTGAAGCTTCATCTGTAGAGCCGAGCCCATGCTCGGCTGCTGTCCGGCCAGCCGAGCATGGGCTCGGCTCTACAGGGGGTCAGCGCAGCTGGCTCTCGGCGAATTCCCAGTTGACCATCTGCCAGAACGCGTCCAGGTAACGCGCGCGGTCATTCTGGTAGTCGGTGTAGTACGCGTGCTCCCACACGTCGCAGCACAGCAGCGGGGTGCTGTCGCCGGTCAGGGGCGTGCCGGCGTTGCGGGTGGCCTGGATGCCCAGCTGGCCCCCCGGGTGCTGCACCAGCCACACCCAGCCCGAGCCGAACAGGCCCAGTGCAGTGCGGTTGAATTCCTCGCGCAGGCGCTGCGCGTCACCGAACTGGCGCTTGACCAGCTCGCCCAGCCGGCCCTGTGGTTCGCCGCCGCCGCGCGGGCGCAGGCACTGCCAGTAGAAGCCGTGGTTCCAGGCCTGGGCGGCCGCATCGAACAGCGTGCCCTGGGCATGGCGCACGATCTCTTCCAGCGACGCCTCCTCCCACTCGGTGCCGAGGGTGCCGGCGTTGACCGCGTCGACATAGGCGCGGTGGTGGCGGCCGTGATGCAGTTCCACGGTCTGCGCGGACAGGTGGGGCTGCAGGGAGCCGGAGAGATAGGGCAGGGCGGGCAATTCGACGGGCATGTGCAGGTTCGTGGCCAGGGGACGGCGGCAGCCTGTTCCATCCGCTTACAATGGCGGCTACCGTGGGCAGTCTAGCCGACCATCACGGTCGGGTTGTCCGGCGAAGCAAGGAGTGTGGTTGTGGCGGTGATGCAGCAAATCCAGGCCGAGGTCGATCGTTACCCGCTCGTGCTGTTCATGAAGGGCACCCCGCAGTACCCGATGTGCGGCTTTTCCAGCCGCGCCGTGCAGGCGTTGATGGCTGCCGGCGCCGTCACCCTGCGCACCGTCAACGTGCTCGAAGAACCGGAGATCCGCGCCAACCTGCCGCGCTTCTCCAACCTGCCGACCTTTCCGCAGCTGTTCATCAACGGCGAGTTGATCGGCGGCTGCGACATCGTCATGGAACTGTTTGAATCCGGCGAACTCAAGCGCATCGTCGAAGAGGCGACCCAGGGATGAGTGCCTGGCCGTCGACGTCACCGACTGACGGGGCGCTCGATGGCCGCCCGTTGCAGGACCGCGTGGTGCTGGTTGCCGGTGCCGGCGGCGGGCTGGGCAGTGCGGCGGCGATTGCCGCTGCGGCGGCCGGGGCTACCGTGGTCCTGCTGGGGCGCAAGCCGCGCCGGCTGGACCGGGTCTATGCCCAGGTCCAGGCGGTCGGCCCGGAACCCCTGCTGTACCCGATGGACCTGGAGGGTGCCGGCCCCGATGACTATGCCGAACTGGCCCAGGCCCTGCAGCGTGAGCTGGGGCGGCTGGATGGCCTGCTGGTCTGCGCCGCGCATTTCCCCGGCCTGACCCCGTTCGAGCTGGCCGACCCGGCCAGTTTCGCCCGCGCGGTCCATGTCACCCTGACCGCCCCGGCCTGGCTGGCCCAGGCCTGCCTGCCGCTGCTGCGGCAGCGCGAGGATGCTGCCCTGGTGTTCGCGGTCGATGCCCCCGAACGGGTGGGGCAGGCCTACTGGGGTGGGTATGGCGTGGCCCAGCACGGCCTGCGTGGCCTGATCGGCAGCCTGCACGATGAGCTGGGTCGCAGCCCGGTCCGGGTCAGTGGGCTGTACCCGGGGCCCCTGCGCACGGCACTGCGCGCCCGCGCCTATTCCGTCGACCAGGACCCGGCTGCGCAAGGGCCCGAAGCGGCCGCCGCTGCGGCCGTCATCCTGTTGTCCCCGGCCGGCCATGCCTGGCGGGGGACGATTCTCGATGCCAGCGGGGCAGTTCCCCGCGAGTGAGCCCCGGGGAAAGGCGGAGTGAAGAACCCGTCACGATTGCGTTGCGAACCGGTGCCGTTTGTCGCACAACCGTCACATTGATGGCGTAGCGTGTTAATCTAGTGTTAACCGTTATGGCTGCCTTCAGCCAAGCGGTAGGGAACCCCAGATAACTCTCCGACCAGCCACCCGCAGGGCTGTTTGGATGCGCTTTTTTTTCCGCCATCGCCAACTCGCATCGAGGCTACCGAAAAATGACCCACCCACTCCGGATGTCCAAGCTTACCCTTGGTCTCGTGGCTGCACTTGCTGCCGCTCCCGCCTTCGCCCAGAGCAGCACCTCCGCCGGTGTCGGCGGCCAGGTGATGTCCGCTGCAGGCCAGCCTGTCGCCGGCGCTGAAGTCACCATCACGCACACCGAGTCGGGCACTGTTTCGCGTGCTACCACCGATGCGTCGGGTCGGTACAACGCGCGCGGCCTGCGCGTGGGTGGTCCGTACACCATCACCATCACCAAGTCCGGTGAAGGCACCAAGACCGAGGAAGGTGTCTACCTGAACCTGAACCAGGTCAACACCGTCAACGCCAACCTCGGCGGTGATCTGGCTGCGACCAACCTGGACGCGGTGAACGTTGTTGCCACCGCCGGCGGCCTGGACCTGTTCAGTGCCAACAAGATGGGCACCGGCACCAACGTGACCCGCGAAACGATGGATGCGCTGCCGTCGGCCAGCCGCAACATCCAGGACTACGTCCGTCTCGACCCGCGCATCTCGCAGGTCAGCAAGGCGGACGGCGCGATCTCGGCTGGCGGCCAGAACACCCGTTACAACGCCATCCGCATCGACGGCATCAGCGCCTCCGATCCGTTCGGCCTGGGTTCCAACAACCTGCCGACCGAGCGTCAGCCGGTGTCGATGGACGCCATCCAGGAAATCAACATCGACCTGGCCAACTACGACACCACCATCGCCGGTGGCACCGGCGCGGTGATCAACGCCGTGACCAAGTCGGGTACCAATGAATTCCACGGCACCGTGTACGGTTCGTACCGCGACAAGGACATGGTCCGCTCGCGCCTGGAAGGTGACAAGCAGGACTTCAACGGCTTCGAGGACGAGAAGACCTATGGCATGACCTTCGGCGGCCCGATCGTCAAGGACAAGCTGTTCTTCTTCACCAACTATGAAAAGTACGAGCGCTCGGCTGCCGGCGTCGCCCTGAGCGACACGCCGATCGGCCGTGGCACCATCACCCAGCAGCAGATCACCGATGTCCAGAACTTCCTGGGCAAGCTGGGCTACGACCCGGGCAGCCTGACGGCGCCGAACAGCAAGACCGAGATCGAAGAGTATGCGGTCAAGCTGGACTGGAACATCAACGAGAACCACCGTGCGGCCCTGCGCTACAACAAGATGGAGCAGAACGTCGTTCGCTTCCCGCAGGTCAGCAGCAGCGCCATCTCGCTGAGCAACTTCTGGTACCAGCAGCCGACCCAGTACGAAACCTGGATGGGCGAACTGTTCAGTGACTGGTCCGAGAACTTCTCGACCGAGTTCAAGGTCTCGCACAAGGATTACTCGGCCAACCGCGTCCCGCTGGTCGATATGCCGCAGATCCGCATCAAGTCGGGCAACGATTCACTGTACGTCGGTACCGAACAGAACACCCACGTCAACATCGTCGAGTCGAAGGAACTGAGCGCCTTTGGTGCCGGTACCTGGTACATCGGTGACCACACGGTCAAGTTCGGCTTCGATTACTCGAAGAATGACCTGATGAACTTCTACGGCCGCAACCTCAACGGCGTTTACGAATTCAACAGCGTCAACGATTTCCTGGCGGGCAAGGCTTCGCGTTACCAGCTGCGTGCTCCGCGCGCCGATGGCAGCCGCAGCGACATCCCGGCCGACTTCACCCTGAAGAACACTGGCGTGTTCGTGCAGGACACCTGGGCGATCAACTACAACCTGAACCTGATGTTCGGCGTGCGCATCGACATGCCTGACTTCAGCACCCAGCGCCTGTACAACCCGCGCATCGAGCAGCTGTACGGCTTCAACAACACCAAGCTGGTCGACAAGAACCTGGTGCAGCCGCGCGTCGGCTTCAACTACACCTTCGACAGCGATCGCCCGACCCAGCTGCGCGGTGGCGTGGGCCTGTTCGGCGGCGCCGCCCCGAACGTGTGGCTGGCAGGTGCCTACCAGAACACCGGCCTGAACTACATCGAGTACGACGAGCGCAGCATCCCGGCCGGTGCCTTCACTCCGGACGGCAACAACCCGTACATCCCGGCCGGCGGCCCGGCTTCGGCCCGTCAGAACGTCGACATCATCGCGCCGGGCACCCGCCTGCCGTCGGTGTGGAAGGCCAACCTGGCGTTCGACCATGAGCTGCCGTGGTACGGCATCGTGGCATCGGCCGAAGTGCTGTTCACCAAGGTCAAGGACGGCATCTACTTCGACCGTCTGGACGTGTCGGCGCCGACCGCCTTCGGGCAGGATGGCCGCGCGATCTACTGGAACGCTGCTGGCCGCAACCAGGCCAATACCCGTATCGACAAGGGTGTCGACTACGGCATGTCGACCGGTACCAAGGGTGCGGTTGACCGCGCCAACCGTCCGTCCGACATTGGCGACGTTCTGGTCCTGCGCAACACCGACAAGGGCCGCGGCACCCAGGCCACCTTCTCGCTGGCCAAGCCGCTGACCGAGAACTGGGGCTGGTCGCTGGGTTACACCTACACCAAGTCGACCGAAGTCAGCCCGCTGTCCAGCTCGCAGAACACCTCGAACTGGAACAACACGCTGATCTTCAATGCCAACGAGAACGTGGCCTACAACTCGCGTTACGCGATGAAGGACCGTATCACCGGTACCCTGGAGTGGAAGCACAACTTCTTCGGTGACAACGCCACCCGCGTCGGCCTGTTCTACGAAGGCCGTTCGGGCCGTCCGTACAGCTACATCTTCTACAACGATGCCAACGGCGACGGTGCTGCCACCAACGACCTGTTCTACGTGCCGAAGGGTCCGGGCGACGTGCTGTTCACCGGCGGTGCCGCGATGGAGAAGCAGTTCTTCGATTGGCTGGCGCAGAACCCGGAACTCGATGCCTACCGTGGCAGCGTGGTCCCGGCCAACCGCCACCGCGCCTCGTGGGTCAACAGCTTCGACGTCCGCGTCAGCCAGGAATTCCCGGGCTTCATGAAGGGTCACAAGGGTGAAGTCGCCCTGGACATCATGAATGTCGGCAACCTGCTGAACAAGAAGTGGGGCCTGATCGACGACTACGGCTTCTACTCGACCCGTCGCGTTGCCAACTACGCAGGTATCGACCCGGCCACCGGCAAGTACGTGTACTCCTTCACCGGTTCGACCGACAACCCGTCGGTGCAGGAAAACAACAACGACAAGGGCAATACCGCCGTGTCGCGTTGGTCGATGCAGCTGACCCTGAAGTACAAGTTCTGATCCATCAGCGCTTGAAGTGGTAAGTGGAAACGGCCGGGGAAACCCGGCCGTTTCCCGTTCAGGCGAAAGTCCTTGCGGGGTGCTGGGCAACGGCGTAGCATCTGGAAATGTGCGCGGTGCCAATGCCGCCGATGCGGTCCCGGACAGGCGAACGCGGGCAGCACACATCCAACGGTCGGGCTTCCCGGCCGTTTTGCTTTTTAAGGGGGCGGCAGTACAGTCGGAAACCTTGAAGGAAGCGAAAAATTGGATATGACCACGAACGAAAAATCAGCCCGTGCACTGCCGGTGCAGGATGCGCGGATCTACCCGCGCGGTGGGCTGGATGTGCTGTCGCGCGCCGAGGTCGCACGCCTGCGCGATGCCTCCGCCGGCGGCATGCATGAGCTGCTGCGCCGCTGCGCGCTGGCTGTGCTGACCAGCGGCAGCGCTTCGGACGATCCGCGCGCGGCGCGCGACCTCTACCCTGATTTCGACATCCAGGTGGCGCAGCAGGATCGCGGCGTGCGCATCGACCTGGTCAACGCACCGGCGATGGCCTTCGTCGACGGCGAGATCATCCGCGGTGTCGCCGAACTGCTGTTCGCCGTCGTGCGCGACCTGGCCTACATGGCCATCGAGATGGGCCCGGCCTACGCGGCCGAGCTGGAGTCGTCCGAGGGCATCACCAACGCGGTGTTCGGCCTGCTGCGCAATGCGCGCATCCTCAACCCGGGCGATCCGAACCTGGTGGTGTGCTGGGGCGGCCATTCGATCTCGCGCGACGAGTACCTGTACACCAAGCAGGTGGGTTACGAGCTGGGCCTGCGCGGCCTGGACATCTGCACCGGCTGCGGTCCGGGCGCGATGAAGGGCCCGATGAAGGGTGCGACCATCGCCCATGCCAAGCAGCGCCGCACCGTCACGCGCTACATCGGCCTCACCGAGCCGGGCATCATCGCGGCCGAGTCGCCGAACCCGATCGTCAACCACCTGGTGATCATGCCGGACATCGAGAAGCGCCTTGAGGCCTTCGTCCGCATCGGCCACGGCATCATCGTGTTCGCCGGTGGCGTCGGCACTGCCGAAGAGATCCTGTACCTGCTCGGCATCCTGCTGCGCGAGGAGAACAAGGACCTGCCGTTCCCGCTGATCCTTACCGGCCCGACCGTGGCGGCGCCGTACTTCGAGCAGATCGACCGCTTCATCCGCCTGACCCTGGGTGATGAGGCTGCCGAGCGCTACGAGATCATCATCGGTGACCCGGTCGCGGTGGCCAAGAAGATGGCCAACGGCATCAAGCGCGTGCGCGAGCACCGCCTGGCGCAGAAGGACTCGTTCTTCTTCAACTGGTCGATCGAGATCCCGTGGGAGTACCAGCAGCCGTTCGTGCCGACCCACGAGGCGATGGCCGCGCTGGACCTGCACCACGGGCGTGCGCCGCACGCGCTGGCGGCCGACCTTCGCCGGGCGTTCTCGGGCATCGTCGCCGGCAACGTGAAGGAGGACGGCATGCGCCGCATCGAGCAGTTCGGGCCGTTCCAGATCCACGGGGATCCGGACATGATGCAGGCGCTGGATGCGCTGCTGCGCGCCTTCGTCGAGCAGCGCCGGATGAAGATCTCCGGCGAATACCAGCCCTGCTACCAGGTGCTGGCCTGAACCCGGGCCGGCGCGATGGGGATCGCGCCGGCACGGGCAGGGGAGGGCGGGTCGTCAAGCCTTTGACGCCCGTCGCCCCGGATTGACCGTTCATCCTGCCGCCGCTTGCCGGTGGCGGGACGATGGCCCATCGTGGCCACCAACACGCTGGGGAGCGTCCAATGTCTTTGCGCCGGCAAAACGGTTTCACGCTGGTTGAACTGATGGTCACGCTGGCCGTCTTCGTGATCCTGGCGTCGATCGCCTATCCGAGCTTCCGCGGGATGATCCGCTCGAACCGGCTGGCGACCGCCAACAATGAACTGATCGCGCTGGCCAACCTGGCCCGCAGTGAAGGCATCCGCAACAGCAACGGTGGCGGTGTCTGTGGCAGTGCCGATGGCAAGGCCTGTGATGGCGACTGGTCCAAGGGCGTACTGGCCTGGTCGGACCTTGATGGCGACGGTCAGATGGGCAGTAATGACGTCGCGCTGCGCTTTTCGCAGGGCAACCCGCAGCTGAGCGTAGTCGGCCCGCCGGGCGCGGTCATCGCCTTCGACGGGCGCGGCCGGCGCAGGGCGGTCGCTGATCAGACCCTGGTGCTGTCGCCGGATGCGTGCAAGGCCGGTGAATCGAAAAGCACGTTGACGATCAACCAATCCGGCCAGGTCCGGGTGACCAAGGGAGCCTGCTCATGAGCCGCCGCAACCTGGCCCGCCCGCGCTCGTCGCAGGGTGGCTTCAGCCTGATCGAAGTGATGGTGGCGGTGCTGATCCTGGCGTTCGGGCTGCTGGGCTTCGCTCTGCTGCAGACCACCAATGTCCGCTTCGTGCAGAGCGCGAATTACCGCACCCAGGCCACCAACCTGGCCAACGACCTGATTGAGCTGATGCGCGCCCAGCGTACCGACACGCTGGCCGGTGGCGCCTATTCCTCTGCCTCGTTCTCGGCCGGCTCGGTGAAGCCCAGCGGCGTCTGCGCCTGGCCGACCGGCGCTGCCGTGACGCCGAAGACGAACGTGGCGCGCTGGCAGTGCGAGGTCGCGCGCACGCTGGGCGAGAAGGCCAGCGCGCAGGTGACCTTCGTGCAGAGCACCGGCCAGGTCACCGTGGCCATCAGCTGGGGTGACCAGCGCTGGGATCCGAAGGATCCCGACAGCCTTACCACCTTCGGCCTGACGACCTTCCTGTGAACGCGCCCATGAGTCCAATTTCGCGAGCCCGAGGCCTGTCGCTGATCGAACTGATGATCGCCATGGTCATCGGCCTGGTCCTGATGCTGGGCGTCACCCAGATCTTCATCGCCTCGCGTGCGGCGTCGCGCCTGTCCGAAGGCGCGGCCCGTACCCAGGAGAACGCGCGCTTCGCGCTGGATTTCCTGCAGCGTGACCTGCGCATGGCCGGCCATTTCGGTTGCGTCAACGACCAGGCCCACGTGGTCAAGAACACCGGCGATGTCGGCTACCACCTGGGCATCAGCTCGGGCAGTGGCGACCCGCAGGATTTCTCGGTTCCGGTGCAGGGGTATGAGGCAGCAGGTACGGCGCCGGGCGCCACGCTGACGCTGGGCCGTGCGTGGAGCGCGGCGCAGTCGGTACCGAAGAGCATCACCAACCTCAAGCCGGCGCCGTTGCCTGGCAGCGACATCCTTGTGCTGCGCCTGATGAGTCCGGAAGGGGCCGTGGTGACCGGCATCTCCGTGGCCGCGGGTGCGACCACGCTGACCGTCTCCAGTGATGGCATGGCCCGACTGAAGGCCAACGCCGCAGGTACGCCGACGGTCTTCGGCATAGCCGACTGCACCCGTGCCGACGTCTTCCCCGCCACCATCAGCGGTTCGACCTTGAAGGTGGACAAGGTCGACCTGAGCAACTATTCGATCAACAACGCGATGACCATGCTGTATCGCGCCGATGGCATGGCGTACTACATCGCGACCAATCCCAATGGCGAGCCGGCGCTTTACCGGGCACGCGCGAATGGCGCCGGCGGCTACGCCGATGGCGAGGAGCTGGTGGAAGGCATCGAGAACATGCAGTTCCTGTACGGACTGGATGCCACCCCGGATATCGCCCTGCCCACGCCGCCGACCGGTCGCATCGTCGACCAGCGCGTGGCCAGTGCGGTCAGTACCGGTACCGATGCCACCGCCGCAGGGCAGTGGCGCCGCGTCGGCATGGTGCAGGTCGGCCTGCTGGCGCGCAGTCCGCAGCGTGCGTCGGCCGAAGCGCCGGGCAGTGCGGCCACGTATCCGGCCATCCTCGGGGTGGGCTTTGCCCCGGCCGATCCTTACGACCAGCGCCATCGTGGCGCCTATGAAGCGTCCGTTGCGCTGCGCAACCGCTTGTTCGGGAACTGACGACCATGCGCACTCATCCTTCCTCCCGACGCCGTCCCTTCGTTGCCCAGGCACGACAGCAGGGTGCCGTTCTCTATGTCGCGCTGATCATGCTGGTGCTGCTGGCCCTGCTGGGCGTGATCGGCATGCAGGTGGCCGGCATGCAGGAACGCATGGCGGCCGGCTACCGGGCGACCAACATGGCGCTCCAGAACGCGGAAGGCGCGGCACGCAGCGCCGAGAACGCCGTGGAGAACATCGCCAACCGCAAGGATGCCGGCGCCAATCCGGCCGTGGCCTCCTCCGACATCAACCAGCAGTGCGATGACGGCTTCGACCCCTCGGCCTGGGTCGCGAAAACCAAGCTGGGCAGCAAGCCGGCCATCTATGTCCGTGAGATCCAGGGCTGCATCCAGGGGGAGGGTGCGCTGGACATGGGCAAGTCGGTGGAGAAGCCGACGCCGGTCTACCAGATCACGACCTATGCCGGTGATACCACCAGTGATGCGACGTCGCGTGCGGCGATCGATACCGTATTCAAGCTGTGAGGGTGGGGAGCCCATGAACACTCGCAACCGCAGGATCCTGGCAGGCGTTGGCCTTGCCGTCTTGGCCGCTGGCGGCTATCTGGCGCATACCTTGTTTGCCGCACAGGCGCAGGGCGTGCTGGCACAGGAGCCGATGAACGTGCAGACGCGCGCGACACCGGCGTTCATCATGGCGGTGGACGATTCGGGTTCGATGAACTTCGAACGCATGTTCCCCGGTGGTGACGGCCGCATGCGCTGGAACAGCAACACCAACAGCTTCTTCAACAACGATGGAAGCTTCTTCAGCGTGGGCTCGGCGTGCGCCAGCAACTCGGTGGACTGTTACCTCTACCTGTATCCGCACGCGGAGTTCAACAAGGAATACTCGCCAGGCCGCGCCATTCCGCCGCTGGATATCTACGGCTTCGCGCGTTCGCATGTCTACAACGCCAGTTACTTCAACCCGGCAGTGACCTATCGGCCGTGGACCAATGCCGATGGCACGCTGTGGGCAGATGCCTCCATCACCCAGACCCGCGCCGATCCCCGGTCCGGCCAGCGCGGCTACAACGCCGTGTACAACATGACCGTCAATCGGGCCGACACGTCGGAAAAGTTCCAGTTCGTCAACGGTATGCGGATTCCCGACCTTTCCGGTACCGGCAATGAATACTATGTCGACAGCTGGTGGGATGGTGGATGGAAGACCGCCGCGATCAGCAACACCGGCAATACCACATACTCCATCAGTTATTTTCCGGCGACCTTCTACCTGCCGGCTGCAGCGCCTGCACCGGACGGATACAAGACCGACGACGCCAGTCGCCCGGTGATTACCGGTGCCTGTGGTCCGGGCTGCAACCTGCGTCGCTACCAGATCAAGCCGGGCAATTACTCGAGTCCGGCCGCCTACAACGCCGCGATCCAGAATTTCGCCAACTGGTTCCAGTATCACCGCAACCGCGTGCTGGCCATCGTCGGTTCGTCGACCGCCGCCCTGGTGAGCGTGGATACGATGCGGGTGGGCTACTTCACCATCAACAAGCTCAGCAACGCGACCATGTATGACATGGTCACCAACCGAGCTGACCTCTACAAGCAGATTTATGCGCTGACGGCCAACGGCGGCACGCCCAACCGTCGCGCGGTGGAGTATCTGGTCGACCAGTTCCGTCGTACCGACGCCGATGCCCCCGTGCAGCTGGCCTGCCAGCGTAATGGCGGCATGCTGTTCACCGATGGCTACACCAACTCCGGCAATGCACCGAGCGCGTCCTTCGGTGACGCCGACTCGGTGAACTCGACCCACCTGCCGTCCATTCCGTTCTCCGACGGCTACAGCAATACCATCGCCGACATCGCCGCGGCGGCTTATGCAGGCGCCCGGACCCCCCTGCGCACCGGGACCAGCTTCCCGGCGGGGCAGGTGCCGGTCAGTGACAAGTGCAGCTCCCTGGACAAGAGCAGCCCGGACTGGAAGCGCCTGGACTGCCAGACCGACCTGCACATGAACTTCTACGGCGTGACCCTGGGCGCGCAGGGCAAGATCTACGGCGTCAACCAGGCCGCAACCGCCGATCCGTACAAGACGGCGCCGAACTGGGCCGGCAATGGCAATCCGCTGGACGTCGATGACGGTACCGTCATCGATGAGCTGTGGCATGCGGCCGTCAACAGCCGTGGCGAATTCATCAACGCGCAGACCCCGGCGGACGTCACCGAGGCCATGCGTCGGGTGCTGTCCTCGATCAGTGGTGGTGCGTCGCCTTCAGGCACGATCGGTATCAGTGGTGCGCGCATCGGCACCGGCTCACTGGCGGTCACCCCACGCTATGACATCACCAACAGCGGCACCGACTGGTCGAGCAAGCTGACTGCGGCCAGCGTCAAGGTCAACGCCGACCAGGTCGCGGAGCTCACCGAGGTGTGGGAAGCCTCCAGCCGCCTGACGTCGTCCGGCCGCCGGATCGTGGCCAACAAGCTGGGTTCGCCGGTGGACTTCAACAGTGCCCGTATCAGCCTGCAGGATCTGTGCAGCAAACCCGACGGCAAGTACGCGTCGATGCTGGTCTGCTCCACCGACAAGCTGACGACGATCAAGGCCGATCTGGCCAGTGCCATCAACTATCTCAGTGCCGACAGCTCCACCGAGGTCCGCAACGGCGGCAAGTATCGTGACCGGACCACGCCGCTGGGTGACATCGTCAATTCGGCGCCGGTGGTCAGCTCGCCGCTGGACGACTACGGGTACCGCCAGCTCGGCGGCACCTACGCCAAGAGCTACACCGACTACCTGGCGACCAAGGCCAAGTCCCAGCGGTACATGGTCTATGTCGGTGCCAATGACGGCATGCTGCACGCCTTCGATGGCGGCATGAAGGCCGATGCCAAGCAGGACGGCACCGGTGGCACGGAGAGCTTTGCCTACATCCCGGCCACCGCGCTGGGGCACATGGCCAACCTGCTGTTCCCCTACAAGTCCGATACGGCCGACCAGACCTTCCGCCACCGCTATTACGTCGATGGCCCGATTGCCGTGGCCGATACCTACAACGGCACCGCGTGGCAGACCAGCCTGGTAGGCACCACGGGTGCAGGTGGCCGTTCGGTGTTCGCGCTGGACGTCACCACGCCGGGCAGCTTCGGCACCGGCAACGTGCTGTGGGAAATCAGCGACATCAACGCGTCGCTGAGGGACGAGGTGCGCAACAACATCGGATTCGTGCTGGGCAAGCCGGTGATCGTGCCGGTGAAGAGCGGCACCGGCGTCGCCTGGAAGGCGATCTTCGGCAATGGGTACGGCAGCGCCAATGGCAAGGCGGTGCTGTTCGTGGTCGACATGGCCAGTGGCGACATCCGGATGATCGAAGCCGTCGAGGGTACGTCAGGCGCCGGCATCTCCGGGAGCAACGGACTGGGCAATGTTGTGGTTGTCGATCGCTGGACCGGTACCAACCAGGATGCGCGCGGCCGTGATGGACTGGCCGACACCGTCTATGCCGCCGATCAGCGTGGCGCCGTGTGGAAGTTCGACCTGACCAGCAGTGCGAACACCACGCTGACCGTGCCGATGTTCACCAGCCAGGTTGCCCAGGACTCCTCCACCAAGACCTACCGCCAGCCGATCACCGGTGGCATGACTGCTGCCACCGGTCCTTCGGGCGGCGTGATGCTCTATTTCGGCACCGGCAGCTTCTCCTTCACCAGCGACAAGGATGACAAGGCGCAGCAGGCGCTGTACGCCGTGAACGATCTGTCGGGGAAGACAGTGACCTCGACGGTGACCGCTGCCAACCTGGTCCCGTACACGGCCGCGGCCGCCACTGCAGGCGTTGATGAACGCAAGATCACGGCGGGGACGGCCCCGGCAAATGCCCGGGGCTGGATGATCCAGCTGCCTGCCGGCAATGGCGAGCGTGCGGTGGGCAACCCGATCCTGGTCAGTGGCATCGTCTTCATGCCGACCTACGTGCCCAACATGCAGTCGGTGGGCTGTTCGACCAGCGGTTCGAACTGGCTGTTCGGGCTGTCGTCGATCAGCGGCTTGCCGATGTTGGAGAACGTGCGCTATGGCTCGCCGACCGGCAGCCGGCCCGGGGCAGCGACCGCCGCCATCGCGTTGAAGACCGGAGGAACTGCGCCGGTCCGTGACGTTTCGCTGTCGGTGCTGCCGCGTCCGACGGACAACAAGGCGCCGCCCGGAGGCAGCTCCTGCTGGATGGCCGTCGGCGCGGCGGGCAGCCAGTCGCTGTATCTGCCTTACCCTTGCGGTCGCCAGTCCTGGCGCCAGCTCCAGTAACCCCAGTGCGAGGATCCACGCTCATGTTGCACACTCACATGCCTCGCCGCGCGGCTGGCTTTACGCTGATCGAATTGATGATCGTGGTGATCGTCATCGGCATCCTGGCGGCGATCGCCATTCCGTCCTATCAGGAATACGTGCGCCGATCGCATCGTGCCGTGGTGAAGGCGGACCTGGCTGAGTACGCACAGCGCGCCGAGCGCTACCACACCAGCAACAACTCCTACACCGGCTACGCGCTGCCGACCAAGGTGTCGCCCCGTGATGGCGGTACCGTGCGCTACAACCTGGACTACAAGGGGGATGGCACCAGCTTCACCATCACCGCCACCCCGCAGGGCACGCAGGCCAAGGACAGCTGCGGCACGATGAGCGTGGACCAGGCCAACCGCAAGACGGCCGACGGTGGCGTTGCCAGTTGCTGGTGAAACAGGTGTTGATCTTCCTGTAATCGACCAGTACAATGCGCCTCCCCGCCCGAATAGCTCAGCCGGTTAGAGCACTTGACTGTTAATCAGGGGGTCGTTGGTTCGAGTCCAACTTCGGGCGCCAGACACTGCAAAAGCCGCGAGAAATCGCGGCTTTTGCTTTTCTGCGCAGGCAGTCAGCAGGGCGTATCGCGGTCCACGCGTTCACTTCGCACGCGGCCGCCATTGTTGACGATCAACGCACCGTGCAGCCGGTTGCCCGCGCAGATGCGCAGGGTCAGGTTGGCCCCTGGGCTGCGTCCGTCTGCCTGGAAGAACAGCTGGGGCCGCCCGCTGCTGGCCTGGGCAAGGATCGATATGTCCGAGCGCCCGGTGTGATGGTTCAGGATCGCCTCCGGCGACGTTGGCTCCCCGCGCTGGTCGCCACTGCGGTAGATGATCCAGCCGGCGCTCCAGTCGTCGCTGCAGTGCAGGCCGTCGATACTGGCGCAGAGGCCGATCAGCTCGCGTCTGCGCAATGCCTCGCTGCGCGCGCCGGCCAGGCTGGCGTGCAGGGTCAGTTGTAGTGCATCGGCGCGTTGCCGCAGCAGCAAAGGCTGCAGCGCCGGCCAGGACGCCGCCAGCAGCACCGCCAGCACGGCGATGACCACCAGCAGTTCGGTCAGGTGCACGCCCCGCGCAGAGCGGGGGCCGAGGGGGCAGGGGGCATGGGTCGGGTGCATGCATCCAGCCTCCGCGCCCGGCTGCGCGGCCGCCATCGGGAATCCCCGTGGCGGGCTGCCCGGCCACCCCTCAGCCAGCCGTCACCCCTCGCCCCGTATACTCATCCTTCCCGGGAACTGGCAACACCATGAGCGACAGTTTTGAACTTGTCTCGCCGTATTCGCCGGCGGGCGACCAGCCCGATGCCATCGCGAAGCTGACCAGCAACTTCGAGGCCGGCATCGCCAAGCAGACCCTGCTGGGCGTGACCGGCTCGGGCAAGACCTACACCATCGCCAACGTCATCCAGAACATTCAGAAGCCGACGCTGATCATGGCGCCGAACAAGACGCTGGCGGCGCAGCTGTATGGCGAATTCAAGGCGTTCTTCCCGCACAACGCGGTGGAGTATTTCGTCAGCTATTACGACTACTACCAGCCGGAAGCCTACGTGCCGTCGTCGGACACCTTCATCGAGAAGGACAGTTCGATCAATGAACATATCGAGCAGATGCGGCTGGCCGCGACCAAGACCCTGCTGTCGCGCCCGGACGCGATCGTGGTGGCGACGGTGTCGGCGATCTATGGCCTGGGCGCGCCGGAAGACTACCTGTCGCTGCGCCTGATCCTGTCCAAGGGCGAGCGCATCGACCAGCGCGACCTGATCAACCACCTGACCCAGCTGCAGTACACGCGCAATGAGTACGAACTGCAGCGCGGCACCTTCCGCGTGCGCGGCGAAGTGATCGACGTGTTCCCGGCCGAGTCGGACAGTGAAGCGCTGCGCCTCGAGCTGTTCGATGGCGAGGTCGAGAAGATCACCCTGTTCGATCCGCTGACCGGCGAGACGCTGCGCAACATGCAGCGCTTCACCGTGTATCCGAAGACCCACTATGCGACCACGCGCGAACGCGTGCTGGCGGCGATCGAGACGATCAAGGTGGAGCTGAAGGAGCGGCTGGAGCAGCTGTACGCGCAGAACAAGCTGGTGGAGGCGCAGCGTTTGGCGCAGCGCACCCAGTTCGACCTGGAGATGATGGCCGAGGTCGGTTACTGCAACGGCATCGAGAACTACTCCCGGCACCTGACCGGCAAGGCCGCCGGCGAGCCGCCGCCGACCCTGTTCGACTACCTGCCGGCCGATGCGCTGCTGGTCATCGACGAATCGCATGTGACCATTCCGCAGATCGGCGCCATGTTCAAGGGCGATCGCTCGCGCAAGGAAACCCTGGTCGAGTTCGGCTTCCGCCTGCCGTCCGCGCTGGACAATCGTCCGCTGCGTTTCGAGGAATGGGAGGAGCGTTGCCCGCGCAGCATCTACGTGTCGGCCACGCCGGGTCCGTATGAATACCGCGAGGCCGGAGACGAGATCACCGAACTGGTGGTGCGCCCGACCGGCCTGATCGACCCGGTGGTGGAGATCCGGCCGGTGGGTACCCAGGTCGACGACCTGATGAGCGAGGCCAACGCGCGCATCAAGGCGGGCGACCGCGTGCTGGTCACCACGCTGACCAAGCGCATGGCTGAAAACCTCACTGAATACCTCACCGAGCATGGCATCCGCGTGCGTTACCTGCACTCGGACGTGGACACGGTCGAGCGTGTGGAGATCATCCGCGACCTGCGCCTGGGCAAGTTCGACGTGCTGGTCGGCATCAACCTGCTGCGCGAAGGCCTGGACATGCCCGAGGTATCGCTGGTGGCGATCCTCGATGCCGACAAGGAGGGTTTCCTGCGCTCCACCGGCTCGCTGATCCAGACCATCGGCCGCGCCGCCCGCAACGTGCGCGGCAAGGCGATCCTGTATGCCGACCGGATCACCCGTTCGATGCAGGCGGCGATCGATGAAACCGACCGCCGCCGCGCCAAGCAGGTCGAGTACAACGAAGAACATGGCATCGTGCCGCGTTCGGTGGCGCGCCCGATCGTCGACGTCCTCGAGGGCGCGCGTTCGGATGCCGCGGAGAAGGAAGCCAAGAAGGGCAAGGGCAAGGGCCGGGCGGGCGTGGCCGAAGAGGCGACCGACTATCGTTCGCTGTCGCCGGCGCAGCTGGCTGTCCGTCTCAAAGCGCTGGAACAGCAGATGTACCAGCACGCCAAGGATCTGGAATTCGAGGATGCCGCGCGCGTGCGTGACCAGATCCGCCAGCTGAAGGAAGCCAGCCTGGGCTGAACGCGGCAGTGCAGCATCATCTTCACAAAAGTGTTGCGCTTCCCTGCCGGCATCCGTAATATACGCGGCCTGCACCGACGCAATCGCGGAAATGCAGAAGCAAAACGGGCGGTTAGCTCAGCGGTAGAGCACTACCTTGACATGGTAGGGGTCACAGGTTCGAACCCTGTACCGCCCACCACGAAGTCCTCGCAAAAGGGCTCTCGTGAACTGCAAAGCCCGGCCCTGGCGCCGGGTTTTTACGTAACAAGGCCAGCCTTCGGGCGGCAAGAACAAGATGGGCGGTTAGCTCAGCGGTAGAGCACTACCTTGACATGGTAGGGGTCACAGGTTCGAACCCTGTACCGCCCACCACCTGTTCCCGGCGTTGCCGGTGAAGCGGTGGAAACGATGAAAGCCGGCCCTGGGGCCGGCTTTTTTTCTTTCCAGGGGCAGGACCCCGGCGTTCCCGCGAAGCCACATTCCTGCAGGTTCAGTGGCGTGAAATCAGTGGGTGATGGTGATCGAACGCTGGATCCGCCAGTGGCCATCGACGCGTTCCCACAGCTGCGCTACACCTGCCCGGGCCAGCGCAGCATGCGGGCTGCCGCCATGGTCGCCTGCCAGTTGCTGGCTGCCCAGGCGCAGCACGCGGTCCTGGCGCAGGTGATAGAGCTGCAGGGGCAGCGCTTCATGCGTGTCCTGCGGTCCTTCGGTGCGCAGGATCTGGCTGCGCAGGGCATCCTCGGTGGGCCCGCTGCCGTCGCCGAACAGGCTGGAGAACAGCAGGACCAGGGCAAGCATCGGCATGGCACGGTGCTCCAGCGGGAAAGTGCGTGCAGGCTGGCATGGCCGGCCGGGCACCGCAGCCGGCCTGCGACGAAGGCGGGGATTGCGCCGCCAAAGGCGGGCAGGCGGCGATGAATCCGGGACGCGCAGGCGTAGACTCGGCGCTACCGCGCAACCGCGCCGTCACTTCAACGAGCTGCCGCATGAGCGATCACGTCCCGGTGTCCAGGCCTAATCCGTTCCTGGAACGCCTGTTCGGCGGCAACATGCTGGAAGGCACGTTCAAGGCAGTGATCTGGGTGGCGATCCTGTGCGCGCTGCTGGCGTGGACCACGCTGCGCTGAGCGACGCTACCGCGTGGGCTTGGCTGCTGATGCAGTGAATACGGGTGCCGCGGCAAGGGTGCGGCGGCAGTGTCCGTGCATGTGCCGTCAGGCGCTGAAGGCCTGGCGCAGGCTGCGCAGGGTTGCCTGGCGGTGTTCCCTGGCCGTCGGCTCGCCCATCTCCAGTTCCTGCAGGCGCAGTCCAACCAGGGTCATCGACAACGCATAGCCGCGTGCCGCGTCGGCAACGCGTGACAGGCCCACTGCACGGCGTGCCAGTGCATTCACATGTTCAAGGTCGGGCATCAGTCCCAGATAGACGCGCTCGGCGCTGTCCAGGTCGGGCGCGCGCAGGATCGCGTGGGCTTCGGTGGCAGAGGAGACGGAGGCCATGGGGGTCCTTGTCCGTAGGGGGCGCTCGCTCAGAACGAGCGCATCAGGGGAACGAAGGCCGACGTCTGCGTGCCACGTCGTGCCATCGGGCTGTCCTTCACTGCATCACCGAACCACTGGTTGGCCACCACGCCGGTGGCGCGCCATTTCGTGCCCAGTGGCGTGCTGACCGCGATCTGCAGGCTCGGCGACGTGGTGCTGCCGGGGCGGTAGGCGGCAAGGCCCGAGCGCAGGGCTTCTTCATCGCT
Source organism: Stenotrophomonas sp. YJH_SMC_138 (assembly GCF_059369855.1). Classification (NCBI taxonomy): domain Bacteria; kingdom Pseudomonadati; phylum Pseudomonadota; class Gammaproteobacteria; order Lysobacterales; family Lysobacteraceae; genus Stenotrophomonas; species Stenotrophomonas sp. YJH_SMC_138. Next base: position 537,838 of record NZ_JCAFTB010000002.1, read on the forward strand.
GATGCCGTAGTAGTAGTCGAGCAGCCGTGCACTGGAGTGCACCACACCCGCCCGCGGCACCCAGGTGAAGCGACCCGCCTGGATCGGGTAGCTGTAATGCAGGCGCGACTCGAAACCGCCGCCATGGCCGGTCACTTCGCGCATCACGCTGGCCTCGACCATGCCCCAGTCGGCACTGTACTCGCCGTTGATGCCGGCCATGGCCGACATCTGCCGGCTGTGCAGGCGGCGCAGCTGAGCATCGTTCACGTCGTCGGTCTTGAAGCGCAGCGTGTAGGGCGTGACCGCCGCCGACAGGCGCAGTCCCTGGCCCTTGTAGAGGTACATGCCCAGCGAGCCGGGGCTGGCGAAGAAGCGCTCGCCCTGCCAGGCAATGGCCGGTACCACCAGCGGTTTGACGTCGTAGTGCGCGTACGCACCGGAGGTCGCGCCAGCGCTGATGCCGGCCTGTACGCCCGGGTTCTGCTCGGCAGCGTGGGCGAGCAACGGCACGCCGAGGGCAGCGGTGAACAGCAGCGGGCGCAGCAGGGTCGGGGACAGCGACGGCATCGATCAGCCACGTTGCGGAGGATGGCTGCGCATGGTGAGGGGGCAACATTGTCAGAACATTGCGCCGGTGTGATCGGCACGCATGGGCGCAAAACCCTGGCGCCAGGCACTATGATCGGCAGCGTTTCCGGCAGACGAGTTCCTGATGCGCATCCTCCTGGTCGAAGACGATCCTGATCTGTCCCGCGCCCTGCAATCGGGCCTGGAGCGGCAGGGCGTGGTCGCCGACGTGGTCGGCAGCCTGGCCGAGGCCGCGCTCGCGTTGCGCGAACCGGTGCACCAGCTGCTGCTGCTCGATCGCCAGCTGCCCGATGGCGATGGCGCCGGATTCGTCGCGACGGCGCGTGCGCTGCGGCCGAACCTGGCGGTGATCATGCTGACCGCCAAGGGCACGCTGTCGGACAAGGTCGAAGGCCTGGACGTCGGTGCCGATGACTATCTGGTCAAGCCGGTGGCGATCGAGGAACTGATGGCGCGCATCCGCGCGGTATCGCGCAGGCCTTCGGCGATGGTGACACCGAGCCTGCGGCTGGGGCGCCTCGAGTTCGATTTCGAATCGTTGCAGGCGCAGGTGGAGGGCCAGCCTCTGGCGCTGCCACGTCGGCAGGTACTGGTGCTGCAGGCATTGGCGATGCGGCAGGGGCGCACGGTCACCCGCAGTGCGTTGGAGGCTGCGGTGTACGGTTTCGACGATGAGATCCAGTCGAATGCGCTCGACGCGCACATCTCCAAGCTGCGCAAGGCACTGCAGCAGGCCGGTGCCGGCGTCGAGATCCACGTGATACGGGGCGTCGGCTACCTGCTGGCGGAGGCCTGAGATGGCCCGTCCGATCCGTTCGATCACCCTTGGCCTGGCCTGGCGCCTGTTCCTGGCGCAGGCCTTCACCGTACTGTTCGCGGTGGTCGCGCTGATCCTGACCTGGGGTGACAAGGACTCCTGGGGCATGGACATGTTCGTTGCCGAGGCGGTGGCCAAGGCGGTGCACAGCGAAGACGGCCGCCTGGTGCTGGACCAGGCGCGCTGGGACAAGCTCGATGCCAACGCCGGGGGAAATCTCTGGTTCGCCGCGGTGGACGACAAGGGCATGTGGCTGGAGCGCGGCATCATCCCCGCGATCCACGCGCCGATGCTCGCGCGGCTGCCGACCGTGGGTGCCACCGAGCTGGGTTCGCTGGTACCGCCCTACCTGGACGTGGCGCGGGTGATGATTCGCAACGAGGATGGGCGCCGCATCACCGTGATGGTCGGTGGAGCACCCAAGGGCGGGCTGCTGGACGGTGCGCTGATGGTGCTGCGCCTGATCGGCCTGTGGTTCTTCCTGCCACTGATCGTGGTCACCCTGCTGGTGATGCCGACCGTGATCCACCGTGCCATGCGCGGTGTGCGCCGTTCCGCGCAGCAGGCCAAGGAGCTGGACATCGGCCAGCCCGGTGCGCGGCTGGATGCGCGGCTGGTCTCCACGGAAGTGGCGCCGCTGGTGGAAGCGTTCAACGATGCCATCGACAAGGTGCAGCAGGGCTACGCCGCGCGCGACAAGTTCCTTGCCGACGCAGCGCACGAGCTGCGCGTGCCGATCGCCGTGGTGCAGGCGCGCCTGTCGCAGCTGCCGCAGGGCGAGCTGAAATCGCAGTTGCTGACCGACGTGGCGCGGCTGGGCAATGTTGCCGAGCACCTGCTTGATCTGCAGCGGCTTGACCGCAATGTCGGCGCATTGCAGCGGCTGGACCTGGCCCTGCTGGTGCGTGAGGCAGCCGCGGACCTGGCGCCATTGGTGGTGGGCGCCGGCTATGGATTCGAAGTGGACGCGCCGGAAGCGCCGGTGTGGATCCACGGTGACAGCCTGGCGCTGGGGCGGGTGATTGCCAATCTGGTACACAACGCGATCGTGCATGGTGGTGGCCGTGGCACCATCTGTGTGCGGTTGGACACGCGCGGGTTGCTGGAAGTCAGCGACCAGGGCGCGGGCATTCCAGTAGGCGACCGCGAGGCGATCTTCGAGCCGTTCCATCGCCTGCGCGCGGCGGGCAGCGGCAGTGGCCTTGGCCTCCACTTGGTGAAGGAGATCGTGCAGCACCATGGCGGCTCGGTCAGTGTCGGTGAGGCCGCGGGCGGCGGCGCAAGCTTCCGGGTCAATTTCCATCGCGGCAGCGCGCGGCGCTGACGCGTTTGCGGGGCAAGTCCCGATAGGCAACCTGCCGCCGGCAGCGGCAGGCTGGCCTCATGGCCATCGAGCGCTCCCCGTCTCCCTTGCTGGGCAGTGGCACCGCTGGGGCGCTCACACTGGGGGCGTTGGGCTGCGTGCAGCTGTCGCAGCTGCCGCCGCTGTGGGTCTGCACGGTGATGATCGTGCTTGGCATGGCCGGGTGGGGCCTGCGATGGCGGGGGCGCCTGCCGGCGGTCATGCTGCTCGGTGCCGGATGGACGTCGATGCACGCGCACTGGGCAATGCAGGACCAGCTGCCACCGGGCCAACCGGCTCGGGATGTAGTGGTCAGTGGCCGGGTCATCGATCTGCCGGATCATCGGGCCGCGCACACCCGCTTCCTGCTGCAGGTCAGCGAGAGCCGCGAACTGCCATCGCTGCGCGGCAAGCGCCTGCAGGTCACCTGGAACGACGGCTGGCAAGGCAGGTCCAGCGCCGCTGCCGAGGGGCGGCGCAGGCAGGTCCTGGCCGGTGCGCAGTGGCAGCTGGCGCTGCGTGTGCGGGCCCCTCGCTCGCGGATCAATCCCGGGGGTTTTGACAGTGAGCGTCATGCGCTGCTGCGTGGCGTAGCCGGCACTGGAACGGTGAGGGCGCCGGCCAGCGCGCGTGAGCTGCAGGCCGGACATGGCCTGCCGGCATGGCGTGAGCGCACCAGCGCCGCCATCGCGCTGCAAGTGGCCCATCCGGCCGCCCGTTTCGTGCAGGCGCTCGCCCTGGGCGACACGCGTGGCCTGTCCGACACCGATTGGGATCAGCTGCGGGCGCTGGGGCTGACCCATCTGGTGGCCATTTCCGGATTTCATGTCGGGGTGGTGGCGGGGCTGGGGGCGTTGCTGTGCCGAGGGCTGTGGTGGCTGTGCCCCCTGCTGGCCCGGCATTGGCCACGTCCACAGGCGGCGGCCTGCGCCGCGGCGCTGTCCGCAGCGGGCTATGCGGTGCTGGCCGGTGGTGAGTTGCCGACCGTGCGCACGGCACTGATGATCGGGCTGGTGGCCCTGGCGCGCAGCGGGCGGCGCCCGCTCGGTCTCGTGCAGGGGCTTGCGCTGGCGGCGCTGGCGCTGCTGCTGCCGGCGCCCCTGTCGGTGCTGTCAGCGGGCTTCTGGCTCAGCTTCGGCGGCGTACTGTGGCTGGTGTGGTGCTTGCCGCAGGGACGTCCGCGCGGGGTGGCCGCCAACCTGCGCGGGTTCCTGGCCGCACAAGGGGTGGCCAGCGTCGGCCTGTTGCCGCTGGGCATCGCCTTGTTCGGTGGCACCGCCTGGCTGGGGCCGCTGGTGAACCTGCCGGTCATCCCGTGGTGGACATTGCTGGTGGTGCCCCTGTCGCTGCTGGGCACCGCCCTGCAGGCGCTGCACGACGGCGCTGGGCGCTGGGCGTGGCGCGCGGCGGCGTGGCTGTTCGAGATCAGCTGGCAGGCCCTGCAGCCACTGGCGGCGCACCCGCAGGCGATGTGGTGGCTGGCCGAGGCGCCGGCCTGGGCGGTGCCGGCGGCGCTGCTGGGGGTGTTCTGGTGGCTGCTGCCACGGGGGGCCGGGGGCTGGCTGGCTGGCCTGCTGCTGTGCCTGCCGCTGCTGTGGCCGGCGCGTGAGCGCCCGGCCGAGGGGGAGCTGGAGCTGCTGGTGCATGACGTCGGCCAGGGCACGGCGGTGTTGCTGCGTACTGCGCGGCATGCCCTCTGGTACGACGTGGGGCCGCCGAACGGGGGCGAGGGCAGCGAGCGGGTCCTGGTTCCGTCACTGCGGGCCCTGGGCCAGGCGCCGCCCGAGCGGGTGCTGCTCAGCCACGACGATCTCGATCATGCCGGCAACCTGCCGAGCCTGCGTCTTCAGCTGCCGGGGCTGCCATTGCTGGCGCCGCCGGGAAGTACGATCGCCGGGGCCGGCCGTTGCCAGCGCGGCCTGCGCTGGCACTGGGATGGCGTCGATTTCCAGGTGCTGCACCCGGATGCCGGCAGCCAGCGGGCCGAAAACGAAGACAGCTGCGTGCTGCGCGTGGCCGGTGCCCATGGCGTGGTCCTGTTGCCGGGGGACATCGGCCGTCCGGCCGAACAGGCGCTGTTGCGGGCGTCTGCGGCGGCGCTGAAGGCGGATGTGGTGCTGGTGCCGCACCATGGCAGCGGCGGCAGTTCCAGCGCGCCCTGGGTGGCGGCGGTGTCAGCCCGGCTGGCACTGGTCTCCGCCGGCCACCAGAACCGTTTCGGCCACCCGCGCCAGGACGTGGTCCGGCGCTGGCAGGGACAGGGCGCCGAGGTGGTGTCCACTGCGGAGTCCGGGGCGATCCGCGTATGGCTTGGCGCACAAGGGCTGCAGCTGCGTGAACAGCGCATCCATGCATCCCGGTGGTGGGATGCCGCTGGGCGGGCGCGGTCGGCTGCTATCCTATCGCCGATCGAACAAGCGGCCGTTGGGCCGGAGGGTTGAAACGTGTGGGAACTGGTCAAGGCCGGTGGCTGGCCGATGGTGCCGCTGCTGCTGTTGGGCGTACTGGCTTTGGCGATCATCCTGGAGCGTTTCTGGTCCCTGCGGCGAACGGAGGTGCTGCCGCCCGGTCTCGGCCAGGAAGTGCGCAACTGGGCCGCGCGCGGCAAGCTTGACCCCGCGCACCTGCAGACCCTGCGTGCCAACTCGCCGTTGGGTGCGCTGCTGGCGGCCGCGCTGGAAGCCCGCAACCGCCCGCGCGACCAGATCCGCGAGCGCATCGAGGATACCGGCCGCCACCTGGTGCACCGCATGGAGCGGTTCCTCAACGCGCTGGGCACCATCGCTTCGGCTGGCCCGCTGCTGGGCCTGCTCGGCACCGTGATCGGCATGATCCAGATGTTCCTGGGCATCCTCGACCATGGCGTGGGTGATGTGAACCAGCTGGCCGGTGGCATCGGCAAGGCCCTGGTGTGCACCGCCACCGGCATGATCGTGGCCATCCCGGCACTGATGTTCCATCGCTACTTCAAGGGCCGCATCCACGGCTACGTGGTGGAGATGGAACAGGAGGCCAGCGCCCTGCTGGATACGCTCGACGGCCGCCCGGGGGTGATGAACCCGTCCCCGTCGGCGCGCCCGGCCAACGCCGCTGCGGCGAAGGCCTGATCGATGCGTATCGGCAATGACCGATCCCAGGATGAGCCGCATATCGATCTGGTCCCGTTGATCGACGTCATCCTGGTGCTGATCATCTTCTTCGTGGTCACCACCACCTTCGATGCGCGCTCGACGTTGCAGGTGCAGCTGCCCACCGCCAGCCAGCAGCCCAACAACGAACCGCCGCGTTCGCTCAGCGTGCTGATCAACGCCGAAGGCCGTTATTTCATCAATGACCAGGAAGTGCTGCGCAGCGATGTCGAGTCCGTCAAGCAGACCATCGTCGCCGTCGCCGGCAGTGATCGCAGCCAGCCCGTGCTGCTGCGCGCCGACGCGCGTACTCCCTACCAGGCCGTGGTGACTGCGCAGGACGCGCTCGGTCAGCTCGGTTTCCGTCGTATCGCCATTGCAACTGCGCCAGAGGTGCGTCCATGAGTTCCCATCACGCGCCGGTGTGGCCGATCTACAAACGTCTGCTGGGCTACACCCGCACCTACTGGGTGTTCATGGTCGGCGCGGTCATCGCCATGGTGGTCGAAGCCCTCGCCGGCTACCACTTCACCAAGCTGATGGAGCCGCTGGTCAACGAAGGTTTCGTCGATCCGCAGCCGCGCGCGGCCGTGGTGCTGCCGCTGACCATCCTCGGCCTGTTCCTGATGCGCAGCTTGGCCACCTGGGTCAGCGACTACACGCTGGCCAAGACCGGCCGCAGCGTGGTCCGCGACCTGCGTGAGCAGGTGCTGCAGAAGTACCTGCACCTGCCGTCGTCGCACTTCGATACCGAAGCGACGCCGGTAATGGTCAGCCGCCTCAACTTCGATACGGAACAGGTCACCCAGGCCAGTGCCGACGCGCTGAAGACCGTGGTCGCCGATACCCTCACCATCATCGCGATGCTGGCGGTGATGCTGCAGATGAGCGTCAAGGTGACCCTGGCGATGCTGCTGGTGGTGCCGCTGATCGGCGGCATCGTGTCCTACGTGGGCAAGCGCTACCGTCGCATCAGCCGCGGCATCCAGGACGGCATGGGCACGATGGCGCAGACTGCCGAGCAGTCGCTGGCCGCGCAGCAGGAAGTGAAGGTGCACGGCACCCAGCAGCATGAGATCTCGCGCTACTCGCGCCTGGCCAACCGCATGCTGGCGCTGAACATGAAGGTCGAGGTCACCCGCGCCGCCGCGTCCAGCGTGGTGCAGTTCCTGGCCGCACTGGCGCTGGCGGTGATCGTCTGGGTGTCGACCCGCGAAGCCCTGGCCGGCCGCCTCAATGCCGGCCAGTTCATGGGCCTGATGACCTCGATGATGGCCATCATTCCCTCGCTGCGCCGACTGACCAGCGTACAGACCTCGATTTCGCGCGGCGTCTCCGCCGCCGAGCGCCTGTTCGGCATCCTCGACATGCCGGTGGAGCGTGATGAGGGCCAGCACCGCGTGCAGCGCGTGCGCGGCGAACTGGCGTTCGACCACGTCATGCTGCGCTACCGCGAAGACAGCGGCATTGCCCTGGACGACATCAGTTTCGTTGCCAGGCCGGGCACGGTGACGGCCATCGTCGGCCGTTCCGGCAGCGGCAAGACCAGCCTGATCCGGCTGGTTCCGCGCTTCTACGAGCCCAGTGGCGGCGTCATCACCCTCGATGGCGTGGCCCTGGATGACTATCCGCTGGCCGACCTGCGCCGGCAGGTGGCGATCGTCGGGCAGAAGGTGATGCTGTTCGATGACACCATCGCGGCCAACATCGCCTACGGCATGGAGGCGACCGATGAGCAGATCCGTGCGGCGGCCGAAGCGGCCAATGCCTGGGAGTTCATCGCACGCATGCCGCAGCAGCTGCAGACCCCGGTCGGCGAGAATGGCGCGCTGCTGTCCGGTGGCCAGCGCCAGCGCCTGGCGATTGCCCGCGCGATCCTGCGCGACGCGCCGATCCTGATCCTCGACGAAGCCACTGCGGCGCTGGACAACGAATCCGAGCGCCTGGTGCAGGATGCGCTGCAGCGCCTGATGCCGGAACGCACCACGCTGGTCATCGCGCACCGCCTGTCGACCATCGAGCATGCCGACCAGGTGCTGGTGATGGACCATGGCCGCATCGTTGAACGTGGCACCCACAAGGAGCTGCTCGAACTGGGCGGCCTTTACCAGCATCTGCACAGCATGCAGTTCCGCGAAAGGCAGGACTGATGGCCGGCAAGGGTACCCAGACCCCGGCGTACTGGTACGACGGCAGCCCCGTTCCGTGGACGATGCGCCTGCTGGCGCCGCTGTACGCAGGTGTCACCGCGCTGCGCCGGCGCGCCTATCGGCGTGGCTGGCGCAAGCGCCACTCGCTGCCGGTGCCGGTCATCGTGGTCGGCAACATCACCGCCGGTGGTACCGGCAAGACGCCGCTGACCATTGCCCTGGTCGAGCGCCTGCGCGCAGCCGGCTGGAAGCCGGGCGTGGCCAGCCGTGGTTATGGTCGCGAAGACGCCGACAAGCCGCTGTGGGTGCAGGCCGATACGCCAACTGCCAAGGGCGGTGACGAGCCGGTGCTGATCGCCTGGAAGACCGGTGTGCCGGTGCGCGTGGACCGCGACCGTGTCGCCGCCGGCAAGGCGCTGATCGAGGCCGGCTGCGATGTGATCGTCTGCGACGATGGCCTGCAGCACTACCGCCTGGCGCGCGACATCGAGATCGAAGTGGTCGATGCGCAGCGTCGCTACGGCAATGGCCGGATGATTCCGGCCGGGCCGTTGCGCGAGCCGGTCAGCCGCGCCAGCGAATGTGATTTCCGGGTGGTCAACCTCGGCCAGGCCGATGAGGAAACCGCAGCGCAGGCCTGTGGCTTCGGCCAGTGGCCGATGGCGCTGCACATCGACAGTGCACAGCCGCTGGCCGGTGGCCGCGCTCGCCCGCTGGCGTACTTCAAGGGCCAGCGCGTGCATGCGGTGGCCGGCATTGCCCATCCCCAGCGCTTCTTCGACATGTTGCGCGCGCGCGGGATCGGCGTGGTGCCGCATGCGTTCGCCGACCACCAGGCCTACCAGCCGCAGGACCTGTCCTTCGGCAGCCAGCTGCCGGTATTGATGACCGAGAAGGACGCGGTGAAATGCCGTGCGTTCGGCAACGACTGGCACTACGCGGTTCCGTTGCGCGCCGAGTTGCCCGCGGCGTTCTGGGTGGCGCTGACCGATCGCCTGGACAAGCTGCGGCCGAACTGAGTGGCGCGGCGGCGCTTGCATTCACGCGCTGCTGCCCGCATTCCCGTTGTAACGAGCCTGCCGAGTACCGCCTGCATGACTGAATTCGTCGTCGCCATTCCGGCCCGCTATGCCGCCTCGCGGCTGCCGGGCAAGCCGTTGCGCCCGCTGGGCGGCGAGCCGCTGGTGCTGCATGTGGCGCGCCGCGCGCTGCAGGCCGGTGCCCGTGAAGTCTGGGTAGCGACCGACGATCAGCGCATTGCCGATGCGCTGTCCGGGATGGCCGAAGTGAAGGTGGCGATGACCGCGACCACGCACGCCTCCGGCACTGATCGCCTGGCCGAATGCGCACGCATTGCCGGCTGGGCCGATGACACGGTGGTGGTCAACCTGCAGGGCGACGAACCGTTCGCACCGGCGGCCGGTATCCGTGCGGTGGCCGATGCGCTGGTCGCAGGCACTGCGACGATGTCGACTCTCGCCACGACCGTCGAGGACGCGCACACCCTGTTCGACCCGAACGTGGTGAAGCTGGTGCGCAACGTGCGCAACGAGGCGATGTACTTCAGCCGCGCGCCGATCGCCTGGCACCGCGACGGCTTCGCACGCAGCCGCGACACGCTGCCGGACGGCCACCACTGGTTGCGCCACATCGGCATCTACGGCTATCGCGCCGGCTTCCTGCAGCAGTTCGCGGCGATGCCGCCGGGCCAGCTGGAGCAGGTCGAATCGCTGGAGCAGCTGCGCGTGCTGGAAGCGGGCTATCCGATCAGCGTGGCGATCTCGCCCGAGCCGTTCCCGCCGGGCATCGACACGCCCGAGGACCTGGAGCGCGCCGAGGGGCTGCTGCAGGCGATGGCGCCGCGATGAGGCTGCTGGTCGTCTGCCTCGGCAACATCTGCCGTTCGCCGATGGCCGAAGGTGCGCTGCGCGCACGCCTGGATGCCTCGCCGCTGGCCGGGCGGGTGCAGGTTGATTCGGCTGGCACCGGCGACTGGCACGTGGGCGAGCCGCCGGACCGCCGCGCGATCGCCTGCGCGGCCGGGCACGGCGTGGACATCGGCGGCCTGCGCGCACGCCAGCTGCAGGCCGTGGATTTCGACCGTTTCGACTGGATCCTGTGTGCCGACGAGGCCAACCTGCGTGATGCCGGGCGCCTGGCGTCGGCGGCCCAGCGTGAACGGCTGGCGTTGTACCTGCCCTGGTCGGGCGTTCAGGGGCGGGTAGCCATCCCCGACCCCTACAGCGGCGGCAGCGATCATTTCGAACAGGTCTGGTCGCTGGTCGACGATGCTGCAAAACGTGCGGTGGCACGACTGTTGCATGACGCCGACTCCGGCATAATCGGGTCATGAACGTCCAGCCCGTCCCGGACCTGCCCGAGTTCGCCACCTGGCTCAATGCCACCCCTTGCACCCTGACCGAACTGCGCGGCCGGCCGGTCGCGCTGCTGTTCGTCAATGCGGCCTCCGCCTGGAGTGCGCAACGCCTGGCCGAGTTCGGGCAATGGCTGTCGCGCCACCCCGGCAAGCTGCAGCCGCTGGTGCTGCAGGTGCCGCGCTTCGATTTCGAGCGCGACGCCAGTGCCGCACTGAAGCTGCTGCGCCGCCAGGGCCTGGCCATGCCGGTGCTCCTCGACGCGGACTGGGATGGCTGGCGCCGCTTCGGCGTGACCGCCTGGCCGACCATGGTGCTGCTGGATGCGCAGGGTCGCGAACAGCAACGGCTGGTCGGGCAGGGCGCACCCGGTGAACTCGAACGCGCCTTGAACGCGCTGTGCCAGGGCGCTCCGTCGGCACCGCCGCGTGGCGGCAGCGAACTGCATCCGGAACCACGCCAGGCGCTGCGGTTCCCGCTGGGCCTGGCGGTCAGCACCGAACGCCTGTACATCGCCGACAGTGGCCACCACCGCATTCTCGAATGCAGCCATGGCGGCCGCATCCTGCGCCAGTTCGGCCTCGGTACCGCCGATTTCATGGACGGCAACCTGGCCGAAGCGGCGTTCCACCGCCCGCAGGCGCTGGTGCTGGAGCGCGATTCGCTGTACGTCGCCGACACCGGCAACCATGCGGTGCGCCGCATCAACCTGCTGACCGGCATCGTCGACACGCTGTGTGGCAACGGACGTCCCGGTGCGCCGATGGAAGGTCCGGTGGCGCAGGCGCGGCAGGTCTCGCTGGACCATCCTATCGGCCTGGCCATCGCCGACAACCAGCTGCACATCGCGATGGCCGGCGACAACCGCATCTGGAGCTACCACCTGGGCCAGCGCAGCCTGCAATGGCGCGCCGGCAGTGGTTCCATCGACGAGCGTGACGGCAGCGGCCACCTGGCTGCCTTTGCCCAACCGACTGCGCTGGCCGTGGTGCAGCAGGTGTTGTACGTCGCCGACGCCTTGGGATCCTCGATCCGTGCACTGCAACTGCGCGGCGACCTGGTGCAGACGCTGGTCGGGCAGGGGCCCTGGCGCTTCGGCAGCGAAGACGGCCCGCGTGCGCAGGCCAGCCTGCAGTATCCGCAGGCGATCGCATTGAGCGCGGACGCTCCGCTGCTGTGGATTGCCGATACCGGCAACGGTCGCCTGCGCACGCTGCGCCTGGGCGGCGGTGAACTGACCACCCAGCCGCTGCCGCGCCGCCTGCATGGCCCGGCCGGATTGGCGGTGGGCGCCGGTGCGGTGTGGATCGCCGAGACTGACGCCCATGCCGTGCTGCGATTCGACCCCGACAGCGGCGTGCTCAGCGAAGTCCCGATCAGCGAATGACCGACGTTCCCGCCCCGGCCTTCGACGGCAAGGCCTTCGCGGCCCAGCTCAGCACCGCCCCTGGCGTGTACCGCATGTACGCCGCCGACGACACCCTGCTGTACGTGGGCAAGGCGCGCGCGCTGCGCAACCGTGTCGGCAGCTATTTCAACGGCAGCCCGAAGAACGCGCGGATCATGTCGATGATCTCGCAGATCACGCGCATGGACGTGACCGTGACGCGCTCGGAAGCCGAGGCGTTGCTGCTGGAAAACCAGTTGATCAAGTCGCTGTCGCCGCGCTACAACGTCTCACTGCGCGATGACAAGACCTATCCGCATGTGCTGCTGACCCGCGAGGACTGGCCACGCATCGCGCTGCATCGTGGTCCGCGTGCCATTCCTGGGCGCTACTTCGGGCCGTATCCCGGCGTCACCGCCGTGCGCGAGACGCTGAACCTGATGCACAAGCTGTTCAAGCTGCGCAGCTGCGAGGACAGCGTGTTCCGCAACCGCTCGCGGCCGTGCCTGCAATACCAGATCGGGCGTTGCAGCGCGCCGTGCGTGGAGCTGGTCCCGGCGCCGGAGTACGCCGAGTCGGTGCGCCGCGCCGCCCTGTTCCTGGAAGGCAAGAGTGACGAGCTGACCCGCGAACTGGGCGAGCAGATGCAGGCCGCCAGCGAGGCGCTGGAGTTCGAGCAGGCCGCGCGCCTGCGCGACCTGATCTCCTCGCTGCGCAGCATGCAGACCCGCCAGTACGTGGATGGCCGCGCCGCGGACCTCGATGTGCTGGCCGTGGCCATGCAGGGCTCGCAGGCCTGCGTGCTGCTGCTGGCCTTCCGTGATGGCCGCAACCTCGGTACCCGCCCGTTCTTCCCGCGCACCAATGGCGAGGAAAGCCCGGAAGAGGTGCTTGCCGCCTTCGTCTCGCAGTACTACATCGAATTCGAGCCGCCGCGCGAGATCCTGCTGGACCGCGAGATTCCCGACGCCGACCTGCTGGTCGCCGCGCTGTCGGCCTCGGCCGAGCGCAAGGTGCAGCTGAAGTGGAACGTGCGCGGCGAGCGCGCCGGCTATGTGGAATTGGCCAGCCGCAACGCGCAGCTGACCCTGGCCACCGAACTCAACAGCCGCAATGCGCAGCACGCGCGCAGCGATGCGCTGCGCGAGATGCTGGGCCTGGCCGAGCCGGTCAAGCGTGTCGAGTGTTTTGATATCAGCCACACCCTGGGCGAGGCCACCGTAGCCTCGTGCGTGGTGTTCGACGCCGCCGGCCCGGTGCGCGCGCAGTACCGCCGCTTCAACATCAGCGGCATCGAGCCGGGCGACGACTACGCCGCCATGCGCCAGGCCATCGACCGCCGTTTCCGCCGCGCAGTGGAAGAGCAGGGCGTGCTGCCGGACGTGCTGCTGATCGACGGTGGCGCCGGCCAGCTGTCGCAGGCCCAGGCCGCACTGGCCGATCTGGGCGTGGAAGGCGTGCTGCTGGTGGGCGTGGCCAAGGGCGCGGAGCGCCGTGCCGGCCACGAGGCGCTGGTGATGCCCGATGGCCGCGAGCTGCGCCCGGGCGCGGCCAGCCCGGCGCTGCAGTTCATCCAGCAGGTGCGCGACGAGGCGCATCGCTTCGCCATCACCGGCCACAGGGGGCGCCGCCAGAAGGCGCGGATGACCAGCAAACTGGAGGATATCCCCGGCATCGGGCCGCGCCGCCGCGCCAGCCTGCTCAAGCATTTCGGCGGCCTGGTGGGCCTGAAAGCCGCTGGCGAAGCGGAAATCGCCAAGGTGGAAGGCATCAATGACGCCCTCGCGGCACGTATCTACGCTAACCTGCACGGGTTGGCCACGCCTGATGCGGCCGAGTAGAGAGAGAAGCACGCAAGCATGAAGTTGACCCTGCCCACCTGGCTGACGTTGTTGCGGATCGTGATGATCCCGGTGCTGGTGCTGGTGTTCTACCTGCCCTACACCTGGACCAACTTCGCTTCGGCGGCGATCTTCGGCCTGGCCGCGATCACCGACTGGCTCGATGGCTGGATCGCACGCCGTTACCAGCTGGAGTCGGCCTTTGGCGCCTTCCTCGACCCGGTCGCGGACAAGCTGATGGTGGCGGTGGCGCTGTTCCTGATCGTGCAGGGTCATCCGACGCCGTGGATGGCGTTCTGGGCGGCGGTCATCGTCGGCCGCGAGATCGCGGTGTCGGCGCTGCGCGAATGGATGGCCGAGCTGGGCCAGCGCGCGAAGGTGCGCGTGGCGATGATCGGCAAGGTCAAGACCACCGCGCAGATGGTCGCGCTGCTGTGCCTGCTTTACTCGGTGGCCCCGAACGTGCCGGTGGAAGACATCTGGATGGGCTGGCCGGTGTTCCATATCGGCGACTGGACCCTGGCCATTGCCGCCGTGCTGACCCTGTGGTCGGGCCTGCAGTACCTGCACGCCGCCTGGCCGAGCCTGCGCGACGATGAGCGCGCTGCGCGCGAGCGTGCGCGGCAGAAGAAGCTGGGCAACTGAGCCCGGTGTCTGAGCCCCGGAGTCGGATCCCTTTCCGAAGGAAAGGGCTCTGACCCCATCGATGCGCCTATCCCCGCACGGCGTGGATCTACTGGAAATGCCGCATCCACGGAGGGGGCGGATCCATCAGTTTGCGGAGACGCTGTAGTAGATCCACGCCATGCATGGATACGCGGTGCAAGGCGCCTCGCAGGCCCCGGAAAAACCGCTTGACGCCATCCTTGGAACAGGTAGAATTTCGCCTCCCAAGCGGGAATAGCTCAGTTGGTAGAGCGCAACCTTGCCAAGGTTGAGGTCGCGAGTTCGAGTCTCGTTTCCCGCTCCAGATTCAAGAAGAACGCTCCCGGAAGGGAGCGTTTTTCGTTTGTGTGCAGGGCACTTCATCCCTGCTTCACCGCCACCCCATCGCCTCACCACGCGTGCTCGCGAAGCTGTATCTCCGTTCCAGCCCGGCGATGCCGCGATGCCTCATCAATCCTCTGCTTACGACCACGATGTGGTCATCGTCGGCGCCAGTTTCGCCGGTGCCGCCTGCGCCTTGGCCGCCGCGCAGTACGGTCTGCGCGTCTGCGTGCTGGAACGCAAGGTCGACCCCGGCGAGCGCCTGCACACCACCGGCATCGTGGTGAAGGAAGCGATGGAGGAGACCTGGCTGGGGCGCATGCCCGAACATCTGGTGGACCGGGTCGCAAACGTGCGCCTGTATGCGCCGAACCTTCGCAGCGTGTTGCTGGCCGCACCGGGCTATTACTTCCTCACCACCGATACGCCGAACCTGATGCGCTGGCTGGCCAGCGAGCTGCATGCGAACGGCGTCGACCTGCGCCTGCAGCAGTCCTTTACCGACGCCCATCGCAGTGGTGACGGCTGGCAGGTGGATGGGGCAGGGCGATGCGCCTATCTGGTTGGCGCTGACGGCGCACGCTCACGCGTGGCACAACGCACCGGGCTTGGCCAGGTGCGTGACAACCTCTACGGCGTCGAGCGTGAGTTCGCCGGCCTGCAGGTGTCGCAGGGCGATGCACTGCATTGCTTCGTCAGCAAGCGCTACGCACCGGGCTACATCGGCTGGGTCGCGCAGAATCCGACCGGGCTGCAGGTGGGATTGGCGCTGCGTCATGACCCGCAACAGGTACGGCCGCCGGATATCGATGGCTTCCTCGACCACGTGCGCAATGTGGTCGGCATTCCGCCTTCGGCGCGTCCCTCGGCCACCCGCGCCGGCTTGGTCCCGTGCGGCCGGCCGGATGGGCCCTTCACCGGCCAACGCGTGATCCTGACCGGCGACGCGGCAGGCATCGTCTCGCCGCTGTCCGCCGGCGGCATCCACTCCTCGTGGCGGCACGGCTGGGCGGTCGGCGAGGCGATTTCCCGCCATCTGCGTGGGCAAGGGCCGGAAGCGGAACGGGTGGCGCGGCAGGTGGCGCCGGCATTCCACGGCAAGCGCCTGCTGCGCTGGGCGATGGACCATCTGCAGGCCGACTGGCCGCTCAACGCACTGCTGCACACGGGGGCCACGCGGCGCATCGCCGAGCAGGTCTACTTCCACCGCCGTGGCCTGCGAACCTGAGGTGTCGGTCCTGAGGGCCTGAACGCCTCCCGCAATGCCGGTGAAAATTCCTGTTGACGCCGTGCAGCAATATCGACACAATAGCGCTCCTTCGACGCAGATCGAACGGAATCTGCGGGAATAGCTCAGTTGGTAGAGCGCAACCTTGCCAAGGTTGAGGTCGCGAGTTCGAGTCTCGTTTCCCGCTCCAGAATCAGAAAAACGCTCCCGCAAGGGGGCGTTTTTCGTTTGTCATGACGTTGGCCAGGCGGGTCGCTACAGGCGGGCCACGACATTTTCATGGTGGGCGTGGTAAGTCTGCAGCTGGGGGCGATTCCGACATTGGTGTCGCAATCGGCATGACGGGGGGGCGCAGCGATCGTGGGGACGATCGGAAGCACCTGGCACGAGGGGCTGCAACAGACGCAATGACCTGGAATCCGCACCAGTGTTCCGCCTGCTGCAGGCACTGAAAGGCTGGCGAAAGGCCTGCGCCGGCGTTGCCTGAACCGCACGCGTGCTGTGACCTTTTTCGGACCATTTCTCCATGTTCGCTCCACAATCGCACGGTAGCCTTCATGCTCCTTCTACACGTTGGCGGGCTGGTGGTCAGGCGTATCACTTCAGTGGCAGTGCCCAGGACGGGGCGCGGACTCTCCCTGCAGGCAGTGCTGCGACCCGGCGCGCTGCTCGCAAGTCTCGCATTGGCGGGCTGCATGTCGGTGCCGGTTCCGGATCTGCCTGATCGCACGCCCAGCACCTGGACCCAGGTGCCGCAGGGCCAAGGCGTGGCGGTGGACGCCAAACAGTGGTGGAAAGTGTTGTCCGACCCAGCGCTGGATGGACTGGTCGATCAGGCCATCGCCGGCAACCTCGACCTGCAGCAGGCCACGCTGCGCCTGCAGGCCGTGCGGATTGTCGCCGGCACGTCCGATTCGCGCTTCCTGCCGGAAATCACGGCCAGCGCCAAGCAGGTGCAGGATGCCGCTGCGGTCGACACCTACTTCCACGCGGGTATCGAAGCGATCTGGGACCTGGGCCTGTTCGGCGCCGCCGAGAGCGCGCAGTTGAGCGCGCAGGCGTCGGCCGGTAACGCCGAGGCGCTGCGTGGTGCCGCGCAGGTCGCGGTGATCGCCGACGTGGTGCGCAGCTATCTGGATCTGACCGTGGCGCAGGCCCAGCAGGACCTGTTGGCCCGCCAGCAGGCGGTGGACGATCGCGGCGAACAGTTGGCCCTGGTACGCCAGCGCCTGCGCCTTGATGAGCCCGGCGAACTTGATCGCCTGCGTGCACGCCAGGCCGCCACCCGCGCGGCCACGGCGCAGGCACGGGAAAACGCGGACAACGCTGCCCGTGCGTTGGCTTTGCTGCTGGGACGCGATGGCCCGGACCCGGCCTGGCGTGCCTATCGCACGCCGCCGACGCTGGGTGCGTTCTCGCTGCAGCAGGTCCCGGCCTATCTGCTGCGCCATCGGCCGCAGATCCTGCTGGCCGAATCGGAGGTGATGCAGGCTGCTGCCAGCAAGGGTTCGGCACGCGCCGCGATGTATCCGCGTGTCAGCCTCGGTGGCTCCATCCTGTACGCCTACAACCTAACCCAGAACGCCCGCTCCAATTCCGATTCGAGCCCGTCGATCGGCCCGTACATCGATATTCCGCTGTGGGACTGGGGCCAGCGCCGCGCACGCTTCCATGCCGATGAAAAGCAGCTGGATGCCGCCTTGCTGGGTTACCGCAAGGCGGTGCTGGAAGGCGTGAGCGAAGTGGAAGGCGCGCTCGGCAGCCTGGCGCGCCAGGACAGCAGCATCCAGTCGCTGCGCGCGGCCGATGATGCCGCCGGGCAACAGGTCAAGCGGCAGGCGCGGCAGGTGCAGTTGGGGCTGTCCAGCGAATTCGACGGGCTTGACGGGCAGCGTGCGGCACTCGCCGCGCAGGCCGACCTGATCGGTGCACAGGGTGCGCGCGTGCTGGCCTTTGCGTCGCTCTACCGCGCCCTCGGTGGTGCTCCGTTGCCTGTCGAGGGTGAGGGCGAATCGCAATGATCGCGCTGGCCCGCAAGACCCTGGCCTATGAATGGCGCCGGTTCCTGCCGGTGGTGCTGGCGATGTGCTTCGCCGGTGTGCTGTTGATCGTGCAGGCGGCACTGGTGCTGGGCATCTTCGGTACCGCTGCGATCTACGTGAAAGCGTCCTCGGCCGACATCTGGGCCGGCTTCCCCGGCACCCAGAGCGTCAACTACGGCCATGCGATCAGCGCCGACGTCGAAAGCCACCTGCGCATGGACCCGGATGTCACCCGCGTCGAACCCTACGAGTGGGTCGATGGCGAATGGCGCTCGGGCGCGCAGGGTACCGGCAACGTGTCGGTGTACCTGTCCGGCATCTCCACCGGCGATGACGCAATGATGTTCGCGCGCATCCTGCCTGCCGACCTGCGCGCGCAGCTGCGCGAGCCGGGGGCGGTGATCGTCGACAGCGCCGACCTGGATACGCTGGGCGTGGACCTGCAGAGCAACCGTGCATGGATCAATGGCAAGGCGGTGCGCGTGGTCGCCGCGCAACCGGGCCTGCGTGGCCTCGGTGGCGTCAACGTGCTGGCCTCGCTGGATACCGCGCGTGCCATCGCCGGTACCGATCCGCACGAGGGTAGTACCTATTTCGTGGCGGGCCTGCGCTCGCCGGACCTGGCCGACCGCGTGCGCGACCGCCTCGCTGCGTCGATGGGCCAGGCCACGCCGGTCGAGTTCTGGACCGCGCCGGCGTTCGCCAGCCGTTCGCAGCAGTACTGGTTGTTCGACACCGGCGCCGGCATCGCGGTGCTGTTCATGGCCGTCATCGTCTGCTTCGTCGGCGCGGTGATCACCAACCAGTCGTTCGCCTCGGTGGTGGCTGGTTCGGTGCGCGAGTACGCCACGCTCAACGCGCTCGGCGCAGGTCGCTACGCGCTGGCACGGGTGGTATTCGAGCAGGCATTGCTGATCGGTGGCGTGGGCATGTTGCTGGCGGCGGCGTTCAGTACCGTCGTGCTGTTGATCGCACAGTCCCAGCGCGTGCCGGTGCAGCTGACGCCGATGGTCATCATCGGCTGCGTGGCGCTGGTCGCGGTGATGGCCATGCTGTCGAGCATCATGGCGGTACGCAGTGTGGTCCGCTCCGATCCATCGTTGCTGCTGCGTTGAGGACCGGCCGATGACCTCCAAACATGCCGTCGCCCCAACGTTGCAGGCCGACGCACTGGAAAAAGGCTTCATGTCCGGCGATATGCAGGTGCCGGTGCTGCGCGGCCTGTCGCTGGACATCTATCCGGGCGAGTTGACCCTGGTCTCGGGCCCTTCGGGGTGCGGCAAGAGCACGCTGCTGTCGCTGCTGTCCGGCCTGTCCGCGCCGGATGGCGGTCGCGTGCACGCGCTGGGCCAGGACGTGGGCCACATGACCCGCGGCGAGGTGGAGCGCTTCCGCCTGCACCATGTCGGCTTCGTGTTCCAGGGCTTCAACCTGTTCCCGGCACTGACTGCGCTGGAGCAGGTGCAGCTGCCGCTGGGCTACCGCGGCATGCGCAATCGCGAAAGCGAGCCGCTGGCGCGCAAGGCGCTGGAAGAAGTGGGCCTCAGCCACCGCAGCCACATGCGCCCGGCGCAGTTGTCCGGCGGTGAGAAGCAGCGCGTGGCGGTGGCCCGTGCCTTCGCCAAGTCGCCGACACTGATCTTCGCCGACGAACCCACCAGCGCGCTGGACGCCGAGAATGGCCAGCGCGTGATCGACATCCTGCATCGCTACGCACGTGCGCATGGCGCCACCGTGCTGTGCGTGAGCCACGATCCGCGCCTGATCCGGCATGCCGATCGGGTGATCGCCATGGAAGACGGCATGGTCCGTGATGACCGCCGCCAGAACGAAACCGTAGAGTCCGCCCCATGACCAAGACGTCGCACCTGCTTCCCCTCAGCCTGGTACTGTCCGCGGCACTGCTGCTTTGCGCCTGTTCCAGGGACGCGCCCGCCCAGGCACCTGCAGGTAAAGCCAGCACTGCCACCGCCGGCAAGGTTGCGGTGGCGCGCGGCATCATCGATGTCGAGGGTGGCCTGATCGCGCTGGCGCCGCCGGTGGATGGTTCGATCACCGCCGCGCTGGTGAAGGAGGGCGCCACGGTGAAGAAGGGGCAGCTTCTGCTGTCGCTGGACGGTGCGCTGCTGCAGCAGGAAGTGGCGATGGCCACCGCTGATCTCGCACTGGCCAATGACCGCCTGAAGGGCAGCCAGGCGCAGCTGCGCGAACTGGAGCGCAATGCCACCCGCCTGTCCACGGGTGCGAGCGAAGGCGTGTCGTCCAACCAGCAGGCCGATGCGGCCAAGCAGCAGCTGGCTGGCGTACGCGCCGATGTCGACGTGGCCGGTGCGCAGGTCGACATGGCCCAGCACAAGCTGGAACACGCCAGGCTGAAACTGCAGCAGATGTCGCTGAGCGCGCCGGAAGCCGGCACCGTGGTCGGCCAGGTGCCGGGCCTCGGCGCCTTCGTGCAGGCCGGCAAGCCGGCGATATCACTGCTGCCGGCGCGCCCGCTGCAGGTACGTGCCGAACTCAGCGCGGCCTACGCCGATGCCGTGCAGGTGGGCATGAGGGCCACCGTGGTGCCAGACAGCGATGGTGCCGAGAACGCCAGCACGCTGCCGCCCGCACGCGTGGTACGCATCAGCCCGGTGTTCGCGCAGGCTCGCCTGCCTGAAGACGCGGGGCGTGGCGTGGCCAAGGTGGTGGAGTGCGTGCTGGAGTTCGATGGCGAGGCCAAGGCGCGCTTCGGCCAGCATGTGCGGGTGGAGTTCCGGAAGTAGGCCTAGTGCTGCAACGGGGGCGCATCCGCGCGCCCTCGACGCCTGAACGCCCGCCACGCGCTCACCGCCGACACCATGCACAGCGCCAGCAGCAGGCCCACGTCCAACAGCAGCAGCCACAGCAGATGCATGCCTTGTACCGGCGGCTGATGCATCGCCGACAGCATCCACGGCACCGACCACAGCAGCAGAAGGGCGAAGGCGATCAGCAGGCGCAGCCACAGGCGTTTCAGTCTCCACGGCCGCACGATCAAGGCGGCTACCACCAGTTCGACGGTGCCCAGCAACGCGAAGACGATGACGGTGCTGGTCGGGTAGGGCAGTTCGGCGCCTTCCAGGTGGTGCAGCAGCCAGTAGTCCGGAGTGAAGCCGGCATTGACCAGTGCGGCGATCAGCGCCAGCCAGGTCAGCGCGACCAGCAGCCAGAACAGGCGGATGTAACGTCTAGGCATCGGTGGTGTCCGTGGTGTAGCGGGAGGTTGCCCGCGACGAATAGCGCAGGCTTGCGGCGATTGCGGCCAGTGCCAGCAGGCCAGGTCCAACGGTGAAGTACACCAGGCGCAGCGGATGGTCGTGCATCAGCGTCCAGCTGGCGAACGCCAGCGGCGCCGCCAGCACCAGCAGCTTGGCGAACAATGGCCGCAACACTGCGATCAGCAGTTGGGCGCCAATGAACATCCAGAACAGATGGAACTGGGCGATGCCCAGGCCGATGTCGCGATGGGCGGTGAAGCCGAAATGGTCGCGATACCAGTTCATTCCCAGCGGAATCAGTGCCCAGTACAGCAGCGCCACCAGCAGATGCAGCAGCAGGGCGATCAACAAGGGTTTGCCGCGAAGGAACATGGGCGCATGGGGCTGGGCGGGGCAGCGTACCCCAGTGCGGACGCCCGTGACCGCATGATGTGAAGACTGTTGACGGCGTGAAGGAATTTGGACACAATAGCGCTCCTTCGACGCAGGTCGAACGGAATCTGCGGGAATAGCTCAGTTGGTAGAGCGCAACCTTGCCAAGGTTGAGGTCGCGAGTTCGAGTCTCGTTTCCCGCTCCAGATTCTACAGGGCCCCGGCAGGGGCCTTGTTTTTCTCCCGCCACGGCAAGGCGGGGCACGTTGAGCCGCAAGGCTTTGCGCGCAGTCAGAAAGGTGAAATCGCTGGTGTGTTTTCCGGATTTCCGGTAGCATGTCGGCTTACGCGGGAATAGCTCAGTTGGTAGAGCGCAACCTTGCCAAGGTTGAGGTCGCGAGTTCGAGTCTCGTTTCCCGCTCCATGTTCCGACAGGCCCCATCATGGGGTTTTGTCTTGTCAGGGTTCCGTTCCTGGCGCGCAGTACGTTGGCCTCATGGCAGAGTGGCTATGCACCGGATTGCAAATCCGTTTACAGCGGTTCGATTCCGCTTGAGGCCTCCAATTGAAAAGCCCTGACTCCGGTCAGGGCTTTTTTGTTGGCTACGATTGCGTTCCCGCTTGCGCGATCGTTGCGCGGCCTGGCGGCCAGTCATGGCGGATCCGGTGGCGCTACACTGGTCTGATGAACCAGATTGATCACTTCCGCGGCGCCTTGCTCGGCCTCGCGTGCGGCGATGCCGTCGGTACCACGCTGGAGTTCAAGCCTCGTGGCAGCTTCACCCCGATCACCGACATGGTGGGTGGTGGGCCGTTCCAGCTGCAGCCGGGGCAATGGACCGACGATACCTCCATGGCGATGTGCCTGGCCGAGAGCCTGGTGCGTTGTGACACCTTCGATGTGCACGATCAGATGAACCGCTACGCCAACTGGTACCGGCATGGGTACTGGAGTGCGACCGGCGAGTGCTTCGATATCGGTATGGCAACGCGGGCTGCGATCGACCGGTTCCTGCAGGATGGCCATCCGCTGGCGGGTAGTGACGATCCACGCAGCGCTGGCAATGGCTCGATCATGCGTTTGGCGCCGGTGGCATTGCGCTACGCCGGGACCCCCGACCTGCAGGCAATGGCCGAGCTGAGTTCGCGAACGACGCACGCTGCGCAGGAGTGCCTGGAGGCGTGCCGCTTGCTGGCGGTCGCGCTGGAGCGGGCGTTGGCAGGTGGCACCCGTGACGCGGTGCTGGATCTCAGCAATGTCCCCGTTGAGAGCGCGCGGCTGCAGCAGATCGCGGCGGGCGGCTACCGCGGTGCCGCGCGTGAGCAGATCCGTGGCAATGGCTATGTTGTCGACAGTGTCGAAGCTGCACTCTGGTGCTTTGATCGCCACGACACCTTTGAAGCCGTCGTACTCGAGGCGGCCAATCTTGGCGAGGACGCCGACACCACGGCCGCCATCGCGGGGCAGCTGGCGGGCGCATTCCATGGTGCGCGCGGAATCCCCGGGCGGTGGTTGCAGCGGCTGGCCCTGCGTGCCGAAATCCAGGCGCTGGCCGATGCGCTGCACGCCTTGAACCAGGGCAGCGACCGCGCTGCGTGAGTCGGGTTCCCTGCCCGTGAACTGCGCCGGCAGGACGCTCCCTGCCGTCGCCATTTCCGACGCCGCGAGGGAACCCGTGCGGCAGCTCGCATGCCGCGGCCGCCAGTCTCAGCCACCCACGACATGGAAAGGCGCTATGGTCGGGTTCCACGTCTCAGGGAGCCGCAATGGCGAGCAAGGACATCACGCGTCGCTTCAGCCACGGAGCGAAACGGAAATGAGCAAAGTCATGGCAGATGTGCGTTGGCTGACCTTTCGCTTGAAGAACGGGCAATCCATCGGGCCGGAGCGGCTGAAGGACGGATGGGTGATTGCCTCGGAAACCGCCCGCTGCGAGGTCCGCCGCGAGCATATCGAGGGATCGGGCCTGGTGTATGCGCTGTATGCGCCGGCCAGCCTGGCCTCACCGCGGCGCGCGGAAATGCGCATGCGCGAATTCCTGATGAGCTCGGGCTACACCTTCACGATGGGCACGCTGGGCGGCTGACTGGGCCCGTCATGGTTGCGCTCGCACGGTCAGCGCCTGGCCCTGCATGCCGATCGGGCGGCGTGCATCGTGCAGCACCATGCTGGTCAGGCCGAGGCCTTGGCGGCTGAACGACACACGCCACCCGAGCAGCCCCTTCCCGCACGGTGGTGATGCGTTGCGGCACGCGATGGACTCAGCGTTGCACTGCTTTCAAGGCGTCGACCACCTGTGTCCCAGAAAAACCACAGTGTCCTTCGCCCACCGGCGGCAACACGCGTGGCAGCGGGCGTGCGCCAGCCCGTACGGCCAATTGCGGATACACCGTCTGCATGTGCGGCACGATGGTCGGGTCGTTGTGGTTGAACTGGATCACCAGCGGTCGCTTCAGTGCGCCGGTCATTGCCAGCGTGTCGCGGACATGCGCCTGTGCCGCAGGCACGGGATCGATGCGCTGAACGCCGGCATTGAATGCGGCGTCGTCACCGAATCCGCTGTACACCACCCCCAGGTTGCCGACCGGCATGCCGCCGCTGCGCGTGGCCAGTTCGTGCAGCACCAGTGCGTGCAGGCTGATGGCGCCGGCCAGTGCATCAGGGGACACCTGCAGCCGCCGCGCCAGCACTGCGGCGTGCGACGGATCACGTTGCAGGGCATTGGCGATGCCCTGGTACAACTCGCCCTGTGGCAGCGCGGCGACTTCGCGCGCTACCAGGCCGGCGGCCGGCAGCCCATCGGCCTTGGGGAAGAAGTAATCGAATGCGACCAGCGTGGTCAGCAGATCGGTCGCGATCTGTTCGCCACCGAGATTGGCGCCGCACAGCGACACGCCACCTGCGTAGTGCTGCGGGAAGCGCTCGAGGCTGCCGATGGTCACGGCGCCGCCCATCGAGAATCCCAGCATCCAGGTGTGGCGGACATGCTTGAGTTCAGCCACTGCCTGTTGGCGCAGGCGTTCCATGTCGGTGATCGCATCGGCCACCGCCCAGCCCTGGCTGGCATAGGCGCTCTGCGCGACGGCGTAACCTGCTGCCAGCAGTGGCGCGGTGCTGTCATTGGCCGCCATGGGTGCGGTGCGTGGCATGCCGACCGGTTCGTAGCCATGGGCCAGCATCACCAGGTCGCCGTTCCAGCTGGCCGGAACATCCAGCCGCCACGGTGCGCCCTGCCGCTCGCCGCTGAGCGTGCGCGGTGCCGGCGGTGGTGCAGCCAGCAATGTCATCCAGGGCAGCAGGCAGAGGGCAAGCGCACATCGAAACAAGGTTCGCATCGGGGTCATTCCATGCGGGAATGGCGCCGAGCATAGATCCCTGCACAACCTTGCGCGCGCTGCAGTGCCGCAGGGCATTGCCGGTCGGCGGTGCTGCGCTCTACGCTGGCGGCATGGCCCTGCACAGCATCGCGTCGATTATCCGCATTCCCCACGGGAAGGCGGGGTAGCGCGCGGTCATCACGGCCAAGCAACCTGCCCGGGAAGGCGGGTTGCATGCAGCGCTCTCCCGGGTAATGAATCCACCAAGGAGAATACAGATGCACGACCTTTCATCGAACGACGCTGCGCCGACGCTGCACCTGGTGTGCGGCAAGATCGGTGCCGGCAAATCCACCCTGTCGCAGCAGCTGGCGTTGAAGCCGCGCCACGTATTGATCAGCGAAGACACGTGGCTGGCGGCGCTGTATCCGGGCGAAATCCATTCCATTGCCGACTATCTGCAGCGTGCAGCCACGTTGCGCAATGTGCTGGCCGATCATCTGCGCACATTGCTGCAGGCCGGTGTTTCGGTGGTGCTCGATTTTCCATTCAATACGCCAGCCAGCCGCGCGTGGGCACGTGAAGTGTTCTCGCCGGTTGGCGCTGCACATCAACTGCATTTCCTCGACATTGCCGATGAGGTCTGCAAGGCGCGGCTGCGCGCGCGCAATGCTCTCGGCGAACATCCGTTCCAGGCCAGCGACGAGGAGTTCGAACGTATCACCCGCCACTTCGTTGCACCGGCCGCGGAAGAGCGCTTCGTGGTGATGCGCTGTACCGAGGCAGGCCCGGCGTAGCGCAGCACCAGGCGGCCGTCGTCATGCTGGCGCAGCTGCATGAATTCGAGACGGATCACTCAGCCAGTGCCGCCCCCTCAACCGCCGAATCCGATACGATCTGTCGCATTGAGTTCGTCTCGCTTGATCCGGAGTCCCGTCATGGTCGACCGTCTCGCCATTCTGCTGGAACGTTTTTCGGTCACCGCCTCGGTGTTCCATGCCGGCGCGCTGTGCGGCATCAACACGCTGGAGGGCGAGGATGAAGCCGGGCAGTTGCACCTGGTGCGACGTGGCCCGCTGCAGGTCAGCCACGGCCACCAGACCGTGCAGGTCGAGGTGCCGAGCCTGCTGCTGTACCCGCGGCCGATGCCGCATCGCTTCAGTACCGACCCGCAGCAGGGCGCCGACATGGCCTGCGCCAACTTGCATTTCGAGGGCGGACGGCTCAACCCGATCAGCGCCGCATTGCCCGATTTCATCTGCCTGCCGCTGGCCGATCTGTACGGCGGCAACGCAGCGCTGGAACTGCTGTTCGAGGAAGCCTTCGAGCAGCGTTGCGGGCGTGCGGCGATGGTCAACCGGCTGTTCGAGGTGGTGATGATCCAGGTGCTGCGCCAGCTGATGGAAGGTGGCGAAATGCGTGGTGGCCTGTTTGCCGGGCTGGGTCATCCGCGGCTGCGGCTGGCGCTGGTGGCGATGCATGAAGCGCCCGCACAGTCCTGGACCCTGGAAGACCTGGCCGAGGTCGCCGGCATGTCACGCAGCGTGTTTGCTGCCAGTTTCCGTGAGGCGATGGGCACCACGCCCGGTCAATACCTGCAGGGCTGGCGGGTGGGCCTGGCGCAGCAGGCACTGCGCCAGGGCAGACCGCTCAAGCGGATTGCCGACGATGTGGGGTACGGCAGCGAAGCCGCGCTGTCGCGCGCATTCAAGGCGCACACCGGGCAGTCGCCGCGCGAGTGGCGCGGGCAGGCCCGCGCCGGCGCGGCCTGAGTCTCAGCCCAGCACCAGCCGGGCCAGTTTCATGCCACCGAACAGGCCGACCAGGCCCAGTGCCACCGAACCGCCGGCGTACAACGCTGCCAGGCCGTGCTGGCCGCGCTGCAGCAGCACGCCGATTTCCAGCGCATAGGTGGAGAACGTGGTGTAGCCGCCGAGAACGCCGGTGGCCAGCAGCAGGCGCAGCTGCGGCGAGGCGCCATTGCGCAGGGCGAAGGCTTCGACCAGCACGCCCATCAGCAGCGCGCCGCTGATGTTGATCAGGAAGGTCGACCATGGCCACGGGCTGCCGACTGCCACCCGCGTACCGATCAGGTTGCAGGCATGGCGAAGGCAGGCGCCGAGCCCGCCGCCGATGAAGACCAGCAAGTAGTTGTTCAATGCGTGCATCACGTGCCTCGGGTACGGGTTCGCTGATTCGATGGCGAACGCCGAGGGCAGGCACGGCCTGCCATCGACGAACGCCGGTTCGTCCTGGCAGGAGCCATCAGCCCTTTCAGGCGGTTATCGGGGGAGCCCCATCCCCATCGGCGACCATGCTACCAGCGGTAGTGCATTCACGTCATCGAGGTCGTCAGCACCCGGATGACCTT
Source organism: Stenotrophomonas sp. YJH_SMC_138 (assembly GCF_059369855.1). Lineage (NCBI taxonomy): Bacteria > Pseudomonadati > Pseudomonadota > Gammaproteobacteria > Lysobacterales > Lysobacteraceae > Stenotrophomonas > Stenotrophomonas sp. YJH_SMC_138. The sequence goes on from NZ_JCAFTB010000002.1 coordinate 565,005, forward strand.
GCTGCGGCTGAAGCCGTCCATCAGCAGTTCGAAGGCCAGCAGGTCCAGGGCCGCGTGGCGGCGGTGGTCGATCTCCAGGCCCTTCTCTTCCACCAGATGGCTGACCAGTTCGTAGGCGTCCTGCCAGACATCCAGGTGGGCTTGGCTGGGGATATAGGTATTGCCCCGCTCACCGACGCCAAGCCCGCTCACGCCATACAGCAGTTCACGCGCGTCCAGCTTGGCCGCATCGGCGATGCGGAACAGCTGTTCGGCCTTCACATGGGCGGGGCTGACGTGGTCGTTGAGCCAGTTGCTGATGGTTGCCGTCGTCGAATCGGCGGCGCGGGCCAGATCGGCCGGGCGAGGGTGCCCGGCTTTCTTCATGGCAATGGCGAGTCGTTGGCCGAGAGTATTCATCTATGCAAGCCAGCTTAACGCGTGGATCGCAAAGATCCCTTGTTCCAAGAATAAGTCTGGTTAACAGAAGGACCGACCGTGACCGAATTCTGGAGCAAGGGGCAGGTGCGCACCCGGCTGGGTTTCCGCACCGATGCCGAACTGGCGCGCTTTTTTGGCATAAGCCGATCTGCAGTGTCGCAATGGCCCAAGGATTTCCCGATTCCTGCGTTACGCCAATACATCCTGCATCAGCGCTATCCCAACCTGTTCCCGGCAACTGAAGCCACGCAGGGCGAATAAGCCTCAACTGCGCCGCCTTTTGTCGCATATAGCACTCTAAGTGCCATTTGCTAAGTATGCTTAGCAACATAGGAAACTTCGATAGAACGGGGTCGGGCTATCGATGAGGCCTACCAAGGCAGAGGCTGGAGGAATCGGGTAGGTTGTCGGCTCCGGCCCATCCGGGAAGCCTGTCATCCCGTATGTGGTTTCGTGAACGATTAATAATTTCGATCACGAAAGTCGCTGCATGTAATTGACCTGTCGTGAAATCTATGACTAATTGGCATCAACCGGGCGTGAAGCCCGGGAGTCTTTCAGTAGCTCGCAAGTGAGTCGGTAGACCGTCAACGATGCAGAACAAGTCCAACGGAGGTCGTATGGAATACGGCATGCATGGCTTGGCTGAACGGGTACGCCGCGAACTGGAAGCCAGTTATCACAAACACGGATGCGGTCCGGCGTTCTGGGATACCTACCAGCAGGTGCTGGACCGCCTGGTCCCGCAGGGGACCGAGCGTACCGAAGTCACCAATGAAATGGCGCTGATCATCGAACAGCTCGGCATCGTCCGACGTGCGCAGCTGGTGCCGCCGCACGCCAACGGGCCGCGTTGACCCGTTGATTCAAAGCAGGCGCCAGGCGCCACAGGCCAACAGCGCCAGCAGCATCGACAGCAGTGCCAGGGTCCGCGGTCGCCACCATTGCCGCGGTTGCCCGGCCATGGCCTGCGGACTGCAGTAGCGCACCAGCCCCGGGCCGAAACCGGCCTGGTGCTGCTGCCGCGAGCAGGCGTCCAGGCAGGCGCCGCAGGCCAGGCAATCGGCCTGCGGTCCCTGGCGGATGTCCAGCTGCATCGGGCAGGCGCTGACACACGCGGTGCAGTCGGTGCAGTCGCCCAGGCGATCGGCGCTGAAGGTGGGCATCGGTCCGGCCAGCAGCGGATGTGCGGCGCGGAACACGTAGTCCTGTGCGGTGGTCGGGTCGAGCAGGCCGCGTCCGCGTCCGAGCACGCCCCCCATGCCCGGAGGGCGCATGCCGCGCGGTTCGCCGCGGCGCGCGTCGTACAGCATGCGTGGTGTATGTGGATCGATCAGCAGTGGTTGCATGCGCGCGAACGGGCACAGCGAACGGCACACCTGCTCGCGCAGGAAGCCGGCATTGCCCCAGGTGGCGGCGGCATAGAACAGCACCCAGAATGTTTCCCAGCCGCTCCAGCCGGCATTCGGAGCGGCGGCCAGCAGTCCGGCGATCGGGCTGAACAGGCCGACGAAGGTGATGCCAGTCCACAGCGACAGCAGCCCCCACGCGACCTGGGTGGCCGGGCGCACGGCTGGCACTGGCAAGACCTTGGCCATGCCGTGCGCGATCCAGTCGAAGGCACGACGCCACAGCGTCTGCGGGCAGGCATGACCGCACCAGATGCGGCCGGCGAGGTGGGTGAGCAGCGCAAGGCCCACCGCCAGCACCGCCAGCAACCCGATCAGCACGCCGACATCGCCGGGCCACAACGTCCAGCCGAACAGGTCGAAGCGCCGTGCGTTGATGTCCAGCAGCAGGGCCTGGTGTCCATTCCAGCGCAGCCATGGCAGGGCATAGAACAGGACCAGCAAGAGCGCGCTGAGCGCGCCGCGCCAACGCCAGGGGCGTGGGGTTCCGGTTCCGGTACAGGGCGTACTCATCCCAGCGGCAGCTCGTCGTCGTCATCGCTCGGCAGGGGCCGCTGCAGGTACCAGGTGACTGCGCTGGAAAGTGCGGTCACCGACCAGAACATGAAGAATCCTGCCGTATAGCCCAGTTCACGGCTGATCGCCGTGCCCGGGAAGCTGATCGCCTGCAACCGCAGCGGGTCGACGAAGGCGAAGAACACCACGCTGGCCAGGCCGGCAGCGATGAAGCTGGGCCAGAGGATGGCACCCCAGTGCTGGATCAGCTGCTGGCGGCGGCTGGGAGAGGGTCTGTTCATGCTGTCCCGGATCGGAATGAGGGCGGCGCGTATACTCCGCCGAGGCCGGCGCAGCATCCGCAGGGCATGCTTCCTGCAATCGTGGCAGCCTAGGTGCAGCGGACTGCGCCGACATTGATCTGGATCAACGGCGGTGCCGGCCGGCTGCGGCACACTGCCGGCACGCTTTGGGTACCCCCGATGAACGCAATACCGCCACCTGTCCTGCCCGTCGCCTCGCCCGGGCTGTGCACCGAGCAGGAAGTGACCCGCCTGGTCCACGACTTCTATGCGCGCGTGCGCGAGGAAGAGCGGTTGGGGCCGGTGTTCCAGGCGCATGTCCACGACTGGCCGGAACATCTGGCGCAGCTGGTCGATTTCTGGTCGGCGATGCTGCGCGGCACGCGCCGCTTCAAGGGCTCGCCGATGTCCAAGCACATGGCCATCGAGCTGGACAAGGACTTGTTTGATCGCTGGCTGGTGCTGTTCCGGATCACCACCGCCGAGTGCGGCAACCCGCCGATGCAGGAGCTGGCCAACGACGTCGCCGCGCGCATCGGTGACACCTTCTGGAAGCGCTACCAGATGCTGCGCTGGCCGCAGGTGGGCCTGCCGGTGCTGGGAATCCCCACCCGCGATTGATCTGGGTCAAGGCGGTCATGGCCGTCCGGCGCGATGCTGGCGGCATGGACACGTTCTCTCCCGCCGCCGGTGGCCTGGCCTGGACCTTCGACCCCGACCTGCTGCGCCGGCATGACCGGCCGGGGCCGCGCTACACCTCGTATCCGACCGCGCCGCACTTCCACGATGGCTTCGACGCGCCGGCGCTGCGCCAGGCGATCGCCGACAGCAACCAGCTGGCGCGCGCGCTGTCGCTGTACGTGCATGTGCCGTTCTGCTCCAGCCCCTGCTTCTACTGCGGCTGCAACCGGGTGATCACCCGCGACCGCGGTCGGGGCCACAGCTACGTCGCGCGCGTGCTGGCCGAGGCCGACCTGCTGGCGCCGCAGTTCGAGGACGGCCGTGAGGTCATCCAGCTGCATCTGGGCGGTGGTACGCCGAACTTCCTCGAGGCCGAGGCGATGACCACGCTGGTGGAGGGGCTGCGCCGGCGCTTCGATTTCAGCGATTCGCCGCAGCGCGATTTCTCGATCGAACTCGATCCGCGCTTCATCGATACCCGCGATGTCGCCATGCTGGCGCGGCTGGGCTTCAACCGGGCCAGCCTGGGCGTGCAGGATTTCGATCCGCATGTGCAGGAATCGATCAACCGCATACAGGGCGTGCAGCAGACGCTGGACATCCTGCATGCCTGCCGCGACAGCGGCATGCGCTCTGTCAACGTCGACCTGATCTATGGGCTGCCTGGACAGAGCCTGCAGGGATTCGGCCGCACCCTGGAACGAGTGCTGGCATTGCGACCGGATCGCCTGGCGGTGTATGGCTACGCACACCTGCCACACCTGTTCCGCGCGCAGAAGCAGATCGACGAGCGCCGGTTGCCTTCACCGGAAGACAAGCTGGCGCTGCTGGGCCTGGCGGTGGAGAAGCTTTCTGCTGCGGGTTACCAGTACATCGGCATGGATCACTTCGCGCTGCCGGAAGAGGACCTGTCGCGCGCGCAGCGTGCCGGCCAGCTGCATCGCAACTTCATGGGCTATACCACCCACGCCGATACCGACCTGCTCGGCCTGGGCGTGAGTGCGATCAGTCATATCGGTGCCACCTACAGCCAGAATCCGCGTGACCTGCCGTCGTGGGAGGACGCGGTGGACCAGGGCCAGCTGCCGGTCTGGCGCGGCGTGGCACTGAGCGCCGACGACCAGCTGCGCGCTGAACTCATCCAGCAGCTGATGTGCCAGGGCGAGGTGGACGGTGCCGTGCTGGGCCAGCGCCATGGCGTCGATTTCGAGCAGTACTTCGCCGAGGACCTGCGTTCGGTGCAGCGGTTGCAGGAAGACGGCCTGGCCGAATACCGCGACGGTGTAGTGCGCGCCAGCGAGCCGGGTCGGCCGCTGCTGCGGCTGCTGGCGATGTGTTTCGACCCCTACCTGCGCGCGGCGCATGAACAGCCGCGTTACTCGCGTGCAATCTAAGGTGTACTCGCGCAGCGCGGTTGGTGCCCGGAGCCGGAATCGAACCGGCATGGGGTTGCCCCCGGCGGATTTTAAGTCCGATGCGTCTACCAGTTTCGCCATCCGGGCCTGCAGCGCGGCGCCGATTGTAGCCCAGCTGCAGAATCGCAGCCGGATTGCCGTGGAGCGGCAGCGTGTTTAACTGTCGCTCCCATTCATGTCATAGTCCCAACCATCGTTCCCAGGGGGGGAGCCGCACGATGTCGCTGCACGCGATTGCCTATGCCAGTGAGGCCCGCGCCGATCTGCAGACAACCGATCTTGACCGCCTGCTGGCCGATGCCACGGCATTCAACCGTGTAGCCGGTGTCACCGGTGTGCTGATGTTCGATGGCAGCCGTTTCCTGCAGTACCTGGAAGGCCCGGAGGACGGTATCGATTCGGTGTACCAGCGCATCGTCAATGCGCGCAGCCACGGCCAGCTGAAGGTGCTGTGCCGCGCGCCGGTGGCGCAGCGGGCGTTTCCGCGCTGGTCGATGGGAACCCGGCGCATTGATGCGGAGCTGCTGGCACAGATCGTTGAATCGGCGTGGCCGGGCTTCCTGCTTGGCAGCGGTGGCTTCGAGCGCCTGCGGCAGGCCTGGACCGGCGCCGATGGCGAACTGGAACCGGCCGCGGTCGCACTGGGCTCCTGATCCCATCTTGGCGGGCAGGCGCCCGGGCCGTTACGCTGTCGCCTTTCTGGCGTGGAATTACACGGAGTGGTGCAGCGAATGAGCAGGTCGGCCGAATCCATGGCGGCATGCATGCCGTTGCGCGGGACATGCCAGTGAGCGCGTCCCTTGCGGCAGCGGAGACCCCGCGTTTTGCGGTGATCGGCCTGGGCTACGTCGGCCTGCCGTTGGCGGTGGCCTTCGGTCGGCACTGGCCGACGCTGGGCTTCGACATCGATGCCGATCGCATCGCCGAGCTGCGCGATGGCCAGGACCATACGCTGGAGGTGGAGGCCGACGAGCTGGCCAGTGCTCGGCAGCTGCAGTACGGCAGCGATCCGGCCTTGCTTGATGCATGCAACGTCTACATCGTCACCGTGCCGACGCCGATCGATGCCTATGAGCAGCCCGATCTGGAGCCGTTGCGTTCGGCGACGCGGCTGATCGCCAGCCATCTGCGCGCGGGTGACCTGGTGATCTACGAATCCACGGTGTACCCCGGCACCACTGAAGAAGTCTGCGTGCCGCTGCTGGAAGAAGGCTCGGGCCTGCGCTTCAACGAAGACTTCTACTGCGGCTACAGCCCGGAGCGGGTCAGTCCCGGTGACCGCCAGCGGCGCCTGGCCGACATCCGCAAGATCACCTCGGGGTCGACAGCGGAAGTGGCTGCGGTGATCGATGGCCTGTACCAGCGCATCATTGCCGCCGGCACGTTCCCCGCGCCATCGATGCGCGTGGCCGAGGCGGCCAAGGTGGTCGAGAACATCCAGCGCGATGTGAACATCGCGCTGGTCAATGAGTTGGCGCTGATCTTCGACAGGCTGGGCATCGATACCCAGGATGTGCTCGATGCCGCCGGCAGCAAGTGGAACTTCCTGCCATTCCGGCCGGGCCTGGTCGGCGGCCATTGCATCGGCGTGGACCCGTATTACCTGCTGCACAAGTCCGAGAGCGTGGGCTACCACCCGGACCTGATCCACACCGCGCGGCAGGTCAACAACCGCGTCGGTGAGCATGTGGCGTCGCGGGTGCTGGCGATGCTGGCCGAACGCGGCCGCGAACCAGTGCAGTCGCGCATCCTGGTGCTCGGTGTGACCTTCAAGGAGGATTGCCCGGACCTGCGCAACAGCCGCGCGCTGGAGCTGGCGCAGCGCCTGCGTGATGCCGGCGCTCAGGTCGAGGTCAGTGATCCCTGGGTCGGCCCGGCGGCATTGGCCGATGAGGGCGTGCAGTGGCTGGCCGAACCCGTGGCAGGGGCCTATGACGCGGTGGTGCTGGCGGTTGCCCATGCCCGCTTCAAGGCGATGGACGAGGCCGGTATCCGGTCGCTGCTGGCGCCGGGCGGCCTGGTCTACGACGTCAAATCGGCCTGGCCACGCAACGTGGTTGACGATCGCCTGTAAACCCGGGCGGCGGGCAGCACGGTAGACTCGCAGGCAGTTGCAACCAAGGAACGCCATGCACCGGTATATCGTCTACCTGCTCGCCATCCTGATGTTCCCCATCTGCCTGTGGTTGGCCACGATCTGGCCGGCCTGGTACTGGGGCGTCGGCCTGACCGCCGCGATGGTGGCTCTGGGGACCTGGGACCTGCTGCAGAAGCGCAGCACGCTGCGCCGCAACTATCCGGTGATGGCACACTTCCGCTACGGCCTGGAATCGATCGGTCCGGAAATCCGCCAGTACTTCGTGCAGAGCGACCTGGAGGACGTGCCGTTCTCGCGCCAGCAGCGTGCACTGATCTACCAGCGGGCCAAGAACGAGATGGACACGGTGCCGTTCGGCACCCTGCGCAGCACCTACGCGGTGGATTACGAGTGGATCAACCACTCGCTGGCGCCGACCGCCATCGCCAAGCACGATTTCCGCGTGCTGATCGGCGCCAATTGTGCAAAGCCGTATTCGGCGAGCGTGTTCAATATTTCGGCGATGAGCTTCGGCTCGCTGTCGGCCAACGCGATCCGCGCACTGAACGAAGGCGCGCGGCGCGGTGGCTTCTACCACGACACCGGCGAAGGTTCGATTTCGCCATACCACCGCGAGATGGGCGGCGATCTGGTGTGGGAGATCGGCTCGGGCTACTTCGGTTGCCGTGACGAAAAGGGCGGTTTCAGTGAAGAGCGCTTCGTCGCCAACGCCACCCATGATCAGGTCAGGATGATCGAGATCAAGCTGTCGCAGGGCGCCAAGCCCGGTCATGGCGGCGTGCTGCCGGCGCCAAAGGTGACCGCCGAGATCTCGGTCACCCGTGGCGTGCCGATGGGCGTGGACTGCGTATCGCCGTCGCGTCACTCGGCATTCTCGACGCCGGTCGAACTGCTGCAGTTCGTCGCCCGTCTGCGCGAACTGTCCGGTGGCAAGCCGGTCGGTTTCAAGCTGGCCATCGGCCACCCGTGGGAGTGGTTCGGCATTGCCAAGGCGATGCAGGAAACCGGCCTGCTGCCGGACTTCATCGTGGTCGACGGTGCCGAAGGCGGTACTGGCGCAGCACCGGCGGAGTTCGTCGACCATGTCGGCGTGCCGATGCACGAAGCACTGTTGCTGGTGCACAACACGCTGGTCGGCCTGGACCTTCGCGAGCGGATCCGCATCGGCGCGGCGGGCAAGATCACCAGCGCCTTCGACATCGCGCGCACCATCGCGCTGGGTGCCGACTGGTGCAATGCCGGCCGTGGCTTCATGTTCGCGCTGGGCTGCATCCAGTCGTTGAGCTGCCATACCGACAAGTGCCCGACCGGCATCGCCACCCAGGACCCGGCGCGCTGGAAGCACCTGGATGCACCGGACAAGGCCACCCGCGTGTACAGCTACCACGAGCACACGCTGCACGCCCTGAAGGAGCTGTTGTGTGCGGCCGGCCTGAACGATCCGGCCGAACTGGGGCCGGAGCACATCCTGCGTCGTGTTTCGCCTGTCGAGATCCGCTCGCTGGCGTCGCTGTATCGCTACCTGGAACCGGGCGAGCTGCTGCACAAGGTGCCGGATCATGCGGTGTTCCATGCATTCTGGGCCGATGCACGCAGCGATTCGTTCCAGCCGCCGCCGAAGATCCAGGCGCTGCGCGCCAGCAAGTCGCGATAATGTGTTGCTGTAGAGCCGAGCCCATGCTCGGCTGCTTCTCTCATCGCGATGTTGGAACGAAGAACAGCCGAGCCGAGCATGGGCTCGGCTCTACAGGGAGATGTCATGCGGTTCAGGACCGGCACCATCGACGATGTCGCCATGCTGTGGGCACTGCGCACGCGTTGCGTTCGCGAGACGTGCAGCAGCCATTACCCGGCGGAGGTGATCGATCCGTGGTCTGCTTCGCCGCCGCCGTCGCAGTACGCACGGCTGCTGGGGCAGGGAGGCTGCGTGGTGGCCGAGGACGGGCAGGGTGTCCTGCTCGGGTTCGGCGTGTTTGATACCGACGCCAATGAAGTCGATGCGCTGTTCGTCGATCCGGATCGTGGCGGCACGGGCATCGGCCAGGCGCTGATGCAGCGTCTGCTGGCGATGGCCGATCGTGAGCGCGAGGTGGTGCTGTCAGCCTCGCTAAACGCCGTGCCGTTCTACCAACGGCAGGGATTCATTGCCGTGCGGGAGGAAGCCTACCCGCATCCCAGCGGCGTGGCGCTGGCTTCGGTGAGCATGCGCAGGCCGTGGTGAGCGCCCGGGGATTGTAGAGTCGAGCCATGCTCGACTGCTTCATCGCCTGAATCAAAGGCAGTTGAGCACGGCTAAACTCCACAATGCGGGTGTCACCGCCCAGCCAGCCACCCGATCACGCCCTCGGCGGCGCGCAGGCCACTGGCATAGCACGCCGTCAGCAGGTAGCCCCCCGTGGGGGCCTCCCAGTCCAGCATCTCGCCGGCACAGAACACGCCGGGTGCTGCCCGCAGCATCAGGCCATCATCCAGCGCAGCCAGGCGCACGCCGCCGGCAGTGCTGATCACCTCGGCCATCGGCCGTGGACGCAGAAGGCGCAACGGCAGGCGCTTGAGCGTGGTAGCCACGGCAGGCAGGTCGTGGCCCGCATCCTTGCCAAGGATCTCGAACACCAGGGTGGCCTTCACCGCATCCAGGCCGGCCTGACGGCGCAGATGCTCACCAAAACTGCGACCCTTGCGCGGCCGCGAAAGATCAGCCAGCAGGCGTGCTTCATCGCGTCCCGGCACCAGGTCCAGCCACAGCATGGCATGGCCATCACGGTTGATGGTCTCGCGCAGGTCTGCGGCCAACGCGTAGATCAGGCTGCCTTCGATGCCGTACTCGCTGGCTACGCATTCGCCCTGCAGCGACTGCGGTTGTCCGGCCAGGTCGAGCCAGTGCCCGACCACCGGCTTCAACGGTGCGCCTGCATTGCGCTGGGCGAAGAACGGCGTCCAGTCGATGTCGAAGCCGCAGTTGGCCGATTGCAGCGGCGCAATGTCCACGCCTCGTGCCTGCAAGGGGGCGACCCAGGCGCCATCACTGCCCAGCTGCGGCCAGCTGCCGCCACCCATCGCCAACACGCTGGCATCGGCGTGGACATCGATCTCGCCGGCTTCGGTGGCGAAGCGCAGCGCGCCGTCGTTGCCCCAGCCGATCCAGCGGTGGTTGGCATGCAGGCGCACGCCCTGTTCCTTCAGTCGGCGCACCCAGCCGCGCAGCAGCGGCGCAGCCTTGCGGTCGACCGGAAACACGCGGCCGGAGCTGCCGACATAGGTCTCCACGCCAAGGCCGGCAGCCCAGTCGCGCAGCGCCTGCGCGTCGAAGCCATCCAGCCAGCGGCCCACGGCCGTGGATTGCTCGCGGTAGCGGCTGTCGAACAGCGGCCGCGGATCGGAATGGGTGAGGTTGAGACCGCCCTTGCCGGCGATCAGGAACTTGCGGCCGGGTGAGCCCTTGGCCTCGTACAGGTCCACGTCCAGCCCCGCGGCGCGCAGGCGCTCGGCGGCGAACAGGCCGGCCGGGCCACCGCCGATGACGGCGACCCGATGGGGCAATGCGGTATTACGGCTTGACATCGAGCAGCTCGACATCGAACACCAGCGACGAACCGGCCGGAATCGGGCCGACCCGGCGGTCGCCGTAGCCGTAATCCGGCGGGATCATCAGCGTGCGCTTGCCGCCGACCTTCATGCCGGCCACGCCCTCATCCCAGCCGCGGATGACCTGGCCGGCGCCGAGCGCGAAGGTGAACGGCTGGCCGTGCTTGAAGGAGCTGTCGAAGGTCTTGCCGTGCTTGGTTTCGGTGCGGTTGTCGTAGATCCAGCCGGTGTAGTGCACGGTGACCTTGCTGCCGGGAACGGCTTCGGTGCCGGTGCCAGCGACGGTATCGATGCGCTCGAAGGTGGTCAGGGTGCCGCCCGGCGGCGGACCGGAGGGCTCGCTCGAGCAGCCAGCGGCGGCGAGGGACAGCAGCAGGGGAAGCAGCAGGCGGCGCATCGGGCGTCTCCAGAAGGGCGCAGGGCGAGGGCGGCAAGGGTAGCGCATCGGCGCCGGGTATCATGGCGGCATGGCAAAACTCCTGCTCAATCTGCGCAATGTCGGCGACGACGAATATGCCGATGTCTGCACGCTGCTCGACCAGCACGGCATCGCCTGGTACCGCACCGAACCCAGCCCCTGGGGTATTTCCAACGGTGGCCTGTGGCTGCGCGAGGACGCCGATCATCCGCGCGCGAAGGCGCTGATGGCCGGGTACCAGGCGGCGCGCGGTGTGCGCGTGCGGGCCGAGCGTGAGCAGGCGTTGCGGGATGGCACGGCGGAGACCTTTGGCAGCCTGTTCCGGCGGCGGCCGGTGTTCGTGGTGCTGGTGCTGCTGGGCATGGCCGCTGCGGCGGCGCTGGTGCTGCTGCCGTTCATGCTGTTGCGGGGGTAGGGGGCGCGGCCGGGTTGCACCCGGCACCCGCGGTAGTGCCGGCCGCTGGCCGGCAACAGCAACAGCAACAGCAACAGCAACGGCAGGCAATCCGTGGCGGGCAGGGCGGTGTCGGCAGGCGGGACACGCCGTAAACCCATCCTTGGGGGCTCGATGGCGCCATCCATGGCGCCAACGGTCCCGCCTGCCCACACCGCCCCGCCTCTGACAGATTCCGGGTGTCTGCCGGGCTTGGGGTCGGATCCCTCTGCTGCGCAGAGGGCTCTGACCCCTGAATCTGTCTGTGCGGGCGGGAGGCGCTAAAATGGCAGGATGATCGCCAACACCGCTGCCTACCATTTCGCCGTCATCGACGCCCCCCAGGCCCTGTGCGACCAGCTGCTGTCGCGTGCCCAGGCGGCCGGGTTGCGGGGCACGATCCTGGTGGCGGGCGAGGGACTGAACCTGTTCCTGGCCGGTGAGCCGGAGGCGGTCGAGGATTTCTACGCCGCGCTGCATGCCGATGCGCGTTTTGCCGGGATGCGGGTCAAGACCAGCCTGAGCGAGCACCAGCCGTTCGCGCGGCTGAAGGCCAAGGTGAAGGACGAGATCATCAGCTTCCGCCGCGATGACGGCCAGCCGCTGGACTATCCGCGTGCACCGGCGGTCGATCCGGCCACCGTGCAGCGCTGGCTGCGGCAGGGCCACGATGACGCCGGCAAGCCGGTGGTGATGCTCGATACCCGCAACCTGCAGGAAGTGGAGTACGGCACCTTCAAGGATGCGCTGGTGCTGCCCATCCACAAGTTCACCGACCTGCCCGAGGCGCTGGCGCCGCATCGCGAGGCGCTGAAGGACAGCACCGTGGTCAGTTTCTGCACCGGCGGCATCCGCTGCGAGAAGGCCGCACTGTGGATGGCCAACGATGGCATGGACAACGTGCTGCAGCTCGATGGCGGCATCCTCGGCTACTTCGAGGAGGTGGGCGGCGAAGGTTATGAAGGCCGCTGTTTCGTGTTCGACGAGCGCGTGGCGCTGGATGCCGAACTGAAGCCGATGGTCGACCAGCCGCTGCCGGAGCCGCGCCCCAGCGCGTTCTGACACGCTTCTGTAGAGCCGAGCCCATGCTCGGCTGCCTTTTGTTGATCAACAGCAGCCGAGCATGGGCTCGGCTCTACACGGTCCGGCAGGCCCTGAACCGGCTCCGCGGGAATCAGCATCCCGCCACCGTCACTGGCCGCTGCGCCTGGCCGACCCCATGCAGGGGGGGTCCTGAGACGGAAAACCGCTGATGATCCCGTTGTCGATCCTTGACCTGGCCCCGGTCTGCGAGGGCAGTGACACCACCGCCGCCTTCGCCAACATGCTGGAACTGGCCCAGCACGCCGATGCGCTGGGCTACCGCCGTTACTGGCTGGCCGAACACCACAACATGCCCGGCATCGCCAGCGCGGCCACGGCCGTGCTGATCGGCCACGTCGCGGGCGGCACCCGGCGCATCCGCGTCGGTGCCGGCGGCATCATGCTGCCCAACCATGCGCCGCTGCAGGTGGCCGAGCAGTTCGGCACGCTGGCTTCGCTGTATCCGGACCGCATCGATCTCGGCCTCGGCCGTGCGCCGGGCACCGATCAGCCCACCGCGCGTGCACTGCGCCGCTACTTCGACAGCGCCGACCAGTTCCCGCAGGACGTGCGCGAGCTGCTGCACTACTTCGAGCCGGTACAGCCCGGGCAGGCGGTGCAGGCGGTTCCGGGCGGTGGCCTGCGGGTGCCGACCTGGATCCTGGGGTCCAGCCTGTTCGGCGCGCGCATGGCCGCCGCGATGGGCCTGCCCTATGCGTTTGCCTCGCACTTCGCGCCCGATGCCATGGACGAGGCGCTGGCGGTGTACCGCCGAGAGTTCCGCCCCTCGGCCACGTTGAACCAGCCGCACGCGATGCTGGCCCTGAATGTCGTCGCCAGTGACAGCGAGGCCGAATCGCGCCGCCTGTTCACCAGCCAGCAGCAGAGTTTCGTCAACCTGCGCCGCGGCCGGCCGGGCAAGATTCCGGCGCCGATCGACGACATCGAAGCCTTCTGGGAGCCGCACGAAAAACTCGGCGTGGAGCGGGCCCTGGCCTGCACCGTGCTCGGCGATCCGCAGCAGGTGGCCGATGGCATCGCCGCGTTCGTAGAGCGGCACTCGCCGGACGAGCTGATGCTCACCGCCAACCTGCATGACCACCGCGCGCGCCTGCGTTCGTTCGAACTGGCGATGCAGGCCTGGCACGCCCGCCACGCGGGCTGAACAATGGCGTCACGGCCCGTTGCAGCCGCGACGGGTCTGATGGGGGCTCTACCCATTGGAGCCTCCCATGGCGGATACCCGCGCCGAACACATCGCCCAGCTGGCCGAACTGATCAAGGACGTGGAGGTGGCGATGTTCACCACCACCGGCGTCGACGGACGACTCTACAGCCGGCCGCTGGCCACCCAGCAGGTCACCTTCGACGGTGACCTGTGGTTCGTCATCACCGCCGACAGCCCGAAGGTTGCCGAGATCGCGCTTGATCCGCACGTCAACGTGGCCTATGCCTCGCCGTCGAAGAACACCTACGTATCGGTGGCAGGGCGCGCGCGCATCGTTGATGACCGCGCGAAGATCGAGGAACTGTGGTCGCCGGCGATGAAACTGTTTTTCCCGGGCGGCAAGGACGACCCGAACCTGCGCCTGATCCACGTGCGGGCCGACTCGGCCGAGTATTGGGATGGTCCGGGCACGCTGCTGGGCAAGGCGTTGAATTTCGTGCTGTCGGCGGTGCAGGACGAGCCGGCGCAATTGGCCGACAATGGCTTCATCGATCTTCGGTGAGGATCGATGTCCGGTATTGGTAGTGCCGGACGCTGGCCGGCAGACCTGGAAACGTGGCAGCCGGCCAGCGGCCGGCTCTACCGGGTTCCGGCTCAGAACCAGCGCTGGAACAGGTCCACCGTGTAACCCACCAGCTGCCCCGAACTGAAGCCGAAGAACGCGATCGCCGCCAACGCGGCGATCCAGTTGAACAGCATCAGCGCGCCATCGCGTTCCAGCAGCGCCAGCGAGAACAGCAGCAGCTGGAAGCCGAACAGGAAATTGGTGAAGGGAATCGGCAACGACAGCAGCAGGCCCAGCAGCACCAGCAGCAGGCCGCTGAAGGCGTGGGCGGGGAGGGGCGTCAACAGCTGCGGCAGGCGTGGCCTCAGCATCCTGTCCAGGCGCCGCAGTGGGCGGTCGATGCGGTCCAGGAAACGGTGCATGGTGCCGCGCTTGGGTCCGCGGCGGGCAATGAAGCCGGGCAGCCACGGCCGGCGCAGGCAGAACAGCATCTGCAGGCCGATCAGGATCACCAGTGGGCCGCTGACCGCGCCGCCCATGCCCGGGATCGGGATGAACGAAGGCAGGATCGCCACGAACAGGAACACGCCGAACGCGCTCTGCTGCAGGTTGCTCAGGATCTGGCCGAGCGGCATGTGCTCGGCCGGGTCGCCGGAAGCGAACATCTCCAGCAGGGTGCGGATGCCCTCGTTGCGGTAGGCCGGGCGCTCGGCGCCTGGACCCTGGCCGGCCTCAGGCGGTGAGCTCATCGGCCTGCTCGTCGGACAGCGTGCGCAGCAGCAGCTTGTCCACCCGCGCACCGTCCAGGTCGACCACTTCGAAGCGCCAGCCGGCCCAGTCGAAGTACTCGCCTGCGTGCGGGATGCGGCCGAAGTAGTGGATGCACATGCCGGCCAGGGTGTAGTAATCGCCGTCCTCGGCATCGGGCAGCTCGTTGCTGCCGATCAGTTCGCGCAGGTCTTCGATCGGCAGCGAGCCGTCCACCAGCAGCGAACCGTCCTCGCGGGTCACCACCAGCGCGTCTTCATCGGCATTCTCCACCGCCTGCAGGCGGCCGACCACGGCGCCCATCAGGTCGCTGATGGTCACCAGGCCCTGGATCTCGCCGTACTCGTCCACCACCAGCGCCATCGACTGCTGTTCCTCGCGGAAGATCTCCAGCAGCTTCATCGCGTGGGTCGATTCGGACACGTAGAGCGGTTCGCGCAGGGTCTGGAACAGCGCGTTGTCGCCGCGTGCCATGCGCGTGGCCAGCGATTTCAATTCAAGTACGCCGACCACGTCCATGTCGTTGTCGCGGTACACCGGGTACCGCGAGAACTCGTGCTCGGCCATGATTTCCAGGTTGCGCTCCAGCCCGGCCTGGGTGTCCAGCCAGGCAATGCGGTTGCGCGGGGTCATCAGGCTGTCGGCGGTGCGGTCGCCCAGGCGCATGACGCGGTTCATCATGTCACGCTCGTGGGCGTCGATCACACCGGCTTCGTGGCTCTCGGCCACCAGCATGCGGATCTCTTCTTCAGTCACCGAGGCGACTTCGTCCTTGCCCAGGCCGAACAGGCGCAGCACCAGCTGGGTGGTCTTGGACAGCAGCCAGACGAAGGGCAGGGCCAGCTTGGCCAGCCAGCTCATCGGCATCGCGACCAGGCCGGCAATGGCCTCCGAGCGGGTCAGCGCCAGGCGCTTGGGCACCAGTTCGCCGAAGATCAGCGTGATGAAGGTGATCAGGCTGACGGCCAGCGCGGTACCGATGTTGCCCGCGTACGCAAACCCCGGCATCAGCCCCTGGATCCAGCCGGCGAAGGCCTCGCCCAGCGCCTCACCGCCGAGGTAGCCGGTCAGCACGCCGATCACGGTGATGCCGATCTGCACGGTGGACAGGAAGCTCTCCGGCTTCTCGGACAGCTCCAGCGCCTTGGCCGCGCGCTTGGAGGTGGCAGCCATCTGCTTCAGGCGGCTCTTGCGCGAGGTCATGACCGACATCTCGGACATGGCGAAGAAGCCGTTCAGCAGAACAAGCGCGAAGACAATCAGGATCATTTCAAACACGGGCGTCGTCCCCGGTTGGTGGCAGGGAGGGCGGGTGCTGGCGATGGCGGCAGGCGCTCAGGAACGGGATCCGGCGCGGCGCAGGGGGATAAGGGTCGTCGTCCATAAGGTGCGCCCGAAGGCGCGCTGGCATCTTAGCAAAGGGGCATGGCAGGGTGGCAACCGCCTGTTCAGGTTGGGGGTTCCAAGGCCTCGAAAGGGGGCGGGGATACCCGTGATGGTCATCTAGCCGTCATAATTCCATCTGGTGCCGTCCTTCCCGCGACGGCTGACAGGTTTCTCAATGTTCTCTCTGCAGACCATTTTCGGTTCCGGCAAACAGTTCTACACCCTGCTCGATGAGGCTGCCGTCGCGGCTTCCGACGCCGCCAAGGCGCTGCATTCCATGCTGCGCGAGGCCGACCGCCAGCCCGCGCTGGACGCCTTCAAGCTGGCCCGCCTGCGCGAACGCGCGGCCTCGGACAAGATCAGCCAGGCGCTGGTGGACAGCTTCATGACCCCGATCGAGCGCGAAGACATCGAAGCGCTGGGCTCGGCGCTGTACAAGATTCCCAAGCAGATCGAGAAGTTCGCCGACCGCTATTCGCTGGCCACGACGCACCTGGAGCACATCGACTTCGCGCCGCGCGCGGCGATGCTCGAACAGGCCGCCGGCGTGGTGGTGGAGATGGTGGCCGACCTGCGCCACATGAACCTGGACCGGATGACCGCGCTCAACGAGAAGCTGCGCTCGCTGGAGAACGAGGCCGACCGCCTGATGCTCGAGCTGTACCGCGACATCTATTCGGGCCGCCTGGACAACCTGCAGATGTTCCTGCTGAAGGAATTCTTCGAGATCCTGGAAAAGGCCATCGACCGCTGCCGCGAGGCTGGCGTGGTGGCGTACCAGATCGTGTTGAAGAACAGCTGACGGACGCCGCCGCATGTTGACCCTTGTCCTGGTGGTGATCCTGGCCGCGCTCGTCTTCGAGTTCATCAACGGCTTCCACGACACTGCCAACTCCATTGCCACCGTGGTGGCGACCAAGGTGCTCTCGCCCGGCTGGGCGGTGATGCTGGCCGCCTTCATGAACCTCATCGGTGCACTGACCGGTACCGCGGTGGCGCTGACCATCGCCTCGGGCCTGCTCAACACCAACGTGGTCGAGGTCACCCCGCAGGTGATCCTGTGCGCCCTGCTGGGCGGCATCATCTGGAACCTGATCACCTGGTGGAAGGGCCTGCCGTCCTCGTCCTCGCACGCCCTGATCGGTGGCCTCTGCGGCGCCGGCCTGGCTGCCGCCCACAACAACTGGGACGCGCTGATCTGGTCCGAGCGCCTGGGCAGCTGGGCGCAGAACAAGGGCCTGCTGTGGAAGGTGTTCGTGCCGATGATCACCTCGCCGATCGCCGGCTTCCTGCTCGGCATCGTGGTGATGGTGCTGCTGTGGGCGCTGATCGCCGGCCTGGCCAAGATCGGTGGTGCCATCGGCCGCCTGGCCCGTCCGCGCATCGTCAACGCCTTCTTCGGCAAGGCGCAGATCGCCTCGGCGGCCTACATGGGCTTCGCCCACGGCCACAACGACGCGCAGAAGACCATGGGCATCATCGCCATGACCCTGATCGGTGCCGAAGCCACCGGCGCATTGAACGACCTGCCGTCCTGGCTGGCCTTCATGCACCCGGACGCGCATGCCGGTGACGGCATCGCGATGTGGATCGTGCTGACCTGCGCGGTGGTGATGGCGGCCGGTACCGCTTCGGGCGGCTGGAAGATCATCAAGACCCTGGGCCACAAGATGGTCAAGCTGCACCCGATCCACGGCTTCGCCGCGGAGACCAGCTCGGCCACCATCCTGACCCTGGCGGCCCACTTCGGCATGCCGGTCTCGACCACGCACAGCATCTCCACCGCGATCATGGGCGTCGGCTTCGCCAAGAACCCGCGCTCGCTGAAGTTCGGCGTGATCGAGCGCATCGTCTGGGCCTGGATCCTGACCATCCCGGCGGCCGGTGGCTGTGCGTACCTGATCCTGAAGCTGTTCGAGCTGTTCGGCTGGACCTGATCGCCACGCCAAGGTTGTAAACGAAAAGCCCGCCATATCAGGCGGGCTTTTTCATGGGCAAGAATTTTTCCGCACCCACCGTGTCGACCAAGGTCGACACCTGCCAGAGCAGAACCAGGGTCAGGGCCCGTTGCCAAGCAACGGGATCCGCCCCGTGCCGACCAACGGTCGGCACCCACCAACAGCCCTCAGGAAGCCAGCTTTTGCAGTTGCCGTTGCCGTGGCTGTCAGCGGGTGCCGGGCCGCAGGCCCGGCCAAACCCCTTCAATTACGCTGGAACAACGCCTGTACATCCTTGCGGAACGCCGCCTGGCTGTCCGCCCGGCTGTAGAACATGTGCCCGCCCGGATAACTGCGCACCTGCACCCGGTCCGGATTGCTGCCCATCGTCGGCATCTGGTCCACGGTCAGGATCGAGCCCATGAACGGGCACGACAGGTCGTTCCAGCCATGCACGATCAGCACCTGCAGATGCGGGTCGATCGCCACCGCCTGGCGCAGCTGGGTCACCGCACCCTGGCGCAGTTCGCCATTGCGGTCCCACAGCCGGTTCACGTCGTAGTTCAGCGCCTGGTAGCGCGCATCTACTTTCCAGCCGACCACGCGCGTCACGAAGTCGACCATCGCCGTGGTGGTCGGCGCGATGATGCTGTCCAGCAGTGGGTCGTTGGCGCGCTGCTCCGGATCATTCGGGAACGGATCGAACGCGGTCACGTTGGAGTCGTAGCGGCTGCCCAGCGTGCCCTTGTCGCGGAACACTTCACGCAGGTAGGCCTGGGTCTCCAGGCGCCCGCCAGCGCGGCGCACGAACTGCGGGTCCAGTCCGGTCAGCGCGGTGACCCGGCGCAGCATGGCTTCCGTAGCCTGCGGATCGCTGCGGCCCTTCATCAACGCGGTGGCGTAATCGCCACGGGTGTACTCCACCACCTCGCGCATCGCCGCATCGGTCAGCTTGCCCTGGCGCTCCAGGTGCGCCGCGGCGATCGACGGCAGCGTCTGCATCCACGCCATCGGCGAGATATCGGCGTTGTCTTCCAGGGTCGGGCTCAGGTAGGGCGAGACCAGCACCAGTCCGTTCATCGCCACGCCCAGCCGGGTCTGCAGGAAGTGGGTGATGCGCGGGCCGCGGTAGCCACCGTAGCTCTCGCCGGTCAGGTACTTGCGCGAGGCCATGCGCTGGTTGCGCAGCAGCCAGTCGTAGATCGAGCGCGACAGGTATTCGACGTCGGCACTGGGGTTGTAGAGCGCTTTCTTGGCTTCATCGTCGCCGATCCGCGCGCGGCTGAAGCCGGTACCGACCGGATCGATGAACACCAGATCGGTGAAGTCCAGCCAGGTGCCCGGGTTGTCGTGCAGGGTGGCCGGCGCCGATGCGCTGTCACCCTCGGAGCCGAAGGTCACCACCTTGGGCCCGATCGCGCCCATGTTGAGGTACACCGACGACGCACCGGGGCCGCCATTGAGCGCGAAGGTCACCGGCCGGTCCTTGCCCGGCATCGTGTAGGCGGTGAACACCACATCGGCGATCACCTTGCCCTTGGCATCGCGTACCGGCAGGGTGCCGACGGTGGCGGTGTAGTCCAGGGTGCGGCCGGCCAGGCGCATGCTCTGGCGGGCCGAGGCGTCGGCGGGCAGCGCAGGCGCTTCGGTCTTGTCGTCTTTCGGGTCGGGCTTGCCCTCGGCGTCGGGCGCGGCCAGCACGCTGGCAGGGGCGATGAGCAGGCCGACGCAGAGCGCGGCAGTGTGCAGCAGGGACTTCATGGCACCGGTTCGGCAGCGGAAGGGGGTTCCGATGCTAGGCCGGTGGCGGGCCATGCCGTATGTGTCCAAAGGCATGGCCGTGCGTTGAGCCCGCTACTGGCCAGATTGGGTCAAGCGGGCAGGATGGCTGCGGCGTCGTCATCGGCCAGCAGGCCGTAGACGGCCGAGTCGGCCAGCTGCCCCTGGATGCGCCAGCGCTGGCGCAGCACCCCCTCGCGCTGGAAGCCCAGGCGTTCCAGCACGTGCGCGGACGGCGCATTGCGCGGGTCGATCTCGGCTTCCACCCGGTGCAGGTGCAGGGTGCGGAACAGGTAGGCCAGTACCTGTTGCAGGGCCTCGTGCATATAGCCCTGGCCCTGGCGATCGGGTGCCAGCAGGTAGCCGATCTCGGCGCGCGCCGCATCGCGGTCCACCGCGAATACCACGCAGATGCCCAGCAGCGGACCTTCCAGCGACTCGCGCACGGCCAGCTTCAGCTGGGTGCCGATGGCATGGGCGGCGAGGTCATCGTCGATCTGCTCGCGCGCTTCGGCCAGTCGCGTCCAGGCTGGATGGTTCCACCATCGCATGACATCCGGGTTGGACTGCAGCGTGAACAGCGCGGCGGCGTCGTCACGACGGATCGGGCTCAGGACCAGCCGTGCACTGTGCAGCGGCAGGCCGGGGAACAGCAGCGAGTGGCTGGCCAATACGATGGTCCACACGGGTGGACGCGCATTATGGCGCTGCCGGGTTTGCCGATGGGGGCGGATGGGGTCGGAGCGCATGGGGTCGGATCCGTTTCCTGACAGGAAACGGCTCTGACCCCACTGCCGCCAACCGGGTCAGAGCCCTTTCCTGCGGAAAGGGATCCGACCCCGCTCCGGATCAGACTTCCAGCGAAGCCAGGTCGCCCTTCGACTCCAGCCAGCCCTTGCGGTCGGACGCGCGCTTCTTGGCCAGCAGCATGTCCATCAGCGAACGGGTCTGCTCGCCATCGTCCACGGTCAGCTGCACCAGGCGGCGCGTATCCGGATGGATGGTCGACTCGCGCAGCTGGTTCGGGTTCATCTCGCCCAGGCCCTTGAAGCGGGTGACGTTGACTGCGCCCTTGATCTTCTCGCGCTCGATCTTGTCCAGCATCGAACGCTTCTCTTCCTCATCCAGGGCGTAGAACACCTGCTTGCCCACGTCGATGCGGAACAGCGGCGGCATTGCCACGAACACGTGGCCGGCATCGACCAGCGCCGGGAAATGCCTGAGGAACAGCGCGGTCAGCAGGGTGGCGATATGCAGGCCGTCGGAGTCCGCGTCGGCCAGGATCACCACCTTGCCGTAGCGCAGGCCGGTGATGTCGTCCTTGCCGGGGTCGCAGCCGATGGCCACGGCCAGGTTGTGCACTTCTTCGGAGGCCAGCACGCTGTTGGACGACACTTCCCAGGTGTTGAGGATCTTGCCGCGCAGCGGCAGGATCGCCTGGAAATCCTTGTCGCGCGCCTGCTTGGCGCTGCCGCCTGCCGAGTCACCTTCCACCAGGAACAGCTCGGTGCGCGACAGGTCCTGGCTGATGCAGTCGGCCAGCTTGCCAGGCAGGGCCGGGCCCTGCGTGACCTTCTTGCGGACGACCAGCTTCTCGGTCTTCAGGCGCGCACTGGCGCGCTCGATGGCGATCTGCGCGATCTTCTCGCCCAGCTCCACGTTCTGGTTCAGCAACAGGCTGAACGCATCGTGCGCGGCGCCCTCTACAAAGCCGGCGGCCTGGCGCGAGGACAGGCGTTCCTTGGTCTGGCCGCTGAACTGCGGGTCGGTCATCTTCAGCGACAGCACGAATGACACCCGGTCCCACACGTCTTCCGGGGCCAGCTTGACGCCGCGTGGCAGTAGGTTGCGGAAGTCGCAGAACTCGCGCAGCGCCTCGGTCAGGCCGGTACGCAGGCCGTTGACATGGGTGCCATGCTGGGCGGTCGGAATCAGGTTGACATAGCTTTCCTGGACCAGCTCACCTTCCGGCAGCCAGGCCACGGCCCAGTCCACCACCTCGGTGTCCTTCTTGAGGTTGCCGACGAACAGGTCGGCCGGCAGCGATTCGCGCTCGCCCAGTTCCAGCTTCAGGTAGTCGCGCAGGCCGTCTTCGTAGTACCAGGTATCGACTTCACCGGTGGCTTCGTCGGTCAGCTTGACGGTCAGGCCCGGGCACAGCACGGCCTTGGCGCGCAGCAGGTGCTTCAACGCGCGCACCGCGAACTTGGGCGTGTCGAAGTACTTCGGGTCCGGCCAGAAGCGCACGCGGGTACCGGTGTTCTTCTTGCCGACGGTGCCGACCACCTCCAGCGGCGTGGCGCGGTCGCCATTGCGGAAGGTGATGCGGTGTTCGGCACCTTCGCGCTTGATGTGCACCTCCACCAGGGTCGACAGCGCGTTGACCACGCTGACGCCGACGCCATGCAGGCCGCCGGAGAAGGTGTAGTTGTTGTTGCTGAACTTGCCGCCTGCATGCAGGCGGGTGAGGATCAGTTCGACGCCCGGGATCTTCTCTTCCGGATGGATGTCCACCGGCATGCCGCGGCCGTCATCGCTGACCTCCACGCTGCCGTCCTTGTACAGGGTGATCTCGATCGAGCGGGCATGGCCGGCGAGGGCCTCGTCCACCGAGTTGTCGATCACTTCCTGCGCCAGGTGGTTCGGGCGCGCGGTGTCGGTATACATGCCGGGACGGCGCTTGACCGGGTCAAGGCCGGACAGGACTTCAATATCGGCGGCGTTATAGCGGGCGTTCATCTATCTTCTAAAGCGCGGAGCGACGCGCAAGTGTGCGGTCTGGACGGCGATTTTGCACGCCTGCGGTTCAGCCTCGGCGCCGGGGAGGGGGTAAAATGGCAGCCGCTGGAATCTGAACGCCGGCGGCCCCATCGGGTCGAAACATCCAAGCCATACCGCGAGGAGGACCTCATGAAGAAGTTGCTGACCGTTGCAATCCTGGCCGCTGCCGCCGTTGCAGTGCCGCTGGTGGTGGCGCAGAACGCGGGCCAGCCGGCCCCGCAGCAGGGTGACCAGGCCGACAAGGCGCAGGCCGAGGCCGATGCCAAGGCCAAGCGTCGTGCCCAGGCCAATGCCGAAATGAAGGCGCAGGGCCAGCCGGCCCCGCAGAAGGAAGAAGAGGAAGAAGCGCGCAAGAAGCGCTGATCCCGCAACCTGCCAAGCGCCCTTGCGACAAGGGGTGCGCAACGGAACGCCCCGCTCAGCGGGGCGTTTCTTTTTAGGAACGTGGCGTCTGCCCCTTGGGTTGGCGGCCATCAATCTGTAAACTATGGCTTTCCGGGAGTAAGTGCGTGTCCACCCTTTGCGAATGGGCTGGAGCGGCCAAGCGTGGCTTCCAGCATGGCGGGTCGCAGGTGACGGTCGATTTGGCCGGCACGGCCGCCCCGACCTCGCACGATGGTCCCCGTCCGGCGCCTGCCGCCGCACGGATCCGCACCTCCCTCGCTGTCCCAGCGAACCGGAAAACCCCCTCCGAGCACCATGCCCGCCCTCCGGGTGCGCGTGGTGTTGCCGTTTTCCATTTCCAGACAGGATGCTTGCAGCCATGACTCCCTTGATTTTCGTAACCGGCGGCGTGGTGTCCTCGCTCGGCAAAGGCATTGCCGCCGCGTCGCTGGCCGCCATTCTCGAAGCCCGTGGCCTGAAGGTCACGATGATGAAGCTCGACCCGTACATCAACGTCGACCCGGGCACCATGAGCCCGTTCCAGCACGGTGAGGTGTATGTCACCGACGACGGCGCCGAGACCGACCTCGACCTGGGCCACTACGAGCGCTTCGTGCGCACCCGCCTGAGCCGCAAGAACTCGGTCACCACCGGCCGCATCTACGAGAACGTGATCCGCAAGGAGCGCCGCGGCGACTACCTGGGCGCGACCGTGCAGGTCATTCCGCACATCACCGACGAGATCCGCCGCTGCATCGACGAAGCCACCGAAGGCTACGACGTGGCGCTGGTCGAGATCGGTGGCACCGTCGGCGACATCGAGTCGCTGCCGTTCCTGGAAGCGATCCGCCAGGTGCGCACCGAGCGTGGCCCGGAGAAGGCGCTGTTCATGCACCTCACCCTGGTGCCGTACATCGGCGCCGCCGGTGAGCTGAAGACCAAGCCGACCCAGCATTCGGTGAAGGAACTGCGTTCGATCGGCATCCAGCCGGACGTGCTGCTGTGCCGTTCCGAGCAGGCCGTGCCGGATTCGGAGCGCCGCAAGATCGCCCAGTTCACCAACGTCTCCGAGCGCGCAGTGATCAGCGTGCCGGACGTGGACGTGCTGTATCGCATTCCGTCGGGCCTGCACGCGCAGGGCCTGGACGAGATCGTGGTCAATCAGCTGAAGCTGGCCGACAAGGCCGGTCCGGTCGATCTGTCGATGTGGGAGGACGCAGTCGATGCGACCCTGCATCCGCTGGATGAAGTGACCATCGCCGTGGTCGGCAAGTACGTGGATCACCAGGATGCCTACAAGTCGGTCGGCGAAGCACTGAAGCACGGCGGCCTGCGCCAGCGCACCAAGGTCAACCTGAAGTGGCTGGAAGCACAGGATCTGGAAGGCACCGACATGGCCGCACTGGCCGATGTCGACGGCATCCTGGTGCCGGGTGGCTTCGGTGACCGTGGTTTCGAAGGCAAGGTGCTGACCTCGAAGTTCGCCCGCGAGCAGCACGTGCCGTACTTCGGCATCTGCTACGGCATGCAGGCGGCCGTCGTCGATTACGCGCGCAACGTGGTCGGCCTGGAAGGCGCCAACAGCACCGAGAACGACCGCCAGTCGCCGAACCCGGTGATCGGCCTGATCACCGAATGGCGCACCGCCACCGGCGATGTCGAGAAGCGTGACGACAAGAGCGACCTCGGCGGCACCATGCGCCTGGGCCTGCAGGAACAGCGCCTGAAGCCGGGCACGCTGGCCCGTGAGCTGTACGGCAAGGACGTCGTCGCCGAGCGCCACCGCCACCGCTACGAGTTCAACAACCGTTACCGCACCCAGCTGGAAGATGCCGGCCTGGTGATCGCCGGCAAGTCGATGGACGACACCCTGGTGGAAGTGGTCGAACTGCCGCGCGACGCGCATCCGTGGTTCCTGGCCTGCCAGGCACACCCGGAATTCCTGTCCACGCCGCGTGACGGCCACCCGCTGTTCATCGGTTTCATCCGTGCCGCGCGCGAGCGCAAGGCCGGCGGCAAGCTGCTTTCCGAAGCGCGCGCCTGACTTGTGAATGGGGGCTTCGGCCCCCATCCTGCATGCTTCAACCCCCAGCGCACCGGCCCGGCCGGTGCTGCGGACAACAAGGAAACGCCATGAAACTGTGTGGATTCGAGGTCGGGCTGGACCAGCCCCTGTTCCTGATCGCCGGCCCCTGCGTGATCGAGTCGATGCAGCTGCAGCTCGATACCGCCGGCAAGCTGAAGGAAGTCACCGACAAGCTCGGCGTCAACTTCATCTTCAAGTCCAGCTTCGACAAGGCCAACCGCACCTCGGGCACCGCGTTCCGCGGCCCGGGCATGGAAGAGGGCCTGAAGGTCCTGGCCGAGGTCAGGAAGCAGATCGGCGTGCCGGTGCTGACCGACGTCCATGAGTACACCCCGATGGACGAAGTGGCCTCGGTGGTGGATGTGCTGCAGACCCCGGCGTTTCTGGTCCGCCAGACCGACTTCATCCGCAAGGTGTGCTCGGCCGGCAAGCCGGTCAACATCAAGAAGGGCCAGTTCCTGGCGCCCTGGGACATGAAGCCGGTCGTGGAGAAGGCCAAGGCCACCGGCAACGAGCAGATCATGGTCTGCGAGCGCGGTGCCAGCTTCGGCTACAACAACCTGGTCAGCGACATGCGCTCGCTGGCGGTGATGCGCGATACCGGTTGCCCGGTGGTGTTCGATGCCACCCACTCGGTGCAGCTGCCGGGCGGGCAGGGCACCAGTTCCGGTGGCCAGCGTGAGCACGTGCCGGTGCTGGCCCGTGCCGCCGTCGCGGTGGGCATCTCCGGCCTGTTCGCCGAGACCCATCCGGATCCGTCCAAGGCCCTGTCCGATGGCCCCAACGCGTGGCCGCTGGACCAGATGGAAGCGCTGCTCGAGACCCTGATGGAGCTCGACGCGGTGACCAAGAAGCACGGCTTCTCGCGCTTCGCGTGAGTCGTGACCGGCGGGTGGCGCTGGAAGCCCAGCGTCATCGCCGGCACTGGAAACAGTGGCCCTGGGGCCTGATCGCACTGGGCCTGGCCGTGCTGTTCACCGTGGGCATGTTTGGCCTGGTGCTGATCGGTGCGGCGTCGGTGCGCCCCCCGGGTGATGGCAGCAGCGCGCTTGATCTGCGTGCGTATTTCATTGCGCTGCTGGTCGCGGAGCTGCTCTGTGCCGCGGGCTGCCTCGCGGCCGCGGTGCTGGCCTGGCGGCTGAATCGCGGCAAGGTGGCGGCTGGCTTTGCGATCATCCTGCTTTCGCTGTGGCTCGGCGCCCTGTTCTACGGATTGCTTTGATGAATACGAGCACGTCGGCGCGCGGCTGGCCCTGGGGCCTGGTCGCGCTGGGGCTGTGCGTGCTCGCCTGGGCGTCCCTGCTGCTGGGAGTAATGGCCTTTGCGGCCAGCTTCGGCTCGCCGGGTGACGGAAACCATGGCATCCAGGCCATGCAGTACTGGATTGTGGCCGCGCTGGTCACGCTGGGTGTGTCTTTCGTCGGCAGCCTGGTGGCGATGGTGCTCGCTTGGCGACGCCGTCGTGGACCCGTCGCGGCGGCGGTGGCCGGCGCGTTGCTGGTGATGCTGGTGTCGCTGGCCCTGATCGTGATCGGGTCCAGCTGGGGCTGATGCCGCCCAGGCCATTTGG
Organism: Stenotrophomonas sp. YJH_SMC_138; assembly: GCF_059369855.1. Classification (NCBI taxonomy): domain Bacteria; kingdom Pseudomonadati; phylum Pseudomonadota; class Gammaproteobacteria; order Lysobacterales; family Lysobacteraceae; genus Stenotrophomonas; species Stenotrophomonas sp. YJH_SMC_138. Next base: position 591,768 of record NZ_JCAFTB010000002.1, read on the forward strand.
CAAGTGGCGGGCAGCCGGGGATAATCACGCGGCATTCGTTTTGTCGCCCCCTCTCCAGACAGGTAACCGGCCCGACCATGAGTACGATCCGCAGCATCCACGCCCGTGAAATCCTTGACAGCCGTGGCAACCCCACGCTGGAAGCCGAAGTCATCCTGGAGGACGGTTCGTTCGGTCGTGCCGCGGTTCCCTCCGGCGCCTCGACCGGCACCAAGGAAGCGGTCGAGCTGCGTGACGGTGACAAGACCCGTTATCTGGGCAAGGGCGTGCGCAAGGCCGTCGACAACGTCAACACCACGATTGCCGCCGCGCTGAAGGGCTTTGAGGCCACCGACCAGGCCGGCCTCGACCGTCGCCTGATCGATCTGGACGGCACCGAGAACAAGGGCCGCCTGGGTGCCAACGCGCTGCTGGGTGTTTCAATGGCCGCCGCGCATGCCGCCGCTGCATCGAACAAGCAGGCACTGTGGCAGTACCTAGCTGCCAGGACCGGCGTGACCCCGGCGCTGCCGGTGCCGATGATGAACATCATCAATGGCGGCGCGCATGCCGACAACAACGTCGACTTCCAGGAGTTCATGGTGCTGCCGGTCGGCTTCACCTCGTTCTCCGAAGCGCTGCGTGCCGGTACCGAAATCTTCCATTCGCTGAAGTCGGTGCTGAAGGGCCACGGCCTGAGCACCGCGGTCGGCGACGAAGGTGGCTTCGCGCCGGACTTCCGCAGCAACGTCGAAGCGCTGGACACCATTCTCGAAGCGATCGGCAAGGCGGGCTACACCGCCGGTGAAGACGTGCTGCTGGGCCTGGACGTGGCCTCCAGCGAGTTCTTCGAGAACGGCAAGTACAACCTGGTCGGCGAGAACAAGCGCCTGACCTCCGAGCAGTTCGTCGACTTCCTCGCCGACTGGGCCGCGCAGTACCCGATCATCACGATTGAAGATGGCCTGGCAGAGAACGACTGGGCCGGCTGGAAGCTGCTGACCGACCGCATCGGCAAGAAGGTGCAGCTGGTTGGCGACGACCTGTTCGTGACCAACCCGAAGATCTTCCAGGAAGGCATCGACTCGGGCACCGCCAACGCGATCCTGATCAAGGTCAACCAGATCGGCACCCTCAGCGAAACCCTGGAAGCGATCGCCATGGCCGATCGTGCCGGCTACGCCGCCGTGGTCTCGCACCGTTCGGGCGAAACCGAAGACACCACCATCGCCGACATCGCAGTGGCCACCACCGCCACCCAGATCAAGACCGGTTCGCTGTGCCGCAGCGATCGCGTGGCCAAGTACAACCAGCTGCTGCGCATCGAGGAAGCCCTCGGCGCCGGCGCGCGTTACGCCGGTCGTGACGCGTTCGTTTCGCTGAAGCGCTGAGCCGATGCGCGACTGGCGCTGGATGCTGCTGGTGCTGGCCCTGTTGCTGGGCTGGCTGCAGTACCGCTTCTGGTTTGGTCCGGGCAATTCGGGTGAAGTGATGATGCTCGAAGCCCAGGTCGCCAACCAGGAGCGGGACAATGAGGGCCTGCAGCAGCGCAATGATGCGCTCGCTGCGGAAGTGAAGGACCTCAAGGAAGGCCAGTCCGCCATCGAGGAACGCGCGCGCAGCGAGCTGGGCATGATCAAGCCCGGCGAGAAGTTCTATCGCGTGGTCGAGGATGCGCCGGTCCACCCGGCGCAGCCTGCGGCAGGTGTCAGTGCGCAGGTTGGCGACCACCCGGCGGACGTGCCATGAGTGCGGCGATCTGGGTCGTGGTTCCGGCTGCTGGCCGTGGCACCCGCTTTGGCGCGCCGTTGCCCAAGCAGTACCTTCAGGCGGGCGGGCAGATCCTGCTCGCCCATACCCTGGACGCCCTGCTGGCGCATCCGGCCGTAGCCGGGGCAATGGTAGTGATCGGCCCGGACGACGCCGACTGGCCCGGCTGGAACGAGTGGGCGGGCAAGCCGGTGCTGACCTGCATCGGTGGCGCGACCCGTGCCGCTTCGGTGCTGGCTGGCCTGCAGGCGCTGCCGGAGACGGTGCGCGCTGATGAATTCGTGCTGGTCCACGATGCCGCGCGGCCGAACCTGTCCCTGGTCGATCTCGGCCGCCTGCTTGAAGTCGGTCGTGCCGATCCGGTCGGGGCGATCCTGGCCGCACCGGTACGCGACACCCTCAAGCGTGCGGGCGACGACGGTGGCATCGATGGCACCGAGCCGCGCGAGCGGCTGTGGCGCGCACTGACACCACAACTGTTCCGCCGCCACCAGCTCAGCCGCGCGCTGTCCGAAGCCGCCGCCGCCGGTGTTGAAGTCACCGATGAGGCCATGGCCATGGAGCGCCAGGGCCAGCGCCCGCTGCTGGTGGAAGGCAGCGAGGACAACTTCAAGGTCACCACCCCGGCCGATCTGGACCGGTTTGAATTCGTACTTTCCCGCCGCGCCGGCTGACCGTCCGCGCGGCCCTGCAGCAAGGGTTGCATCCATGAGCACCGCACCGTTCCCGCCCGTCCGCATCGGCCAGGGCTACGACGTCCATGCCTTCGGTGAAGGCGACCACATCATGCTTGGCGGAGTGAACGTGCCGCACAGCTGCGGCGTGCTTGCACACAGCGACGGCGACGTGATCCTGCACGCCCTGTGCGATGCCATGCTCGGCGCACTGGCGCTGGGCGATATCGGCCAGCATTTCCCGCCCAGTGACGACCGCTGGAAGGGGGCCGACAGCAGCGAGTTCGTGCGCCACTGCGACAGCCTGCTGCGTGAGCGCGGCTGGCGCGTCGGCAACACCGACATCACCGTGATCTGCGAGCGGCCGAAGGTCGGCCCGCATGCGCTTGCGATGCGTGAGCGCATCGGTGGGTTGCTGCAGCTGCCGCTGGACGCGGTCAGCGTCAAGGCCACCACCTCGGAGAAGCTGGGCTTCACCGGCCGTGGTGAAGGCATCGCCGCGCAGGCGGTCGTGTTGCTGGTGGCGGCATGATCCCGCTGCCGTTGGCGTTTGGTGCGCCGTTGTTGACGGCGCGCATCCGCACCACGCCGGACGATTTCCAGGTGGATGAACTGCCGGCGTTCGAGGCGAGCGGTGAAGGCGAGCATCTGCTGCTGCACATCCGCAAGCGCGGCGCCAACACCGTGCATGTGGCCAAGGTACTGGCAAAATGGGCGGGCCTGCCGGAAATGGCGGTGAGTTACGCCGGCATGAAAGACCGCCACGCGGTCACCACCCAGCGTTTCAGCGTGCACCTGCCCAAGCGCATTGCGCCGGACCTGGCCGAGTTGGCCAGTGACGAAATCGAAGTCATCGAGGCAACCTGGCACAACCGCAAGCTGCAGCGCGGCGCACTGGCCGGCAACCGCTTCAAGCTGGTGCTGCGCGAGGTGCAGGGCGATGCCGCCGCGATCAGCGAGCGCCTGCAGCAGATTGCCGCGCGCGGCCTGCCGAACTGGTTTGGTGAACAGCGTTTCGGCCGCGACGGTGGCAACGTGCCGGCTGCACTGGCGATGTTCGGTGGCCGCCGCATGCGCAAGGACCAGCGTTCGCTGCTGCTCTCTGCAGCCCGTTCGGCGCTGTTCAACCGCGTGCTGGCCGCGCGCGTGGAGCAGGGCAGCTGGGACCAGCCGCTCGATGGCGAAGTCTGGATGCTCGATGGCAGTCGCAGCGTGTTCGGCCCCGAGCCGTACACGGATGTGCTGGCCGAGCGGCTGGCGCGTTTCGACATCCATCCCAGCGCGCCGTTGTGGGGCGAAGGCGAGCTGCGCAGCACCGACGCTGCGCGTGAGCTGGAGCTGGCCGCGCTGGACGACGACGAGTCGAAGGCACTGCGGGCCGGCCTGGAAGATGCGCGCCTGAAGCAGGAGCGCCGCGCGTTGCGCCTGCGTCCGGCGCTGCTGCAGCACCAGTGGCTGGCCGACGACGTGCTGGAACTGTCGTTCGCGTTGCCGCCAGGCTGCTACGCCACCGCCGTGCTGCACGAACTCGGCCCCGTCGAAGACGCCTCGCAGGCCTGACAGAAAAAAGGGGACGGAGGGAATTAAGTCGTTTGTGGCACAAACGACTTAATTCCCTCCGTCCCCTTTTCAACGCCGCGCCAGCAGCACCAGTACCGCGCCGGTGCCGCCTTGTCCGGTCGGTGCCGAATGGAATGCCAGCACGTCGTTGCGCAGCCGCAGCAGGCGATCGACCAGGTTCTTCAGCACCGGTGCGCCGCCATCGGACTGCAGTCCCTTGCCGTGGATGATGCGCACGCAGCCGTACTCGTGTGCATGCGCTTCCAGCAGGAACTGGCGCAGCAGGGCTTCGGCCTGTGCGGCGGTGGCGCCGTGCAGATCCAGTTCGTCCTGCACCGAGTACTGGCCGCGCTTGAGGCGCTGGAACAGGCGTGGTGGCAGGTTGTCGCGGCGATAGCTGGCCACGTCGCCGGCTTCCAGTGGCGCACTGTCGCGCAGCAGCCGGGCGAACTCGCCGGCCGCTTCGGCCTCGTCACGTTCGGCCATGCGCGCGCGCGGTTTCGGCCGGGGCGCGGCAGGTGCCGGCTCGGCATCCTTGCGCAGCGGCTTCACTTCGCCGATGGCCGCACGGAACAAGGCGGCCGGATCTTCGTCATCAGGGTGCGACATGCGCACAGGGTAAACCGCCGGCGCAGGTCTGCCTATGACGGTTCGATGTCGGCCGTGACCGCTGACAGGGTAGGACCGGCGGCCCGCATGCGGCACAATAGACGATGCCCTTGCAGGGTCGACCGCTTCCGCAGGGGGGCGCGACGGTCCCGCCCACACTGCACGGTGATGGAATCGAATTCTTGGAAAATCAAGCGGTTAAATCGAAGATGCGAATCCTGGTCAGCAATGACGATGGTGTCGACGCCGCAGGCATCCGGATGCTTGCCGCGGTCCTGCGCGAGGCCGGTCACGAAGTCACGGTGGTTGCGCCCGACCGCGATCGCTCCGGCGCCAGCAACTCGCTGACCCTGGACCTGCCGATCCGGCTCAAGCGCATCGACCATTACACCGTTTCGGTGGCCGGTACGCCCACCGACTGCGTGCACCTGGCGCTGACCGGCCTGCTTGAATTCGAGCCTGACATTGTCGTGTCCGGCATCAACAACGCCGCCAATCTCGGCGACGACGTGATCTATTCCGGCACCGTCTCGGCGGCGATGGAAGGTCGCTTCCTCGGCCTGCCGGCGGTGGCGGTCTCGCTGGTCAGCCGCAACCACGATCCGAAGCACTTCGAGACCGCCGCGCGTGCTGCGGTGGAGATTGTCGCCCGGCTCAAGGCCGATCCGCTGCCGGCCGACACCATCCTCAACGTCAACGTGCCGGACCTGCCGTGGAGCGAGGTCAAGGGCTTCGAGGTCACCCGCCTCGGCAACCGCCATCGTGCCGAAGGCTGCATCGCGCAGAAGGATCCGCGCGGCAACGAGGTGTACTGGATCGGCCCTGCCGGCCGTGAGCAGGATTCCGGTCCCGGTACCGATTTCCACGCGGTGCGCACCGGCCACATCTCGATCACCCCGATCCAGGTCGACCTCACCCGCTACCAGGCGCTGGAGAAGGTCGCCAGCTGGGTCGGCGGCCTCAGCGCCGCGCTGGACCAGCCGGCATGAGCCCACGCCTGCGATTGCAGCCGGAAGCCGTCGGTATCGGCATGACCTCGCAGCGCGTGCGTGACCGCCTGGTCGACCGCCTGCGCGAAGCCGGCATCGTCGACGAGCCGACCTTGAACGCGATCCGGGTGGTGCCGCGCCATCTGTTCATCGATGAAGCCCTGGCCTCGCGTGCCTATGAAGACACCGCGCTGCCGATCGGCCATGGCCAGACCATCTCGCAGCCCTGGGTGGTTGCGCGGATGACCGAGGCAGTGCTGCAGGTCTCGCCGAAGCGGGTGCTGGAAGTCGGCACCGGTTCCGGTTACCAGGCCGCCATCCTTGGCGCGTTGGGCCTGGAGGTCTACACCGTGGAGCGCATTGGTGATCTGCTGCGCCAGGCCCGCAAGCGCTTCCGTGCGCTGGGCATGAACATCCGCACCAAGCACGACGACGGCCGCGTCGGCTGGGCCGAGCACGGCCCGTTCGATGCCATCGTGGTCACTGCGGCGGCGCCGGCACTGGTCGACGCCCTGATCGAGCAGCTGGCCGAAGGCGGCCGCCTGGTGGCGCCGGTCGGTGGCCCTGGGGCGCAGTCGCTGGTACAGCTGGACCGCAAGGCCGACGGCAGCATCGAACAACACGTGCTGGCGCCGGTCACGTTCGTGCCGCTGCTGTCTGGCATGCTCGACTAATCCACGGAGCAGGGTTGCATGAAGATTTTCGGGCCGCTGTACGAGCGGGCGATGAAGTGGGCGGCGCACGAACGCGCGCCGACCTACCTGACGGTGTTGAGCTTCTTCGAGGCGATCATCTTCCCGGTGATGCCGGAGGTGATGCTGGCGCCGATGTGCGTGGCCCAGCCCAAGCGCGGCTGGTGGTTTGCCACCCTCAGCCTGGCCGGCTCGATGGTCGGTGCGCTGGTCGGCTACGCGCTGGGTCACTACGCTTTCGAGGCGATCAAGCCGCTGTTTGAAGTGCTGGGCATGCTGCCGGCGATCGAGCAGGGCATCACCACCGTGCAGGCGAAGATGGCCGAATCGCCGTGGGCGGTGTTCACCTTCCTGGTGCTGGGCGGCTTCATGCCCATCCCGATGAAGGTCTTCACGTGGGCATCGGGTATCGTCGGCGTACCGATGCCGCAGTACCTGTTGAGCATGCTGATCGGTCGCGGCAAGCGCGTGTTCGTGCTGGCTGCGGTCATCCGTATCGGTGGTGCGCGTGCTGAAGCGGCACTGCGTCGCTGGATTGAACCGCTGGGCTGGATCGCCACCGCGTTGGTGGTGGTGCTGATCGCCTGGCTTGTATGGAGGTCGAAGTTCGCATGAGTCCTGATCGTCTGAGCAAGGGAGTGCGCATCGGCGCGCTGGCGTTGCTGGTTTCCACCCTGGCCGCCTGCGGCACCGCCACTGTGGTTCGTCCTGGTGGTGGCAGCACCGGTGGTGGTGTGACCACGCCGAAGACCTCGGTGCCCAAGCCCGGGCAGACCGTGGTGGTGCGCAAGGGCGACACCATCTATGCGCTGGCCCGCATCCATGACATCACCCCGGCCGACCTGATTGCCTGGAACAGCCTGGACAACCCCTCGACCATCCATCCGGGGCAGGTGATCCGGCTGTATCCGGCCGGTGCCAGCGGCGGCCGCGCGCCGACCACGGTGGTCACCGCGCCGCGCCCGGGCGGCAGCAGCGCCGGCAGCACGGCGCCAACTCCGGCGCCGGCCGGTCCGGTGAAGAGCAACATCGCCTGGCGCTGGCCGGCCGATGGCGCGATCGTCGGCCGCTACGTTGCCGGCGATGCGACCAAGCAGGGCGTGGACATCGCCGGTACCAGCGGCCAGCCGGTCAAGGCCACCGCCAACGGTGTAGTGGTGTACTCCGGCGCCGGCCTGGTCGGCTACGGCGAGCTGATCATCATCAAGCACAGCGACCAGTGGCTGTCGGCCTATGGCCACAACCGCAAGCGCCTGGTGAATGAAGGGCAGAGCGTGAAGGCCGGTGAGCAGATCGCCGAGATGGGCCGCACCGGTGCGAACCGCGACATGGTCCACTTCGAGATCCGCTACAACGGCAAGCCGGTCGACCCGCAGCAATACCTGCCGGCGCGCTGATCGTCGATTCATAATCCGGGCGGATCCCCGGCCCGGCGCAGCGCGCCGGGCGTTCGCCGACGGTGCGGCCCATGGGCCGCAAACACCGCCGGCTCACCCGCTACAACGGCAAGCCGGTCGACCCGCAGCAATACCTGCCGGCGCGTTGAGGTAGTGGGACGGGTGGCGCCGGGCAATGCTCGGCGTTCCCGACCTGTAGCGTCGAGCCGTGCTCGACTCACTGTACGCTGGCCGCCGTGGGTGGCCGTTTGCGACCTTGAGTGGCACATCTCAAGCTTCCCGACAAGCCAGGGAAGCGGCATGCTTCAACGGAACCAGCCTCCCGATCCGGTGCCGCATGTCTCGCCCAATAGCCCTTTTCGCGCTGCTCATCGTCGCGCCGTTGGCGACCGCCGCCAGCGATCCACGTGACGTGGTCACCCGCCTCTACGACGCCATCCAGGCGCCGCAGTCGAACGAAACGGCGATTGCTCCGCTGCTGGGTGATGCCCTCCGCTCAGCCATCGATGCGCAGCGTGCATATGAACAGGCCTGCACCGCACTGGCCGCGCCCGACGAGAAGCCGCACATGCTCGACCAGAGCCCGTATCTGTTGGCGCCGGACCGGCCGGAGACGATAACGGTGGGAGCGCCCGGATCGAGCGGTGACGCCACCTGGGTCCATGTCGACATGGCCGTGGGCGACTATCGCTGGACCGACCGGGTCCTGCTGCAGCGGCAGGGCCCGGACTGGAAGGTCATGGATATCCGCTGGGGGCAGGGTGGCAACCTGATCGGTCGGCTACAGGCGTTCTCCGCGTTCCGCTGCACACCTTCGGGCAGCTAGTGCCGGGGCGCACCCGGCGGCTCGAACTCAGCCTTCCAGGATGAAGGCGGCCGCGACCTTGCGGCCTTCGCCGGCCAGAATGTTGAAGGTGCGCGCGGCGGCCGGATTGTTCATCACCTCCAGGCCGATGCCACGCGACAGACAGGCGGCCATCACCACCGCGGGCGGGAATACCTGACGGTCTCCCGTGCCGAGCACGATCAGCGCCGGATTCAGCGCCAGGATCGGCTCCAGGTCCGCCAACTGCAGCGCGGCGGCACTTGCCACCGGCCAGTGCGTGACCAGTTGGTCCGGGGTGAGGAAGAAACTGCCGCCCAGCACCTGCTCATTCACCTTGGCCGAGCGGCCATCTGCGGCACGCAGGCTGTAGGCGTAATCCGGCGGTTCGTGGTTCAGCTGCATGACGGTAGGGCGATCAGCCGCGCGGCAGCACGATCTGGCGCTGTTCCTTGCTCGGGCGGTACAGCACGGCGACGTGGCCGATGCGCTGCACCAGCGCGCTTTCGGTGGCTTCGACGATCTCGCCGATCATCACATCACGGGCGTCGCGATCCTCTGCGGCGACCTTCACCTTGACCAGTTCGTGGCGCTCCAGCACTTCGTTCAGCTCCGCGATGAAGGCTGGGGTCACACCCTTGCCGCCGGTCTGCAGCAGGGCCTTCAGGTCGTGGGCTTGGCCGCGCAGGAAACGGGTCTGGGAGGCGGTCAGGGCGATGGACATGCAGGAAAACACGGTTGAATGGGACGATCAGGGTATCATGAGGACCCCATCAGCCCCTATTTTCAATGGCTACCCGCAGCAAAAGCAGCCAGCGCTGGCTCAAGGAACACTTCTCCGACCCCTTCGTGAAGAAGGCGCAGGCCGAGGGCATGCGCTCGCGCGCCGCCTACAAGCTCGAGGAGCTGCTCGAACGTGACCGCCTGCTGAAGCCGCACATGGTGGTGGTCGACCTTGGCGCGGCCCCCGGCGGCTGGTCTCAGCAGGTTCGGAGACAGATCGGGGACACCGGTCGTGTGCTGGCGCTGGACATCCTGGACATGCCGCCGCTGGCCGGCGTGGAGTTCCTTCATGGTGACTTCAGGGAAGAAGCCGTCCTATCGCAGTTTGAAGCCATGCTCGGGGATCAGCCGGTAGACCTTGTGCTGTCGGACATGGCCCCCAATAAGAGTGGTGTAGGCGCGGTCGACCAGCCGCGGATGATGCACTTGGCGGAGCTGGCCCTGGATTTTGCCGACAACCACCTGAAGACCGGTGGGGCGTTCCTGATCAAGCTGTTCCAAGGTGAGGGCTTTGACGACTACGTGCGCGACATGCGCCGCCGTTACGACAAGGTCTCCATCCGCAAGCCGGAGGCGTCGCGCAAGCGCTCTCCCGAGGTGTATGCCTTGGGTCAGGGAAAACGCGCCCACATGAAGTAAGCTCGCAACGTACGCAAGTTCGACCCCAACGCAACGCCAGCACTGAGAGGAACACCGGAGCCAATGAGGATGAACGACTTGACCAAGAACCTCCTGCTATGGGTGGTCGTCGCCGTCGTGCTGATGGTGGTCTTCCAGAGCTTCTCGCCGAAGTCCTCCGGGGCCGGCGCGCAGGGCGCGTCGTACTCGCAGTTCCTGGACCAGGTGGACAGCGGCAACGTGCAGAAGGTCGCCTTCGGCGGCGACATGCGCGGCGGCACCAGCCAGCTGACCTACACCACCCGCGGTGGGCAGTCGTCCACCATCACCGCGCCGTTCGATCGTGACCTGATCAACGTGCTGCGCACCAAGAACGTGGAGATCGTGCAGGAGGAGCCGTCCAGCGGCATCTCCCTGGGCGCGATCCTGATGAATTTCCTGCCGGTCATCCTGATCATCGGCTTCTGGTTGTTCATCATGCGCCAGATGCAGGGCGGTGGCGGCGGTGCCAAGGGCGCGATGTCCTTCGGCAAGTCGCGCGCCAAGCTGCAGGGCGAGGACCAGATCAAGGTCACCTTCGCCGACGTCGCCGGCTGCGACGAGGCCAAGGAAGAAGTGGGCGAGCTGGTCGACTTCCTGCGCGACCCGTCCAAGTTCACCAAGCTGGGCGGCAAGATTCCGCGCGGCGTGCTGATGGTGGGCCCGCCGGGTACCGGCAAGACGCTGCTGGCCAAGGCCATTGCCGGCGAAGCCAAGGTGCCGTTCTTCTCGATCTCCGGTTCGGACTTCGTGGAAATGTTCGTCGGCGTGGGCGCCAGCCGCGTGCGTGACATGTTCGAGCAGGCCAAGAAGCACGCCCCGTGCATCATCTTCATCGACGAAATCGATGCCGTCGGTCGCCACCGTGGCGCCGGCCTGGGCGGCGGTCATGACGAGCGCGAGCAGACCCTGAACCAGCTGCTGGTCGAGATGGACGGTTTTGAAGGCGGCGAAGGCGTGATCGTGATCGCCGCGACCAACCGTCCGGACGTGCTGGATCCGGCGCTGCTGCGTCCGGGCCGTTTCGACCGCCAGGTGGTGGTCGGCCTGCCGGACGTGAAGGGCCGCGAGCACATCCTGAAGGTCCACATGCGCAAGCTGCCGCTGGCCGACGATGTCGAGCCGATGGTGATCGCACGTGGTACCCCCGGCTTCTCCGGCGCCGACCTGGCCAACCTCTGCAACGAGGCGGCCCTGTTCGCCGCGCGCGGCAACGAGAAGGAAGTCCGCATGGACCACTTCGACCGTGCCCGCGACAAGATCCTGATGGGTGCCGAGCGCCGCTCGATGGCCATGAGCGAGGACGAGAAGACCCTGACCGCGTACCACGAAGCGGGTCACGCCATCGTCGGCCGCCTGGTGCCCGAGCACGATCCGGTCTACAAGGTCACCATCATTCCGCGCGGCCGTGCGCTGGGCGTGACGATGTACCTGCCGGAAGGCGACAAGTACTCGATGAACCGCGTGGCGATCCAGTCGCAGCTGTGCTCCCTGTACGGCGGCCGTGTCGCCGAAGAGCTGATCTTCGGCGAGGACAAGGTCACCACCGGCGCCTCCAACGACATCGAGCGCGCAACCAAGATGGCCCGCAACATGGTCACCAAGTGGGGCCTGTCGGAGCAGCTCGGCCCGATCGCCTATGGCGAAGAGGACGACGAGGTGTTCCTGGGGCGTTCGGTCACCCAGCACAAGAGCGTGTCCAACGACACGGCGCGCCGGATCGACGAGGAAGTGCGCAACATCCTCGACAAGGCCTATGCCCGCACCACCCAGCTGTTGACCGAGAACATCGACAAGCTGCATGCGATGTCGCAGCTGCTGCTGCAGTACGAGACCATCGACGCACCGCAGATCGACGCCATCATGGAAGGCCGCGATCCGCCGCCGCCGGCGGGCTGGAGCAAGTCGAACAAGGACGGTGGCAACGACAAGGGCGGCGACGCCCGCCCGCTGCCGCCGATCGCAGGCCCGGCCGAATCGCATTGACGGCCCGCTGCACGTAACACCAGACGAGGCCGGGGAAACCCGGCCTTGTCGTTTCCGGGCCTTCGGCCCCTTCCGAACCGAACTGATGCTGGAGCCTGCATGTCCGCCCCGAAGCCTGAACCGATTTCCCACACCGCCGAAATGATCATCGCCACCGTGGTCGGCGTGGGCGTAGGGCTGGGCGCCGACAACCTGCTGCTGGGCTGCGTGGTGGGCATCGGTGTCGGCATCGTGCTGAGCATCGCCAGAACCCTGTACGTGGACCGCAAGCGCCGCCGCCGTTGAGGGGTGTCCGCAGGGCTGCGCCCTGCACCCGCGGTAGTGCCGGCCGCTGGCCGGCAACCTCAGCAGCAACAGCTGCATTCCGCGATTTGGTGGGGCGGTGTCGGAGGGCGGGGACGCCGTGAACCCATCCATGGGGGCTTGGCAGCCGCATCCATACGGCTGACACCCCGCCCTCCGACACCGCCCCACCTCTGACAGATTCCGGCCGCTGTTGGTAGGTGTCGACCTTGGTCGACACGGTAGATCCACGCCATGCGTGGATGAATCTCTGTCAGATATCGAATCAATTCGGGGTCAGATCCGTTTTCCGTAGGAAAACGGATCTGACCCCACGCCATCCCTCAGTACACCTGCTGTTGCTTCGGCTGTTGCTTCAGCTGTTGCTGTAGCCCGGGCCTCTGCGGGTGCAGGGCGCCGCCCTGCCGAACTAAACTACCCGCCGTCGTCCCTGCAGGATTGCCCATGTTCGATACCTCGCCCCAGCTCGATTGCGCCGGCCGCATCCTGCGCCTGGACCGTGCCCGGGTCATGGGCATCGTCAACGTCACCCCGGACTCCTTCTCCGATGGCGGCGCGCATGACACCACCGAGGCTGCGGTCGCCCACGGCCTGAAGCTGGTCGAGGAGGGCGCCGACCTGCTCGATATCGGCGGCGAATCGACCCGCCCGGGCGCTGCGCCGGTATCGGTCGAGGAGGAGCTGCGCCGGGTGATTCCGGTGATCGAGCAGCTGGCCGCCCGCACCCGGGTGCCGATCAGCATCGATACCTTCAAGCCGGAGGTGATGCGCGCGGCGGTGGCCGCTGGCGCCGGCATGATCAACGACATCTTCGCCCTGCGCCAGGGCGGTGCGCTTGAAGCTGCCGCCGAAAGCGGCGTGCCGGTGGTGCTGATGCACATGCAGGGCGAGCCGGGCCACATGCAGGCCGATCCGCACTACGACGACGTGGTCGCCGAGGTGCATGGTTTCCTGGTGCAGCGCCTGTTCGCTGCCGAGATGGCGGGCATTGCGAAGAAGAACCTGCTGATCGACCTTGGTTTTGGCTTCGGCAAGAGCACCGCCCACAACATGACCCTGCTGGCGCGTTCGGAGCGCTTCCTGGAACTGGGGGTGCCGGTGCTGGCCGGCCTGTCACGCAAGCGCAGCCTGGGAGAACTCACTGGCCGCGACACGCCCTCCGAACGCGTGGCGGCTTCGGTGGCCGCGCACCTGATCGCGGTCCAACGTGGCGCGCGCATCGTGCGCGTGCATGACGTGGCGGCCACCGTCGATGCGCTGAAGATCTGGCAGGCAGTGGAGGCCGTGCCGACGCCGCGTGCCGACGCTGCGCGGACGATCCGCTGGCCGGACGAAGACTGATGGGCGTCGATCGGCGGCCGCTGGCGATCGCCGTGATGGGGCCGACCGCCAGTGGCAAGACCGCCACCGCAATCGCTTTGGCACAGCAACTGGACGGCGAAATCGTCAGCGTCGATTCGGCGCTGGTATACCGCCACCTGGACATCGGCTCGGCCAAGCCTGATGCGGCCGAGCGTGCACAGGCGCCGCACCATCTGCTGGACCTGCGCGATCCCTGGCAGACCTATTCGGCGGCCGAGTTCGCCGCCGATGCCGGCCGGGTCGTGGCCGACATCGTGGCACGCGGCAAAACGCCGATCCTGGCAGGTGGCACGGGGCTGTACTTCCGGGCCCTGCTGCAGGGCCTGTCGCCGATGCCGGAGGCCGACCCGGTGATGCGCGAAGCACTCAGCACCGAGGCGGCCGAGCGGGGCTGGGCGGCATTGCACGCAGAGCTGGCCGAGGTCGATCCGGCCGCCGCCGCACGCATCCATGCCACCGACCCGCAACGCATCCAGCGGGCACTGGAGGTCTATCGCCTGACCGGCACGCCCATCACTGAATGGCAGCGCCGTCCGGGCGTGGCGCCGCTGCCGGTGCGCACCCTCAAGCTGATCCTGGCCCCGCGTGACCGCGCGGTACTGCACCAGCGCATCGAGGCGCGCTTCGACACCATGCTGGCGCAGGGCTTCCTGGACGAAGTGCGGGCACTGCGCGCGATGCCGGAAATGGCCGCCGTGGAGGCCCCGTTGGACCTGCCGGCGGTGCGTGCGGTCGGCTATCGCCAGGCCTGGGAGTACCTGGACGGGGAGGGTGATGCCGCCCGTTTCCGTGACAAGGCGATCTTCGCCACCCGCCAGCTGGCCAAGCGCCAGCTGACGTGGCTGCGCGGCGAGCTTGATGCGCGCTGGTTCGACCCCCATATCGACCAGGAGCGCCTTGCCGGCGCGGTGTCGGCCTTCGTCGCACGCTGAACCCCCGCCAGCCGTGTAACATCATCGGTCGGCGGGCGGCTCGGGGGCCGTGGCAACCGTCGGCAACCCAATAAGAACAATAATCAGGAGTGTGCAATGTCCAAGGGGCAATCGCTGCAGGATCCTTTCTTGAACGCACTGCGGCGCGAGCGCGTGCCGGTTTCGGTGTACCTGGTGAACGGCATCAAGCTGCAGGGCACGATCGAGTCGTTCGACCAGTTCGTGGTCCTGCTGCGCAACACGGTCAGTCAGATGGTCTACAAGCACGCCATTTCCACGGTGGTTCCGGCACGCAACGTGAAGGTCGGTCCGGGCGGTGGTTACGTGCAGTCGGGTGAAGGTGGTCAGGCAGGTGATGAAGCAGACGAGTAATACCGGAGCGGTGAATGTTTGACCGCTCGAAAAAGGGCGAGCACGCCCTGTTGATCCAGCCCCATTTCGGCAAGCTGGAAGACGATGTGCTGGAAGAGTTCGGTGATCTGGCCCGCTCGGCTGGGGCCAGCATCGCCGCGACGATCACCGCGCGCCTGGACCGTCCGAATCCGTCAACCCTGATCGGCAGCGGCAAGCTGGACGAGATCAAGGCCGCGGCCGATGCCAGTGGCGCCGACCTGATCCTGGTCAACCATGCGCTGAGCCCGGGTCAGGAGCGCAACCTGGAACGCTTCCTCGAGCGCCGGGTGATCGACCGCACCGGTCTGATCCTGGACATCTTTGCCCAGCGTGCACACAGCCACGAGGGCAAGCTGCAGGTCGAGCTGGCGCAGCTGCGTCACCTGGCCACGCGATTGGTGCGCGGCTGGACTCATCTGGAGCGCCAGCGCGGCGGTTCGATCGGCCTGCGTGGCCCGGGTGAAACCCAGCTGGAAACCGACCGCCGCCTGTTGCAGAAGCGGGTCGAGCAGCTGCAGAAGCGCCTGGAGAAGGTTGAAGTGCAGCGCACCCAGATGCGCCGTGCGCGTGTGCGCAGCGAGCTGCCGCGCGTGGCCCTGGTGGGCTACACCAACGCCGGCAAATCGACCCTGTTCAACGCCATGACCGGCGCCGAGGCCTATGCCGCCGACCAGCTGTTCGCCACGCTGGACCCGACCGTGCGCCGCATCGCGGTCCCGGGCGGCAGCGTGG
The DNA here is from genome assembly GCF_059369855.1 of Stenotrophomonas sp. YJH_SMC_138. Taxonomy (NCBI): domain Bacteria; kingdom Pseudomonadati; phylum Pseudomonadota; class Gammaproteobacteria; order Lysobacterales; family Lysobacteraceae; genus Stenotrophomonas; species Stenotrophomonas sp. YJH_SMC_138. The sequence goes on from NZ_JCAFTB010000002.1 coordinate 607,409, forward strand.
TGCTGGCCGACACCGTCGGTTTCGTCCGCGACCTGCCGCATGATCTGGTCGCCGCGTTCCGCTCGACGCTGTCCGAGGCACGCGAGGCCGATTTCCTGCTGCATGTGGTCGACGCCGCCGATCCGCACCGCGAGGAGCGCATCGCCCAGGTGGACGAGGTGCTGACCGCGGTCGGTGCCGGTGACCTGCCGCAGCTGCTGGTGTTCAACAAGATCGACCGCATCGACGGTGCCGACGTCCGCCACGATGGCCAGGATGGCGTGCCCGACGAGTCGCGTCGTGAACGTGTCTGGATTTCCGCGCGTGACGGGCAGGGCCTTGAGCTGCTGCAGGCAGTGCTGGGCAAGCGCCTGGGCCTGCAGCACGTGACCGGTGAATTGCGCCTGCCGCCGGATGCCGGCCGCCTGCGTGCGCGCCTGCACCAGCTGGAAGTGATCCGCAGCGAACAGGCCGATGAAGAGGGCTGGCTGCTGCAGGTGGACCTGCCGATTGCCGAAGCCGAGAAGCTGGCCGCCAGTGCCGATGGCGCGCCGATCCGGGCGCTGCTGCCGGAGAAACTGCCGGAGTGGTGAGCTAGCGGCCCATGGCTGGTAGTGCCGGCCGCTGGCCGGCAACGCAATCGTGCCGGAGGGGCGCGACATCCGGCTGTCATCTGCGGTACAACGGGGTTCTTCACCCCACCGTCATGCCGATGTCCATCCCCACCGACGCCGATCTCAATGCCCAGTCCGCCGCGCTCGGGCAGCGCCTGCAACAGGCCTCGCTGCAGCTGGTCACGGCCGAAAGCTGCAGTGGCGGCTGGATCGCCAAGTGCATGACCGACATCGCCGGTTCTTCGGCGTTCTTCGACTGCGGCATGGTGGTCTACAGCTATGAAGCCAAGCAGCGCCTGCTGGGCGTGCGTGCGCAGACGCTGGAACAGTTCGGCGCGGTCAGTCGCGAAACCGTTCTGGAGATGGTGTCCGGTGCGCTGGTCAATTCCGGTGCCGGCATCGCCGTGGCGGTGACCGGTATCGCCGGCCCCGGCGGTGGCAGTCCGGACAAGCCAGTCGGCAGTGTCTGGATCGGCTGGAAGCGCCGCGGTGGCTACGCCCGCGCCGAGCTGTTCCAGTTCGATGGCGACCGCGAAGCCATCCGCCGGCAAACCGTGGCGGCGGCATTGCGCGGTATCGACGCCCAGCTGTGACATGCTGCTCCGGTAACCGTCCGGAGCACGCATGATGTGGGAAACGCTGGGCACGGTCCGTGACCTGGGCCGACTGCAGGAAATCGCCGTTGTCCTGATCCGCTACGGCTTCGGCGACGTGGTTCGGCGCATCGGCCTGGCCAGCACGCTGGAGCGGGCAGGGCGCCTGTTGCACTGGAACGAGGACCGGCAGGAGCTGCTGCGGATGACCGCACCGGTGCGCGTGCGCAGTGCGATGCAGGATCTTGGCCCGACCTTCGTCAAGCTTGGCCAGGTGCTGGCAACGCGCGTCGACCTGTTGCCGCCGGAGTGGATTGCCGAGCTGTCCGAACTGCAGAACGCGGTGCCGGCCCTGCCGTACGCCGAGATCCGCGGGCAGCTCGAAGCCGACCTGGGCGCGTCGCCGGCGGAGGTATTCGCCTTCCTTGACGAAACCCCGATGGCCGCCGCCTCGCTGGCGCAGGCCCATCGCGCGCGGCTGCATGATGGTCGTGAGGTGGTGCTGAAGGTGCGGCGTCCCGGCATCCGCGACGTGGTCGAGGCCGACCTGCGGCTGCTGGCGCGGCTGGCCGAGATCGTCGAGGCCCGGTTGCCGGACCTGCGTCGCTATCGCCCGGCCGAGGTCGTGCAGCAGTTCACCGTATCGCTGCGCCGTGAGCTGGATTTTGCCGCCGAATGCCGCAATGCCGAACGCATCGCGCGCAACTTCAGCGGCCGCGACGACATACTGATTCCGAAGGTGCACTGGCAGTGGACCTGCGAGAGCCTGAACGTGCAGGACTTCGTCGACGGCATTCCCGGCCGCGATCTGGCTGGCGTCGATGCGGCGGGCCTGGACCGGCGCGAGCTGGCGCGGCGTGGTGCCGGCATCGTGCTGAAGATGGTGCTGGAGGACGGCAGCTTCCACGCCGATCCACACCCCGGCAACATCATCTACCTGCGTGACGGCCGCATCGGCGTGATCGATTTCGGCATGGTCGGTGCGCTGTCCGAAGTGCGCCGCTTCCAGGTCGCGCAACTGCTGCACGGCCTGGTCGAGCAGGACCCGCAGGGCGTGGCGGACGTGCTGCTGGACTGGGCCGGCGGCGTGGAAGTGGACGAGAACCGGCTGCAGCACGACATCAGCCAGTTCGTCGACCAGTACCGTGGCGTGCCGCTGAAGGATCTGCGCATCGGCCTGATGCTGGGCGACATCACCCAGCTGCTGCGCAGCTACAGCCTGACCCTGCCGGCCGACCTGGCACTGATGATCAAGGCCTTCCTGACCCTGGAAGGCATGGGCCGGCAGCTGGATCCGGATTTCGACATGGCCAGCGCCGCCCGCCCGTTCCTGGAGCGTGTGGTGCTGCAGCGTTATGCGCCCAGGGCGCTGCTCAAGCGCGGCCGGCGCAGCCTGTTGGGCCTGGTCGACTTCGCCGGCGAGTTGCCGCGCGACCTGCGCAAGCTGGTCCAGGCGGCGCGCCGTGGGCGCCTCCAGCTGAAGGTGGAGACCACCGCGCTGCAGGGCTTTGGCGAGCAGGTGAACCGGGCCGCGAACCGACTGGTGGTGGGCGTGATCACGGCCGCGCTGATCATCGGCTCGTCGATCGTGATGCACAGCGTCGGCGGGGTTTCCAGCCGCTGGTTGCTGGCGCTGGGCGTGTGCGGATTCATCGGCGCCGGCTTCTGCGGCGTATGGATCCTGGTTTCGATATGGAGAAGCGGTAAGCACACGTAGGCAGGTGCACGAAGTGCGCCTGTTGCGGTTCCACAGGAACCGCAGAATCGTGCAGCGATTCCTGTAGAGCCGAGCCATGCTCGGCTGCTCTTGCCTGGGTCGGCCCCGTCATTCGCGCGACTGCCAAGCGTGCCTCGGCCCAACAAGCCCGCACCACCCCGATCGCCCCGGCACTTGCAGTCGTGCATATTAGTAGTAATACTACTAACCATGGACCTGACCGACACCCAGCAGGCGATCCTGCAGTTGATCGCCGAGCGTATCGAGAGCGAAGGCGCACCGCCGTCGCAGACTGAAATCGCACGCGCATTCGGCTTCAAGGGCGTGCGCGCGGCCCAGTACCACCTGGAAGCCCTGGAGCAGGCCGGTGCGATCCGTCGCATCCCGGGTCAGGCCCGCGGCATCCGCCTGGTGCAGGCACCGCCGGTCGAGAAGCTGGCCGAGCCGGGCCTGGCCGACAGCGTGCTGCGCCTGCCGGTGCTGGGCCGGGTTGCGGCCGGCCTGCCGATCGGCGCCGACATCGGCTCGGACGATTTCGTGGTGCTGGACCGGGTGTTCTTCTCGCCGGCGCCGGACTACCTGCTGAAGGTGCAGGGCGACTCGATGATCGATGAGGGCATCTTCGACGGTGACCTGATCGGCGTGCACCGCACCCGCGACGCCCATTCCGGGCAGATCGTGGTGGCCCGCATCGATGACGAGATCACGGTCAAGCTGCTGAAGATCGCCAAGGATCGCATCCGCCTGCTGCCGCGCAATCCCGACTACAAGCCGATCGAGGTGCTGCCGGATCAGGACTTCGCGATCGAGGGCCTCTATTGCGGCCTGTTGCGGCCCAACCGTTGATCCGTTCCGTAGCGCATTACCCCGCGGTCTTTTGTGGCGATTCTCTGGTTCCACTGAGGTTGGTACGGATGTCCGATAATTCTTTTCAGAGCGCCGGGCAGAATCTCAGCCTGTGCGATACGTCCGACTTAAAGTGAGCCCATGGCAAAGAAGACCCCCAAAGACAGCACCTCCAACGACACGACCTCTGCAAGGACCAATCCGATGGACGAGAACAAGAAGCGCGCCCTCGCTGCAGCTCTGGGCCAGATCGAAAAGCAGTTCGGCAAGGGCTCGGTGATGCGCATGGGCGACCGCGTGGTCGAGCCCGTCGAAGCCATCCCGACCGGTTCGCTGATGCTCGACATCGCGCTGGGCATTGGTGGTCTGCCAAAGGGCCGTGTCGTTGAGATCTACGGGCCGGAATCCTCGGGCAAGACCACCTTGACCCTGCAGGCCATCGCCGAATGCCAGAAGATGGGCGGCACCGCGGCCTTCATCGACGCCGAGCACGCGCTGGACCCGATCTACGCCGCCAAGCTGGGCGTGAACGTGGACGACCTGCTGCTGTCGCAGCCGGACACCGGTGAGCAGGCGCTGGAAATCGCCGACATGCTGGTCCGTTCGGGTTCGGTGGACATCCTGGTGATCGACTCGGTTGCCGCGCTGACCCCGAAGGCCGAAATCGAAGGCGAGATGGGCGACCAGCTGCCAGGCCTGCAGGCCCGCCTGATGAGCCAGGCGCTGCGCAAGCTGACCGGCAACATCAAGCGCTCCAACACCCTGGTGATCTTCATCAACCAGCTGCGCATGAAGATCGGCGTGATGATGCCGGGCCAGAGCCCGGAAACCACCACCGGTGGCAACGCGCTCAAGTTCTACGCCTCGGTCCGCCTGGACATCCGCCGTATCGGCGCGATCAAGAAGGGTGACGAGATCATCGGTAACCAGACCAAGATCAAGGTCGTCAAGAACAAGCTGGCACCTCCGTTCAAGCAGGTCATCACCGAAATCCTGTATGGCGAAGGCATCAGCCGTGAAGGCGAGCTGATCGACATGGGTGTGGATGCCAAGCTGGTGGAGAAGGCTGGCGCCTGGTACAGCTACGGTGAAGAACGCATTGGCCAGGGCAAGGACAACGCCCGCGGCTACCTGCGCGACAACCCGACTGTCGCCGCCAAGCTCGAGGCCGAGCTGCGCGAGAAATTCCAGCCGGCCGAAGCGGCCCGCGAGGAAGGCGACGACGAAGGCGAAGACGAATAAGGCTTGCTGTGGGGCAGGGTGGCGCCGTCAGTGACGTCGCCCTGTCCCGCAGGTTCGAATCGCCCAGGGATGGGCTGGGCGCCACGGATGGCGCCACCCTTGGAGTACCCATGTCCGACGCCGAAGACATTCCGACCGGCCGCAAGCGCCGGCCGCGTGAGCAGACCCCCGTGCAACGGGCGTTGGGCCTGCTGGTCCGCCGCGAGCACTCGCGCAAGGAACTCACCCGCAAGCTGACCTCCCGTGGCATCGAAGACGAAGCCGCGCAGGCCGCTGTCGCCAAGTTGACCGAGGCCGGCTGGCAGGACGACACCCGTTTTGCCGAGAACCTGGTGAGGATGCGCGCCAACACCGGTTATGGGCCGATCCATGTCCGCGCCGAGCTGGGGACCCATGGCCTGGACAGTGCCGCGGTTGCCGCAGCGATGGACAGCTACGAAGGCGACTGGCAGGAAAACGCCCGTGATCTGGTCCGCCGACGCTTTGGCGAGGCCGGCCCGCAGGACCTGACGCAGCGGCGCAAGGCTGCCGATCTGCTGGCCCGGCGGGGCTTCGACGGCGACAGCATCCGCCGCGCGACCCGTTACGACCCGGATGACTGAGACTGGCGGCGCCGGGCCTGATACCCTTTAGGTTTTCGGCGGTCCCTCGCGACCCTGGCCAACGCGGCCGGTGGTCCGGGTCCGCCGGCCCGCAGACTGCCAGCCCCCAATGAACGCATCCGCCAAATTCACGACATCCCAGATCCGCAGCGACTTCCTTGAATTCTTCAAGGGTAAAGGCCACACCATCGTGCCGTCGGCGCCGCTGGTGCCGGGCAATGATCCGACCCTGCTGTTCACCAACTCCGGCATGGTGCAGTTCAAGGACGTGTTCCTTGGCGCGGAAAAGCGCAGCTACGTGCGCGCGGCCGACGTGCAGCGCTGCCTGCGCGCGGGCGGCAAGCACAACGACCTCGACCAGGTTGGCTACACCGCGCGCCACCACACTTTCTTCGAAATGCTGGGCAACTGGTCGTTCGGCGACTACTTCAAGAAGGACGCGATCGCCTGGGCCTGGGAGCTGCTGACCCAGGTCTGGAAGCTGCCGGCCGAACGCCTGCTGGTCACCGTGTACCAGACCGACGACGAAGCCTACGAACTGTGGCGCGACATGGTCGGCGTTCCGGAAGAGCGCATCGTACGCATCGGCGACAACAAGGGCGCGCCGTTCGCTTCGGACAACTTCTGGCAGATGGCCGACACCGGCCCGTGCGGCCCGTGCACCGAGATCTTCTACGACCACGGTGATCATATTGCCGGTGGTCCCCCGGGTTCCCCGGACGAAGACGGCGACCGTTTCATCGAGATCTGGAACCTGGTGTTCATGCAGTTCGACCGCCAGCCCGACGGCACCCTGGTGCCGCTGCCGGCGCCGTGCGTGGATACCGGCATGGGCCTGGAGCGCCTGGCGGCGATCCTGCAGCACGTGCACACCAACTATGAGATCGACCTGTTCCAGGCGCTGATCCGCAAGGCTTCCGAGCTGACCGGCACCGCCGACCTGGAGAACAAGTCGCTGCGCGTGATTGCCGACCACATCCGTGCCTGTTCGTTCCTGATCGTCGATGGCGTGCTGCCGTCCAACGAAGGCCGCGGTTACGTGCTGCGCCGTATCATCCGCCGCGCCCTGCGCCATGGCTGGATGCTGGGTGTGCGCCAGCCGTTCTTCAGCAAGCTGGTGCCGACCCTGGTCGAGCAGATGGGCGAGGCCTATCCAGAGCTGCCGGCGGCGGTGGACACCGTCACCCGTGCGCTGCAGGCCGAAGAAGAGCGTTTCGCCGAAACCCTCGACGCCGGCATGAAGATCTTCGAGGACGTGGCCGGCAAGGCCAGCAATGGCGTGATCCCGGGCGTTGACGCGTTCCGCCTGTACGACACTTATGGCTTCCCGCTCGACCTGACCCAGGACATTGCCCGTGAGCGCGACCTGACCGTCGACATCGCCGGCTTCGATGCCGCGATGGAACAGCAGCGCGAAACCGCACGGGCGGCCGGCAAGTTCGGCGGCGGCGTGACCCTGCCGGCCGAGCTGGTGGCAACGCTGAGCCCGACCCTGTTCCTGGGCTATGACCGCCTGCAGGCCGACGGCCTGAGCGTGCTGGCCCTGCTCAAGGACGGTCGTCCGGTGCAGTCGGCCGATGCCGGTGATTCGGTCATCGTCATCACCAACCAGACCCCGTTCTATGCCGAATCCGGCGGCCAGGTCGGTGACACCGGCGTGCTGGCTGGCAACGGCGTGCGCCTGGCGGTGGAGGACACCCAGAAGTTCGCCGGCCAGTTCCATGGCCACGTCGGCACCTTGTCCGAAGGCGGCCTGAAGGTCGGCGATGTGCTGTCCGGCCAGGTCGATGGCGAGCGCCGTGGCGCCACCATCCTCAACCACTCGGCCACCCACCTGCTGCACGCCGCGCTGCGCGAAGTGCTGGGCACCCACGTGCAGCAGAAGGGCTCGCTGGTCGCGCCGGACCGCCTGCGTTTCGACTTCTCGCACTTCCAGCCGATCAGCGCGGAAGAGCTGGCGGTGATCGAGCGCAAGGTCAATCAGCAGGTGCGTGCCAACAACGCCGCTGAAGTGCACACCATGGCCATGCAGGAAGCGCTGGACTTCGGCGCGATGGCCCTGTTCGGCGAGAAGTACGGTGAGCACGTGCGCGTGCTGAAGATGGGTGACTACTCCACCGAGCTGTGCGGTGGCACCCACGTCAACCGTACCGGCGACATCGGTCTGTTCAAGATCACCTCCGAGGGCGGTGTTTCCGCCGGCGTGCGCCGCATCGAGGCGGTTACCGGCCAGGGCGCCCTGGACTACGTGGACGCCGAAGAGGCCCGCTTGGCCGAGGCCGCTGAACTGCTCGGTGGCAGCGCTGCCGACGTGGTCGAGAAGATCCGTGCCCTCGGCCAGCGCCAGAAGCAGCTGGAACGCGAACTGGAGGCCGTGAAGGCCAAGGTCGCGGCCGGTGCCACGGCCGACCTGTCCGGCCAGGCCGTCGAGGTCGCCGGCGTGAAGGTGCTGGCTGCCCGCCTGGAGGGCTTCGACGCCAAGGCCCTGCGTGACGCCATGGACCGCCTGAAGCAGCAGCTGGGCGACGCGGTGATCGTGCTGGCCGGTGCCCAGGACGGCAAGGCCGCCCTGGTCGCGGGTGTGAACGGCAGCGCAATGGGCAAAGTCAAGGCCGGGGAACTGTTGTCCCATATCGCCGGTCAGATCGGGGGCAAGGGCGGCGGACGCCCGGACCTCGCCCAGGGTGGTGGCGAGGACGGGCCCGCCCTTGCCACTGCGCTGGCTGCAGTCGTCGAATGGGTCAGCCCCCGCCTGTGATGAACCCTGCCGTCCCCCTCCTTGTAGGAGCGGGACGGCTGACGGTACCATTGCGAATCTTTTCCCTTTGTCGTGGTAGCGCTTCTTGACGGAGCGTCAAGCCGGTGGGGGATACCCTTCCACACGGTTCCATGGAGACTTACAAAAATGTTGATCCTGACTCGCCGCGTCGGCGAAACCCTGATGATCGGTGACTCGGTGAGCGTCACCGTGCTTGGCGTCAAGGGTAACCAGGTGCGTATCGGCATCACTGCGCCGAAGGACGTCGCTGTGCATCGCGAAGAGATCTACCAGCGCATCCAGCGTGGTGATGAAGCCGGTGGCACCGGTAGCGAAAATTCTGCCGAATAACGCTTTACCTTCGCACTCGATTAACGTTATGATTCACGCCCCGCTGAGGTGCAACGCACCAGACGCGGAGAATACCCCGGAGTGATGCCCGAGTGGCCGAAGGGGCTCCCCTGCTAAGGGAGTATAGGGTCAAAAGCTCTATCGAGGGTTCGAATCCCTCTCACTCCGCCAGATACAAAGACGCGCCTGCAGATCCTCGATCTGCATGCGTTTTTCTTTACGGCCGGCCTTCAGAGCCGTATCGTCACGCCGACCTGGAAGCCCCGCCCCGGCAGGGGCGCGATGTACTTCAGCGGCGAGTTGTGCGGCCGCGCTTCTTCATTGAGCAGGTTGCTGCCATTGACGAACACTTCCACGCCTGCGATGTAGCTGTTGCGCACTGGAAGTTCGCGGCTGACCTGCAGGTCGACCAGGTTGAATGCGTCGAGCGGAATTTCCTCACTGACATTGCGACCCAGGTACTTCTGCGCGTCGTAGTAGGTGCTGGACAGTTGTGCCTTCCAGCCTTCGCGCTGCCACTGCAGGTTGGCGCCGTAGCGGTTGGTCGGCATGTTCGGCAGATACTCGCCGTCGTTGTGGGCGCGCAGCGAATCCGGGTGGTCGGCCTTGTTCTTCACCAGGTCGGCGAAGGCGGAGACGTTCAACGTGCCATAGCGGCCCAGGTCCAATGCCTGCGACGCGTCGATCTCGAAGCCCTTCACCGTGGTGTCGGTCTGCTTCCAGTACTTCAGCGGCAGGCGGTTGGCGGTCTGCAGGCCGGAATAGCCGAGATAGAGGTAGTTCTCGTACCGCATCCGGTACGCGGTGGCGGACAGCTCGAAACCGCCGAGGTGGAACAGGCCGGTCAGTTCCAGGTTCTTCGCGCGCTCCGGTTCCAGGTTCTGGTTGCCTTCTTCCTGTGTCATCACCGAATAGTGCGCGTTGCTGGCATACAGCTCGTTGATCTCCGGGGCGCGCTGTGAGGATGAGTAACGGACCTTGGCCGCGAACCAGGGGCCGAGCTCGACGTACGAGCCGAGGCTGTAGCTGTTGAGCCGGAAGTCGCGGTCCTGCAGTTTCGTGTTGGCGGCATTGCGCGCGGTCTTGAAGCGGCTGGGCTGTAGTGCGTGGTCGACCCGTTCGTGGCGTACGCCAGCATCGAAGGTAACCCAGCCGACGTCCACCGTTTCCTTCAGGAATACCGCATTGCTGCGGGTGTCCACGTCCGGCAGGTAGCGCTGCGAGCCGCTGCCGCTGACATCACGCGACTGGTGGCTGAAACCGACCAGGCCGCTGAGCGGGCCGACGCGTTGATGGCTGAGCAGCAACTCGGCCTGGGTGCTCTCGAAATCGTAGTCGTTGGCCCTCGTGGTACCCAGTCGCTCGCCTGAAGTGTTGTCCAGCCTGGACACGCGGAGTTCCGCGCGCTCGAACCACGGCAGCGGATCACGCAGCAGGGCTTCCAGCGCGTAGCGCTGCTGCTTGATCACCACGCCCACCGGCAGGCCATCGGCATGGTTGGAACCGAACGACAGGTTCTGCATCGAGAAGCCCGGCACGCCGTACTCGCTGTCCTTGGCATCGATGCTGACACCGACGTAGCCGCGGTCAAAGAACAGGGTCGAGCCGAAGGCCACCTGCAAGTTGCGCGCATGGCTGTTGCCCAGCCGATGATGGTAGTCGGGCGTCACATCATTGTTGATCTGCTTCTGCACGTATGACGGCGTGCCGGCGACATAGGCAGGATTGACCGGGTTGATATAGGTGCGGCGCTGCCAGACCGAGGTCGGGTTGTTGGTGTAGAACGAGAATTCACCATCGGCCCAGTCAGGATTCTCGGTCATGAACTGGTCGATGTAAGGCTGCGAGGCCTTGTTGTAGATCTGCTGTACGCGTGCTTCCTTCTGGCAGCTGTCGGCCAGCGCCGAGTTGACGCCGCCGGTCGGCGGGAACAGTCGGGTGTTGCAGACACGGGCCTTGCTGTTGCCGGGGATGTCGTAGTGCGAGATGCGCTGGCGCGAGACCTGCAGGTTGGTCGAGAGGTTGCGCTGGTTGTTGAAGTTCATGCGGAAGCCCTGCGCATCGGCGGCATTGAAGCCCTTGCGCAGGACCAGTTCCATCGACTGGTCCTTGTCTTCCATGCTGCGCGAGATCAGGCCCGAATCGATCTCCACGCTGCCGCCGATCGCATTGCCGCCATAGCGCACCGTGTCCGAGGACTTGTTGACGGTGACGCTGCGCACGAACAGTGGATCGAACGGAATGTTGATGTCGCCGCTGATCGCGTTCATGCCGAGGACGGACTGGCCGTCCTGCAGGATCTGCACGCGGTTGCCGCTGAGGCTGCGGATGACCGGGGCGCCTGCGTTCGGCCCGAAAGCACTGTTCTGCACGCCGGAGACGTGTTCGAGCAGGCCGCCGAGGGTGCGGTTCTGCGCCTGCGGATTGTCGACGGTGACCCGGCTGTCGATGCGCGAGGGCTGGGAGGCCTGGACCTGGAGGGTGGGGAGGGTGGGTTCGTCCGCGGCCTGGGCGGTGTGGACGGCGAACAGAATGGCAGCAGCAAGCAGGTGGCGACGCATGGCAGGACTCGTGAAGGCGAAGTGAAATGTTATAACGTAACTCTTTGTATCGGCAAGGACGGATGAGACCTTGCCGCCAGACCGAAATCGCGGGGGCGCGAATGAGGTTGCCGCGTGTTCAGCGCCCCGCCTTGCGCCGGGCGCCGATGCTGTGCACGATCCGAGGCGCTGCGACCCACAACGCGTCACGCAGAATCTTCTTCACTGGAACGGAGCAACGTATGAAGCTGTTGTCCGCTGTGTTGTTGTCTGCGCTTTCACTCCCCGCCGTTCCGGCGCTGGCAGTGGAGACTTCGCCTTCCCCCCTGCTGGGGCGCTGGTCGCTGGATATCGCCACGTCTGCGCTACCCGAAGCGCAGCGCCCGAAGCACGTGGTGCTCGAGTTCAAGGACGCCGGTGGTGGCCGCTGGAGCTCGCACGTGGACATCGTCCTGCACGACGGCAAGACCATGAAATCCGACGGCACGCTGGCCCTGGATGGCACGCCCGGCGCCCTGTCCGGCACCTATGGCGCGGACAAGGCCAACCTGAAACTGCCTGCACCGAACACGCTGGTGATGCAGCTGGTGGACCATGGCACGCCGGCCTCCACCCGCATCTACACCGTGGCGGATGACCAGGCGACGATGACCGAGACCAAGGCGTTCTACGGTCATGACGGCACGCCGATCCTGCAGACCAACCTGTTCAAGCGCATGCCGTAGCGATGCTGCATTCACCACGCCCGCAGGGCAGGCGTGGTGAATGCAACGGCCTTACACGGCGGCGGCCGGATCGCGCTTGCCGGTGTCGATGCCGTACTTGTCGATCGCGTCCTGCATCCGCGAGCGTTCGATGCGGCCTTCGTCGGCCAGCGACTTCAGGGCCGCCAGTACGATGAAGTGGCGATCCACTTCGAAGAACGTGCGCAGCGATTCACGCGTGTCGGAGCGGCCGAAGCCATCGGTGCCCAATGCGGTGAAGCGGCGGTCGTTGATGAAGGGACGGATCTGGTCGCCGACGATCTTCATGTAGTCGGTGGCCACCACCACCGGGCCTTCATGACCCTGCAGGCACTGCTGCACGTAGGGCACGCGCGGTTCTTCGGCCGGATGCAGCAGGTTCCAGCGCTCGGCGGACAGCCCGTCGCGGCGCAGTTCGGTCAGGCTGGTCGCGCTCCACACATCGCTGGCGATGCCGAAGTCCTGCTGCAGCAGGTCTGCCGCGGCTTCCACTTCGCGCAGGATCGAGCCGCTGCCCATCAGCTGCACGCGTGGCTGCAAGGCGTTGTCGGCGGCTGCCGGATGCAGCAGGTACAGGCCCTTCAGAATGCCGGCTTCGGTGCCTTCGGGCAGTGCCGGCTGCGGGTAGTTCTCGTTGAGTACGGTGATGTAGTAGTAGATGTCTTCCTGGTCGACATACATGCGTCGCAGGCCGTCGTGGATGATCACCGCCAGTTCGTAGTTGTAGGTCGGGTCGTAGGACACGCAGCTCGGAATCACCGACGACAGCACGTGGCTGTGGCCGTCATCGTGCTGCAGGCCTTCGCCCATCAGCGTCGTGCGGCCCGACGTCGCACCGAGCAGGAAGCCGCGGGTACGCGCGTCGGCAGCGGCCCAGGCCAGGTCACCGACGCGCTGCAGGCCGAACATCGAATAGAAGATGTAGAACGGAATCGTGGCCAGGCCGTGGTTGCTGTAGGCGGTGCCGGCGGCGATCCATGAACAGATCGCACCGGATTCGTTGATGCCTTCCTGCAGGATCTGACCGTCCTTGGCTTCCTTGTAATAGCTCAGCTGGCCGGCATCCTGCGGGGTGTACAGCTGGCCCAGATAGGAGTGGATGCCGATCTGGCGGAACAGGCCATCCATGCCGAAGGTGCGCGATTCATCGGGCACGATCGGAATCACCAGCTTGCCCAGATCCGGGTCCTTCAGCAGGCTGGTGAGGATGCGCACGAAGCCCATGGTGGTGGACTGGCCGCGATCGCCACTGCCCTGCAGCTGGGTGTTGAAGATCGACAGCGGCGGCAGCGGCAGCGGATCCACCTTGGCCAGGCGCGCCGGCAGCTGCCCACCCTGGATGCGGCGGCGTTCGGCGAAGTAGGCGGCCTCGGCGCTGCCCGGTTCCGGGCGCAGATAGGGCATCTCCTCCAGCTGCTCGTCGCTGACCGGCAGGTTGAAGCGGTCGCGGAAGGCGCGTACTGCATCGGCGCTCATCTTCTTCAGCTGGTGGTTGATGTTCTGGCCTTCGCCGGCTTCGCCCATGCCGAAACCCTTGACCGTCTTGGCCAGGATCACCGTCGGCCGGCCGCGGGTGTTCACCGCCTGCTGGTAGGCGGCGTACACCTTCTGCGGATCGTGGCCACCACGTGCCAGCGCCCAGATGTCGTCGTCGCTCATGTGCGCGACCAGCTCCAGCAGCTCGGGGTAACGGCCGAAGAAATGCTCGCGCACGTAAGCACCGCTCCGCGACTTGAAGGTCTGGTAGTCGCCATCCACGCATTCCATCATGCGCTGGCGCAGCAGGCCGCTGTGGTCGCGGGCCAGCAGGTCGTCCCAGCCACTGCCCCAGATCAGCTTGATCACGTTCCAGCCGGCCGCGCGGAACGTGCCTTCCAGTTCCTGGATGACCTTGGCGTTGCCGCGCACCGGACCGTCCAGGCGCTGCAGGTTGCAGTTGACCACGAATACGATGTTGTCCAGCCGCTCGCGGCCGGCCAGCGAAATCGCCGCCAGCGATTCGGGCTGGTCCATCTCGCCGTCGCCGAGGAAGGCCCAGACCTTGCGGTCCTGGTGCTGCTTCAGGCCGCGGTACTCGAGGTAACGCATGTAGCGCGCCTGGTAGGCGGCGGTCAGCGGGCCCAACCCCATCGACACGGTGGGGAACTGCCAGAACTCCGGCATCAGGCGCGGGTGTGGATACGAAGACAGGCCGTCACGACCGGCTTCGCGGCGGAAGTTGTCCATCCGTGCCGGATCGATGCGCCCTTCCACGTACGCACGGCCATAGATGCCCGGCGCGGAATGGCCCTGGATGTAGATCATGTCGCCGTCGAAGGTGTCGGTACGGCCACGGAAGAAGTGGTCGAAGCCCACGTCGTACAGCACCGCCGCCGACTGGTAGGTGGCGATGTGGCCGCCGACGTTGGAGTGCTTGCCGGCGCGCAGCACCATCACCATCGCATTCCAGCGGATCATCGCGTTCAGGCGGCGCTCGATGGCCAGGTCGCCCGGGTAGGCCGGCTGGCGCTCCGGCGGGATGGTGTTGACGTAGGCGGTCCACGCGCGCGCATGCAGGTCGCCGTGCCGCTGCGCATCCAGCTCGCTGAGCTGGTCGATCAGGTAATGCGCGCGTGGCCGGCCACCGGCCTGCATCACCGCCTCCAGCGATTCACGCCACTCCCGCGTTTCCAGCGGGTCGGTATCGAAGGGGGTCAGGGCTTGGTTCATGACTGTCTCCAGAGGGCGCCGACTCTGCCTGGGCGACAACACCGGCAGGGCGCACAGCACTGGAGCGGGGTCGCAATGGCGGAGCCGTGACGCGAAGGGCGACCGTGGCGGCCACCGGGGAGGCAAGCGTAGGCCTGGCCCCGCGGCTTCGATAGGCGGGCCCGGCTTGGGTCTCTGGCAAGCAAGGGTTGGCACGGTGCGCCATATCATGGGCGAATGTGCCGGGCGGAGAGTGCCTGGCATGGCCGCCTGCTGCAACGCCACTGTCATCGATGGTCGTCACCCTGCGGGGCTTTCCAGCCTCGGGGTGTTGGCCGGCCGTGAACAGCGTGAGGATCTGGGAGAAGAGCTACGCGCTGCGCCGACGGCTGCTGCGTGGCTTCTTCCTGCGTCGCGGTTCTGCCAGCGAAGACGCCGAGGACCTGGCGCAGGAGGTGTACCTGCGGCTGCTGCGGGCCACCGGCGAGAATGCCGCAGCGATCGAGAACCCGGAGGCCTACCTGTTCACGGTCGCGGCCAACCTGGCACGCGAGCACGCGCGCGCGCGTTTGTCGCTGCCGCCGCTGGAAGACGTGGATCAGCTGGCCGAAGTGCTGAAAAGCGAAGAAGACATCGAGGGCGAGTTCGAGCGCGCGCAGCGCTGGAACGATATCCGCAGCACCATCGCACGTCTGCCGGCGACCACGCGACGGGTGATGGAGCTGCATTACCGCGACGGGCTGGACTGCCCGGCAGTCAGCCAGCAGTTGCAGGTGTCGGTGCACATGGTGCGCAAGCACATCGGCAAGGGTCTGGAGGCCTGCAGGAAGGCGCTGGGCGCCAGGGAGCACGCATGAACCGGAACGCATCGCCCATGGCCGACGACACGCTCGCCTGCGAGGCAATGGACTGGTTCCTGCGCAATCGCGAGGGAGTGCTGGACGAGGCCGAGCGGGTTGCGTTCCTGGACTGGATGAAGCGCTCGCCCGAGCACGTGCGCGCCTATATGCACGCCCTCGCGCTGCACCGGCAGGTCGGCGAGGCACTGCAATCGCCGTTGCCGGAAGAGGCGCCGGCGCCGCCACGGCAGGCGGCCGCCAAAGTGGTGCCTCTGTTCGATAGTGCCCCCGCCGCGCCGCACGCCGCGCCGCTGCGCCGCCGCACGCGCGGGTGGGTGATGGCTGCCGCAGCCTGCATCGCCCTGCTCGGCGTGGGCCTGGTCCCGCAGCTGATGCCCACCGAACAGCTGTACAGCGCCGACCACGGTGAACTGCGTGACCTGGTGCTGCCTGACCGGACACAGGTGCGGCTCAACGCGGACAGCCGCCTGCGGGTACGCATGGGCTGGTTCAGTCGCAAGGCGGAACTGCTGCAGGGCGAGGCGACGTTCGACATCGCACGCGACCGCCGCCCGTTCCAGGTGCAGGTGAACGGCCTGGAGATCCGGGACATCGGCACAGTCTTCGACGTGTCGCGACGGCTGCAGAGCACGCGCATCGGTGTGGTTTCCGGCGAGGTCGAGGTCTGGAGCCAGGGCGCGGGTGCCCGCCGCCTGGCCCAGTTGGGGCAGGGCCGGGTGGTGCAGGTCGACGCGCGCAGCCATGCGGTGGAGTCCTTGGACATGCCACTGTCGATGCTGCTGGACTGGCAGCAGCGCAAAGTGTCCTTCCTTGACGAACGCTTGGACGAAGTGGCTGCTGCCTTCAACCGGCACAACCAGGTGCAGGTGCGCGTGCTGGACGAGGGCGCGGCATCGGCACGGTTGTCCGGCAGCCTCGATGCGCATCGCATCGGTGCGCTGCAGGCCTTCCTCGAACGTGACCCGCGCTTCGTGGTGAGCCGCGAGGGCGACACAGTGCGGGTTGGCAGCCGCTGAGGCCGAGGTGGCCGTGGACTGTCAGAAAAAATTCATTGAATCCGCGTTCTCCACTTTGGTGGATGCGGGCTCTTACTTGGGAGAAGCCGCTGCCGATCCGCGCAGCGGCGCCTGCTGCCTTCTCTCTTCCAAGGACCCGTGATGCGCAACACGCTCTACCTGTCGATCATCCTCGCCCTGTCTCCCGGCAGCATGCCATTGGCCTTCGCCGCCGCCGCCGATGGCCTGGAGGCGCGTGTGTCCACGCCGATCGCGGCACAGCCGCTGGCGCGTGCACTGGAGCAGTTGTCACGCAGTTCCGGGGTGCAGTTCCTGTACTCGGCCGATGGCGATGCCCGCATGGCCGGTGCGGTGCCGCGCGGTGCCACCGTCAGGCAGGCGCTGGATGCACTGCTGGCCGGTACCGGCCTGGGCTACACCGTGGTGGATGGCAATGTCATCGCCATCGATCCGGCACCGGTACGCAACGCGCCGAACCCCGGCGCACCGAAGCCGCGCGAGGCCGAGGCGGTGGTGGCGCCGACCCTGGACACGGTGAAGGTGATTGCCGCGCACGAGGTGATCGACCAGAAGAAGACCTCACCGGTGATCAAGGATTCGGTGGTCTACGACGAAATGGACAGCTACGGCGACGAGACCCTGGCCGAGAGCCTGATGGCCGCTCCAGGCCTGAGTGCGGTGGAGGATGCCGGCGAGCCACGTTACGTGACGGTGCGCGGCGTACAGGCCAATCTCAACTACACCACCATCGACGGCATCGCGATTGCCAGCGTGGGTGGCAGTGGCTCCGGCGAACGCATGAACAACCTGCAGCTGATTCCCAGCGACATCGGCACCCGTACCGACATCTACAAGAGCTTCAGTGCGGAGCAGGCACCGGATGCGATCGGCGGCGTGATCGACATCATCAGCCGCAGTGCCTTCGACCGGTCCGGCAAGTACGTGTTTGCCGACGTGGCAGGTATCTATTCCACGGCCGAGACCAACGTCGAGCGCAGCGCTGGCGGCAACCACGAAACCCTGGGCCACTTCGGCAAGAGCGCCAAGATGGTGTTCTCCAACCAGTTCGGCGCCGGGCAGGAGTTCGGCATCGTTGCGGTGGCACGCTATGAGCAGCGTTCGCGCAACAGCGTCAAGCGCTGGGTGGAGTCGAACTACTACTACAACGACGCCGGCAAGTACCTCACCGACGGCACCACCGGGCCGGATGAGGCCAAGGGTTGGAACGGGCTGCGTGCGCCCGGCAATTTCAGCACCGGCACCTACACCAACTTCATCACCAACTTCGGCGGCTCGGCCAAGCTGGAATGGAAGCCGTCGGACGATCCGTTCTACGCATCGCTGCTGCTGTACTCGTACCGGTTCTACGAGAACTCGACGATGAACAAGACCGATCTGTACGGCAACGCCAAGTTTCCGATCCGCAACCAGACCGAGGACAGCGGCACCACCCAGATCAACAGCATCTACATCAAGAACCGCCACGACCGCTGGGACCGCAGCAACCGTGGCGCCATCGCCAGCTTCAACTGGGACATCGGCGACCGTTCGCGGCTGAGCCTGCGTGGCGGCCATACCGAAGAGACTTTCCACAACAACCAGGTCTACTGGGGTGTGCGCGCCTACCCAAGCAGCCTGTTCGTCGACTACGAGAACGACAGCCACGGTTTCCCCAACGCGGTGGCGGTGTCCGATTCCAGCCTGTTGACCAGCTCGGCGTTCAAGCTCAATCCGGCGCAGGCCTATGTCTCCCCGCGCGATGCCAAGGAGAGCATCGACAACCTGCGCGCCGACTTCAGCTACAACATCGACGCCGATGCGCGTGGCTTCGGCCTGGCCACCGGCGCCGAATACCGCCACCTGAAGATCTGGCAGGACATCGACTTCGACTACTTCAAGAGCAGCGCCACGCTCAACGATTACCTGTATCCGGGATCGACGCTGCTGGGCAGCGTGCCGGGCTTCCCGCTGATCGACAACCGCAAGTGGAACGAGGAACTGCTACCGAAACTGGGCAACAACAATGCGGCGTATCCGAATGCCAACTTCACCAGTGACTACAAGTACGTGGAGGACATCACCAATGCGTACGTGTCCGCGCACTACGCCTGGGACCGGCTGCTGCTGATCGGTGGCCTGCGCCATGACCACACCCGCTTCGATGCCTACAGCCCGTTCAGTAATGATGGCGGCACCACCTATACCTCCGCCTTCCGCAACACGAGCGGTGGCTACAACAACCTGTTGCCCTCGTTGAATGCGACGTTCAAGCTGAGCGAGGACCAGCGCCTGCGCTTCTCCGCCAGCCGCACGCTGGGCCGGCCGACGCCGAGCAACATTGCCCAGGCCACCAGCACCAGCTGTGGCGATGACGAGGAGGGCAGGGGCTTCTGCACCATCAAGCAGGGCAATGCGAACCTGCAGCCGCGCCGTTCCACCAACATCGACCTTGCATGGGACCTGTACTTCAACGGCAACAACGGCCTGGTCTCGGTGGCGTTGTTCGACAAGGTAGTCAAGGACGACATCTACACCCTGACCACCTTCGAGAACGTGGGCGATACCCGTTACCGGGTGACCCAACCGATGAACACCGATGAGTCCAGGCTGCGCGGCGTCGAGTTCGCGGTGGCCAACCGCAACCTGCAATGGGGCCGCCAGCGCTTCGACATGTACTTCAACGCCACGCGGATGGAAGGCAGGACCAACTACCGCATCACCGATGGCACCGAGCGACGCCTGGACCGGCTGCTGTACCAGCCGGACTGGTCGCTCAATGGTTCGGTGATCTGGCGCATGCCGTGGAAGAACTCGCAACTGCGCCTGTCCGGAACCTACCGCAGCCGGATGCTGGTCGACTTCGGCGACACCCAGTGGCTGGATTCGTACTACGACCCGTACATGACCTTCAACATGGCCTTCAGCCACAAGGTCAGCAGGCACGTGACGCTGAAGTACGAAGCCAAGAACCTGTTCAACACCCAGCCGACCTACAGCACCGGCCCGAACGGGCGCTTCCGTACCGAGATCGACGACTACGGCCGCTTCTTCTACTTCCACATCATCTACAACTGAGGGCACAGCCGTGGAGACGATCAATCGCAGGCGATTCCTGGTCCTGGCCGGCCTGTCCGCTGCCGGCGCCTGGATGGGCACGGCACGCGCGCTGGCCGCGCAGGCCGATGCCACCACGCTGAACCCGCGCAACCTGCTGGCCAAGCCGCGCTTTGCCAGCACGCCCTTCACCCTGGGCGTTGCCTCGGGTGATCCCACGGCCGACGGCATGGTGCTGTGGACGCGGCTGGCGACCGAGCCGCTGGTGTTCGGCGGTGGCATGCCGACCCGGCCGATGGTGGTCGAATGGCAGCTGGCAGCGGACGAAGGCATGCGCAAGGTGGTACGCCAGGGTTCGGCGCTCGCGCATCCCGAACTCGGGCACGCGGTGCACGTGGAACTGGAAGGATTGGCGCCCGGACGGCCCTACTGGTACCGCTTTACCGTGGGTGGCCACGCCAGTGCAGTCGGTTGTACCCGCACGCTGCCGGCAGCCGCGGCAGCGGTGGATTGCGTGCGCTTTGTGGTGGCCGGCTGCCAGCACTACGAAGAAGGCCACTACACCGCGTGGCGGCGCATCGCCGAGGAGCCGCTGGATTTCGTCTTCCACTACGGTGATTACATCTACGAAGGTGAAAGCCAGCCTGGCCTGCGGAAGATGAACGGCCAGCCGTTCACCAACCTGCGCAACCACGTCGGCCCGCAGACCTACACGCTGGATGATTACCGCCGCCGCTACGCCCAGTACAAGAGCGATGCCGACCTGCAGGCCGCGCATGCGTCGGCACCGTGGTTCGTCACTTTCGATGACCATGAAGTGGACAACAACTGGGCCGGCGCCGAAGACCAGGACGATACGCCCAGCGAAGTGTTCCTGCTGCGGCGCGCACAGGCGTTCCAGGCCTACTACGAGAACATGCCGCTGCGCCGTTCGGCATTCCCGCGCGATGGCCACATGCAGCTGTACCGGCGCGCACGCTACGGAACGCTGATGGACCTGCACCTGCTCGACACACGCCAGTACCGCAGCAAGCAGGTGAACATGGCGCTGCGTGAGGACGTGGAATCGCCGGAGCGCAGCATCGTCGGTGCGAAGCAGGAGCGCTGGCTGTTCGATGGCCTGGCCGATGCCGCACCGCGTTGGCACACCATCGCCCACCAGGTAGCGCTGGGCAACTACATGCGCGAGAAGGACGGCGTGGTGCAGTCGTCCGATGACCAATGGTCGGGTTACCTGGACAGCCGCCGGCGCCTGCTCGACCACATCCAGAAGGTCGGCTTCGGCAACGTGGTGACCGCCTGTGGCGACGCGCACCGGCATTACGCCAGCGACCTGGTGCAGGACCATCGTGATTCGGGCGTGGTCTCCAGCGAGTTCCTTGCCACTTCGATCACTTCGGGGGCCGATGGCCAGGGCATGGACGCTTACGCCCGCAACCAGCTTGCGCACAGCCCCAATCTGAAGGCGACCACCGACAAGCGTGGCTATGTGCTGTGCGATGTCACCCCTGATGCGTGGATCGGCGACATGAAGACGCTGGATACGGTGATGCGGCCGAACGGTACCGTGCAGAGCTGGAAGCGCTACGCGGTGGAGCACGGCCGGCCGGGGCTGCAGGAGGCCTGAGTCTACCGGTCTGCGCTGTAGAGCCGAGCCCACGCTCGGCTGCTTCTTTCGGGGCAATGCGACCGGGGCGAAAGCTGCCGAGCATGGGCTCGGCACTACAGGGATTCTTCAATCGTGCTCGAACCGCAGCGGTTCGGTGCCCATCGCTGGGTCACTGGTGCCGGGGCGACCATCCTCGGCGCGGCCGGCCAAACGCAGCACACTCCCACCCGCGCTGATGCGCAGGTCATACCAGCCGGCGGTAGGCGTTGCATCCCACGCCAATGAAGTCTGCGCATGTGCGGGCAGCGCCAATGTCTGTTCGGGCATGTGTCCTGCATAGGCGCCGCCATGCACGCGCACCTGCTGTGCACTGTCACCCAGATTGCGCAGGTGCAGCCGCAGCTGGCCATCCGCGCGATCAATTGAAGCCTGCACGGCAGGAGCCTTGGCCGCACCCTGGAAGTGGCGGTGGAAGCCGTTCGGACCGAGCAGCCACAGGTCATAGCGGCCCTGGGCGTCCAGCGGCCAACGCTCGCGCAGCGGCATGCCCGGCAGCAGCGTGTAACGGCGCGGCACCGCCTCCAGCCGCAGCCGATCGTAGACATGCAGCACTGCCGCTGCGCCCTCGCAGGACAACGCCAGGTCAACGCCCGCGACGTCGACCGCAGCAATCGATGCCTGCGGTCGATAGGGAAGGGCACGCGCCGGGCGTACACCGCTTTCCTGTTTCGCTGGCTTCAGCCCCTCTGGCAGCGCGGGCACGGTGCGCCCCGGCAAAGCAGCGGCGCGTGCGGCCACCGCGCTCACGTCGGGCAGGCCGCGGACGAACGGGCGGGTATCGCGCTGGGCAAAGTCGAACGCAGTGCTGAGGTCGCCGCAGACCGCGCGGCGCCACGGCGAGATGTCCGGCGCGGACACACCAAAGCGGCGTTCGATCAGTCGAATGACCGAGGTGTGGTCGTACACCTGCGAATCGACCCAGCCACCGCGGCTCCAGGGCGAGATCACGTACAGCGGCACGCGCGGGCCCAGTCCATACGGGCGGCCGCGCAGTTCGGCGAAGTCGTACTTCTCATCTCCCGGTGCCGGATGGCGGTGGTACTCGCCTTCAGTGCTGACCGAGGACGCACCCGCCCAGCCACCGTCCACCGGCGAAGGCGGTGCCGGTGGTGGCATGTGGTCGAAGAAACCGTCGTTCTCGTCGAACATCAGCAGCAGGGCGGTGCGGCTCCACACCTGCGGATCGGCGGTCAGTGCATCCAGCACGCGTGCGGTATAGGCCGCGCCCTGGGCCGGGCTGGAGGGGCCGGGATGCTCGCTGCCGGCCGCGTCGGCGATGATGAAGCTGACCTGCGGCAGGCGTCCGTCGATGACGTCCTGGCGCAGCTGCGCCAGGCCACGCGTGCTGACCCCGCGTGCGCGCAGCTGCGGGTCATGCCCCGGCGCAGCGCGGTAGGCCTGGCGGAACGCCTCGAAGCCGGCCAGCGGGTTGTCGGTGAAGTTGTCGGCCATGTCCTGGTAGATCTGCCAGGATACCCCCGCCTTCTGCAGGCGTTCGACATAGCTGGCCCAGCGGTACGACGCAGGATGCCCGCCGTGCTCAGGGAAGTTGTCGTGCGAGTTGGCGATCACCGGGCCGCCGGCGCGGGCGGCAGCATCGTTGTGGCCGGTCCACAGGAACACCCGGTTCGGGTTGGTTCCGGCCTGCATCGCGCAGTGGTAGGCGTCGCAGATGGTGAAGGCATCGGCCAGGGCGAACTGGAAGGGCAGGTCGCTGCGCTGGAAGTAGCCCATCGAGTGGTTCTGCTTGGCTTTCGGCCATTGCCCCATGCGTCCGTGGTCCCAGGCCCGCTGTGCATCCGGCCAGGTGTGCGGCGTGCCTTCCACGCGCATGTAGCCGAAGTGCGCGGCGGTATCCAGCGGGAACGGCGCAATCGCGCGCTTGCCGCTGGCATCGGGCTGCAGCCACAGGCTGCGCGCGCGGGCGCCGGCCTGCAGTGCCTGCGCCGGAGCGACGAAGCGATCGCCGAAACCCCGCACACCCGGCAGCGTGCCGAAGTAGTGGTCGAACGAACGGTTCTCCTGCATGAACACCACGATGTGCTGCAGGTCTTCCAGGCTGCGGGTTTGCGCGGCGGGGGCGATCGCGGCGGCCCGGGCGATGCTGGGCAGCAGCGGGGAAAGGCCGGCGGCAACGCCGGCCTGCAACAACCGGCGTCGGCCGATATCGGTCACGGGCTCACTCACAGGTCCACACGGAAGGAGATGCCGACGGTGCGCGGAGCGCCGATGAAGGCGTTGTCGCGGCCGTCCACCCCCGCAAGATACCGCTTGTCGGTGAGGTTGCTCACCACCAGGTTGGCACCCATGCCCTTCAGGCGCGGCGACAGGCCCTGCAGGTCGAAGCCGATGTTCGCATTGAACACGGTGGCCGAGGGCAGCTTGTTGACGTTGGCGGCGTCGAGGTAGCGGGTGCCCAGGTAACGGCCGGACAGGCCGAAGTTCCAGTTCTCGCCCTGCCAGTCCGCCGAGAGTACGAGGGTCTGTTCGGGTTGGCCGATCACCTTGGCGCCGTCGACGATGCCCAGCTGGGTATCACGCGCGGCATCGCCACTGCCCAGGTACTTGGAGCGGTTGTAGGTATAGGCGGCGTTGAGGCGCCAGCCGTTGTCCCAGCCATAGCCGAACGCCGCTTCCAGGCCGTTGCTTTCCACGCCGCCGAAGTTCTCGTAGACGCCGTCGGTCTCGCCCAGGTAGTCGATGCCGCTGACGAAGCCGGCCGGCAGGTAGACGATGCGGTTGTCGAACTTGATGTTGTACAGCGTGACCGAGGCGGTCAGGGGCCAGCGGCTGATGCGCATGCCCATTTCAATGTTGTCGGCGGTCTCCGGCTCGACGTTGCGGAAGCGCTGCGGGTCGGTCTCGCCGAGCACGCCGGAGGGGATGGCGGCGAAGTTCTGCGAGAAGCCCGCGAACAGCTCCATGCCTTCCACGCCGGGCGCCCAGGTGAAGCCGGTGGACAGCAGCGGATCGGACCTGGAGTCGGATGTGACGTGCTCGCTGGCACCGATCACGCGGCGGCGCGACTGGTCCACGAAGAACTGCTTCACGCCGAGGCGCGCGCTGAACGGGCCGAAGCGGGCCACGTCCTCGACGTAGTACATCTGTTCGTCGACCTTGTACTTGTCCTCGAACTGTACCCAGTACGGCTGGTGGTCGAAGGCGATGTCCTGGCCGACGTTGAGCAGGCGATGCCAGTCGCGGCGTGCCGAACGGTCCAGCTTCTCCACCCACAGGCCGCCGCGGATCGTGTTGTCGACTGCGCCGAAAGTCTGGCGCCATTCGACGTCGGCGGTAACGCCCATGCGGTCGTTGTCGTAGTGGGTGTGGCGATACGACTGCGCGCCCAGCACGTTGCCGGCGTAGCAGTTCGGATCGTACTCGGCGGTGAAGCCCAGGCGCGGGCTGCAGCTGGCCAGGCGCTGCGCGGCACTGCCATCGGGATTGACGAAGAAAATCTGGCCACGGTTGCTGCCGCCGTACACGGTCTTGCCACCGAGGTATTCCGACTCCGGGCGACCGGCTCCGTCATCGCTGACCTGCGCCAGATACGGTGGCAGCCAGTCGCCGCGGCCTTGCATGCGGTGCCCGTAGGCGGCCACCGAGGCCTTGAAGCCGTTGCCACCGTCGAAGGCCGCGCGCAGGTAGCCGAAGGTGTTCTCGCGCAGCGCACGCGAGCCGGAACGGTAGTTCTGGTCCAGGTAGGGAATGCCGGTGAGGGTACCGACCAGGTTGTCGCGATCCGGATTGGTCGCGAAGCCCTTCGGTGAGACGCTGGTGTACTCCGGCTCGTCCGCATCGTTGTAGGACAGGTAGCCGGTCAGGGTCCAGCGATCCAGTTCGGTGATGAACTTGCCGGCGATGTGGTCATTGCTGGTCTTGCCGCTGCCATCGATCCAGTCATGCACGCGCGCCGACGAGGCACTGACCCAGGCGCGGGTGTGGCCGCCGAGCAGGCCGGTGTCGTAGCGCACGTAGTACTTGCGTGCCTCGTTGTCACCGGCGCCGACCACGAAGCGCAAGCGGCTGTCCTGCAGCGGACCGCTGGTGAGGAAGTTGAGGGTGCCGCCCAGGGCCTCGTTCGAGCGCGAGGAGATATCGGCGGTGCCCTGGCTGACTTCCACCGTTTCCAGGTCGAGGGTGTCGATGTAGCGGTTGGCCAGCGAGCCGCCGCCGTAACCCGAGCCACCATTGGGCAGGCCGTCGATGGTGGTGCCGATCTGCTGGGTATCACGGTTGGTGACGAAGCCACGCATGCTGATCTGCGTGCCCCACACCGACGAGCCGGTGGTATCGGCCTCGCTGACCACCACGCCGGGCACTTCGTTGAGCGCGTCGTTGACGCTGCTCATCACGGTCTGCCGGTTCAGCGTTTCCGCACGCACGGAAGTCTTGGCATAGCTGGTGGCCTGGCCGATCACCTGCACCTGGTCGAGGGTGCGGGCCTCACTGCTGCGCGCTTCAGCGGCATCGCCCTGCGGTGCTTCGGCCAGGGCGTCCAGTGCGGGAGCGATCAGCAGGGCAAGCAGCGAGACACGGGGAAAGCGCGCAGACGTTCGCATCGAGACCGGACCTTCAGAGCAGGGAAGCCCCGGAGTGTCGGCAGCGCCAATGACATCGGCATGACGTGGCGATGCAGGAATCGTGTTGTGCGACGGCCGGCACCCGCCGCCTGCTTCAGTACCGTGCGTCCTTGGGCTTCGGGTCACGCGGCCAGTCCTTGCCCTTGTTGGCGAAGTCCGGCCGCGGCTGGTTGATGAAATAGCCGGCGATGTCCACCGCATCCTGGTCCGGCATCACCTGCTGCCCCAGCGGCGGTGCGCGGGTCACTGCCGGTGGCATGTTGTGCTTGATGAAACCGGCCGCCTTGTACAGGCGCGCCATGCCGGCACCGATGTTGAAGCTGTGGTCGCCCCACAGCGGCGGGAAGGCGATGTCGCCGCTGGCATCGCGTCGGCCTTCGCCGTTGTCGCCATGGCAGGCGGCGCACTGCACGGCATACAGCGCCTGGCCGCGGACCGGGTCCGGAGTCAGCGTGCTGTCGATGGGGCCCTCACTGGGCGCGGCCACTTTTGCACCCTCTGGCACCGGGCTGCTCAGCCACGCCATGTAGTCGAGCATCGCGCGCATCTGCGGTGCGTCCTTCGGCAGCGGCTTGCCGTTCATCGAGCGCTGCAGGCAGCCATTGATGCGCTCGGTCAGCCCGATCACCTTGCCCGGGCGCGGCATGTAACGCGGATAGGCACCGCCGCCGGTATTGAAGTAGTGGTTGCCGAACGGTCGCTTGCCCTCGGCCATGTGGCACGAATTGCAGTTCAGATCGTTGCCGACGTTGTCAGGAAGCAGGCGCGCGGTCTCGTTGAGGATGCGCCGGCCGAGCATCACCGATTCGGCATTGCCGAGTCCGGCGATCTCCTCGGCACTGGGCGCGTGGTAGTGGGCGACCACCTTGCCCTGTGCGTCGAGGATATCGATCGTACTGGCTACGGCGGCATCCAGGCCCGGGTGCAGGTGACGATAGGCGAGGGTGCCCGCACCGGCCAGCAGCACCACGGTGATCGCACTACCGAGCAGCAGGCGGGAACGTTTGCGCGAACGCTTCATCGTGCGGCCTCCTGCGGAACGAAGTGCACCGGCTTGTCACGCACCACCCGGCGCATGCGTGCCACCTCGACCTCGCTCACCGCGCTGGCCTGGTTGCCCCAGCTGCTGCGGATGAAGGTCAGGATCTGTGCCAGCTGCGCGTTCGGCAGCTGCTCGAAGCCGGGCATGGTGAAGGCCATGCGGTCGTGCGGGGTATGCGGCGTGCGACCCCCGATCAGGGTCACCTGCACCAGCGAACTGGGGTCGTCGGCGAACACGATCGAGTTGCCGGCCAGGGCCGGATAGACGCGTGGCATGCCGCGCCCGTCGGCACGGTGGCAGGCCTGGCAGTGCTCGGCATAGGCCAGCGAACCGGCCACGCGATAGTCGCCACTACGCAGCGCGGCGGTGGTGGTGTCGGTACCAGGCGACCACTGCGCACTGCGTCCCTCACGCGCCGGCAGCTGCTTCAGGTAGCGCGCCATGGCCAGCAGGTCAGCGTCGGACAGGTACTGCGTGCTGTGCTCGACCACGTCGGCCATGCCACCGAAGGCTGCCGATCGATCGGTGCGCCCGGTGCGCAGGAAGTCGACGATCTCGCCCTCGCTCCAGCTGGCCAGGCCGGTCGATTCATTGCGCAGGTTCTTCGCATACCAGCCTTCCAGCACCGAGCCGGATAGGAACTGGCGGCTGCCATCGTCGGCCATCGCCTTCTCCTGGAACGCCGGCCCACGTGGTGTATGACAGGCGCCGCAGTGGGCCAGGCCCTCAACCAGCTCAGCGCCACGCTGCTGGCCCACATCCAGCGACGGATCCGGGTTGAAGCTGCGCGGGCGCGCGAACAGCAGCTGCCACCATGCCAAAGGCCAGCGCATGTTGGCCGGCCATGGAATCGTGCTGTCGGCGTTGCTTTGCTTCACCGGCTTCACCGAGCCCATGAAATAGGCATACAGCGCCTTGATCTCGGCATCGCTGGCGATCACGTACGAGGCATACGGCATCGCCGGATACAGCGGCTGGCCGTCGTGGCGGATGCCGCGGCGGACCGCGCGTTCGAAATCGGCGTAGTCGTAGGCACCAATGCCGGAGTCCGGATCGGGGGTGATGTTGGTCGAATAGATCGTGCCCATCGGCGTCTGCATGCCCAGGCCACCGGCGAACGGCTTGCCGCCCGGCGCGGTGTGGCAGGCCGCGCAGTCGGCGGCACGTGACAGGTAGCGCCCCTGCGCGATCAGCGCCGGATCGTGGATGTCGACCTGCGCGGTCTGTCGCGGTGCGAACCAGTAGGGCGTGCTGCGGGCGATGCCGTAGGCGGCGGCCACCGTGGCGGCCAGGGCAATGGCGAGCTTGAACGAGATGCGCATGGCGGCACTGTGGGCACTCCCGGGCGCGCGTTCATTGATCCGGATCAATGACTGAACGGATACAGCTTTTACACCAAACTGAATCGTTCCTGCGTTGTCATCAAGCCGTCATCCGTGCGCGATAGATGGCCGGTCTATTGGGCGTTACCGTCCCAATCTGTCTGATTCACCCCTATGACGTGATATGAAGCGCCTGCTGCTGTTGTTGCTGGCGTGCGCCGGCCTGTGGCTGGCCGCATGCTCATCCTCGATCAACGCCTCGTCCACCTCACTCGCCGATCAGCTGATCGCGCCGGGCGGCGTGTCGACCCTGCTCGATCGTCCGCGCATCGCCGCGGCCATCGCCGAACTGCCCAACCGCCATGGCTTCGCGGCGGGCCGCGATGGCGTGCCGATCTTCTGGCGCGTATTCGATCCGGGCGACTACGGCGCGCGTTACCGCTACCTGCCGCAGCGCCACGAGAACGGCCTGCCGCTAGATACCGGCCTGAGCCTGGCCGTGCCGCAGCCGTTCCGCGCGCAGGCGCCGCGCGGCACCGTGGTGCTGCTGCATGGGTGGATGATGAACGGTGATTCGATGCTGCCATGGTCGCTGCAGCTGGCTGAATCCGGCTACCGCGTGGTCACGCTCGACCTGCGCAACCATGGCCAGTCCGGCACCGGCCCGTCCGGCTATGGCACCTATGAGTCGGATGACGTGGTCGATGTGATCGGCGAGCTGCGCGCGCGCGGCGAAGTGACCGGGCCGCTGTACCTGTTCGGTGTATCCTATGGTGCGGCCACGGCGGTGTTCACCGCCGACAAGCTGGGTGACCAGGTCGAAGGCGTGGTGGCGATGGAATCGTTCGCCAATGCCGGCGTGGCGATCCGCACCATGATCCCGCACCTGATGGGGCTCCAGCCGGAAGGCCTGAAGGCGCAGGCGGTGGCGTCGTACGCGCGCTGGCGCTACGGCGGCCAGGACATCAACCAGGTGATCGCCGCCGCCAGCCGCCGCATCGACGTCGATCTGGACCGCGTGGACGTCGCGCGTGCGTTGGCCGATACCCGCGCCTGCGTGCTGTTGCTGCACGGGCAGGGCGACCAGCACATTCCGGTCAGCCAGGGCCGCGAACTGGCCCAGGCCAATCCGCGCGCGCACTACATCGAAATGCGCGGCGAGGACCACATCACCCTGCCGCTGCGGCTGGACCTGCTGGCGGGCGTGGTCGATGACTGGATGGCGCGCGACGAGCACCATCCGCAGAGCGCGTGCCCGGCACCGCAGCTGCCGGCCCAGGCTGAGTGGCTGGCGCGCAGCTGAGAAAAGGGGACGGAGGGGATTAAGTCGTTTCCAGGCCAGGTGTGCGGGAAACGACTTAATCCCCTCCGTCCCCTTTTTCTGTCAGGCCACGCGTCGTGCCAGTGCGCGGGCAGACGCCGCGACGCCGAGCAGCAGCGCGGCCACGCACAGGAAGGCGAAACCGAGGCTGGTGGCATGCGCCAGTGCGCCGATCGCTGCCGGACCGGCGAGGATGCCGGCGTAACCCAGTGTGGTCACCGCGGTGATGGCGATGCTCTCCGGCATCACCCGCTGCTGGCCCGCCATCGAGAACAGCGCCGGCACGATGTTGGCGCAGCCCAGCCCGACCAGTACGTAGCCGGCCAACGCCACCGGGAACGAGGGCACCAGCGTGGCCAGGGTGAAGCCCGCCGCAGCGGTGATGCCGCCGATGACCAGCGTGCGGGTCCGGCCGAGGCGCTCGACGATGCCGTCGCCGAACAGGCGCATCGCGGTCATCGCCAGGGTGAACAACGCAAAGCCGGCCCCGGCCTGGTCGCGCGGTACCTGCCGCACTTCCGCCAGGAACACCGCACTCCAGTCCAGCATTGAGCCCTCGGCAAGGAACACCACGAAGGCCAGCACGCCGATGAACAGGACCACGCCGTGCGGCAGCGCCAATAGCGGGCCTTCGTGCAGGATCCGTTGCGGACGCCAGTGCGGTGCCGACAGCACGGCAACCAGCAGCAGCGCGGCCACCGAAAGCAGCGCGGCCAGCCACAGCGGCGTGCCGAGGATCAGCAGCCCGGTCATGCAGCCGGCGCCGACGAATCCACCGATGCTGTAGAAGGCGTGGAAGCCGGACATCATCGCGCGTCCGGCGTCGCGCTCGACCGCCACGGCCTGCATGTTCATCGCGCAATCCAATGCACCGACGCCGGCGCCGAACACGAACAGCGCTGCGCCCAGCGCCACGGGCGAGGGTGCCAGCACCAGCAAGGGCAGGGCGCCCAGCATCATCGCGCAGGTGATCACCATCACCCGACGGCATCCCAGTCGCCCGGTCAGCGCACCTGCCAGTGGCATCGCCAGCAACGAACCCAGCCCGAGGCACAGCAGCACGGCGCCGAGACTGGCGTCGGACAGCCCGGCCTTGGCCTTTGCGTAGGGCACCATCGGCGCCCACGCGGCGGTGGCGAAGCCGGGAATGAAGAAGGCGGCACGGGTGGCGTGCTGCTGGGCACGTGGGGATGAAGGCGTCATGCGCGATGCGAAGCTCCGGGAGAGCTCCATGAAATCGTTATCAGGCCAGGTCGGCAAGTGCCATGCACGACATCAAACGACGCATACGATTGCAGTGACCCGATTGCGTCACCAGCGATTAACGCCACGCACGGACAGTGGCTGCACAGTCGGCATCCCGCCGGCCGCTGCCGGAGACCTGTACATGAGCACGACACCGACCATCCTCCTTGTCCATGGATTCTGGGGCGGGGCCGCACATTGGGCCAAGGTGATCCTGGAACTGCATCGCAACGGCCACGACCGCGTGCAGGCGGTGGAACTGCCGCTTACCTCGCTGGCCGACGACGCAGGACGCACCCGGAAAATGATCCGGCAGATCGACGGGCCGGTGCTGCTGGTCGGCCACTCCTACGGCGGCGCGGTGATCAGCCAGGCCGGTAGCGAGCCCAACGTGAAGGGCCTGGTCTACATCGCTGCCTTCGCGCCTGATGCCGGCGAGAGCCCCGGTGGCATCACCCAGCAGCACCTGCCGGAGGCAGCGCCGAACCTGGCACCCGACAGCGATGGCTACCTGTGGCTGCGTGCGGACAGGTTCCATGAGAGCTTCTGCCAGGACCTGAGCGCCGACGAGGGCCGGGTGATGGCGGTGACCCAGAAGGCGCCGTTGGCGAGCACCTTCGGTGATGCGGTCAGCGATCCGGCCTGGAAGCACAAGCCGAGCTGGTACCAGCTGTCCCGCCAGGACCGCATGATCGCGCCGGACAACCAGAAGGCCATGGCCACGCGCATCCAGCCCAAGCGATTGCTGGAGCTGGATGCCAGCCATGCCTCGCTGGCCTCGCAGCCGAAGGAAGTGACCGCGCTGATCCTGGAGGCCTGCGCCGCCATCGGCGGCTGAGCCCGCGCGGCGCGTCGCACCGCACGACAGGATTCCACCTTCGGCGAGATCACCAACCCGGCCACGCAGGCCAAGGTGGTACATCGCACCCAACCGTATTGGTTGCTGGATGCGATGGCGCGTTATGAATTCAGTGATCGCCTGTCGGCCACGCTCAACGTCAACAACCTGCTGGACAAGCGCTACTACACGATCTTCAGCTGGTACAGCACCTACACCTGGGGTGAGCCGCGCAATGTGCGGCTGGCGATGACGTACAGGTTCTGACGCGGGTCCTGTAGAGCCGAGCCCGCGCTCGGCTGGCTGTCACACCGCAGCCGAGCGTGGGCTCGGCTCTACGGAAATGCGCCCGCGATGCTTTGCGGCATCGCGGGCGTTGTGGTTACAGCGGCAGGTCGAACACCAGCACTTCGGCGTCGTTGCCGTTTTCCAGGGTCAGCTGCGCTTCGTCGCTGACCTGCAGTGCATCACCGGCTTCCAGGGTGATGCCATTGACCTGCAGCTGGCCTCGGGCAACCTGCACATAGGCACCACGGCCATTGCCGAGCGCGTGGTGCAGCTTCTGGCCGCCATCGAGGATGGTGGCGAAGATGCGGGCATCCTGGTGGATGCGCAGCGAACCGTCGGCACCGTCCGGCGAAGCGATCAGGCGCAGCTGGCCGCGCTTGGTCTCCGGGGCGAAGTGGGTCTCCTCGTAGGACGGCGTGATGTTCTCGCGGTCCGGGAAGATCCAGATCTGCAGGAAGTGCACGGTCTCGTCGGCCGAGTGGTTGAATTCGCTGTGGCTGACACCACTGCCGGCACTCATGCGCTGCACGTCGCCGTAGCGCAGCACCGAGCCGGTGCCCATCGAGTCCTTGTGCTCCAGCGCGCCGCCCAGCACATAGGAAACGATCTCCATGTTGCTGTGGCTATGGGTGCCGAAGCCCTGGCCGCCGATCACCTTGTCTTCGTTGATCACCCGCAGCGGGCCGAAGCTGACGTAGCGGGGGTCGTAGTAGTTGGCGAAGGAGAAGGTATGGCGCGAGGACAGCCAGCCATGCTCGGCCAGGCCACGGGTAGCGCTCTTGCGGATCTGCAGCATGATGGAATCTCCTTGTTCGATGGTTTCGATGGGGCGGGGTGAGGCGGTAGTTGCCGTGTTTCCCCGTTGGAGAGAAGTATCTGCTTGCGCCCGGGGTTTGAAAAACGGATAGTTTTGACGGCCATCATCGAAAAATTCGAATGCTCAAGCTCAGCCTCGATGCCCTGCAGATCCTGGATGCCATCGACCGCCGCGGCTCCTTTGCTGGCGCCGGCAAGGCCCTGCACAAGGTGCCCTCGACCATTTCCTACACCGTGGCCAAGCTGGAGGAGGACCTCGGCGTTCAGCTGTTCGACCGGGTCGGCCCGCGTGCCGAACCGACCGAGGCCGGACGCGCCCTGCTGGACGAGGGTCGGCATCTCCTGCGTGCGGCCCGCGAGCTGGAGCTGCGGGTGCGCCGGGTGGCGTCGGGCTGGGAGACCGAACTGACCCTGGCGGTGGACTCGGTGTTCCCGACCTGGCTGCTGGGCCCGGACATCGCCGCGTTTCGTGAGGCGGAGGCGCCGACCCGGCTGCGGCTGATCGGCGAGGCCTTGTCCGGCACCTGGGAGGCCCTGCTGGACCGCCGCGCCGACCTGCTGGTCGGGGCGCCGGGCGAGGGGCCCAGTGGCGGTGGTTACGTGGTCGAGCCGCTGGGCACGGTGGAGTTCGTGTTCGCGGTCGCACCGGATCATCCGTTGGCCAAGGTGCCGGGCGTGCTCGGTCGCGAGCAGCTGGTCGAGCACTGCGCGATCGCCGTTTCTGATTCGGCGCGGCGGTTGCTGCCGCGCACGGTGGGCCTGTTGATGGGGCAGGAGATGCTGACCGTGCCTGACATGGCCAGCAAACTGAAGCTGCAATGCGAAGGTGTGGGCTTCGGCTTCCTGCCCGAGCCGTGCGCGCGCGCTGCAGTGGCGCGTGGCCAACTGGTGATCCGCGAGGTGGAGGAACACAAGCCGGAGGAAACGTTCTGGCTGGCCTGGCGCACCGGCGAGGACGGCGCGGCACTGCGGTGGTGGCGCGAGCGCCTGCGCAGGCCGGAGCTGCTGTCGCAGTGGTGGCAGGCAATGGCCAAGGGGTAGGGGTTTGGCAGGGCTGCGCCCTGCACCCGCCGAGGCCAAAGCAACAGCAACAGCAACAGCGTGCATTCCGTGAGGTGGCGGGTTGGGTCCGGCTGCGGGAGACGCCGTAAACCCCCAGGCCGGCCCAGCCGCTGGCGGCTGTGCGTTCGGGCGCTTGCGAAGCAGTGCTTCGCAAGCAAAGCGCCCTCACCCATGGGGGCTTGGCCGCGGCATCCATGCCGCGGACACTCCCGC